>VGNE01000038.1 GCA_016866215.1 Chloroflexota bacterium | reverse complement strand
TTTTTGTTCGACGGACATTTCGCCCTCATGTTCAGAGGGAGGCAAAGCGATCGAAACACCCTCGGGTTTCTGCGGCGCGCGCCCGGCGGCATCGCAACCGGCAAACAGAATGATGAATGCCATCAGTTCAGGCATCCCAAAATATCTTCTCATACGCATTGGAAAAGACCCTAAAGTCGCGGCAGCAGGTATTCGTACGCGCTCAGTGCGGCTTTTGCTCCTTCACCTACTGCGACAAGGACTTGCTCTGCATAACTGTTGGTCACATCACCCGCCGCGAATAGACCGGGGATATTCGTCCGGCATGCGCTGTCAATGACAATGCGGCTCTGTTCATCTAGTTCGACCAGATCTTTGACCATGCTGGTGTTTGCCACCAGCGCTTTTTCCACGAACATGCCGTCGGCTGGATATTCGCTGAGTTTGCCAGCCTTGTCTTTCAGGATCAGTTTGCGGGCATATTCATCTCCCTGCACTTCCACGATCTCGCAGTCTTTCATGATCTTGACGTTTTTAGCCTGCTGAAGTTTATGACCAAGGGGAGAATCCAGCATTTTGTCATTGGCGCAGACCATGGTTACTTCTTTTGCAACAGTAGCAAGTTCACCGACAGAGCGTAATGCGAGGTCATCATCGCCGATCACGATCACGGATTTGTCAATGAAAAGCGGCGCGTATGAAAGAGCGGAGTAGCAAAGGCCTTTCATGCTGTACTCTTTTTCTCCGGGCACATCCATGCGCACCTGACGTGTGCCAGTGGCAAGGATGACCGCTTTTGATTCCAATATTGCGCCGCCTTTGGTGGTAACAATAAAGTGATCGTCCTTCCTTTCGACTTTATCAACAGATTCAATATGGCGGGCAAAATCAAGATATTCCAGTTCTGTGCGGAATTTGTTGACAATCTCCAGTCCTCTGATGACCTGGTAATCTTCGATCCACGGCAGGGCGAGGCGATAGTTGGTCTTGCCGCCCAGATCCTTCGATAGCAGCAATACATTCAGGCGTTTGCGGATGGCGTAAATGGTAGCCGTCAAACCCGCAGGACCGCCTCCGATGATGATCAAGTCGTACATGGTTTTCTCCTTCCGCTAATACGCGGCCTTGACTGTTTCCATATCAATCTCAGGTCCCTGCCCATCATCTGCGGGCGGTTCGGGGATGAAGCCTTCCTCCATCATGCGCTTTGTCATATCACGGGAGCGCTTGATAATACGGGAAGCGCGTTGGAATTCCTGATCGTATGTGGTCTCGATGCGCGCCAGTCCCTGCTCGATGGCTTTCATCGCGACGGAAGCCGCTTCCTTCGGGAAGACCTCCCAGTCGTCCATATTGGGCAGGATGAAATCCGGCGCGAGGCGGTCACCCACATGATTAGCCATGGCCTGCGCTGCGGCAAAGCACATCTCATCGGTAATTGTCCGGGCGCGGACATCCAGTGTGCCGCGGAAGATGCCGGGGAAGCCCAGCGAGTTGTTGACTTGATTTGGGAAGTCGGAGCGACCCGTTGCGACAACGGCCGCGCCCGCTTCTTTCGCCTCCCAGGGCCAGATCTCCGGAACTGGGTTGGCACAGGCGAAGACGATTGGGTCTTTTGCCATAGCCTTGATCCACTCCGGGAGGAGCACACCAGGCCCGGGCTTGGAAAGAGCGATGACCACATCCACGCCCTTCATCGCTTCGGGGATGTCACCTTCGCGTCCCTGCGCATTGGTGATGTTGCACAGTTTCCACTTATCCTTGTATTCGGCTTTGCGCATCTCGATATCCTTGCGATGTTTGCCGAGGATGCCTTTGGTATCCACCACGTAGCATTTGGCAGGATCCGCGCCCCAGCCGAAGATCAGACGCGAACAGGCGACGTTCGACGCGCCGGCGCCAATAAAGGCAATGCTGACATCCTCCATCTTTTTACCGACAACTTTGAGGGCGTTGATGAGTCCCGCCAGTGTGACGGTGGCAGTGCCTTGCTGGTCGTCGTGCCAGATGGGGATCTCCGCTTTCTCGCGCAGGGTATCGAGGATGTAAAAGCACTTTGGGTTGGATATATCTTCGAGATTGACACCGCCCAGCCCGGGCTGGAGCATCAATACGGTATTGATGATAGCATCCGGGTCTTTGGTGTCGAGCATGATGGGGACGCCGTCCACGCCGCCCAAATATTTGTACAGCAGGGCTTTGCCTTCCATGACGGGCAGACCGGCTTTGGGACCGATGTCGCCCAGCCCAAGCACGCGCGTTCCATCGCTGACCACGGCGACCGTATTCCACTTGTTGGTGTATTCGTAGACAAGCTCAGGGTCAGCCTGGATCGCCTTGCAGGGCGCCGCAACGCCGGGCGTATACCAGATGGCAAAATCATCAAAACTGTGGACAGTGCATTTGAGCGTGGTCTCAATCTTCCCCCGATAGAACGGATGCAGTCTCATCGCATCCGCAGAAGGCTTCTTTGCTTTTGCAAGCAGCTCTTCAGTATTCATATCTTCCTCCTATTATTTTGGTTATCTTCCTGCCCTTCGGTTTGACTCCTCACGAAGGACTGTCATCACCGCGTATAGATCGAGTCCGCGCTTGCAGGCGCCGCGGGAAGCTTGTAAAACAGAATCAGACCAGAGCGTCCGGCATTGAAGCGCCTCCTCATCGTTCAGCCAAATAAGCTGGATCAGACTCGGCAAGGGAATATCCATTTCGTGGCGGGCATCAATGTCACAGTCAAAGCAGGCATGACAAACATAAACATCCTGCCCGGTGGCGTTCCTGACAACACTGCGCAACGACATTTGGGACTCGCTATCCGCTCGCTCCTCGTACAGGATATGTCTGTGATTTTCCTATGCGAGGACCTTCTCCGCATCGGGCTCACCCTTCGACTCGCTCTGGGCGGCAGGGACGGTTGATCCTGTTTTCAAAAGATTCGCTTCGGTGACGATGCGCGGGACGATATCTTCCCAGCCGATGGGCATGATGTGCAGACCGTAGATGCGCTGCTTGCTGCGAATTTTTTTCGATGATCTCAAGTGTGATTTTTACTCCTTCTTCCTGCACGCCGCCTCTTACGTCGGAGGCATCCATGCGTTCGATGTCGTAGACAAGATTCGTAAGGTTTTCTTATTTTTCCAGAATTCCCTTGCTTTGCAACAAGGGGCGCGGGTCAACCAGGTTTTTGTTCAAGGCGGCGGCTTTCTCGGGCAAGCCCAATGCCAGCGCCATCAGTTGTGTGAAGTAGAAGACCGGCATGGGTTCTTTCAATTTCATTTGGAACTGGCGGCCATCAAGGTTGGTGTGGCAAAGCGGACAAGCCACCACGAGCGCGTCCGCCCCGGCTTCGCGGGCGTGCGCGATCAGGTTGCCGCTCAACTCGCGGACGATGTCCGGGCGTGTGAGCGAATGGGTCGCACCACAGCAGGAGGTCTTGTACGACCAGTCGTTGACTTCCACACCCAGCGCAGTCATCAGGGCATCCATCTCGGTTGGGTTTTCATGGTGATCCGCGCCGGTCACTTGCGGCGGGCGGCTGAGCAGACAGCCGTAATAACACACCACGCGCAATCCTTTTATGGGATGCGTCACCAGCGAAGTCACCTTTTGCGGACCGACACGGCGGAAGAGTGCCTCGCACAACGCACTCACACGGACACGGTCTTGATAGGAATATCCCATCGCCCCTTCCACTTCCGCCTTGCGCTGGGGGTTGTGCTGTACCTCGTGCAGAGCCATGCGCGTGTGATTGAAACACGCCGCGCATGGCATGACCACTTCGTTTAGTCCGCTTTGCTCGACGAGGCGCAGGTTTTCCATGGGCAGGCGCAGGGCGTCCTTTGGGTAGGCGCGGTGGATGGGAGTGCTACCGCAGCAGACCCAGCCGGGCGGCTCGTACAGTTTCAATCCCAGCGCCTCGCACACGGCTTTAGATGAGGTATTGTATTCCTCGGCGGTGGAGTGCAGGGAACAACCCGGGTAGTAAGCGACCATCTCCGCTGTGACAGGCGCAGGCGCGGGATGTTTCGGCGGGCGCGCGGGGGAGGGTAAAAAGGGAAGTTTGTTCTTGCCCAGAAGTTTTACGCCCAAGTCCATGTCTTCTGTCAGGCGTCCCGTGCGTAATTTCATTTCCGCCATCAAGCCGAGTTCGTAGGCGCGTCCCCATAAACGCACTTCGCGCTGGAAGGCTTGGTTCAGGGTATCCACATCGGACACCTCTGGCTTGAATCCACGTTTGAGCGCCTCGCGGGTCAGGAACGCCATAATGGCGGCGATGTCCAATCCTTGCGGGCAACGCGTAGTGCAGGTCTGGCAGGACGCGCACAGCCACGGTGTTTTCGATTGCAGGGTGATATCCTCCTGACCGAATTGCAACGCGCGCATCACCTGGTTCGGCTGCCAGTCGAAATAATTGACGAGGGGACACCCGCCGCTGCACTTGACGCATTGATAGCAGAGATAGACGTTCTGTCCCAACTCATCCTTGATGCGCTGTGCCAGGGCAGGGCTGATCGTCATCGTTTCGCTAACAGTATTTTTTTCTTCTTCCATGTCTATCTCCTGTAAATAACAACTTTCCGCAGGTCTGTCGTTGCGAGGAGCGAACGGAGTGAGCGACGAAGCAATCCCCAACTTGCGAGGGGATTGCTTCGGGCGGAAGAACACCGCCCTCGCAATGACATATCAACTGACCTCACGCCGGTTGCGCGGAAACAGTCGAGGCATCGGGAACAACCGGGCGCGGGTACAAGCCAGCCCCTTCGACGAGCGGCTTGACCGCCTTCTCCCATTCGATCGCCATGATATGCACGCCGGAGACGCCCTTGATCTTGCGCATCTGCTGGATCAACTCGATGCAAATCTTAATGCCTTCATCCTGCCAGGCGGCGGTGCGCGCCTTTTTATCTTCCGCGGTCAACTCGTCCTTGCTTTTGCCAGCCCACGGTTCGCCAGCCTTCTCCATGCGCTTGATCATTTCATTCGGGATCAGGATACCCGGCACGTTGTCGCGCATGTACTTTGCCATGGTGGGGCTTTTGAGCGGACCAATGCCAGCCAGAAGGTAAACCTGTTCGTGAATGCCGAGCGAACAAACTTTGTCCATGAACTTTTTGAACGCCTCGATATCGAAGACTAATTGCGTCTGGATGAAACTCGCGCCCGCCTTCACCTTTTTGCCGAGGCGATGGGGACGAAAATCAATCGGATGGGCAAAGGGCGATTCCACCGCGCCGACGAAGAAACGCGGTTCCTGACCCTTGAATTCCTCGCCGCATTGGAAGACGCGCTTGTCGCGCATCCCGGTGACCATCTGAACCATCTGCATGGAATCGATGTCGAAGACGTTCTTGGCGGTGGGATGATTGCCGAAGGTCTGGTGATCGCCGGTGAGACACAGCAGGTTGCGAATGCCGAGCGCGTACGCGCCAAGCAGGTCGGATTGCATGGCGAGCCGATTGCGGTCGCGGCAGACCATTTGAATGACGGGTTCGAGTCCCTCCTGGACGAGGATCGTGCCCGCGCCGATGCTGGACATGCGCACGATGGCGGTCTGGTTATCGGTCAGGTTTGCCGCGTCGCAATAGCCCTTCAACAGTTGCGCCTTCTTGCGAATCACCTCGCCGTCCGCGTTTTGCGGGGGACCGAGTTCGGCAGTGACGGCAAAATGACCGGCACGCAGGATGCGCTCGAGGTTGGAGCCAGAGTGATAACCGTTTGTATCGGACATGGTTTGTTCCTCCGCCTATTCTTCTTTTTTATCCAGCCGCAGGTCTTCGCGGACAATTTTGCGCGGACCGCCATCGCGGGAAGTCTGCCAATTCTTTGGAGGCTGGATGTCCATCAGGACTTCGAGTTTTCCCATGCTGTTCAGGCGGTCATAGATCAACTGCCAGGCGCAGGAGATGTCAGCGTTGATCTCGCAATGGCCATCCAGCGACCCGCCACAAGGTCCGTTGAGAAGCGACTTGGAACAGCGCGCGATCGGGCATATCCCGCCGGTCAAGCCGAGGATGCAATCGCCGCACGCCGCGCAGCGTTCCGCCCAGACGCCCTGCTCGGTGGGAAGTCCCATGAATTTTGTGTTCAAGCCAGGCACCACCCACGTGCCGGGGAAATGTTCGGCGATGGCTTGCACGCCGACGCCGCATCCCAGCGAGAGGATGATATCCACCTGACCCAGTTTGGGGGCGATCTCATCTAGGTATTCCCACTCGCACTGGCGTTGAACGGTGACATCGGTGACCTCTTTTGGGGAACCATCAAGTTTAGTGGACATGCGAAGTTCAGCCGCGACGATGGCCGCCTCACGCGCCCCTCCCGCAAAGCATACGGTCACGCAAGTGCCGCAACCAACCACCAGCACCTTCTGCGCGCTGCCGACCAGTTTCTTGATTTCATCCAGTGATTTTTGTTCTGCGACGATCATGGTTACCTCCGGGGGAGAAGGATAAAGGATGAAGGATGAAGGATGAATGTACGGTATCTGGTTTCATCTTTTATCTGCCTATCCTCTTCCTGATTTTGGTTACGATGGTTGTGAATATCGCGAGCAGTTCATTTGTTTCTTTACGAAGCGTCTCCAGTTTTGGGGCAGGAACAATATCGGCCTTCACCAGCAATTCCAACCAGTAATCAGTCTCGTCCAATTCCTGCAATGCGGTCTCGAACTTATTGATGATATCGGGATCAGACTTTGCTCGATGGCCTTCGCGATAATGCGCGCCAACAGATGTGCCTGAACGTAAAACTTGCTTGCCAATGACCTGGGCTTCGGTTGTCTTTGGCAGGCTTGCATACAGCCGAACGATCCTCAATGCAAAATCACTCGTCCGTGTCCGTAAGTCTTGTGGCTGTCCAGTGTCCATCTCTTGTTTCCTTAACTTTGCATAGCTTCTGTTTTGCAACTTTGCATTTTATTTTTCATCCTTCATCCTTCATCTTTCATCCTTGTCTTCAATGGATTCGGTCCCAACCCTGTAATCTTCTCCGTCATCTCTTTCGTAATATCCACAAATTTGCTTGCCATTGCCGAGGACAGGTTGAACATTTGCACTCGCTCCGGCTCCAAACCAATATTCGCGACCAGGGTTTTGATCCGTTCGATCCTTCGTTTAGCGTTGGTATTACCTTCCAGGTAATGACAGTCTCCGGGCAGTCAGCCCGCCACCATCACACCGTCCGCGCCGCTTTCAAACGCCTGCAATACCAGCAGCGCGTCAATCTTTCCGGTGCAGGGCAGCATGACAACCCTCACGGAAGGCGGATATTGCAAACGCAATCCGCCCGCCAAATCTGCCGCGGCGTACGCGCAATGCTGGCAGCAAAATGCGACGACCTGCAAATCTTCGCTCATGTTCCCATTCCTTGAAGCACGGGGAGTTGTAACAGCGCGCCGACCTTTGCCGTCATTTGTACGTCGGTGTAGTGCATTAACTGGATCGCCCGCGCGGGACATTCGGCGGCGCACGATCCGCAGCCCTGACAGATGGACGCCTCGATGTATGCCGCGCCGGTAATTTCTCCGACGCCGGTCAAGTCAATCCGCATTTTGGGAACGCCAAACGGACAGATTCGCACGCAGGTGAGACAGCCCGTGCAGCGCGCCGCGTCCACTACCGCGACGGATCCGCCCGCGCTGAGAGTGGGTCGGCTGAGTACACGCGCGGCGCGCGCCGCAGCCGCCTGCGCCTGGATCATCGTTTCATCGAGCAATTTCGGTTAATGCGCCATCCCCGCCATGAAGACGCCGTTGGTGGCAAAATCCACGGGGCGCAGTTTGACGTGCGCCTCCAGGAAGAAGCCGTCCACATCGGTTGGAACTTTAAACATCGTTGCCATATCGTGCGCGTCCGTACGCGGGACGGGGGGCATGCTGAGTACGAGCAAATCAGGGTGGAGTGTGAGTTCCTTTCGCAACACTGGCTCCCACACTTTGACACTGATCACCGATGACTGATCACTGATCACTTCTGGCTTTCTATCAGGCTCATAACGTACAAAGAGCACGCCCTTTTCGCGAGCCAGTGTGTACAGTTTTTCCTTGAAACCATAGGAGCGAATATCTCGATAAAGAATAACAATTTCCGCTTTCGGGTTGATCTCTTTGAGTCGTATCGCGTTTTTCAACGCCACCGTACAACAAATGCGCGCACAGAATTTTTCGGCGGCACCAACACATTGAATCATAACGACGGAGTTTGGCAAGGATTCATCGCCCTGTGTTCCGATATACGTGTCTGCCTGTGTACCTGTATACGTGTCTACCTGTGTACTTGTGTACCTGTCTACCTGTTTACCCAGCATCCCCTCGAACTCCTGCTGTGTCACAATCCGCGCGTCCGTTCCGTAGCCGTACTCCGCGCCGCGATATTCCTGCGCGCCTGTGGCAAGGATAGTGACCGCGTGGAGAATATCCGAGCGGGTTCCATCCGCTTCCTCGATGACGCTGGTAAAGTTGCCCATCACGCCTGTTGTGGAAATAACCTTGCTTTGCAAATGCAAATAAATGGACGGGTGCGCGCGTACTTGATCGGTCAAGCGGCGCAGAGTCGCCTGCGGGTCTGCGTAACCGAAGGTGCCGATGAAAACATTCCGCAGGTTGCCGCCCAGCTCGTTTTCCTTTTCAACCAAATGCACGGGGAAACCCTGCTCAGCCAGCAAGTGAGCGGCGGTCATGCCAGCCGCGCCTCCGCCGACCACCAGCGCGGCGCGTTGAACAGGAACCTCAATGGTGTGCTGGGATTCGAGCAAAGCCGCGCGCGCCGCCGCCGCCCGAATCAAATCCCCGGCTTTGGCGGTCGCCGCTTCTTTATCATTCGAGTGAACCCATGAACATTGATTGCGGATGTTTGCCATCTCGAACAAATAAGGATTCAAACCCGCCATGCGGATGCTGTCCTGGAAAAGCGGCTGGTGCGTGAGCGGCGTGCAACTCGCCACCACCACGCGGTTCAGTTTATGTTCCAAGACCTGCTCGGTGATGTGTTTGATGCTATCCTGCGAGCAGGTATACAGGTTTGCCTCGGCGTGCGTGACGTACGGTAGCGACGACGCGTATTCCGTGACCCCAGGCACGTCCACGAAGCCGCCGATGTTCGATCCGCACGAGCAGACGAAGACGCCCACGCGCGGCGCCTCAGCGCTGACATCCCTCTCAGGCGGATACTCGCGCTCGACGGTCAATGCGAATCGCGCGGGACTTAGGCTTGCCGCGACCGTCCCCGCAGCCGCACTGCCCTCGACGACCGATTCGGGAATATCCTTCGGTTCGCGGAAGGGACCGATGGCGTAGATACCTTTGCGGCTGGTCTCCAGCGGATTAAACTGCACGGTCTGGCAGAATCCGTATTCATCCAGTTCGACGCCGAGACGCCTGCCCAGGTCGCGCACTGATTC
This sequence comes from Chloroflexota bacterium, assembly GCA_016866215.1. Classification (GTDB taxonomy): domain Bacteria; phylum Chloroflexota; class Anaerolineae; order Anaerolineales; family Villigracilaceae; genus Villigracilis. Next base: position 27,678 of record VGNE01000038.1, on the reverse strand, counting down.
GGAGATTTCCATCCCAACGGAAAGTACAACCAGGTCGAAACGCTCGTCCTGCATTTCGCCGCTTTCGTTCATGTAACGCAAATAAATATCATTCGAGCGCGCGCCTTCGTAAAGTGCGCTAACCCGCGAACGGTGATATTGCACACCGTAGCGTTCACGCGCCCGATCAAAATAACTCAAATAGCCTTTGGAGAAGGCGCGCATGTCCATCATAAAGACGTGCACGTCCAGGTCAGGCTGGTGATCTTTGGCGATGACCGCTTCTTTTGTGGCGAACATACAGCATACGGCGGAACAATAATCATGGCTCTGGTCGCGGCTGCCGATACATTGCAAGAAGGCAATCCGCTTCGGCACCTTGCCGTCGGAGGGTCGTTGAACGTGTCCCATAGTGGGACCTGAGGCAGAAAGCAATCGCTCGAACTGCAACGCCGTGATGACGTTTGCATATCGCCCATAGCCGAATTCCTCGGAGAGTTCGGCGCGATAAGTTTGATAGCCGGGCGCCAGGATCACCGCGCCGACGTGGACGGTCTCGCGGCGGGCGACCATATCGTGGTCAATGGCATTGACTCCGCAGGCGAAAGTACAGGACATACATTCCGAGCACACGCCGCAAGCCAGACAGCGCGCCGCTTCGCGCTGAGCCGATTCATCGTCGTAGCCGCCCTCGACTTCTGCAAAGTTGCCGATGCGCTGTTCAACGGAAAGTTCAGGCAGGGGAATGCGCGGCTGTACTTTGATCTCGCCGCGCGCCATGCGATCCGCAATCTCCTCACGCGTGAGTTTCACAACAGGCAGTTCGGGTTTATGCGCGGGTTCGAGGTTTTCGCCTTGCAGGTAACGCAGAATGGATTCCGCCGCCTTGTGCCCGCTGGCGACGGCTTCGATCACGAACGCCGTGCCTGAGACGCTATCCCCCGCCGCGAACACGCCCGGACGCGTGGCGGCATACGTATTCGGATTAATGGCAATGGTCTTGCGATCTGTCATGCCCACACCCGCGTCGTCAGGGATGAACGCCAAACCTGCGCGCTGCCCAACAGAGAAGATGACCGTATCGCATGGGATGACGTGATTCGACCCCGCAACCTTTTCAACGTTCAGCCGCCCGACTTCGTCAAACCCGAATGATGCCACATTCATACACTCGACGCCCGCGGCGCGGCCGTTTTCATCCGCCAGCACGCGCTCGAAGGTGCGGTCATTGTGTATGGTAATCCCCTCATCCAGTGCAGCTTGCACTTCCCAGGCATGCGAGGGCATTTTTTCGCGGCTTTCCAAACACGCCATGCTTACTTTACATCCAAGGCGCACCGCGCTGCGTGCCACATCAATGGCTACATTGCCACCGCCGAGAACGAGAACGTTCTTTCCCAAGGCTGAAGGATGAAGGCTGAAGGATGAATTCTCGTCGTCACTTCTTTCTTCTTTCTTCTTTCCTCCCTCGTATTTCCCAAGCCTGACGTCTTTCAAAAATTGCGTGTTGATCAACACACCTTCGAGATTTGCGCCTGGAATGGGCAATCTTACGCCTTCGTGCGCGCCGACCGAAATCAGCACGGAAGTAAAACCCTCGTTGAAAAGGTCATCCAGGTTGGTCACGGGCGTGTTCAAGCGAAGTTCGACGCCCAGGTCAACGATGTCCGCCACCTCGCGCTCGATGATCTCGGCGGGCAGGCGAAATTCGGGCACGCCCAGTCGCAGCATCCCACCCGCCACCGGCATCGCCTCGAAGATCGTCACCGGATAACCTCGGCGGATGAGATCCTGCGCAGCGGTCAAACCGCAGGGTCCCGCCCCGATGATCGCAACACGCTGATCGGGATGTGTGATCTCAACTTTATCAACCAACTGACGCGGCTCTGAATAAACCTTATCGGTCACGAAGCGTTTCAGCGCGCGGATGTTAATCGGTTCGTCTACAAGATTACGATTGCAGGCGGTCTCGCAGCGATGATTGCAGATACGCCCACAAATGCCGGGGAAGGGATTGTCCATTTTGATCACGCGCAGGGCGTCATTCCAGCGTCCTTCGCGGATCAGGGCAATGTAACCCTGCGCGCGCTGTCCGCCGGGACAGGCATCGCGGCAGGGAGCAATGCCACGCTTTTCGATAGCAAAGGCATTGGGTACGGCTTGGGGATACAGTTTGTAAGCGGCGCGGCGCGGAGAGAGTCCCTCATTGAATGGGTCAGGCACAATAACCGGGCAAACCTTTGTGCAATCGCCACAGGCGATACATTTGTTTACGTCAATGAAGCGCGGCGCGCCCTCGATGGTGACGGTGAAGTCCCCAGCCTGCCCGTTGACTTCGAGCGCCTCGCTGTTCGTCATGATCTCGATGCTGGGATGGCGTCCGGTCTCGACCAGTTTTGGCGAGATGGTGCACATGGCGCAATCGTTGGTCGGGAAGGTTTTATCCAACTGCGCCATGTGCCCGCCGATGGCGGATTTCTTTTCAACCAGGTAAACCTTGAAACCCTGCTCGGCAAGATCGAGAGACGCCTGCATACCCGCGATCCCTCCGCCGACAACCATGACCGCGCCGACAACGGGCAAGGATGAAGGATTGGACAAGGATGAAGGATGAAGGATAAAGGAGGAATCGCTTGAATTCATCCCTTTATCCTTCTCTTTCGGTGAGGTTTTCATTTCATCCTTCATCCTTCCGCCTTCATCCTTTCTTTATCCGTCTGCCGCGAAAATCTGCCTCTTCTTCCTCTTCCAAAGGGGCTTTCACTTCATCCTTCATCCTTCTGCCTTCATCCTTTAATGGGTTCGGTCCAAGTTTGCGGATGCGATCAGTCATCGTCAGGGCGGCGGAGGCATAAGCCTGAGCCTGACTGCCGGACATGAAGAACATATCCAATCTTTCGCTTCCCAAACCGATCTCGTCGAGAATCTTTTTGGCGCGCTTCAAACGCGCCTGCCCGCGTTCATTGCCGCGCACATGATGACAGTTGCCAAGCGGACAAGCCACCACGTACACACCATCCGCGCCCTGCTCAAAAGCCTCCAGTAAATAACGCACATCCGTTTTGCCCGAGCAGGGCATACGCACGAACTTCACGTTGGCGGGATACTGCACTTGCAGCGCTCCGGCCGTATCCGCCGCCATGTAACCGCAATATACACAATAGAAGGCGGTGATCTCAGGCTCGAAAGTTTTTTCTGATTGCGTCATGGTCATGGTTTCTTCTCGTCGTTGTCAACTACTACGTCACTGCTCACTGATCACTGGTATTTTCCACGTTCCCAAACCACCGATGGCGCGCATCATCATCTGCTCGTCGGTGTAATGGATCAATTGTATGGCATTCGCCGGGCATTCGCCGGTGCATGTGCCACATCCCTGGCACAGGGCTGAGTCGATGAATGCCGCGCCGCCCAGTCCGCCGACGCCGATCCGTCCTTCCTCATGGATGACTTGGGGAATGCCGAACGGACAGGTGCGCGTGCAGGTGAGGCAACCAACGCATTTGGCCGGATCTACTTGAGCGACCACGCCGCCGAGGTAGAGCGAATCGCGTTGCGAGAGCACGGTCACCGCGCGTGCGGCGGCGGCCAAGGCGTGGCTGATGGCCTCCTCGCTAAACTTGGGATAGTGAGCCATCCCAGCCAGGAAGATCCCCTCGCGCATGAAGTCCATTGGCCGCAATTTCATCTGCGCTTCCTCGAAGAAGCCCTCACTGGAAAGCGGGACACGCAGGATGCGCGCCAGTTCCGCGCTGCCCACCGAGGGGATAATGGAAGTGCTGATGGGGATCAGGTCCGCTTGCAGGTCCAGCCAGCGATCCAGGGACAGGTCGCGCACCCGCACTTTTAGCCGGTCATAATTGTGGTCGAAGTAAACCTGCGGCGGCTCCGCATCGGTGTAGCGGACGAACATCACGCCCAGCTGGCGCGCTTCGGTGTAGTATTCCTCGCGGAAGCCGTAGGTGACGATGTTCTTGAACAGCACAGTCACACGGCAGGATGGGTTGAACAGTTTGAGCCGGGCGGCATTTTTCAGCGCGTTGGTGCAACAGACCCGCGAACAATATTCGGGAGTGTTTTCTGGCCGCACACATTGGATCATAACTACATCTTTAAGCGCGGCGATTTCCTCCGGCTGGTGGATAATTTTCTCTTCCAGTTCGTGCTGGGTGATAACGCCCGGCGCCTTCAAATAGGGATGCTGGCGGGCCTCCTGGGCGCCAGTGGCGACGATGGTCACGCCATGCTCGACACTGAAGTTCTCGCCTGTCCCGTTATGTTTGGTACGCAAGCCAGTGATGAAGTATCCCAGGTGCCCAGTGTGGTTGACCACTTCGGTACGGGTATGCACTTCGATACGCTGATGGGCACGCACGCGGTTCACCAAATCGCGTAGCAGGCGCTGTGGGTTGACGCCCTCGACGACATAATATAGATCCAGCAGATTCCCGCCCAGTCTCTCTGAACGCTCGACCAGGTGCACATCGTAACCGCTGTCGGCGATTGCCAGGCCAGCCGTCATACCGGCCAACCCTCCGCCGATGACCAGCGCGCTTGGACGGCAACGATGCTTCTTTTTATAAACGGGTTGAGCCAGTTGGACACGCCCCACGGCGAGACGCACCATTTCGAGCGCCTTGCGGTTTGCCAGTCCGCTCTGCCCCTCGTGGACGCGGCTGCATTGTTCGCGCAGGTTGACCAGTTCGAGCAAATAAGGGTTGAGTCCGATCTGCCGCATCATCCGCTGGAAGAGCGATTCGTGCGTGCGGTTGCTGCACGCGGCGATCACCAGGCGGTTGAGACGGTCGCTTTGGACGTGTTCCTGGATGTGTCCCAGCGCTTCGGGGAAACAGGCAAAGTCCAGGATCTCAGCCGTTTCCACGCCGGGAAATTGGCTGGCTTGTTGAACAAGTGTGGGGTAGTTAAGATGCTCGTTGAGTGTCTCTCCGCAGGTGCAGGCAAAGACACCCACGCGCGGCGGCTCACTGCTTACGTCGCGTTCGGGCGCAAACCCGCTGGTATCGGACAGGAAAGGCCATTCGCGGCTGGTGGGATACGTATTCAGGCGGTCATTGAGCAGGCGCATCACCTCAGCGGCTGCGCCGCTGGCATCTATGATCGTCTCGGCGATTTCCTTCGGGGAAGAGAACGCGCCGCAGACAAATACGCCTGGTCGTGTGGTCTGAAGCGGGGCGAATTTATCTGTTTCGCAGAAACCATGCTTGTTCAACCCAATGCCGAGCATTTCCGCAAGCTGTCCCGCCGATTCGGGGGGTTGCAAGCCGGTCGCCAGGACAACCATGTCAAAGCGTTCTTCGTGGATCTTTCCATTGGCTTCGGTGTAGCGCAGGATCAGGTCGTGCGTTGACGGGTCTTCGCTTACGGCTGACACCCGGCAACGGTTGTACTGGATGCCGTGCGTGTCACGCGCTTTGGTGAAGTAGGCGCTGTACTCCTTGTTGAAGGCGCGCTCGTCCATGATGAAGACACTGCACTGGACGTCTTTCAGGCGCTGTTTTGCAAGGATGGCTTCCTTCGTCGCATACATACAGCAGATGGAGGAACAGAAGGCGTTCTTCTGGTCGCGGCTGCCGATGCACTGTAACCAGGCAATGGAGCGCGGCTGTCTATTGTCCGAAGGCCGTATGACCGCCCCCTCGGTGGGGCCGGAGCGGCTGGCAAGCCGTTCATAGTGCAGCGCCTGCAAAACGTTCGGGTAACGGCCATAGCCAAGTTCCTCCAACTCGGCTGCGTCATAGATCTGGTATCCAAGCGCAAGGATGATGGCGCCAACTTCAACCGACTCCAGGCGCGGCTGTTCGTCGAGGTGAATGGCGGAGGTGGGACAGGCTTGTTCGCATTTGACGCAGTCGTCGCAGTAAGGGCCTTTGTCAATGGAATAGGCATCAGGTGTGGCGCGGGCGGCTGTCTTGTAAGCCGCTTTCCGCATGGTCATGCCCAGTTGGTAGGCATCGGGCAACGTGACCGGGCAGACCTCGGCGCAAATGCCGCAATTGGTACAGCGTTGAATGTCCACGTAACGGGGTTCGCGGCGCAGGGAAACAGTAAAATCGCCCGCCTCGCCCGCCGCGTCCACAACGCGCGTGTTGGTCAATATCTGAATGTTGGGATGCTGGTTGTGCTGAATGTAAGCAGGAGAGATGGATGGGCGGGTGCAGCCGTATCCGTGGTCCGCCGTGCCGCGGCACAGGACGCAATCGTGCTGGGGAAACATGAATCCCAGTTGCGCGACCCGGCCTCCGAGGCAGGGCGTCTGCTCGACCAAGTACACCTTCAGTCCTGCATCGGCTAGGTCGAGGGCGGCGCGCATACCCCCAATGCCGCCGCCGACGACCAGCGCGGCGGCAGGTTTATGGCGCAGGGGGAGGGTATCAGTGAGGGACATGAGGAATCCTCGGGACAGGTATACAGGCACACAGGCGGGGCGCGTAGTTCGTGTTGCATGTTGCGTGTTGCATGAGCACTTGTTTCCTTGTGTACCTGTCTACTTTCCTAATTCATCAAATACGAATCCGCGTAGATCACTTTATTCAGCAAAATTTGCGTCGTCTTCCAGGTCGCGGCTTGTTCCGGGTCAGACATGTCAAAGTCTTCCACGCAGGGTTCTTCGCCAGCTGCAGTGCGTTCTGCAATCTTATTGTAGACCTTTGCAAGCGGATTGCTAGTGTCTTTTGTCTCTATCCAGCGGATGACATCATTCTGTTCCTTGTCAAACGGGTTGGCGATCATCATCTGCAAGCCGACGCCCATCAGCATGGCGAGATAGACGCGGTTGATCAGCGGACGGTTTTCATTCGGCACCGCGTTTGAGACGTTGCTCAACCCGACCGAGATGTTGGGCGCGGGATCCCAGGCATATTGCAGCGTCCGCACAGTTTCGATGAGATGCGGGCAATATTGCTGGCATCCAGAAACGGTCAGCACGAGCGGATCAATGATGAGATTTTCCATCGGGAAGTCAATTTCCATCATGCGCGGAATCAACGCTTCGATAGCGATATTCACGCGCGCATCCGCTTCGACGGGGATACCCTCCGAGCGCATGGTCAGCGCGATGACCTTCGCCCCATACTTCTTCGCCAACAGCGGCACTTTCTCCAACCGTTCAGGCTCAGCCGACGTGGAGTTCAAAATCGGCTGCGCTTTCTTGATGGTCTTGAGCGCGGCTTCCATTCCGTCCACGTTGGTCGTGTCAATCGAGAGCGGCACGTCCACAACTGTTTCAATTGTTTCAACGATCCATGGGAAGACCTCTGCCCAATCCTTCTTGCGCGGACCCAAATTAATATCCACCGCCTTCGCGCCCGCCTCCACTTGCTTCACCGCCAGATCCATGAAAAATTCGCGGTCTCGGTTGGTCAGCGCTTCCTTGACCTTCTCAGATATTATGTGGATATTCTCACCAATTACAAACATATGTGCCTCCGTTTTTGGGTAGACACGTACACACGTATACACGTACACATGTTTACCTGTCTACTTGTCTACTTGTTTACTTTTCCTTCCAACGCCTCCGCCACACTTGGAAACTTGCTCATATCCGTATGCGGCAAAAATAATGCCGAGGTAAACGCTTCATAAAAACTGTTGTCTGCCGACAATTCAATGTATGTCATGCGTTTTGCGATCTCGGTAATTCTTTCACGCTTGCGCCAATCAAGCAGGGCATAATATGCGCCCTTCACCGCCGTGTTGCCGAGAAACTCAAAACGCGACCAATCCATATCAGGCAGCAAGCCAATTTGCACCGCCTTCTCAACGTTGATATATTTTCCAAACGACCCGCCGATCAATACCTTATCCGTTGTTTCAAGCGGGACCCCGACCGTATCAGCCAAAACCGTAAAGCCAGCATAGATGGCGGCTTTGGCGCGCAACAGGTTATCAACATCCACACGGGATATGACGATATCTTCGCCCGATTCGGATTCTGCGCCCCAGGCGACAACATACTCCCCGCCATGCGCTCCCTCGCGGACCCTTGAACTGCTCGCCATTAAATTAACATTCCCAGCCTTATCAATGATCCCAGTTATGAAAGCCTCCGAGAGCAATGAGATCAGTCCCGAACCGCAGATGCCTTTTGGCTTGCCTCCGCCGATGACGCGATAGGTTGGCTCAAACGTCTCGCTGTTAATCCACACTTCTTCAATCGCGCCAGTGGTTGCTCTCATGCCGTTGACGACTCCCGCGCCCTCAAAGGCGGGTCCCGCTGAACAAGCGCAGGTGACGAGCCAATCGCGGTTGCCAAGCACGGTCTCGCCGTTTGTGCCGACATCCAGAAAGAGAGTCACGTTTTCAGCATTATCAAGCCCGGATGAAAGCACGCCCGCAGTAATATCCGCGCCGACATAAGAAGCAACGCCTGGCAAACAATCCACGCTGGCTTCGGGATGAATTTTCAAGCCAACTTCGCGCGCTGTCATCAATGGCGGATGGTTGACTGCGGTGATAAAAGGCGAAAGCCGAATGTTGGATGCAGGGATGCCGAGAAACAAATGGATCATCGTACTGTTGCCTGCAATCGTGGCTTTGACCACTTCCTCAGGTCTGGCTTTGACTCGCTTGCAGGCTGTCTCAAGCAATTCATTGATCGTATCCAGCACACGCTGACGGAGTTCCTCCCCGCCGCCGTTTTTGCTTGCGTACATAATGCGCGAAATGACATCTTCGCCGCGCGCGATCTGTCCGTTGTATTCTGCAACTTGCGCTCTCACTTGTCCGCTCATCAAATCCACCAGCCAGACTGAAACGGTGGTTGTGCCAATGTCAATCGCGCAGCCCCAAAGCGGCGAGTACTCGTCAACATGATTAGGTTGCAGGTTAATGAGTTTGCATGTCTTCTCGTCCGTTAGTCTGCTCGTCTCAACAATCGCGGTCACTTGCCAATCACCCTCGCGCAATACCTCTCCCATCTCCCGCAACAAATTCACGGAACACGCTACACGTTCCATCTTATGCTGCAATCGAAAAGCAGTTTGCAATCTTGACCAGTCATCCGTCTGATCATCCATGCTGGGCGGGGTAAGTTCCAAATGAATGCGACGGACGGTTTGGTCTTGCAGATATTCATAATCCGCAGGGACAGTGACTTCGGCAACGACGCGGTCTGTCGTCAGCCGCCGTTCGATCTTTTCCTGCGGCGGGACATAAATTGCAACATCACCTTCCACAACGGTTTGGCAGGCAAGTGCGTACCCCTGTTCGACATCATCGGGCGAAAGCCGCAGCGTGCTTCGTCGGCGGACATCTCCCTCCCTCACCTGCACCGCGCAACGCCCGCAGCGTCCCTGCCCGCCGCAAGGCTGACCGATGTCAATGCCCGCGAGATGCGCGGCGTCGGAGAGCAGAACCCCTGTAGAAACTTCTACTGGGGTTTGCTTATCGTTGTGTGTGAAGGAAACGGTGTGTTGCATGTTGTGTGCGTGATGCGTAATTCGTGATTCGTAAATTGCTCTTACGAGTTACGCATCACGAATTACGGATTAGTTGAGCGCCTGTTTCATAAACGCAGGCAAATCCACCGCCTCGCGCGGTCCAACGCGGATATCCCAACCGGGAAGTTCTTCTTCGAGTTCACCAGAAAGAACTGCAACATGACCCGGCAGGACAATCTGCTTTTTGCCGACTTTGCTGGCTAGATCAAAACCTTTGATTGCCTTCGCGATTCGTTCTGCATCAAACTTGCCTGCCGCCCACGCGGTTAATACGGACATGCCTTCGGCGTCCGTGACAACCAGCCAGGCAGGCAAGCCGCTTCCTTCCACTTCGTTCGCAACGGAGAAATAGGTGATGCTGAAGTTGGTTGTGACCAGCACAGGGCTTTCGGGATTGGGCGCGTTGATCTCGTAAATACCAGGCTGGACCTGAATCGGCTTCTGCGGATCGGTGTAGATGTTTTCGCGCAAAACAAACAGTGGGTAGAGTAATTCAGGTTTGAACTCGCTCAACACAACGAAGCCTGCATATTTTGCAATCGCTTGCGCGGCGGCGATGCCTTCATCTTTTGCATCGCACGGGAAAGCGATGATGGGATAGCCGAGGGAACGCACATTCTTGAGCGCCAGCTTTCGCAGTTGCGTGTTGCGTGTTAATGATGCGCTTAATGTCGCTGCGGCAGAGTCGAGAACCATATCTTCGACACCTTTGGCTTGAATCTTTTGGGTCAAGTCTGCAAGCGCGTCGAGTGAATCTGCTTTGACGGCGAGCGCGGCTTTGTGCTTCTTCGCAAGATCCGCCAACGGTTCATAGTCGGAGGATTCTGCGGCGTAGATCAATGCCGATTCGCCAGCGAGCAGGCTCAGGGCGGAGTCAAGAAGCGTCGCGTCTTTCGTCATCAAAATAAGCGGACGCTTCGTCACAGTCCGAATTGTCTTAACGGCGGAGGTCAGGTCTCCATCCGCTTCAACGGCAAAACCGTCAATTGAAAAATCCATGCCCACGTAATTGACTTTATATGCGTCGGCTGCCGCAACTTTTTTGGCAAGGTCTGGGTCGGAGGCTTTGACGCGGATGAACAAGCCAGGCTTGTTATAAAAAGTTTTTTCATGACGGAACATCACCACTTCATTGCCCGCTTTGACCTCGCTGCCAGCCTTAAGCGTAATGAGGCGGATAGGCGGCGCGGCAGACTCAGCCAGTTGCTTTTTTGATTCATCGCTGACATAAGGGCAAGCCGAGAGTTCAACCTGCTTGGCGGCGAGTTTCATCGCAAAGGCGAGGCAGGTTGGGAAGCCGCATTCTTTGCAATTGGTTTGAGGGAGTAATTTATAAATTTGAATTCCAGAAAGAGCCATGGTGTCTCCTTTGTGTTTGGTGGTCGAGTAGCCCCGAATGGTTTTAGAGGGGCGTATCGAGACCCGTGTTGCGTGTTGCGTAATGCGTGATGCGTAAGTTACGAATTACGGATTACGCATTACGCATTACGCTGGGATGGTAAGTTCCTCAATCGCGTCCTTGACTCGCTTCACCGACTCAGGATGCCTCAACACAAGGACATCCGCGCCTGATTCAATCAATGCAATTGCAGTGAGCGTTTCCCAATTGATGGCGCGTGCTTTCCAATCGCCCCAGCCTTCCGGCACACCCTCGCCCACTTTGGCTTCCTTGGTCTTCCATGCTTCAAAGCCGGGCGTGACGATCATCGGCGATTGCGTCATCGCGTCGCCTTGCAGGGCGGCTAACCTCAAACGCTCCATCACCGAATAGCCATACTCGATGCCATAACCAAGCGCGCCCGTTGTCGGGTCCATCAGGATGCGGTCCTTGGGCATGCCCATATCGCTGATAAGAATACTCAATTGCTTCGACAGGTTCACGTCCATCGGCGTGCGCGATTGTACGAGATGTCCATTTGCCATCGCGGTGGCGACGATGGTTCGATAGTTTTTATCTTCGCAAATGCCAAGCACGATCTTCTCGCCTTTGGTCGCCTCTGAAACAGGCACAAGCAATTCGTTATCTTTTTCCGCCTGACCTGGTCCCCAGACGATGAGCGGGAGTCCCGTCCCACTTAATACGGATTTGACGACTCGCACTGCGTCTTCGGGTGAATCAGCCAGCGTCAACGCGAGGACGATGATGTCTGCTCCTGCTTCTTCGGCTTTTTTCGCCCATTGAGCGGGTTCCGCCATCGCCTCGCCCCAGGCTTCCGCCAGCAACGGTGACCAGTCATCGGGCTTGTGCGATTTGATTTCGATTGCGATGACGGGTTTGTTCGGTGTCAGCGCTTCGTAATGCAAATAAGGCATGGATGTTTGTCCGCCAACCGTGACGGATTTCGCGCGTGTGCCGCCCTCCGCGCTCGTCCCGCCGATTGTGACCGCGCGAATGCTTCCAGTCCATTTGTCTTTGGGGATTTCGATGGGCATTGTTCCTCCAGTGTCAGGTATACATGTACACAAGTACACAGGTAGACAGGTACACAAGTCTTCGCAGACGTGTTTACCTGTTTACGTGTCTACCTGTTTACTTCATCCCTGCTTTCTTCCTCGCTTCATCTCTTCTTTCAATAAACTGCTCAATCGGCGATTTTCTCTCCGCCGCGAGACCTAAATCTTTTAAATCCTTTTCATCTTTTGCCGCCATGTGACGCAAGATGTGACGATACGAAATATACGCCGCAGGATAAATGATCCCCGCTGAGTTGTGAAGCAGGTACGCGATTCGAATCCCTTTATCTTTCATCATCTGCGCAGCAACCACGAGGGAAATATCAGCGGGTAATTCTGGCACGCCTTCGCTCATGATGTCTTCGGCGGTCAATTTTTCATATCCTTCGCGCGCATACGCCCAGACCAGCTCATCCACGCCGACCACACCGATGCCATGACCTTCTGCGTCAAGCACACACATTGCTTCCACATTTTTCTCCAGCAGGAAGCGCGCGATATCAACGATGGGAGAGTCCCATTTGCAAGTCGGCACTCCGACGGTCATGAGGTCACGGACGAGGAGAGGAGTAGTCATCAGTTATCAGTTGTCAGTTTTGCTTTTTGTGTAACAACCAGGCCAGTGATATACGTTGACGCAAAAATCAAGACAAAAGGAATCCATGTTCCCAGCAGGCTGGCGAACATTTCCAGGCTTCGATTGATTAACAACGCCACAACGAAGAAATCCACTACGATCACGAAACTGACGAAAATTAGTGCGGTTTGAAAGGATTTGGTGTAATTGAACCTGCTGAAATAAAACCACGAGACTCCCGCAAAGAAGAGTGGCGCGCCGATTGCGTGAACAATCAGTGTGTTTTGCATTGTTGTCACTGCCATGCCGATTCCCATCGTCGCGGCACAGAGCGCCCAACCAACAAAGGCATGTGTCAGAATGACGGATAGATTTTTGAAATTAATCATGTCTCTTCAAGCAAGTCACCAGCCCCTTCCCCCAAATCCGAACTTCGATTTGGCGGAAGGACGGGATGGGGGTCAGGTCGGCACGCCGACGGTCAGCAGGTTACAGACAATTCAAACTAATTGCGTCCAATTATGGAAAGAAATTGCTGGTATTTCTCACCAGTCACCATTTGATTTGGCCACCAACGGCGGTGATAAAAAAGTTTGAAGAATTCACTGAAACCTGGAAGTTTCAAGCTGGTTTCAACTGCGTTTGCCTCTGCAAGCACCTTCTTTCTTGCCGTTAATGTACCTACGGTGGTGTCAACAATCCCCGTAACCAACCCCGCTGAAAACATCCATAGGGCGTTTTGGGGAGAAGCCCAAAAGAATGCGCTACCTCCAATTCCAAATAACAGTAATCCGCTGACTGCATACGGAAGATAGACTTTTTGTTGAATTTTGAACACCTCATTCGCCTTCCCAAGATATTCCATATATGTTTTTTCAATTTCCAAGTTGTCGTTCATTGCTAACTCCTTTCTGCAACAAATCAACTGGTTGAGAATTGGGATTGGGCTTGGACAATCTCCCAATCCCCACGCACCACGCTACACTAAAACATCGGCTCCATCGCCATCGCGGGATGATTGTGCGCTTCGAGATAGGCAAGCAATTCATCCACCGTGGTGGCGACGCTGGCGTCGGCGATGCGGCTCATAAAGTCGGGATCGCCTTCGCGTTCGCAGACGGCTTTGAACTCCTCGGCCATGGATTCTTTTAGCACGGACGACATCCATACCACGCGCTTGAATCCGCCGTCGGAGGAGATGAACTTCGGGCTAATCAGGTAGAACTTGCCCACGCCCATCACGCCTGGGGTTTGCATCCCGCCGCCCGCGATACCAGCGAGCGTCGAGAATGTCATGCCAGCAGGTGTCATGGCTGTGTCTTCACGAGAAACAACCATCACGCCATTGGATTCGGGGATGAGCATGACAATGCACTCGAAACATCCGCAAGCTGTCATCGGATTTTCCATGATCGAATACATCGAGACTTCCTGCACCACGCCATGCGAGCCGATCTTGGCGTAATCATTTGTGCCTTCCCAGTAACCTTTCTTCATATCCACGGACTTGCCAAGTTTGATCGGTTGATTCGGTCCCGTTGGATTAATGCTGAATGAGGCTTTGCAGTCCAGCCAGTTGTACGCGCCGCACAAGCCGAGACGTTCAGGCGAGACCACGCAGACGTGGTTCGGCGCGAATGATTGACAAAGTGTGCACGAATAAAATTCATCCACTTTATCGTCGGTCAAATCTGCAAGACGTTTGTTGCGGAAGTCGTATGCGGCGCGCGCCTTCTCCAACCATTCTGCGTGCAAGGTTGGCTCGGTGACAATGGTGACTTGAACTTTGTCCACGATTGCGCCGAAGTCTTCATGGAATCTGGCGTGCAGGATCTTGCCAAACGATTCAAGGTTGAAGCCTTTGTCTGCCGCAGCATTCGAGATGCGGATCCACGCTATATCGCGTTGACCGACATGTTGAATTCCACTTGCGCCGTTCACAAAATAGTGGACTTGCCTCTCCAACACAGGTTCAAAGTCCTGTTGCATTTGGCGTCCCGCAACCTTGATGATGATGCCCAAATCCATCGAACCTTGAGCTTCGACCTTCGAGAAGTCATGCCCAACGACTTCGATCTTGCCGTCCGTGACTTCATCCAGTTTTGCCATGTGCAGATATTCGAACGCGCGGCTGTGCTTTCCGCCGAATTCCACGCGCAGATCTGCCTTACGGACAACTTCACCTTCGAAGGCTGAGCCGTATGGAACGGGAACATCCACGTTGGATACTTTCACTTTCACGCCGCGTACCTCGATACATTTCTGAACGAGTCTTTCGGCTTTTTCCAAATCATCCTTGCCGTCAATTGCGTCAAACGGCATGGAGACAACGTGTTCGTAAGTTGTCACGCCCGTCGGTAAAATTTCGGGAATGACCGTATCCGCGATGACGGGGAATCCAAAGTTGATCGCGCCAGCCGCGGCGGCGTATTTCAAATCGTCCACTTCGCCCAAAGCAAGCACAAATGCAAAGACGCGTTCCTTGTTGTAAAGCAAAATCTCGCGCGACATGCCTGGCTTGAGTCCACCAAATGTCAATGCGGAGCGGGTTGCAAAGCCTAAAGCGTAAATCGCGGAGATGGTGTCTGTTCCAAATGGAACGGTGTACGTGTCGTAACCAAGTTCCACGCCTTCTTCCTGCAATTGGTGGATAATGCTTCGTCCATTCACATTGCCTGAGAGGAAGGTGAGGATATTGCGGCGTTGTAACTCGCGCACAATCTTGACCGCGACTTCGTTGGACTTGGCGCATCCGACAATCGCCGCGAATCCAGGCATACGACCATCCACGAGTTGAATGCCCCACGAGCGCAGTTGTATGTCGTCAATGGGGCCGTTGAGATGCCCGTCGTTTGACGCTTCCTTTCCATTATCGGGGCTGGTGAATGACGTGCCTCCCGCGAGATGGAATCCTTGCATCGGCTCAGGTTGAAGTCCATAAACGAAGCGGATCGCCTCAATCGTTTCAGCTGCGAGCAAAGTTGCCATGCCTGAATCCAGGGTCTCGCCAAGATAAGGAGTCCAATGCCTGCCCGCAGGGACGGGATGAAGCAGTCCGCGCGTGTACTCCATGACGGCTTTCAAGTCGCCGATTTTTTCGATGGTCTTGCCCGTCATCCCCAAAATGGTGGGGAGATAGTAGGCTGTGTTTGGAAATGATACGGGCGTGTCCGCGCCTTTTTCGGCGAGCGCTTTGTTGAGCATGACCTCGGCTTCGGTTACCAGCGCGTTCGCGCCGCGAATTGCCCTGGTTGCGATATATCGTGACATGTTAGTCTCCTAGTCTTTAGTCTTGTAGTCTGATAGTCGTTTTGCCATTACGCTAATTGCGCGAAAGACTAAACGACTAGCGACTAATGACTAATTAACTGTTGCTCCATAAATCGCTTCACGCTTTTGCGCGAGCGGTAAATTCTCCAATTCTCGCATTCTCGAATCTCCACTTCTTCCAAACTTATCCTTCTCCCATGCGGGCAAGCCGAGCGCGGCGCGCTTCTTGTCAATGTGCGCAAGCGTGGCTTCGATCATCTTTTGCGGGTTGGGAATAAACTCCAATTTGCCGCCATACAATTTTTCCCAGCCCTCGCTGATGTAATGAAGCACCTCGTCGCTGTCGTTGACTCGGTCTGGCATTCCGCTCACAGGCGACGAACCGCCGAAAATAACATACGCGCCTGAAGCCACGCAGTACGCCGCGATAGCCAGCGCTTTTTCGCTCATCCATTCGGGCGCGAGTCCAACCGCGGGAATTTGATCAATGTCATCGCCGAGTCCGCCGTCTTCGACCATTTGAGTCAGCACGGTCAGGATGCGGGTATTGTCCACGCACGAGCCCATGTGCAGGACGGGAGGGATGCCCACCGTTTCGCAGATTTCGCGCAGACCGTTTCCGACCTCGCTCAAGCCTGCTTCGCCCAACATGAGTCCCAGCTTGGCTGACGAGATTGCGCCGCATCCAGTTTGCACAACAAGCACATCCTGTTTGAGCAATTCCTTGACAACCAGGTTGTGCAAATAATCCTGTGACGAGCGCGGATTGTTGCAGCCCACAATCGCGGCTACACCGCGGATGCGTCCCGTCATGATGGCATCATTCAACGGACGGAACGATGCGCGATACGATCCGCCCAACATGTAGTTGATGTATTCATGTGAGAAGCCAGGAATTAAATCTTCCTTGATTTGCGGAATGCGCGTCTTGTTGTTGTCGCGATTCTTGAAGTTGTCTATCGCAACTTTCAAAATTTGTTTTGCAATGGTCAAGGCATGATGCTCGTCAAATTCAATATGAGTCGCGCCTTTGATCTTGACCTTCGGTGAAGTCGTGATGATCGCTGTGTGGAAATTCTGAGCCAGTCCAACCAGCGCCTGCATGATGCACTGCACATCCACTACCATCGCTTCGACCGCGCCTGTCAAAATGGCGAGTTCCTGATGCAGGAAATTGCCCGCCGCAGGAATGCCTTGTCTCATTAAGATTTCGTTCGCGGTACAGCATATACCAGAGAGTTGAATCCCATTTGCGCCCGCAGCTTTTGCATACTCGATGATCTCAGGGTATTGTGACGCGGCAACGAGCATTTCGCTCATCGAAGGTTCATGTCCATGCACCACCACGTTAACCATGTCTTCTTTAATAACGCCGAGATTGGCTTGTCCCAGAATCGGCGCGGGCGTGCCGAACAATATATCCGAAATGTCCGTCGCGATCATCGAGCCGCCCCAACCGTCAGCGAGTGAGGTGCGTATTGCGTGGTTCAATATGTGAGCAGGATCCTGGTCATCACCGATGTGTGTGCGATGCAAAGCCTCCACCACTTCGCGATCCACGCCGCGCGGCCAGACATTTTGCTCGCGCCAGATCTGCTGTCTCTTCTTCGGCGCGCGGAAGGCGGGAACAATTTCACCGCGTTGCTGACCGAACTGCGAAATATAAAGATCAGCTAAATCGTTTGCGATTTCTTCAGGGGCGCGCCCTTCGATCTTGATATCGTAATGTGATGCGACCATTCGCAGTTTTGCCACATCGCGGATACTGTATCCATGAGCCTCGCCCATTGCTGTGGCTTTCAACAAGAAAGCCATGTCGCGCCCGTGATCGGAGTGAGCTGCGCCGCCTGCCGCGATGGCACGCGTCAGGTTGCGCGCCTGAATGGTATCCAGCGTCGCCCCGCAGACACCCACTTCGCCGTTCTTGGTGAGTCGGCAAGGCCCCATTCCGCATTGCTTGCAACACATGCCCGCTGCGCCAATGTTGCACGGCACCATGTTGTCGGCGCGGGTAAAGGCTGTCCCAAGACCCAACTCCTCCGCGCGAATTAACATTTGTTGCGCGGCGGGGTCGGTTGAATAGTCTTTGATCTCTCGTTTCTTTGGCATGATTTACCTCTCTTTTTACGAATCACGAATTACGAATTACGTAATCCGTGATTCGTAATCCGTAATGATGGCGCGCAGTCATTCTTTCTCAGCCTTCACCGCACCCAGCCCCGGGCACGGCCAGAGCGGGCGTCCATTGTGATCCACTCGCTGGGCAAAAGAAACTGTCCCTTTGATGGTTTCGTACACGGCGGTATGTCGGAAGAAGTTATCCCCTTCCTTCTTCTCGACCGCAATGCCCGTCTCGATCAGCATCGGCACTTCGCCGAGATAGCCAGCCTCTTCAAGACACGCGCTGATTTGTTCCGCCTTGATCTTAGCCGGATCGTATTTAACTTCGATGACCTGAAAAGCGCTGCTTGCATACACTTCGCTGACCCCCGTCAACTCAAGCAATATCCGCCTCACCTCGGAAACATGATGGTCTCCGTAAAGCGCGGGCGTTTCGAACGTTTTGATCTTCATGATGGCACCTCCAAATACGAACAGATGATGGCACTCGCTGAAGACACCACTAAAGGGTAAACTCTTCCTCATAATATTTTAGCATTTTGACCTCACATCAAGTTGTGCATATTGTCACGGAAAACTCGGATAAATGTTATTACTGTCCTCCAAATTGAGGAAGAATAACCCGATTTCTTTTGTGGGAACCGTTGTAAGATGGAAGTATGAAAATTGCCATCACTGGTAAAGGCGGTGTGGGGAAGACTACACTGACAGCGCTTCTTGCGCAGACTTATGCGGATCAAGGCCGGGACATTTTAGCTGTGGACGCCGACCCAAGCCCCTGCCTCGCTGGAGCCTTGGGATTCCCCGCAGAGTTGCGTGCGCGGCTTCATCCCATCGCCGAAATGGACGCACTCATCGAAGAACGCACAGGCGCGAAGCCCGGCACGGTCGGCGGTTTCTTCACCCTCAACCCGCGCGTGGATGACATTCCCGAACGATTCAGCATCCTCCATCGCGGCGTGCGCCTGCTTGAAATGGGTTCCGTGGAATTGGGCGGCTCTGGCTGTATCTGTCCCGAAGCGGCCATGCTCAAAACATTATTCACGCATTTATTATTTCGCAAAGACGATGTTTTATTGCTTGACATGTATGCGGGCGTTGAACATCTCGGCCGCGCAACGGTTGACTTTGTGGATGCCATGCTGGTCGTCGTCGAACCAACGCGGCGCAGTCTCGGCACGGCGGCGCAGATCAAAAAATTGGCGAATGACATTGGCTTGAAGAAACTATATTTGGTGGGAAATAAAGTCCGCAATGATGACGAAGCAAAGTTCTTGGAAACCGAAACGCCAGATATGCCTTTACTCGGCTTTCTCCCTGCTGA
This sequence comes from Chloroflexota bacterium, assembly GCA_016866215.1. Classification (GTDB taxonomy): domain Bacteria; phylum Chloroflexota; class Anaerolineae; order Anaerolineales; family Villigracilaceae; genus Villigracilis. The sequence continues at coordinate 8,495 of VGNE01000038.1, read as the reverse complement.
CCTAAAAGTGCAGGAAGCAGACAGGCTTGGCATTCCTGTCTATGATCACGTTGAGAGTTTGAAAGCCGCAACTGGGCAGATACTCCAAAGAGTTGATGAGTTAACGAACGATAAGGCAATCGAATGACCGCAACAATTCCGTTACAGGCAAAGATGAGATTGGCAGGCGCAAAAGCAGGTAAAATAATAGTACGAGGTGTATTATGGCTGAATTGGTCTCCCAAATGACAAAAGAAGAACTTCGTATGATGATTGATGAAACTCTTGAACAAAAACTTATCGAACTTTTTGGCGACCCTGATGAAGGGTTGGAGTTACGCGAATCCGTGAAGAAACGACTGGCAAAGCAAAGGATCATGGTTACGCGTGGCGAACACGGCAAGGATTTAGCGGATGTGATCAAAGAGCTGGGGCTGTAGTGACATGTATCGTGTCAAGTTTATTGACTCGGCAGTGCGCGACTTGTCCGCTCTTGATAAACCTACAGCGAAGCGCATCGTTGATCGCCTGCAATGGTTCGTTGAAAATTTTGAAAGCTTGCCGCATCATGCCTTGAAAGGGGATTATTCCGACTTTTATAAACTTCGCGTTGGGGATTATCGGATCTTGTACCAGGTTTTAGTTGATAAGCAAATTATTCAAGTGCACCAGATCGGTCATCGCCGTGAAGTCTATCGAGGTCGAAAATGACAACAACCATCGCACTCGCAGGCAAAGGCGGCGTGGGCAAGACCACCATCGCTGGAATGGTCATCAAGTATCTTGCCCAGAATCAAACGGGTAGTATTCTTGCGATTGATGCCGACCCCTCCTCCAATTTGAACATGGTACTCGGTCTCGACCTCGAATGGACAGTCGGCGACATCCGCGAGGATATGCTGGCGCAGGTAAAGTCATCGCTGACCGAGGGCGGGGCGGCTATGGGCGTCATGCCGGGCGGAGCGAGCAAGCGCGAATATCTTGATTATCACGTCCGCTCTTCCCTGGCGGAAGGCTCACGCTTTGACTTGATCGCCATGGGACGCGGAGAGGGGCGGGGATGCTATTGCGCGGTCAACCATAACCTGCGCGAAGTGATCGATTCAATGAGCAAACACTATGCTTATGTGGTGATCGATAATGAAGCAGGCATGGAGCATCTCTCACGCCGTACCACGCGCGACGTGCAGCATCTGCTCATCGTCAGCGACCCAACCCAGCGCGGGCTGGTCGCCGCACAACGCATCGCAGAGATGACCAGGGACTTGAATATTCGAATCGAAAAAAGTCACCTGATCGTAAATCGCGTTCAGAGCAATGAATTACCCCCGCCATTAAAAACAGAAATCGAAAAGATAAGCGTGCCTTTGCTTGGGGTCATCCCAGCCAATACGGATCTAGCCACCTTTGAACTTTCAGGCAAACCCCTCGTTGACCTTGGCGATGATTCGCCTGTTTATCAGGCTGTCGAAACAATGATGGGGCAGATACTCAAATAAGAACCATCAGCCGCTTTTCAAAATTTCCCCTCTTCAATTAAACAACAGGATGATAGCACATCCCTTCGCAAGGAAAGAATTTACCCATCCACTGATCAACAGCTTAATCCACCAAAAAGAAGAATCTTTAAGTGCCTTGCGGCCTATTTCTCTTTTTCCCCACTCCTCTTCATCCACGCCTTCTTCATATTTAATGCATCCACTTCCAGGATGGGGCTTTCACACAGGATGCGCCCCGCACAGCCAAATTCATGCAAGGCTTTGAACAGGGCTTTCAAGTCCAGGTCTGCATCGGCAAGGGGGAGGTGATTCTTTTCGCCTTTCGGTCCATACTCAATGCCAGAGAGATGGATGTGCAAGTTCTTCAAGGTATTCCCGCCAAGTTCTCTGCCGTATTTCTCCAGCAGGCGAGACCATTCCTCATAAGTATTCAACGTGCCGTCACCGGGGCGGGCATGTAGATGAGCGAAATCGAGGCAGGGCTGTACACCTTCCATGGCTTTGCTCATGGCGAGAGCATCTTCAAACGAACCGAGCATGGCTGATTTGCCCATCGTCTCAGGGCGGATGGTGACATGATCGCCGTTCTTATGCAATTCCTGCACACATCCTTGCAAGCGCGGAATGGCGACTTTCAATACTTCAAGAGGATCTTTCATAAAATAGGAACCGGGATGAAAGATAATATCTGTCGCCCCCGCAAGATAGCCATAATGGGCCGCGTCCATCAAGCGTTTGCGTGATTTCGGCCATTCACCAGCGTCCGCATTCAGGTTAATATAATAAGGCGCATGCACACTCAACGCAACGCCATGTTCCTCACCAGCAGACTTGATCAAAGCGCAGGTTGCCTCGGTCACACGCACAGACTGCACCCAACCCAATTCGAATGATTCAAGCCCAATAGATTTGCTGAATTCAATCGCGCCCACAGAACCGCCCGGTTTTTTCGGAGTGCCTGTGGGTGAACCCACTGTGCCAAATTTGAAAGATAGTGTCATCGGTAAACTCCGGTAATAAGAGATTGGGAATTCGGGATTAGGAATTAGGAATTAGGGAAATGAGTTTCAGCCAGAGCGGCGGGCCGAGAAGCAATAGGCCAATCAGAATGGCGGCTAAAGCAGAAACCAGCACTGCTGCGGCGCCAACGTCCTTCCCGATCTTCGCAAGCGGATGCGTGTCAGGGCTGGCAAGATCAAGGGTGACTTCAATGGATGTGTTGATGAATTCGGCGGTGAACACCAAGGCCGCTGTCAGAATGATCACCGCCCAATCACGCGGCGGAAGGCGAAGCCACAGCCCCAAAATAAAAACAATGACGGCAATTACGCCATGGATCCACACATTGCGCTGAGTCTGCATGACATAAAACCATCCCCGAAAGGCATGCCGAAATGATTGCAGGCGGGATAAAAAAAATGACTTCATTCTGAGTATTGAATTTTGATATGACCCAACCCGAGTCTTTCCAAAACTTTTGCCTGCTCGGCCCACATGCGGGCTTTTTCCTGCGCCTCGGCATGGTCGTAACCGAGCAAATGTAAAACGCCATGAACAACCAGCAATTGCACTTCGGCTTCGATTGGATGACCTGCGGCTTGGGCTTGTTGCGTTGCACGCGGAATCGAGATCAGAATATCTCCCAGATAGGTTGAACCAGTTTCAGGGTTCAGTTCGGAGGCGGGGAAGGAAAGCACATCAGTGGGAGCGTCCACGCCAAGATAATCGCGGTTCAATTCGTGCAGCTGCGCGTCATCTGTCAGGACGATGGTAATGTCGGAGCTTGCACTGAGCGGAGCCGAAGTGCTGGCCGAATCAGGCTTGCCCTGAGTTTGATCGAAGGGTTTGAGGCTTGGATTGAGCGCGGCACCGCCCTGACGGTTCGTCTCGCTCACCTGCACTGGCGTGCGGCGCAAGTGTCGCGGCTCACCGTGTCGAAGGGCCGAAATTCCAAGAGTGAGGCGGGCGGCTCTTTCGAGCAATGCAGATTCCAAAAAATCCTGTTGGTTGTCAATAAAGATCATATTTCTTTTCTCGGGACGGGGATCGTTGAATCCTGGTCTGCCACTTTGGCATTGGGATATTGTATGCGTGGATGATAAGTGGCACGTAGTGTGGTAACAAAAGATTCGGTAATCAGGTTGAGGTCGCGCAAGGTTAATAGGGTGTCATCCAGCTGGTTGAATTTTTGCACCGTTTCAATGACGCTTTGTACCAGTTTCCGTATATCATCTTCGCTGGCAGGGCGTTCGGAGCGGGCGCGGGCTTCGCTGGCATCTGCAAGCATGAGCAAAGCGGTTTCACGCGAGGCCGGGCGCGGACCGGGGTAGCGAAATTTTTCAATATCCACTTTGGTCACATCACCGCCGGCCGCTTCCATGGCCTGGTTGTACTGATAACGTGTAATCAACGTGCCATGATGCTCAAGGATAAAGTCATGCAGGCGGCGCGGGAGACGGTGCTTTTTTGCCAGTTGCACGCCATCGGTCACATGGCGGATGATGGCGGCGGCGACCTCTTCGGGGTTGGCATCCTGATGCGTGTTGACATTGCCCGGTATTTGATTCTCTATAAAGAAGTTTGGGTTGAGCGCTTTGCCTATATCATGGATTTGCGCGCCTACGCGCGTGAGCAATGGGTCTGCGCCAATTTTTTCCGCGGCTTGTTCGGCAAGGTTGGCAACCTGCAAACTGTGTTGATACGTGCCGGGCGCGCTGCGCAGGAAGAACTGCAAAAGCGGGGAATCCGGGCGGGAAATATCGAGCAATTGCAAGGCCGTGGTCAGGCCAAGCAGTTGGGCAAACATGTATTGAAGTAAAAGGGTAACACTCGCTGAGGCAAAACCAGCAAAGGCAACAATGCCAATGAATTGAACCACGCCCAGCCAATCGGGTGAATAAAAAGGTAAACGATATGCAATCAGGATCACCATCCCCGAAAGCGCAATGGCAATTCCCGCCTGGACGAATCCCCAAAAGCGGCGCGCAGGCCCGAGGGCGAGAATACCGATCAGCGAAGAAAGCAAATAAAATGGCGCAAGATCCAGCGTATTCGATAAACCATAGGCCGCCAGCAAACTAAGTGGAATGGCTATGACAATCCCCACTTCCAGCCCGAATAAGGTGGCGATTAATAATCCTGCGGCCTGTAAGGGATACCCATAAGGCGCGAGCGTGCGGTCTGTGAACAAGCGCGCGCCGATCAAAAACGTCACAAACACCATCGCAATCACAAGAATACTGAGCGGATCATTGATTACAGCCAGGCGTTTTCGCCGGACAAAATAAAGCGGGACGAATACTGCACACAACACGATAATGGACGCAGCGCCAGCCATATCCTGCCAGCGTTGGCCGGAACTGACAATGTCAAGTTGCTGGAAGGCTTCCATATCGGCAGGGAGGATGATCTCGCCAGCTGGCACAATCGTCTCACCTGCTTTATAGGATTTCACTATCGGCTTAACCGCATCCCGCGCGGCTTGACTGGCGGCAATGGTCAATTCCTGGCTGAAAAAACTATTAGGGACAACAAAGGCTGTCACCAGTTCGGTCACAAGCGCAGACTGTTGTTCATTTAAGGTAAGGCTGACAAAAGTAGAAATGCCCGCCTGGGCCACATCCACTTTATCTTCGTAAATTGCGCGGCGCATGATCTGTTCCAGCACACGAACGGATTCGACCTGGACAACATCCCAACGAGAATCTGAAATGTTGAGCAAATAATCAACCGTCTCAAGTTTCAAGCGCACATCACTGAGAGATAGAATCTTTGATTTTTTTTCTTCACCCGTTAATTCAACGTCCCCGCGCACAGAGGTGATATTTTGCAATATAACGCGCAGTCCTTCGATCTGTTGGCGCGCGATGGCAGGGTCTGGCAGACTGTAAACAGGCTGGATTGCGCTTTCAGCGGCTTTTCTGGCTTCCTCCGTGCGGATTTCGCTGACATATTCAATGTCACGTGGAGATTGCATGGTGATCTGAGCCACGTCACCGACATCCACTGCCTGCGTCGTCGGACGCAACCCAATCGGCTGGGTCAGGGTCGCAAAAGAAATAAAACTGACCGCAACGATCAGGCTGATTTGCAAAATACGAATTCGGGTAGGAACGGGGGGGCGTAAAATCATAATTATCAACCGAAAAGAAAGTAGGCACGACTCACGTGCCGGTCTCTTCTCGGCAAAGGTTTACTTTGTGAGCAATTCTTTTACGGTGGAACTGATCATGTCATTCGGTGCGCGCCCTGCAACCTTGGGCATGACAATTTTCATCACTTTGCCCATTTCGGTTGGAGCAGATGCGCCTGTCTCCGCAATGGCGGCTTGCACCAGCGCGCGCAGTTCTTCGGCCGGCATGGCTTTAGGCAGGAAGACCTCCAGTACTTTGATCTCGGCTTCGTTATCATTGACAAGATCGGGACGGTTGGCTTTCTTCGCTTCCTCAACCGCTTCACGGCGGTTCTTGATCTCTTTTTGGATCAACGCCACAATCGCCAGATCTTCGACCGGGGCTTGCTTATCCACTTCGACTTGTTTGATGGCGGCCAGCACCATGCGCACCGTGCGCTTGCGGACTTCGTCGCCGCTTTTCATGGCGTCTTTCATTGATTCGTTTAGTTGAGTTTTTGTATCCATAATTTGATTATACCCTTTCGTAACGGGATAAAGAACCCGCTTCCCTGCGAACCTCAAACCCTCCGATCAAACTCAGGGCAAGCCTGCTTCAACAACCCAGGCGTTTGTTTCGCTTCAAGATTTTAATTTGCGTAAGTAGGACTCACAGTTGTATTGCGGCATATATGTCGCATTTGCGCTACCTTTCAGTAAATTTTGAAAACATTTCAGGTGTGAGGATTTTCTCCAGGATTTCAAACTCGTATTGCGTGCGTTTGACTGCGGCAGCGCGGGCGTAGGCAAAATTCGAACCTTGCTTCGGTGAGTCGAGATTCATCCTGCCGTGCGAGTCGCGCGGCAGAAGTGCGAGCGAAAGTTTACGAAGAAATGGGACAAAGTAGAACACATCCATCGGGATGTAGATCTTACCCGAATGAAGGCTGGGGCTTTCGACCAAACTCTTTTGAACAGGATCAATTTCGGACGGAACGGGAGGCGTGCCTTTGTACTGATTCAACCACATGGAGATGTAATTGGTATGGGCGTAGAAATCCTGTGCGGTATGGGTCAATCTTCCAAAGGCGCTCCAGGCTGAGAACACTTCGGAAGAAAGCAGGGAAGAAGTCACAAGGCCGCGTTGTTCACTGATATAACGATGTCCATCATCAATGGCGTTATTATCAAAATGATATTCATCGTGACCGATCTGCCCGCGCAGAGAATCCTGTTTGCAGTTCGCGGCAATCATGACCTCGAGTGCGCGCAGACTCACGCAGTCACACAAGGCTTCGCGGGTCATATCTTCGTGAATGGGGATAAGCATTTCAAAATTATACGCGAGGCGTGTGCAACGCACGTAAAGTGGTTATAATGCGCGCATGACCTTTTACACTGCAAAAGGCGACGATGGCACAACCGGCTTGCTCGGTGAAGGCCGCGTCCCAAAATATCATGTCCGTATGGAAGCGATCGGTGCATTGGATGAAGCCTCTGCCGCGCTCGGTTTGGCGCGCGCGCAATGCAGTGCATCACAAACCGCGCCGATCCTGCTTGAAGCGCAACGCGATCTTTACAAGCTGATGGCGGAGGTGGCCGCCACACCAGAGAACGCACAACGTTTTCATTTTATTGATGAGGCGCGCGTGGGATGGCTGGAAGAACAAACCGATGAACTCAGCAAGGTCGTTGAGATGCCGAAGGAATTCATTTTGCCCGGTGATACACTCGGCAGCGCAACACTTTCGATGGCGCGCGCCATTGTCCGCCGCGCGGAACGCTGCGTGGTGAGTCTCTTCGATGAAGAAGAGGTTGCCAACCCTGATCTGCAACGCTATCTCAACCGGTTGTCATCTTTGTGTTTTGTGCTTGAAATCCTTGAAAATCAAAACGCGGGGAAGAAGACGACTCTCGCGAAATCGTAAAAATAATCAAGACTCATGCATGCCATAATGTTTAACGCTAAGTCGCCAGGACGCCAAGTTTATTGTTTTTCTTTGCGCCTCCGCGTCATTGTGTTGAGAATTTTATCTGAACGCAGGTTTTAATTAATATAGGAGAATTATGACTGGTACTTTCATTAATATCGCCGCCATTCTTATCGGTGGAACCATTGGTTTAATTTTTGGCGCGCGTATTTCTGAGCGATATAAAACAACTGTGATCGCAGGTATGGGGCTATTTACAGTGGTCATGGGTTTGCAAATGTTCCTTAAAAGCGGCAATCAACTGATCGTGCTCGGCGCATTGATCATTGGCGCTTTAATAGGAGAATGGCTTAAGATCGAAGACAGACTGCAAGCCTTCGGACAGGCTCTCGAACAGCGCTTTTCACAAGAGGCCGAAACAGGTACAGGCTCAAAATTCGTGCGCGGATTTATGGTTGCTTCGCTTTTATTTTCCATCGGTCCGATGGCCATTCTTGGCTCAATTCAAGACGGTTTGACGGGCGACTACAACCTGCTCGCAGTGAAATCCACATTGGATGGTTTTGCATCCATCGCATTCGCATCCACGCTTGGAGTTGGTGTGCTGTTCTCCTCGATTATCACCCTGATCTATCAAGGCGGCATCAGTTTGCTGGCCGGGCAGCTCAACGCCATCGTCACCGTGCCGATGATGAACGAAATGACAGCTACCGGCGGCGTGATCTTGTTGGGTCTTGCCATCAGCAATCTTTTGGAAATCAAGAAGATCCGCGTGGGGAATTTCCTGCCTGCGTTGGCGGTTGCGCCGTTGATCGTGTGGATCATTGAAGTTTTGAAATAAGAAAAAAGGGGTTGTCTAAAAAGGGACAGCCCCTGTTCATTTTAAAGGAAATTTAATACAATCGGGGGATGAACAATGGACAAATCACCTTCAAGCCGTACGCCATGGAGCAGATGAAACTGCTGCCGCCGAGT
>VGNE01000037.1 GCA_016866215.1 Chloroflexota bacterium | reverse complement strand
ATCACCGTGGGGATCTTGCCAAGCGACGGCGGACGATGCAGGAAGGCGACATCGTGAGTCCACGTTTCAAGCGGGACCTCGACGCCTGCGAGGCTTGCGACATGCTTTGCCCATCTCCCAGCCGCGTTGATGACGATGGGCGCATCGAAATCACCTTGCGTGGTGTTGACGCCTGTCACGCGTCCACCTGACGTGTGGATGGCTGTCACTTCACAATTTTGAATCAGCGTTGCCCCATTGCGCTTTGCAGATTCGAGAAAGGAGTTGGTGGTGAGCGTGGCATCGGCGTAGCCTGAATCGGGTTCGTAGGCGGCGAAGTCGAAGTGGTCGGTGGCGAGGTCGGGGAAAAGTTCCTTCACCTCCGCTGCCGAGATGACCGAAGTATTGATCCCAATGCGCTGCTGGTTGGCGACGTTGCCGCGCAGTTTGTCTTCATACTCACGCTTGACGATTTTCAAGAAGCCGGTGTTGATGAAGCCGCATTCGCCGCCGACGCGTTCCTTCCAATTGCTGTAGTAGTTTTTATAACTGACAAAGGTCAGTTCGGCTTCCACAGCAAGGTCGTAGTGCATACGGACGAGTCCGCTGGAGTAACCGGTGGCGCCTGAAGCGACGGTCTTGCGTTCGAGGATGGCGGGTTTGAGTCCGCGCTCGGCGAGGTGAAAGGCAATACTGGCGCCCATTACCCCTGCGCCGATGATGATGGTATCGTAGGTTTGAGTCATATTCTTTCCTCAACAATATTTGATTTGACTGTGTGGAGTATACACCAGGAGACGGTTGATATTGCGATATACTTCCCTCATGTCACGCACAAAAATCGGACTCTTTGGCGGCACATTTGACCCGCCGCATATCGGACATCTCATCCTTGCCAGTGAAGCCGCTTATCAATTCAACCTCTCCCGCCTGTTATGGGTGCTGACACCAAACCCTCCGCACAAACGGGAACAGACGATCACTCCGCTCGAACATCGTCTGGCGATGCTGCAAAACATGGTTGCCGGCAACCCGATTTTTGAAATCTCATATCTTGAAATTGACCGTCCCGGGCCGCACTATGCAATTGACACGGTCAGATTGCTGGCCGAAAAGGAACCCTCAGCCGATATCATCCTTTTGATCGGCGGTGATTCACTATCGGATCTACCCAACTGGCGCTTCAGTTCGGACCTTGTTACTGCTGTTTCCAAAATCGGCGTGATGCGCCGCCCGGGCGATTTATCCAACCTGGCCGAGATTGAAGCGAAACTTCCCGCTGTTACGAAAAAAATCACCTTCATTGACGCTCTTTTGCAGCCTGTCTCCTCGCGTGAATTGCGCCGCCGAATTGCCGCAGGAGAGGTCTACCGTTATTATGTGCCTCCATCCGTCTATGATTATATTGAATCGCATCATTTGTATCGCGGGAAATAATAGACAATATGTCACTGTTCCTTGATTCCATTTTTTCGTCCATTGCTCTCAGCCATTTCATGGTGGATACGTTCAACGCCAGCCGCCCGGTTTTGCTGACGTATTTAGGTTTAAGCGAATCACAGATCGCATTATTTTCCTCAATATACATCTGGGCCTCTGCGCTGACACAGCCTGTCTTCGGCTGGATATCAGATCGCATCGGGCCTCGCTGGCTGGCGGCTGGTGGAGTGCTATGGATGACGGTCTTTTATTCTGCGGCTTTATTCTTCCCAGGTAATACCGGTCTGGCTTGTCTCATCATTGCGGCCTTCGGCTCCTCGGCTTTTCATCCAGTAGGCGCCGTGCAAGCCACCCTGCGCGGACGTGATCTCCTGAAAGGCCGTGAGACCACTGCCACCTCTCTGTTTTTTATGGCCGGCCAGCTTGGGCATTTTATCGGCCCGATTATGACAGGTTTTATTCTCGCCTCATATAAAATCCCCGGGTTGTTTATTGTCCCGATTGTTTCCATTCCCGTTGGTTTTGCTTTGCTTCATCAACTGCGTGCCAATCAGCCGCATCCGAAACCCGACCAGACGCATCGTTCCAATCGCGCACAGGTGAGCCTGATTTTCATCGTCATTCTGGCGCTGGTCGCGGCTTTGCAATCATGGGCGCAGTCGAATATGGTCAATCTCATTCCAAAATACATCAAGGACCTGGGTCAGGGTGCAACAATATATGGAAGCATGGCCGGCCTGTTCATGGGAGGCTCCGCGCTTGGAAATGTATTCGGCGGTTATTTTGGAGATCGCTATTCAAAACGCTTTATCGCCGCGGGAGTTCTGTTCCTTTCCGCCATCCCGATCTATACTGCCAGTTTAATTGGCTGGTCGTGGTGGTTATATCTTCTGATCCCTCTCGCGGGCGCATTCACCGGCGCAGTTCATAGCATCATGGTGGTATATGCCCAGCGGATCATTCCCGGTGGCATGGCATTAGCCTCCGGACTTGCGCTTGGGTTTATCTTTTCCTCGGGCGCGTTGGGATTGCTATTCTCCGGTCATCTGGCTGAATTGTATGGCTTCCCATTTGTGTTGACCATGACGACGGCCATGGTGCTCATTGCTTCTCCTTTAGCATTGCTGCTCAAAGAGCCTGAACTCAAGAATATACAGAACCTTGAATAAAAAAAGAGTCCCTTCATTAAGAGTGGACTCTTTTATCATCTTTCTTCCTTCATTATTTATGCATTCAAGTGATATGTGTGATACAGGTTCTGGCATGGATTTCCCCATGCGATGTGCATTTCACGCGAGCTCAGGTCAATCACCAAAGCATTGATTGTCTTTTCGCGGTCAAGCGGGTCGAGCCCCTCCACGTTATGATTGCAGATCGAATTCGGCATGTTGACATGATCTTTCTGGATGGCTTGTAAACTCTTAATGGAATGTTTGCCGGTCTGCCGCAAAAGCCGCGAAGCGCGAAAGTATCTCACGCGCGAGGAAAGCAATTCTTCAGGGTCTTTTTCCACTTTTCTCATTTGCGGGTCGAGGTAATGATTGGTATGCACCATGTAGCCGTCGTGTGCATACAGGATCTCAAATTTACGCGCGGATACTTCTATTGAATACATTTCGCCGCTTTCATGTACAAGCAGATGGTTATACCCTGCGGCGCGATGTTGCACGAGCATGCGTCCGATCGCGCCTGAAATACGGCGGGAAGCGAGCACTGCGCGGGCCACGACCAGACGGGGAATCCCGATGCGTGAGTCGCTGGGATATACAGAGTCAATCAGTTGGGCAATGCCATAAGCGTTGAATCCGACATTAGGCAGGAGCCCGCCATAGGTCATGGCAAGAAACGGGGGATCCTTTTCAGGTTTGGCAGAGATGATCAGTACATCGTTTTCGTCTTCGGGAATCCAATCTTCGTTATGTGCCGCGAGGACATGACCATCTGCTGTGCGCTCATCATTGACAGCCATGCTGGTGCAGCGGGTAAGGTGAAGCGCATCTGTGGTGACGGCCTCCATTGCATTGAGTACCATGATGTCATCAAATGGTGTATTTGCGCCTGCGGCCAAGCCGCGTAGTTCATCCACAAACTGGGGATAACGTTCTTCTGCAAAAGGCAGGTATTTGCGGGCTTGTATCTTCGCGCCGTCCCAGGTGAGTTCGAGCGTATTGTATGCGGCATCAATCAGCATACGCGCGTTGGCGACACTGTTTTGAACCTGGACGCGGGCGGCTTCGCCGATCTGTTGCCCCATTTCACGGTGCGTACCTGAAACCTCGATCAGAGGCGGGGGAGTGGCGTGGGCCGGGGTGTTTGGAATTTCGTCCTTCAAAACCATGTTTTCCTCCATGATGAAAACCGCCTCGGGGATGACCACGAGGCGGGCGCATTATATCACGCAGTTTTCAGAATTCTATTTTATCCTGCCGGACACAGCAATTCTTACTTCTCACTTCTTTGCCGGCCTCACCATCTCATCCCTGACCGTATTATACAAACTCTCAGCTTTCAGATCGCTCAACGAATAGTATTTTCCTTTGAGGGGATTGGCGAATAGATGGGCGAGGCCCTGGTAAAAGGCTGTGTGTTTCAGGTTTTTGGATTCTATGGGGTAAAATATCAGTGTGAGGATTTATCTTGACACAAGCGTATACAACCGTCCCTTTGACGATCAGACCCAGCCGCGTATCTGGATGGAAACTCTGGCTTTGGCATTGGTTTTGCAATTGGTGGAGGCTGGCGAAGCGACTCTTATAAATTCATCCGTGCTGGAATTCGAGAATAGTCGTAATCCAATTTCACTTCGACAGGACTGGATGGCGCGTTGCCTCGAGCAGTCAACTGCTTATCAACTTGTGAACGAGTCTATTCGTAAGCGCGCAGAAATACTTGAAGCACATGGGCTGAAAGCAATTGATGCTTTGCATGTCGCATGTGCCGAATCCACCGGAGTGGATTATTTTCTGACTTGTGATGATCGTTTATTGAAGAAGCAAAAACACATTAGCGTGCCATCTATGAATCCGCTCGATTTTGTTCAAAGAGTAATGGGAGAACAGCCATGACCATTCATGTCCCAAGTGAAAGGCAAGTTATTCGGGAGGCGGCTCAGGTGTTAATAATGCACATGAGTCCCGCTAAAGCCACGCGTTTTTGGGCTTCGTGGCAGGTTGGCGAAGGGGATTATCTTTTGATTCGTGAGCAACTGTTTGCAAAAGAAACTGTGAAATCTCTTTATAAGCAAATTGAAGAATTTCAGAAAAAGAAAACAAGAAAGTAATAATCAATGACCTCGAGATTCTCAAGGAACTCCGAGGTTTTTTCCCTCCCCTTCTCACTTCTTTGTCGGCCTTGCCATCTCGTCCCTGACCGTATTATACAAACTCTCCGCTTTCAGATCGCTCAACGAATAGCATGGCGCCTTGAGGTGGTCGGCGAGTTGTTGCGCGAGTCCCTGGTCAAAGGCGGCGTGCTCCATGTTGATGACCACAGAGCGCGTCTTTTCGTTTGCGATCATTTCCGCAAATTTAAAGCCTTCTTCCTGCGGCGGTAGCGTGCCAATGGACACATTGCCTGCGCCGTCGGTTAGCACAATCAGAAGCGGTTCCACATCGGGATGAATATGTTTTTCGTGTTTTAGCACATCATGCGCCATGAACAGTCCCGCCGAGAGGGGAGTCTTTCCGCCGACGGGAATATCCATTAATGCGCGTTGTGCAAGTTGAATTGAATTGGTTGGGGATAAAACCAGAGTGGCGCGGTCTTTCTGGAAGACGATCAACCCCACGCGGTCGCGGCGTTGATAGGCGTCTGTCAGCAACGAGAGGATCGCGCCTTTCGTGGCGTTCATGCGTTCAGCTACTGCCATGGACCATGAAGCATCCACGAGGAAAACCACAAGATTTGCCACTCGCTTCACGCGCACCTTGCGCTGCAAGTCGTTTTTTTTAATGGAGAAAGCAAGTTTCTTGCGTTCTTCAGTGCGTTGATTCTGAAAAGGCGCGGCGGCGCGGAAGGTGGCATCGAAGGCGATGTCGTTGAGTTTGTCACCTGCGGGGCGTGCCTTGATATAACGGCCGTGTTTTCGCTCCGTTTTCGTAAGCGAACGGCGGCCTGCCTTTTGGCGGGTTAATTTATCGAGCGGGGTGTTGAGTTTGCGTGGCTGGAAGGTCTCGCCTGCTTTAATTTTTTGTCCGCCATCCCACCAATTTGCATTCGAGCTTGCGAACACTTCCTGCTGCTGCATGGGTTCGGGGTTGCCCTGCTGCGGACCTTCCTGCTGTTCATCTTCGAGTTTTAAGTTTTTTTTTTCTCGGATTCGCCGTCCTGCTTGCTTTCGGACTCATCATCCGATTCGCTCGGGACCGATTGGCCTGCCAATTGCTCGATGCGTTCCTGCAACTGTTCGGCCGTCATCTCGGCTTGCTGGAAGGGTGTGCGTTTAATCCGATGAGGAAGCGCCAACTCTGCAGCGAGCGCGATATCATGATCGTTGATCTTGGTGCGGCCTTCGAAGGCGGCTTCAGCCCGGGCGGCTTTGAGGATGACCAAATCCGCGCGGTGACCATCCACATTCAGGGAGGAGGTCAACGCAGCGATGGAGAGCAGGTCGCGGCTGGTGTGGGTAACCTGGTCAACGAGTTCGCGCCCACGCGCGATCTTCTGCGAAAGTTCATCTTCTTTTACAAGCCATAATTTACGAAAAGCTTCCGCGTCTCTTTCAAACGAAAGGTTACGCTCCATAATGGTCACACGTTCGCGCGCATCCCGGATGCCGACGATGTCAACGGATAGCGCGAAGCGATCCAGCAATTGGGGGCGGAGATCTCCTTCTTCAGGATTCATCGTCCCAACGAGAATGAAGCGTGCAGGGTGGGCGAAGGAAATACCCTCGCGTTCGACCGTGTTCACACCCATCGCCGCTGAGTCCAGCAGAATATCCACCACGTGGTCGTCGAGCAGGTTCACTTCGTCAATGTAAAGTAATCCCCGATTGGCGCTTGCTAGAACACCGGGTTCAAAATGGCGTTCACCTTTTTGAATTGCTTTTTCAATATCCAGAGTACCGACCACACGGTCTTCGGTTGCAGAAACGGGAAGATTAATGAAAGGTGTGGCGCGCTCGGCTGTTGGGAGCTTTTTGCTCGCGCCGCCGCGTTCCTTACATTCGGTGCACCAGGTCCCAGGCTTATCGGGATCACAGCCGAAGCGGCAATCCTGAACGATTTTTACATGCGGCAGCAATGCGGCCAATGAACGGGCGGCGGTTGATTTTGCTGTGCCGCGTTCGCCGCGGATCAATACACCGCCGATACGGGTATCAACGGCATTCAGGATGAGGGCGCGTTTCATGCGCTCCTGTCCAACGATGGCTGTAAAGGGAAATATAGCGGGCATTTGTTTACTCCAAGCCGTGATTATACCGCCTGTTGCATAATTTACTAAACTTATGGCAGAATTTGCCAGGAAAGATCGCAATTCTGGCTAGTCACGCATGTCTTACATGCGTGCGACACTCTGTAACGCTAGTTTTTTCATTCAAGCAAGAACTTGGTTTAAAGATCAACCCTCCTTATTGAAAAAATTCTTTATGACAATTGGATGATATAATCGCCAAAACTTAACGAAGAGGTACTATATGATAGATCCTGTAATTTTTTCGTTCAAACTGTTTAATTGGGAAATTGTCCTGCGCTGGTACGGAGTATTGGTGATGCTTGGCGCAGTTGCAGGCGCATTATGGGCTGAAAGGGAGATTAAGCGGCGCGGCGAGAACGGTGAAGTGATCTGGGATGCGATGATCTGGGTTTTGCCTGCCGGCATTATCGGCGCGCGTTTGTGGTATGTCGTGAACAATATCCTTGGGGGAAGCACTTACTATACCGATAATCCCGCAAAAATTTTGAATATCCCCGAAGGCGGCTTGCATTTCTTTGGTGGTTTGCTCTTTGGCGTGATTGCGCTTGCCATCTTCCTGCAAAGAAGCGGGAAGGATATGTGGCTCTTCCTCGATGCGTTGGCTCCGGCGACATTGCTGGGACAGGCCATTGCGCGTCCTGCAAATTTCATCAATCAGGAATTGTATGGCCAGCCTACTCAACTTCCATGGGGCATCCCCATCGAGACAGGCCATCGTCTCGCTCAATACTCGGACCTGAGCCTGTTCCCGGTTGAGACAACCCGCTTCCACCCGACCTTTGCCTATGAAATGATCCTGAATATTCTAATCGTACTATTCTTGTGGCGGCTTTCACGCCGTTATGAGGAGCGGTTAAAGCCGGGTGCGTTATTCAGCGCATGGCTGATGTTAGCCGGCCTTTCACGCGCCTTCATTGAATTCTTCCGCCCAGACCAGCCGCGCATCGGCGAATCATTTGTCAGTTACACGATGCTGGTGTCATTTTTAATGGCAATTACGGGTGTGGTCATGCTGCTTGTCCGTTACGGGAAATTGCAGCTTGCCCTGGCTGAAGGATGGGAGGATAAGTATCAAATCACGAAGGCTGAAAAAAAACCTCGTGCGCGGGTTAAGCCTTTTGCCGAAGATGCGGAAAATATGGATGATCAAGTGGTTTCCAAACCTGTAAAGGGAAAGCCGGTTGCAAGGGCAAAGATACTTGTAAAGAAAGTGCCTGCAAAGAAAACAGTGACGAAAAGTAAAAGTAACAAGTAGCGAAACAAAATGAGAGCGCCGTAAGGCGCTCTTTTTTTGTTTTCTTTTTACATATCCAGCTCAATGCTTTTCGTAATGGGCACCTCTGCGCGGGTTTCAAATTCAAAGCGCTTGAAAATATCAGCGTATATATTCACGATCTGTTTGCGGGTGAATCCCATTTCTTCGTAGGAGTAGGTATGGTCGCTGTTGAAGGAGAGCGTCTCTTTGACTGCCTGGTCAATGATAACGGGCAGGCCGGGTTTATCAGGATAACCGAATTGTTCATAGAACGAACGAATGACAAACTCCGGGCGTTGGATCAGGTCGTCGTATTTCAGGATCAGGTGTCGCGCAGAGGGATGCGTATCCAGATAATGGATGGGGTGACTGTACCAGTACTTGGTCATGTCTACGATCTCGTCCAGATAAAAATATCCTTCGCCGGGGTCGGTGAATTGGCGGCGCGCGTAGTTGATCCAGGAAATGGTGGACGGGAGCATATCCAGCGGATTGCGGGCCAGGTAGATGATGCGCGCATCCGGGAAGAATTCAACCAGCGTTTCGATTTTGGCGCTGAAAGCCGGATCTTTTGCCACAAAATATTTTTCCCCGGTTGCATACAAGTGCCTTTGCAGCATGGACTTATAAAAAGTCATGATGCGTTTTTTATGTTCGGGGCTGAGCGCTTCGTCGAAGTGCTGATAATTCGGCATCTCGTCCATGAACGGGAAAAGGAAGGTGACGAAATAGCCGTCCCAAATATGCAGGTGGATATTTTCATCCTCTTCGGGTTGGAAGAAGGAAATGGGGTGGATTTTTATTTTGCCAAGCGTGCGGCGGTCGAAGGCGTAGAGCAAACGATGCAAAGTGTTGTTGAAATATTTTTTATCGAGCCGCGATACGAATTGCGTGATCTTCTTTTGTGTGATCGAAGGCGTGAGATAAATATCCCATGTGGTCAGGCTGGTAAAAGTTTCCGAATCGCGGGAGAGCAGGCGGTGCAAAAAAGTTGATCCGCTGCGCAGGTTGCCGAGGATAAACAACGGTTTTTCGATGGGCTGATTTTTGTAACCGGGGAAGAGCATGTCATCCAGCCAGAAACAAAACCAGTGGATGAGCATGCCGACCGGCCAAACAATGTAAAAGAGGGCGAGGAAGAGAAAGCGTTTGCGGGTGAGGCGGGCAGGGGTGTTTTTTGAGTTGAAAAATGAACGATAAAAAGTGCGCCAAAAAAGGCGGAAGTTATATTTCATTGAAGACGGGATCCTTACATACCTTGTTTTGGAAAAAGCCATAAGTGCGATTTCATGCGCTATTCTATCAGTAAATGCTTTTTTTTGATTGACGGTTTTACAGGAGGGTGCACTCACACCTTTTTGCATGGGTTGCCACTGCAAGGGATGGACAATGACATCTTTATCCCCGTACATGCCCATCACAGGGACCCTGATATGCCAGCAAAGGATAAACCCGACCCTTATTTCGCGGATTCCATATCTTTTAAGATGCAATATAACAACTCAAGTAATACTGTTTTGACCGTATCACGGTTTGTGGCGACACAAGGCAAAAGCTTGGTTTCCTGATCAAGACGCAGGGCGTGACGCATATCTTCAAGTTCCCATGCATCTTCGATATCCTGCTTATTTGCGGCAACCACAAAAGGTGTGGGAGCATACGCCCGGAAGGTTTCGAGGATCGAGCGCGCCTCGCGGAAAGTTTCAGGACGGGTGCTATCCACCATAACAATAAAGCCCAACATGCCCTCAGAAAGAATCTCCCACATGAAATCGAAACGCTTTTGGCCAGGCGTGCCAAACAGATACAGAATCAGATCCCCATCCACCGTGATGCGTCCGAAATCCATTGCCACCGTGGTCGCAGGTTTAACAGAGCGTTCTTCATCTGAAGAAATCTTGCGTTCCGTAGCGACAACATCAATTTCGCTGACAGACTGAATAAATTGTGTTTTGCCAGCGTTAAATGGACCTGTCACGACCATTTTAACCGTTTGCATAATGCTTATCCTTCCGACCTTTTTGCACTATATCGTGCGAATGCGACCGATCAGTTTGTTGATCAATGATTTCCGTTCTTCCTTGCCTTGCATTGGGAACATCTTTGGATTCTGCTGAACGGGCGCACCGGCAGGACGTACCAATTCAACCAAACCGGCCTGCAAAAGACCGTATACAATTCTACGGATCTCAATTTCGGTCAACTTATTCGTACCCGCGATCTGCCGCATCGTATTCTTCGGGTCCACAAATTTGACCACCTTCCATTCTTCCACGCTCAAATTAACATGGGTCAACGGGCGTTCGGTAAACTTAAGCGCCATATCCAGGCTGGGAATCTCATCCTGCAATTGGTCAAGCTCGCGCAACTGGCGCGAACCTTCAATAATGATGTTCTCAAGATCAAGCCTTATATTAATTTTGTCTCCGGGGGGCAGCATCTCGTTCTCAAAACGGAATATCCCCTCCACCCACGTAAACAACCTGCGCACCATCTCAGTGAAATATCCCTGCAAATTCAGCAGAATATCTTCCCGTGTCATATATCCTGCGTTAACAAGAAGCAGTCCCAGCTCCTTGTCGGTCATCTGGCCGGCACGGTCTGCAATCGCGCGGTATTGATTGACATTGATCTTATTTGCCTTATGAAGTACGGCGGCCAGGCTTCCGTCCTCCTTGCCAATTCGGACATAAGCCAGTTTCCCCTCGCGAAATGATATATAGGCCTGTTCCGAGATACCATCCACAATCAAAGTGCCAGTCTTGCTGGCCAGGATGATCAGGTTGAGAAGTTGGGTAATTGTAAAATCCCGTAAATTTCCGTGCAGAGCCATGAGTTCACTGCTTACCCAAAAAAGAGATGGATTGGAAAATTATACATGTAAAGTTCAGATTGCGTCAATTAAATATACATTATTGTTAAGTTTTAACGCACAAACTTGATTCTTGGTGACTATTGATATATACTAATGCAACCAGTAATTATTTAAAGGAGGTCTTCATGGCTGCAGAACGCCGAAACCTGGCGCGAAAAAACTTTTCTTATTACATGCGCGTTGTTGACGACAGCACTGACAAGCTGGTTGGTCATATCTCAGATATAAGCTCGGGCGGCTTTAAATTGGACAGCAATTATCCAGTACCGCTAAATAAGGATATTCGGCTTCGAATTGACCATACTGGCGAGATCGCAAGCAAAACCTATTTGATCTTTGTCGGGCGTGCTACGTGGTGCCAGAGCGATCTATTGGCTCCCGGTATGTATAACGTCGGTTTCAAAATCGTGAACATGACCCCGGCCGATTACGATATCTTCCTGAAAATGTTTAACGAATATAGCAGGTAAGCCGCTTCTGAGGAAGATCGCATGGATTTCAAAGCCCTATGAAAATGGGGCTTTTATGTTGAATGCAAACGAGACCCATCCTCCTAAAACCGTGTAAAATTAAACCATGAAAAAATTCCTGCGCTGGCTCATTCATACTGTTTTGAAACTTATCACAAAAATAGAAGTTTCCGGTTACGAAAACCTGCCGGAAAAAGGCGGCTTTGTGATCGCCGTCAACCACCTTGGTATTTTGGATGCGCCGATGGCGTATTACGCCCTGGATCGCTGGAACCTCTTTATTCCCGTTGCAGAAAAGTGGGAGGAGAACCCAGTTCTGAAATGGCTCGGTAAATATCTCAACTTTATTTTTATTGACCGCTTCAACCCTGACCTTAAATCCATGCGCGCAATGATGAAACGTATGCAGGAAGGACAGACCTTGATTATTGCGCCCGAAGGGACACGCGCACGTGATGAAAAAATGGCGCAAGGGAAACCTGGTGTGGCTTATCTCGCCTCTAAAATGGGTTGGCAGATCCTGCCTGTTGCGATTTCCGGCTCGGAAGATCGGATTTTTAAAGGCAACCTCAAACGATTTCGTCGAACTTATATAAAAATCACCGCGGGAAAATCTTTTATGCTGCCTCCTTTTCCAAAAGGGAATCGCGAAGAGACTTTGCAGCAATATACTGATGAAATCATGTGCCGCATTGCTGTGATGCTGCCGGAAAAAAACCGCGGATATTATGCTGAGCATCCAAGATTGATAGAGCTGTTGAATGGAAGTGAATAACAATTTCAATTCTTGGAATGTACGCTGGGCTATGCGTGTCTCTGCGAGGCGCTCGTGTAGTTAAGAGGAGGCAGTCTCCTAAAAACAAGGGATTGCCCACCGTACTGGCGTACTGCACTGTGAAATAAGAATTGTTGTTACAATACCCATATGAAATATAAAACTTTACGCGCCATGGTGCGTTTCTTGATGAATATCATCGCTGATGTGGAATTGGTTGGCATGGATAGAATTCCGCAAGGCAATGTGCTTATTGCTTCGAATCATTTGGGTCGGTTGGATTCTGCAGTTTTGCTTTACATACTCGACCGGGAAGACATCATCATGGCAATAGCAGAAAAGTATAAGAACCATCCGTTATTTGGGACAATTGGCCGTGCGATAAATGGGATCTGGTTGAACCGTTTTGAAGCTGATTTTGCAGCACTGCGTGAAATACTGGCGCGTATGAAAATGGGTGGACTCATGGTCATCGCACCAGAGGGCACTCGCGGGGAAACGCGCGTCCCATTTTTTCGGCATGAATAGCATGGTTCCAATTACAATTAATCCGAGAATCAGAGACTCTGCCCTGAGCCCGTCGAAGGGTTGGAGATTGGGTGCCAATCCACCGTTGAAATATCCAATGAATTTACCCGCGGCAGTTTCTGTGGGAGGAGTTTTGATTCCCAAAAGATTGTCGATCTGGCCGATGAAGATGATGAGGGCGATGCCCGAGGTGAAGCCGCTGATGACGGACGCGGGGATGAAGGCGATGAAGCGGCCGAGGCGCATGAGGCCGATGACGAGCAGGAGTGTGCCTGAGAGCAAGCCCGCGACCCAGATGCCTTCAAGACCGTAACGCGCCACAAGCACGATCAATACCGCGGACATCGCGCCTGTCGGCCCGCTGATCTGATAGGGCGCGCCGCCGAGCAGACCCATGATGAGCCCTGCAAGAATGGCAGTGACCAACCCCGCAGCAGCAGATGCACCTGATGCGACTCCGAATGCAAGCGCGAGCGGAAGGGCAACCGCGGCGACAGTTAAACCTGCAAGTAAGTCCTGTTGGAATCTGGCAAGCGAATAGTTTGAGAACTCGTCTTTGTAGAGGCGAGTGAGTGAACGACGCGGCATAAGTTGTTCTCCGAAATAAATAGGTTTGCAAAGGCTCGTGCTCCCCCAAGCGTCCTTTGTTTAGTGGTGGGATTTTATCATAATGCATCTTAAGTCAAAATATGAACTTGGTGATTTGTTACGCAAAATTTCTTCGAGTTCCGATTAACCTCTCGGTTCAAAAACCACGATCTGGATTTTTCTTTCCGTCACCTTTTGATATTCCAAATTGTAGATACTCCGCGTCTATGCGACCGGTAACGACAAAAAGTTCGCGGAATTTTGTGATAGCAGAGGAATGTCGGCGTAAATCTTCGCCTTCGGCAAGTAAGGCCCCTTTTGCTGCATAAAACATTGCATAGTATGCGCGGGATACTGCGTCGTCGAACAAACCAATTTCAAATATGCGACGCGCATGATCGAGCTTGCTCTCAGCCAATTCCAGCCATGTGGCTGGTGAGTTCATATCTGCTGGGCTGTCCACAATACCAATCCTTCTTCGCGCGCGGCTTGTGAAATTGAAAATCCGGATTGGAAGACATCCTCCCCAATAACAAGAACAGAAACGAAGGGACCCTTATTGACCATTGAGTCTATGGCAGCGTCAATCAATTTCTTCCAGGGTACATCTCCAGGTCCGCCGATATAGGAGTTTACAGGCTGTTTATCTTTGCGAAGGACAACCAGTACATCCAAATCTGATTCGGGAGTCGCTTGTCCACGCGCGTATGAACCATACAACACAATTCGACTAATTGCATCGGGGAATAAGCCCAGCGCGCGATTCTGGAAATTAGCCAGAGTTGTTTTCACAGTACGCGGCAGGTGAATCTTTGTCTTGACAGCCTTTTGTGTGCGTAAAACTGCGTGTGCCATAATTTGATTATACCTAATTCTGAAAACAAGAACTTGAGGGTTTGATAATGCTCCGAGTTTTGCAATTAATCAATAGGCTGAAATACAACAATCGGGATGCGGCGGGAGGTCATTTCTTGATAGCGTAAATAGGGATGGTGGTTTTTGGTGACGTAGTCCAAAAGGCGGGTGTTGTTGTGATGGTGTCATTTGTTCCGACACGGTGAGTAGTGAAGCGGCATTGAGATTCACCCCTTTGTGTTTAGCCGATTTTCTTTACCAAATAATATTCACCACGTTCAAAGCCGCGGTCCAAATAGTAGTGTCTGGTTCCAATGGCCGAAATAACAGCGAGTTTTTCAAACCCATTATTGCGCGCGATGACTTCCGCTTCTTCGAGCAGACGCGTGCCAAGTCCGAGATGTTGGGCGGCGCCAGTTTGTCGCTTGCGGTCGCCGACTGCGAGAGATTGTCCGTAGACATGCACTTCACGGATGAGTGCCGCGTTGTTGAGATCAGACATGCCAGTCAGCGGCGCATCTTTTGTGGGCAATGACAAGCGGATAAATCCCGCGAGTCCGTCATCGGGTGTGACGAAGGAGATGAAATGTTCCTCGGCTGTACCTGCCTGATAGGTGAGGTCATCAATGTGCAAAGTTTTTGACTCGACAGTTTTGCCGCGCACTTCGCGACAGCGCACGCATTGACAGTGTGTGCCGCGCTTTTTCATTTCGCTTTGAATATCCTGCCGCAGACTTGTGCGTGTATTTCCTTCCACCACGTTGTTGCCAGGAATGTCACGAATCACACGGTTGACACGGCAATAGCGCGGAATGCTCGGTTTGATATCCGCGATCAAGTCAACCAATTCCTGGGTGGTGTATGGATGGAATTCGCCGCGTTTCCAGTATTCGTATAACTCGGCGTTGGCGAGCAATTGATTCGGATAAATTTTTATTTCATCGGGACAGAAATCCTGCCAAAATTTTGCAAAATCTTTGCGGTCTGATGCGGGGGTTGCGCCCAAAAGATTCGGCATCCAATGCAAAACGATCTTGAAACCTGCGGCGCGAAGTAAGGCAGTGGCTTTGCGTGTGCATTCCACAGCATGTCCGCGTTTGTTGATCTCCAGAATGTGATCGTCAAAACTTTGCGCGCCCATCTGTACTTTGGTCACACCGAGGTGACGCAGCCAGCGCAGTTCGTCCGGATTAATTTCATCGGGACGGGTTTCGATCACGAGGCCGACATTACGATGAGATGCTGTTTCATTTGTAGTTTGCGCCTGGGCGATATTTACCCCGGCAGTTTCCATTTTATCGGCGTGATCTCGAAGGGCACCTCTTTCGAGTTCGTTCATTGCGTCAAAACAACGTTTGACGAACCACTCCTGATAATCCCGTTTGTAAGATGACCAAGTGCCACCCAGGATCAGTAATTCGATCTTATCGGTTGGGTGTCCTAAATTTTCGAGCGCGCGAATCCGCGCGTGCACTTGCTCGTATGGATCAAATTGGTGTTCAAGCGCACGCATGGCGCCAGGTTCATCAGGTAGATAACTCTTGGGCATGCGCACATCGGTGGGACAAAAAATACATTTCCCAGGGCATGGATACGGCTTTGTTAAAACGGTGACCGTGGTCACGCCCGAAAGAGTGCGCATGGGTTTCATGCGGATACTTTCAAGCAAAACCCCGTCAGGTTCAAGAGTGCCCGCCGCCACCATTTGTTTGTAGGCGGCCACCAGCGCGGCTTTTGTTAGATAGCCTCCGCCACGCTTCGCGTCCAGCGGATGAGTACGCAGTGCGCGCATCACATCCGTCCCTTCGCGGATTTCATCCAACACGTGATGAGCCAGCATTAGTTTTTGCGGGGTGAGTACTTTAAATTTTTTCCAACGTAGTCTTCGTTCAGAGATTTCCATAATTTATATGCCGGAATTATACCGTTACATAGTGCCCGAATGAGTATAATACTTTTATGAATTTAACCATCGTAGATCAACTGCTTGCCATCAACCGAAAATTTTATAACCACTTTGGCAACGAGTTTTCAGCCACACGCCAGCGTTTGCAACCCGGCGTGAAAAAAATACTTAATTCAATTAAGCAGGATGAATCCGTTTTGGATTTGGGTTGCGGCAATGGGTATTTCCTGCGCGAGGTCAGCAGACGTGGTCACAAGCAGACGCTTCTCGGCGTGGACTTTAGCCTGCCTCTGCTTCGAGATGCAGAATCTGCGCCGGGGGTTATATTCCGCGAAGTTGATCTTGCAAAGTTGCCAATGACCAGTAATCAGTCACTGATCTCGGGTCACTGGTCGCTGATTACTGCTTTCGCAGTTTTGCACCATATTCCATCCCATGAAATACGTTTGGATATTTTGCGAACCGTGCAGAAATTATTGGAGCCGAATGGAAAGTTTATTTTGTCCAACTGGCAGTTTTTGAACAGTGAAAAATTAAAAGCCAGGATCCTGCCCTGGGCCAAGGTTGGGCTGTCAAATAGCGATGTGGATGAAGGGGATTATTTGCTCGATTGGCGCAGTGGGGGGGAAGGCTTGCGTTACATTCACCATTTTTCAGTGGAGGAACTGCTTGCGCTGGCTGGGCAGGCCGGGATGCGCGTGAGCGATTCCTTTTTATCCGATGGCGAGGGCGGTAATTTAAGTCTGTATCAAACCTGGCATCTAAAATAATTGCTCGACTATTTATACGATCACTTGCTGCGGGGCGACAACATACTGCCACCAATTGTTGTGTATCCCATTTTTGCGGCCTGCCACCCGCGGGAAGTGGTTGAACCACCACTTATGATGTGCGCGGGTGTCGCCATTTCCCCATTCGGTAGGACCGACAACGCGTACGTCTCCTTTAAAATTGGGGAAGTTCAATAACCAGTCGTAGCATTCACTCTTGACAGGAGTGGTATTGTTCCAATCGTAATCCCTCTGGCTGTTGGGCGCAAAGTGGATGTTGCCGCAGGCGGCTCTGCCCGGCGCGATCTTGTCATATTGCGTGAAGCGTTTCCATAAATTTGCCTGGGCGGGTAATTTACTAAAGGTCTTTTCCATGATCGATTCTGCGCGATGGCCAAAAGCCTCCTCCATTTCACCGATGTGTCTTTCGTAGGAAAATCCCATCATGACAAAGCGGCGTTTGCTGGCGGATGTATTATTCAATGGAAGCGCGTTACACCAAAATGCGCCTGGCCCGCCCATGATCGATTCGTAAAAACCCGCATGGGGGAAACCAAAGAACCACACTTCGTCTATTTCATTTCGCGCCACACGCTGCAGGATATTGTATTTGCTGAGGATGGCGTGGTAATTGACTTCCTGCGGCATGTGCGGCGGGGATGTGCGGCGCAGGACATCCATATAAGTTTGCGGGGTGTAGCGGAATCCATCTATCTTGGCCGGGAAATCATTCACATCCACACGCTCAACGATCTGAAAGCGGGCCAACCCGCCACTGACCACGATGATATCGGCCATAAAAGCAGTGACCAAATCTGTTGTGCGGTACCACTTTTGTTGTTGAGATAGCGTCATCCCCGTCGCTTTATCCATGACGGGGTCGTACACCAGCAGGAGTACCTTGCTCTTTGTGATCCGGGCAGGCTCCGTTGCGCTGTCTGCAGGGTATTTGGCAGGTACGAAAAGTTTCACAAGTGAACTTAATAAACCGGGCATATATTAATCTCCGTGTTAATAAACTTATCCTCCTGATTGGGTTTCGGGAGGACGAAGGTGCGGGGCTACGGCATCTCTGTTGTGAAATAAACCTGACCATCCACTGCGAGGTATAACACATGATTGGGGCTGACAGTTACCGCGCCTACCGTGCCGGATGGGATCGGGTTGGTTGTTCCCGTTGTTGGACGGAATTGGTTTTGCAATTCAAGCGACCGTTGTGAAAACCGGAATATTCTCTGTGTGTCTGCATCCAATAACAGGATGGATTGATCCGGGGGCGCAGCGAAAAGCAGTTGTGTGAAGTGCGCTGTACCGAACAGGTCAATATCCTGATACGCTTTAAATGGATTGATCATCACGAGCGGATCCACGCATTGCGATGAACTTGAACCAATGCGGCTGTATGAACAATTGGAGAGGTGTCCGTCAGCGTGGAGCATATACAGTTCATCGCCGGAGACGATGAAATCAATTACATCCTGAGTTGGGGTTTGCTGACCGAAGAAGAAATATGGACGATCAACAAAGGTTCCATCCTTGCCGTTATAGACCCAAACGGCGCGTGCAGGCGAATCCAAAACATATAGATTGCCGCTGTCCAGTGTGAAGGCAGTCACTCGTCCCCAGTTTGTATCGGGAGGGGGCAGGGGAATGGGTTGCGCCACCAGTCCCGGCGCACAATATAAGAGATTACCGTCCGCATCAATACCCAGCAAAGTGGCATTGATGGAATTCAGCCCCGGCAGCGCCAGAATATCCACAAACGGGCCGACCGTGTAATTGCCATAAACGCCCGGCTTGCAGTTGAAAGTTGTATCCAGTTGAAAGCCGCGTCCGCCGGCGGCTGGAAAGGCGCGCAGGGCCTCTCCGTTTGCAGCATCGAGCAGGTAGAGGTCTGTTTGGCTGGCAGACATGCGGCTGATATCAATGCCAAGATTACTGCTGAAAGCAGGATTGAATTGCATATGGGTAATGCCAAGCAGTTTATCGAGATTGTTTTCCGCCTCCTGGCGCAGACTGATCGTATCTGAGGTTTCGCGGTGCGATTCGGCGATCTCCACATTCAGCAAAACATTTTCCCAGGCGATGCGTTGTTCGACAGGGTCACTGAGAGAGCCCGCCTGATTTCGTATTTGTTGAGCCTGTCTCAAATAAGTATCATATTGCTCACTGCGCCCATAACGCAGATAGACTGCGCTGGCAATTGTGACCACCATGAATGGGATCAGGATCGCCATGAAGATCATCAAAGAGGAGGAAGGGAGCGGAGTTTCCACCACCTCGCTGTTTGGTAACAGGCGCGGGAGGAATTTCATGAATTTTTCGCCAAGCGTACCGATCAAGCGGCGGGTGGACTGAATGCCGGTTGCAATTGCCTTTGCTGTTCGCCGCGTACGTATGGATGCTTCACGCGCGGGGGCGGGCCGTTCCACTTTCTCGGGGATGGAAATTTCCTTGCCTTCAATTTTCCCATCAATTTCAAGTGAAGTTGGTTCAAGGGGTGCATCCGTGGTGGAATGTTGCACTCTTGGAATGGAACCTGGAAAATCACGCGGCGCGGTATTGCGCGGCAGACTCGCCAGCGGGGCGGCCTGAGTTGGTTCTTGTGGAATTGATTCATCCCGTTGCGGCGGAATGGCGTAAGCCGAGGGATGTAGAACATGCGCGGGTAATTCGGCAGCGGAATCAGGTTGGTCCTTCCGAGCAGACAGCGGGACGACCTGAGCTGAAGCGTTCGTGATCAAGGAAGGCGGCGTTGTTTGGGCTTCCTTTTTTTGTTCTGGGATTTCAGCCGTCCCTTTTAATAAATTCAAAACGCCGGTCCCTTCCGATGACTGGATCAAGACAGCGTTCAAGTCCTCCCGCGTCAGTGTGGAAAGGCGGCGGCGCATGGCTTCCAGCGAGGATGGGCGCGGATCGTTCAACGTGCTTTCCCATGCCCCCGGCGCTCTTCCTAAAAAAAGCATACGGTCGCCAGCCATCAATGAGATTTGAGAATAATAAACATAGGTTTTCTGGCTTGTGCCCAATCCCCTGCCCGATGTGCCAGGTTCGTGGATGTGGCGGGTTTCATTTTGTCCAAACCAAAAAACGTGCATGGGGCCGCTCATTGAAAACGTGCATTGGGAATCACGCAAAGCGGCGAGCGTAAGCCAGCCGCTGGTATATTGACCCCGTCCGCTGGTGGACATATTGCGTTCGAGTAGATTCTTGTTGACATTTTCTGTGGCAGCGCGCAAGGCGTTGGTCAATGACCCCGCGGTTTTGTAAAAAACATCCGCTGCATTCTGGGCCGTTTGCATGTATTCTGATACCGAAAAGACAGCATTGCCGGTCAACAATAAATACACCACCAGCCGATCCTGCGCGCGGACGCGCACCGCACTTTGCGGCGGCGCTTGCACAATCAAGCCCGGCAGGCTGGTAATTTCCTGTCCATTAATTCGATAGAGGGGTACGAGAGTGAGATCAAGAGCCATGTAAGAATAAACCTTAAGCGCCTATCCTAAAGGATGCGCTTTTCTATCCACAGGATACATTTCGCTATTATTATACTGGTAAAATTCGGCGGCTATGGAATATATACTTCATAAAGATTTTTCAGAAATAAACATGCAGGAGTGGAACGACCTGTTGAAAAACTCGGTCAGTGACACTCCATTTTTGCGTCAGGAATATCAACGCGCCTGGTGGGAGCATCGCGGCGGCGGCGAATGGAAGCAGGCAGATCTGGTTCTGGTAAGCGCGCGCGAGGATGAAAAACTCATCGGCATTGCGCCGCTCTTTATTTCACAATACGAGGGCCAGCCCGCGCTCCTGTTAATTGGAAGCATTGAAATATCCGACTATCTCGATCTGATCGTGCGGATGGATGACCACGCGCGTTTCATCACTGGATTATTGGACTTCTTGGCATCGGATCAAGTACGGGCGGGGTCACCCCGCCCCTACAATTGGTCTGGCCTCGATTGGTATAACCTCCCCGATTCATCCCCCACCCTCGCCGCCCTCAAAGCGGAATCCACGCAACGCGGCTGGACTCATCATGAAGAGATATATCGTCCCACTCCGCGCATTGCCCTGAACGGTGACTTCGATGAATATCTCGGCCGCGTGGAAAAGAAACAGCGTCACGAGATCCGCCGTAAAATGCGCCGCGCCGAAGCGAGCGGACGCGGCGTGCGCTGGTTCATCTCAGATATGGCAGACCCCGAAGCCGAAATAGACTCGTTTCTCGGTCTGATGGAACACGACCAGGGGAAAGCAGGTTTTCTGCATGAACCCATGCGCGCTCAAATGCGGGGGATCATCCACGCCGTGCATAAAAACGGCTGGTTGTGGTTAGCCTTCCTCGAAGCAGATGGTCAACGCATTGCGGCAACCCTCAATTTTGATTACAACAATAAATTATGGGGCTATAACGCGGGAGTCAACCGCGATTTCATGGATCTTTCCCCCGGCTGGGTTTTGCTTGCTCATGTATTACAGTGGGCTTGTGAAAACAAACGGGCAGAATTCGATTTTATGCGCGGCGACGAAGAATACAAATATCGCTTCGGCGCGGTCAATCAATATGTGATGAGGGTAAAAATTACAAAGTAGGGACACAGCGCAGCTGTGTCCCTACTGTTATGATTGACCTACCCTCCCCCACTGACTCCTCCTACAATCCCACCCTCAGTCAACTTCCTTAAATCACCCAAAGCGGACTCGATCTCTGCGGCAGTCACAGGGCGGTCTTTATCGCGGTGTTTGAGCGTACCTGCTTTTGCTTTTTCAATTGCCAACCCTTTAATAGAAGCATTATTTGCCAGAGCCTCTTTTACCAAAGCCGCCCCCTGAGAATATCCGATCAAGGGGTTCAATGCTGTCACGATAATCGCATTCTTTGCCAGCCAGCCTTCGGCTTTTTCGCGGTTGACAGTCACACCTTTCACGGCGCGCTCAGTAAACGCATTCACCGAGCCGATCACCACCTGCATCATCTCGAATAAATTATGCGCAAGGATCGGCATCATCACGTTCAATTCCAATTGACCTGCCTGCGCCGCCATCGCCACCGTTGTGTCACAACCGATCACATGGAACATGGCCTGGTCAAGCATTTCAGCCATCACGGGATTCACCTTGCCAGGCATGATGGATGAACCCGGCTGAACGGCTGGTAATCTGATTTCATCGAAACCAGTTGAAGGTCCGGAAGAGAGCAGGCGAAAATCGTTTGCGATGCGGATCAGGGTCAAGGCTAGAGTCCGCAGTGATGCGGAGAAATCCGCCGCATCCGCCATGGATTGCATCGACTCAAATAAGTTATCGGACTCAACTAACTGCAAGCCGGTCAACTCGGATAATTTCTTCACCATGCGCGCATGATATTCAGGATGCGCATTCAAACCCGACCCGACAGCTGTTCCGCCAATCCCCAGCCGACTCAGCCCCTCAGCCGATCTGCGGACTCGTTCTGTGTCGCGTTCCACCGCCATTGCATATGCGGAAAATTCCTGACCTAATCGTACAGGCACCGCATCCTGCAAATGAGTACGACCAGATTTGACGACACTATCAAATTCCCTCGATTTCTCTTCAAGCGCAGATTGTAAATTCTTCAGTGCAGTTAACAATTCATTCAACCGCCACAACGCGCCGAGGCGGATCGAAGTTGGAATGACATCGTTCGTGGACTGTGCCATGTTGACATGGTCGTTTGGGTGAACATAATATTTACCGATCTCTCCGCCCAAAATTTGCGTGGCGCGATTGGCAATGACTTCATTTGCGTTCATGTTGTGACTCGTCCCCGCGCCCGCCTGAAATGGATCAACGACAAACTGGTCATCCCACTTGCCGTCCATTACTTCTTCTGCGGCCTGGGTGATGGAGTCGGCCAATTGCTTTGCAGCGAAATGCTTGCCGTCCGTTTCGCGGTTATTGAACAACCCCAAATCAAAATTCACCAGCGCCGCCGCGCGTTTGATAGCCGCCACGGACCAAATGAACGCGCGCCACGGCTTCAAGCCGCTGATGGGGAAGTTATCCACTGCGCGCTGGGTTTGCACGCCAAATAATGCCAATGCCGGCACTTGCAGTTCACCGAGCGAATCTTTTTCTTTGCGAAAATTGTGTGTGTTCATTTTTCCTCCAGGAATAATTTGTTTTTGTGATATTTTACACCTTTCCCAATTCTGTTGCTTGCGGTGCACGCCACACCGTCCCGACGCTTTTTCGGGAGCGCAGGTACGCCATCCCGGTTAGTAGCGACCCGCCTAATATGTTTGCGCGCAGGCTTTCACACTCCGCCCAATCCGATTCTTGATTCGTGATATAAATGGCATTATCTCATCTTGAGGAGCATTCTTCATGAAACGCGCAGTCAGTATCAGTATCGGTTCGTCCAAACGCAACAAGGCTGTGGAAGTGACGCTGCTTGGCGAAAAAATCAGCATCGAGCGCATCGGCACAGATGGGGACATGGAAGCCGCCGCTTTGAAATACAAAGAACTCGATGGTACGGTGGATGCATTTGGTGTAGGCGGTGCAGATTTGGAAGTTGTGGCAGATGGAAAACGATACCCCTTTCATTCAGTGACCCCCATGGTGCGCTATGTTAAAAAGACGCCGCTGGTGGACGGCGGTGGATTAAAGAACACGCTTGAAAATAAAGCTCCTGCATTCCTGGATAAGAAAATTGGCGATTACATCAACTCCCGCGGCCGCAAAGTGCTTGTGACCGTAGGCGTGGATCGCTGGGGACTCTCCCAGGCGTTTGCAGATGCGGGTTATGAAACGGTCTTTGGCGACCTGATGTTTGGGCTGGATATTCCGATTGCAATTCATAAAATCAGCCAGCTTAAGATATTGGCCGCACTGCTCATGCCGATTGCCGGGCGATTGCCCTTCGCGTGGATCTATCCCACAGGCGAAAAACAGGAGAAGCGCACACCCAAGTGGGGAAAATATTACGGATGGGCAACCGTGATCGCAGGCGATTGCCATTACATTAAACGTTTTATGCCAGATGACCTGACGGGCAAAGTCATCGTTACCAATACAACCACACCCGAAGACGTAGCCCAATTTAAGAAAGCGGGCGTGAAATATCTCATCACCACAACGCCCGTGATGGACGGACGTTCCTTTGGTACGAATATGATGGAAGCCGCGCTGGTGGCTGTCGCTGGCAAGGGGCGCCCGCTGACATGGCCCGAATTAACTGAAATGCTCAATAAACTCGGCTTTGAACCTCAGTTGCAGGAGTTGAATTAAATATGGATGCGATCATTACCGCTGGCGGAATTCCCCAACCCGGCGACCCTTTATATACTTATTCCAAAGGCGACTCCAAGGCCTTGATCGAGATCGCAGGCAAGCCCATGGTGCAATGGGTTTTGGATGCATTAGGCGATGCCAAAAAAGTGGATAACGTTATCCTGATTGGGCTTTCTCCAAAAAGTGAATTGACCTGCAAAAAGCCTTTGCATTACATCTCCAATCAGGGCCGCATGCTGGCCAACATCGTAGCGGGTGTGAACAAGGCGATTGAGTTGAATAAGAAAAGCGAATATGTCCTGATGGTCTCATCTGATATTCCCGCCCTCAAAAGCGACATGGTGGATTGGCTGGTGAAAACTACCATGCAAACCAGGGATGATCTCTATTACGGTGTTTGTCCGCGTGAGGTGATGGAAACCCGTTTTCCCACCTCCAACCGCACTTATACAAAATTAAAAGATATGGAAGTATGCGGCGCGGATATAAATGTCATTCATGTCAGTATGACAACGGATCATCTTGATACCTGGGAAGAGTTGATCGGCAATCGCAAGAGTCCCTTGCGACAGGCGGCGGTGATCGGCTGGGATACCCTCTTTCAATTGTTCACACATCAATTCACTTTGCAAGGCTTGGTGGAGCGTGCTTCGGAACGGATCGGCATCAAGGGCCGCGCCATCATTTGGTCTCAGGCTGAGCCGTGCATGGATGTGGATAAACCTCATCAATTGGAATTGATGCGTGAAGATTTTGCCCGTCAAAAACGTAAGTTGATTGCGGCGGTCGGGAAACCCGTCTCCAAAAAGAAAAGTGTCAAACCGAAACCTGTTAAAAAAACCTTTGTTCCCAAAATAAAAGTCAGGGTAAAGGCGAAGAAAAAATGAGTCTTCGCTCCATCCTTGAGTTTGACGCCCGACTCTCCAGTCAATTGCGCGTGGCTGAAAAGCCGGGTTTTTTGCGCAATCTTGCCGCTTTCTTTGCGCACTCCGGCGACTCATGGTTTTGGGCCGTGGCGCTGATCAGCCTTTGGTTCTTTAGCAACTCGGCATGGAAGCAGTGGGAAGTGGTTGAATTCTTTGGCATGCTGGGGCTGGCTGGCGTAGTGCTTGCCATCAAATTTCTCGTCCGCAGGGAAAGACCGGAAGGCGAGTGGGGTGGGATTTATCGCAACACGGACCCGCATTCCTTTCCATCAGGTCATGCCGCCCGTTCATTTCTGATAGCGGTCATTGCATCGGTTCTTGCCCCGCCCTGGCTTGCTGTAGTTCTTTGGATTTGGGCGCCGCTGGTAGCTTTGGCGCGTACGGCGATGGGCGTCCATTATGTTTCAGATGTTGTGGCAGGCGCAATCCTGGGAATAATAATTGGCTTGATCGGCTTGCAGGTGTATCAGCCAATGATTGACTGGTTGACAGGGTTGATCGGTTTTCCGCTTTGGTGAGTTGATTTTTTGTGAATTGAAAAAACACGGAGTCGAGCAATCTTGACTCCGTGTTTGTATTATTACCAAAATACTTTAATCCATCACGAACGGATTAAAGTTCGTATCGTGGTCATAGTAATCTTCGTGCTCTGCGCGTTTCAATGCCCGCACGACTGCATACGTAAGAGGTGTGAGTAATACTTCCACAGCCACCTTGAAGAGATAATTTGTGACCGTGAGCGTTAAGAACAGGCTCCAGGGGAAAACACCAAAAGCGGAAGCGACCACAACAAACATAGCCGTATCAACCAATTCGCCGACCAGCGTACTGCCAATCGTGCGCGACCATAGCCAGCGTCCACGGGTGAACACTTTCATTTTTGCCAATGTGAAGGAATTTGTGAATTCACCGAGCCAGAAACCAGCCAGGCTGGCAAGGACAATCCCGCCGCTGCTCATACCGCCCAGAATGGCTTGATAGGCGTTATCGCCTGCGTAACCCTGCCAGGTGGCTTCAGCGGGTAAGTTGCTGATGACCCAAAAGACGAAGGCCGCCAATGCAAGCGAAAAGAAGCCTGTCCAGATCACGCGGCGCGAGCGCTTGTAACCATAGACTTCGGTCAGAATGTCGCCAAAGACATATCCAATCGGGAAGAGGATCGTGCCCGCATCGAATGCCATGCGGATATTAAAAACGCTGAAGCCCAGATCAATGATCTTGGCAGACGAGGCGATGTTGCTGATCAACAGCACCGCAACAAAAATGCCCAGAATAATGTCGAAGAACCGATAGTTTTTTGTGTTCATGTTTTTCCTTTTATTCTTCCCGAAGTTACCACGCCGCTGCGCACATGCCATATCTCGGCCTCTTCAATGAATTCGGGAGCGAACGATCCCATGTCTGTTGTTGTGAATAAGACCTGTTGTTCTTTGTTTACATATTTCAATAAATCGGCGCGGCGGTGGACGTCCAACTCAGCCATGACTTCGTCGAACAGAAGGACTGGCCATTCACCCGTGCGTTCCTTCATCCATTCGACTTCGGCGAGCTTCAAGGCCAGCAGGGTCGTCCGCATTTGACCGCGCGAGCCGTAATCGCTGACATCCGCTTTATTGATGATGAAGCGCAGATCATCGCGGTGCGGACCGATCGTTGTCACACCGCGAGCGATCTCTTCACTGCGGATATTTTTCAGATGTGCTAAAAATCCAATTTGGATTTCATCCAATTCCAAACTGGAGCGGTCAATCGGCGTATCCAACTTCAATCCCAATTGCATCCTGGGCTTGGGAAGCGGATCATAGGCAGGCTCATAAGCGAGACGAAGCACTTCGTTTCCGCGAGTCAGGTCGTGATGAATGCGGGAAGCGAAGCGTTCGATCTCCCGAATAGCCTGGATGCGCCATAAAATGATCTGCGCGCCGAGTCGTACAAGCGTTTCATCCCACACTTGAAACTGGTTCGCGTCTCCCGGACGCTCGCTCAACGCTTTGAGAAGCGCATTGCGTTGCATGAGCGCCTGATTGTACTCACTCAACACGCGCGCATAAGCGGGGACAGTCTGTGCCAACGCGAGATTGAGATAACGGCGGCGGTCATCGGGCCCGCCTTCGATGATCTGTGACATTTGCGGCACAAAAATGACCGCGTTGAAATGCCCCATAATATCGCTGACGTGTTTCTTCACGCCATTCAGTAAAACTTCCTTGCGCAGTCGCTGACCGTTGACGCCCGTTGGCTCGAGGATCAAGCGCGCTTCGAGACGATGCTTTGTTTTGCCGCGTTGATAATCTGCCACAAGCCGCGTCACCGCCAGCGGATTTTTTGCTTCGTGAAAGTTGACGATCTGCCGATCCACATGCGTTTGAAAGGATGTGAATGCCGCCAGAAAATAAATCGCTTCGAGCACGCTGGTCTTGCCTTGCGCGTTACTCCCCACAAGCAAAACAGCTCGCCGTGGAAATTCTACATCCAGACGGGAGAGACTGCGAAAGTTGGTGAGGGAGAGATGTTTTAGATACATCGTAGCAGGTCGAAAAAGTTAATGGTTGAAGGTCTAAGGTCAAAAGTCAAAAGGTAATGGATTTTCGACTTTTGACCTTGGACCAAATTAATCCAAATCCACCACTTCATCAGGTTTGGGAACCCACACTTCCGTGGCACGGTCTGTGAATAAAACGCCGTTCAAGTGGTCAATTTCATGCTGAAAGATGCGCGCCATCCAGCCTTCTGTTTTTAGTTTGACAGGGATGCCGTGGCGGTTGAGCGCTTTCACTTGAACGGATTTATGCCGCTCCACCTCTCCCAGTAAGCCGGGAATGGACAGACAGCCCTCCACGCCGATTACTTTTTCTTCCGAAGCCTTCGTGATCTCAGGGTTGATCAACACAAAAAGTTTCTTGGGTCTGGACGGGGCTTCTTCGTTATCTTCTTCTTCATCGTCTTCGTTTTCTGCGTATTCAACGACAGCCAGCTGCTGCGAAATGTTGATCTGGGGCGCGGCAAGCCCAACGCCCGGGGCTTCGCGCATCGTCTCGATCATGTCATCTATCAATGTTTGCAGGTCCTTATCGAACTTCGAGACTGGTTTTGCCTTGCGCCTTAAAATGGGTTCGGGCAAGTTCACAATTTGTCTTAATGCCATGCTTGTTAAATTCCTCTTTTTTGCAGATGCCTGTTTGGATAATGGATGGGTGTGTCGGATAGGCTCTCAGAAATCCATGTCATCCATGGATTGGTTATCCACCAGAGTGTCTATTTGATCATTTTTTTCAAGATCATCCATGCGCTGGCTGGCCAGACCGGCTTTTAATATTTCATCATCTTCCTCAGTTGAGACCGGCGTATCAAATTCCTTCAGGTTTTGGTGATACGCCGCCAGCCAGATTGCCATACGTTCCTGTTCCATGTTGGTGGAATCTTCGCTTTTCCTCGCGAGCCGCACCATGCGGCGGCGGTTGATGTCTGCCTGCACACTGGCGGGATCGAGCACATCTTGAAACTCAAGATTTGAGCCGCCCACGGAAATATAGACCGTGCCAAAGTTAAATAAATAGCCTATCAGGCCTTTGCGTTTAAATTCAGTGCTTAATATGTTCTCGATCTGTGCAGACCGTCGTTCCTGTGTGCCGAGCGGGGTTTTATCAAGGTCTATAATTTCATCCGGCGTCACTTGAAAGATGTCATTCATCCAGTCAATGTATTCCCAGATCATCCAGCCAAAGAAGAGCAGCATGAGAAGCGGAATTGTGACAAGGATCGTATCCGGACGAAAACCGCCGCTTTCCAATTTTTCAAAAATTGCCTCATTCGGGTTGTTGTACAGGCTCCAAATCCGTATGAACAACAATACGACCAGGCCCAAAAAGAATAAAAAAGGGCGTCCCATTTGTTTCAATAACACAAACCAATGCTTGTGATAAATGACTGTACCGCCATCCTCCACGCGTAGTTTAAACAGGTTTGCAAGTACAATGCGGATCAGTCTCTTATTTTGGATTTTCTGATCTTCCGACACAATATGAGGAGGCAGTTCATCCTGCGCTTGTTGCGGCACAGTCAACCCCAGCTTGGCGCGCAGGGCATTCTTCATCGCTTCTTTTTGCGCCTGTGTGCCTTTTGACTTTGTGCGTTCCCAATGCTCGCGGATGATATCCGCTGCCTGATTGGGATGATCTATATAATCAAATTGGATATTGCCGACGAAGGTATGCACCGCCACATTGCCATAATCGAATGCCCGCCCAATCAAGTCCGTTTCCACATTCACCGAAAGAATCGTCCCGAGCGGCACTTCCTGGCGGCTGTCGTAGATGCCGATCACACGCTCCACCCAAACCACACGCTGGTTGGTCACAATATAATAATCATTGCTCCAATCAATGGCCTGCCAGAGCGCCCATAACAGGATGCCGACCAGCAGGATCACTCCAAGTACCACGGGCGTGATTACGCCTGCTAGAAATGACCACGAAAAAAGTGCGATGGGTAAGGCCAGGAAAAAAAATGGAGCGATCAAAGCCTGGACCAACCTGATCTTATGTCTGCGTGCGATGAAAAAAATCACTTCATTAGGACCCAGCCATTTGAACACGCTGGCGCGCGCTAATTTACGACTTTTGATGGATATCAGAAAATTCGGTTTTAATTTTTCATACTTTGCAAGCAGGTCTTCAAATCCCTCGCGCGATAGAAATAGAATCACGGTCTCTTCAGTGGCGATCACGGTTGCCGAACGATTGCGTTGTTCAAACAAGGCCTCTTCGCCGAAATAATCTCCCGCCGTGAGCCAGGCCACAAAATCCCCGCCTCTTTCACGCGGCCGGACTACCTTCACCTTGCCCTCGTAGATCAGATAAAACCCTTCAGGTCTTGTGCCAATTTCAAAGATGATGGCATCCGCCGGGTATACGCGCTCTTCCAGTTTTTCTGAAATACCCGTCAACTGATCATCCATCAAACCGTTGAAGAGATGGATCTTGTTTAATAATACGTTGCGTTCATTAATCTCAACCACAGGTTTATTCTATCAAACTTCACGCACAATCGTACAACCATAGGCAGGTGAATCCGTCAGCTCTGGCAAATGCCCTTCGAGCAATGACTCAACTGCCTCGTCCAGAAAGAAGCGCGACGGAATTTTTGTGCGAAACGTGACATCATCCGCAGAGCCGCGATAACGCAGGATTCCCTCTCGATCCATCACAAAAACATGCGGAGTGGTTTGCGCTTCGAACAAGTCAGCAACGGTACAATCCGCATCAAGCAGGACGGTTGGCAGGCGGCGGGCGTCAGCGGCATTTTTCACATCTTGAAAATTCTCGCTTCGATTCGACGCAATGGACAGCATCACCACACCGTGCAGACGCCATTGCACAAACATCGCCAGGATGGCTTTATCCGTCCGCTCCGAATGTGGACATTCACAAGACCAAAAATTGACGATGATGATTTTGCCGCGATAATCGCTGAGACGATGAAGCCTGCCTTCAAGATCAGGCAATTCAAAATCGGGAACGGGGTGGTTGATTTCTAAAGACATGTTTGCAGGTCGCAGGTTGAAGGTTGCAGGTTTACAGGATGTAACATTCAACTTTCAACCTTCCAACCTTCCAACGATCTCCACGCCTGCCAATTTTTCGATCACACCCACCACAGCGGAGTTATCCAACT
Organism: Chloroflexota bacterium; assembly: GCA_016866215.1. GTDB lineage: Bacteria > Chloroflexota > Anaerolineae > Anaerolineales > Villigracilaceae > Villigracilis. The sequence goes on along the minus strand of VGNE01000037.1, from coordinate 7,063 downwards.
CGCCCATGCCTATGTTAATCATCTGTTGATAGAGTTTTGTATTCTCTTCGGTTGCTGAAATCGGCACATCATACTCTTTGGCTGTATCCAAAACAATCTTCATATCCTTTAATTGCATGTAGGCTTTAAAGCCAGGCTTGCGATTGCCTTCGAATAATCTGGGCGGTTTGATATCCAGCGCCCAGCATTGGGCCGCGCCGGCTTTGATCGCCTCCACCACTTTGCGCGGATCAACGCCCGCTTTCTTCGAGAAGACCAGCAACTCGCCCATGGCCACCATCTGTGCGGCGACCATAATTTGATTCGCGGCTTTTGCCACCTGCCCTGCGCCAGCATCCCCGACGTGTGTAATAGTCTTGCCTATTGCCTGAAAAATAGGCATGACCTTTTCTAGCGCTTCTGCCTCGCCGCCGACCATGATCGTCAGTGTCGCATTTTTCGCGCCAATGTCACCGCCTGAAACGGGCGCATCGAGTGAGAACACACCTTTTTCTTTTAACTTCTCCGCAATCATGCGCGCCGAGGCTGGTTTGATGGTGGAGTTATCCACTAGGATCAGTCCTTTGCGTGCGCTTTCGATAATTCCATTTTCACCGAGCGCCACTTTTTCCACGTCTGGTGAATCGGGCAGGTTGGTGAAGACCACGTCCACTTGTGCGGCAACTTCCTTTGGAGAGTTCGCGGAGCGTGCGCCTTCCGCAACGAGTTCATCCACTGCAGCGCGGGAACGATTATGCACAACCAGCGGAAAGCCTGCTTTCAGAATATTCCGCGCAATAGACTTGCCCATTAATCCCAAACCGATATAGCCAACTTTGAGCATGTGAGGAGACTCCTTAAACACAGGTCGGGATGATATCCCGCCAGAATGATGCTTGAGATTATAAACCCCCTCCGCCGCTAAAGCGGCACCTCCCCCAAATGCGACATGAAAAATCTCTATGTCAACTAAATATAAACTGTCGCATTTGGGGGAGGCTGGGTGGGGGCGCGGCGGAGGGGGTAAAACGAAAGAACCTGCCCCAAGAAACAGGAGCAGGCTCAACGTCAAGAAAACAGCGGTTATTTAATCGTGTATGTCACGTTGACGGTCACAGAAATCGCAAGTTGTCCGGGTTGGATCGGGACTGCCGCGCCTTCGTAGGCGCCGCCACCGCCGCCGCCCTTGCCCTCGTAATAGGGATATGGGTTGTTATCATAGAAGTTGATGGTTTGGATGACGTCGAGTGAAACACCTGCGGCATCCGCCAATTCCTGAGCCTGCACTTTAGCATCTGCTACCGCGCTTGCGCGGGCTTCCTTTGTGGCCGCGGTTTTATCGGCAACGTCAAACTGAATGCTGTAGATGCTGTTTGCGCCCGCGCTGATCGCAGCGTCAAGCAGGTCGCCGAGCTTATCGAGGTCGCGCATGGTTACGTTGACAGTGTTATCCACCACATAGGTCGTGCCGGAAATTTGGCCCAAGTCGTCATACTGTGGATTCGACCAGATGCTGAAATTGGTGGTATGGATGTCTTTCGCGTCCACGCCGGCATCCTTGATGGCTTCGATCACAGCGTTGGATTGCTCCTTGTTGGTTGTCACTGAATCGGAAGCGCTCGGACCCTGGGTGTTGACACCGATGTTGATGTAAGCAATATCGGGTGTCAGGTAGACCTGTCCGATACCATTTACATTCAGGGTGCGCAGGTTTTCGGTCGCCGCCTCATTGATGGTAGTCGGCCCACAGGCGCTCAAGACGAGCGCGAAAACCAGAACTGCAATAGCTAAAATTTTTGTACGCATTTTCATCTCCTTTTGTTTTGTAATCCATTTCATAGACGAGCCCGCTCTAAAAAAGTTCCCTTGCACCGCAGCTATTATAAATTTTCAGGAAGCAGCGGTACTTTGTATTTTAGTTCATTTAAGGCTAAAATTTTGCAACAAATGTTCTATTATCGTCATTGCGGGCAGGGTGAATTTCCCGATAAAGCAATGAGGGGTGGTGAGAATGCGGATAAACTATCAACAAATCTTTACTCGAAGAAAAGAAATCGGCGCAGACGCACGCGAAAGATGAAAAAAATGGATGACCGTCGAACCAAGGCGCGTGACATGGAAAAGGGGTAAGCAACGAAATTTGAAGGAGTTGGGATTTTAGGTTATATGACGCTGGTCAGGAGACCTGCGTCGAACAAGTTGAAGTAAAATAGAAAGTAGAGGTGAAACTATGGTTGAGATGACAATGCGCGTGTCAGACAATCTCGCGCTCAAATTGCGCCGTATGAACAAGTGGCTGCCGACGGTGCTGGAACTTTCATTGGCGGGATTCAAAACTCCCGCCGCGCGGACCGTTTCAGAACTGATTGGTTTTCTGTCCAAAGGACCAACACCGAAGCAGGTTGCTTCATATAAGGTCTCGGAACGTTCCCAGCAACGCCTGCGCCACCTGCTTGCGCTCAATCAATCCAGCCTGCTCTCGGAAGAAGAACAAGCCGAACTGGAAGAAATCGAAACATTGGAACATCTTGTTACGATGCTTAAAGTTCGGGCGCGCGAACAGTCGGTGGGCAAGCCCCTATTGGGGGGCAAGGGAAAATGAGCGGGGATATTTCAGTTGTCCTGAGGCGATTGGTAACAGAACGCGCGGAAGGCAGGTGCGAATACTGCCTCATGCCCAAATCAGTCAGCGCGTTTGAACACGAACCCGATCACATTATCCCGATCCAACATGGGGCAAAACGAAAGCCGATAATCTTGCGCTGGCCTGCCTGCGCTGTAATCGCCGCAAAGGACCCAATGTCGGCTCATTCGACCCTCAAACTGGCGCGCTGGTTCCATTTTTCAATCCGCGTTCCCAAATGTGGCAGGAACATTTTCAATTGGACGGAGCAATCATTCAGCCATTGACTCCCGAAGCGCGCGTGACGGTCAAGATACTGCAATTGAATAATGAGCAGCGCGTCGAAGAACGCGAGCGGTTGATTGCCCTGGGATTGTATTGATGACCTTGCGAACTGAAGGGCGATGGGGCGTCCCGACTATGCTGTTGTCTGCCAATGCCATGAGTAAAAAGGAGCGCAGTATTTATGAGCAAATCAATTCCTAAATTCAAAAACGAAGACGAGGAACGCGCTTTTTGGAGCGAACATGATTCCTCCGAATATCTGAATTGGAAAAGCGCCGAGCGGGTTTTATTTCCGAATTTGAAACCATCCACCCGCGCAATTTCCCTGCGCTTGTCAGAATCGCTTCTGGATGCTCTGCGCCAGATGGCAAATGAGCGCGATGTGCTGTATCAGTCCTTGATTAAGATTTTTTTACAGGAACGAATTGAAGAGGATTTCAAGTCGCGACATTTGCCCAGCTCTGGGTAAGGCAAGGGAGAAGCGAGATTGAAGGAGTTGGGGTTTTACCCACGAAGATTATTAAAGAAAACAGGCTCTGTGTATGAGCCTGTTTTTGTTTTATGCTTCCTGTCTGCTTAGTTTGTCACTTGCCAGACGATTGAGACTGATGCCTTCTTCTTGTGCTTCGATTGCCAGTTTACGGTGTAGTTCGGGTGGGATACGAATCATAAACTTTCCGCTAAATTGTTTGCTGGAGAGTGGCTCTGGCAAGGTTTCGCCGTTTGCCTTCATATCCTTGACCACCTCCGCTACTGCGCCACGGATGCCCGCCAGTGCGGCTTCGGGGTTTTCGTCCAGCCAGCTCAGACTGGGAAACTCAACGCATAAGCCTGCGTATTCCTGATCTTCTTCAGACCATGTAATGCGATATGTGTAACGGTCATTTTTCAACATTTCCTTCTTCCTCCAGTCGTTCAATTGCTTTTAATACTTGTCTGACCTGATATGCCTTTGCCATGCCTTTATCGTTCTGGATATTGACGCGCGGGTCTCCCTGCCAGGGAGTCTTGTATACCTTGTGACTGCTCCCTGTTTGCCGCGTTTCTCCAAAATAATGTTCGCAAACTTTACAGAGGTCTTGAAAGCGGATTCCTTTTGGATTGCGTTTCATTTCAGCAATTAGATCTGTAATTTTGGGCATGTGTGCATGATACCATTATTGATACTATTGCGCAAGAGGTGAAAATTTCAAGCATGATAACATTTGAATGACAGGAGAGGAAAGAAGAGCGAGGCGCAGAATTTGAAGGAGTTGGGGTTTTGAAAACTCACATGTTGAACTAAAATAAGCTATGGCGCATTTACAAAAGTCACTTCTCAGAATTAGCGAATTAATCGCTTTATTCAGATTGAGTATTGAAAATGATATAGCTATGGGGTTGTTTGATAAAAACCGATTAGCTGAAGATATTCTCGTTCCAATATTCCGAGAGATTTACAGCTACAAAAAATTGATAAACTTAAACCCCAAGGGCGGAAACTTCCCAGGAATTGATCTGGGCGATTCAGCAGCAAAAGTAGCCTTTCAAATAACCTCTGACACAAGTAGCGAAAAGATTAAAGACACCCTAAAAAAGTTTGTTGCACATAAACATTACAGACATTATAAACATTTAATTGTTTATTCAATTACAAAAAAACAACCCAACCATCTGGGGCGTGATCGGGATACTATTATTGGAAAAAAATTTAAATTTTCTAAAGATAATGATATAAGAGACTATACAGACCTGTTAGACACGATAAAACAATTGCCCCTGAGAAAGATCGCGAAAATTGAGGCTATTTTAGAAGAACAGTTTGAGGAATCTAAGAAAATTCCCACAAAAAAATTGGTTGCCGACCATACACAACAACAATTAGCTAAGGAAAAGAATGCTAAAAAATATATTCCAGATATTTTTATCGAGGTTGCAGATATAAAAGATCAAGCGAGATATTTTTCTTTACCAACAACGTTTTTCCAAAAGACAATTGATGAGATTGACAGGCTGGATTTCGAAGAGACAAATTACATACTGGAAAAAGTTTCACTTCCAAAGTTGGTTTTTAACGCCCCGAAACTATTATCCAAAGATTTGACACTTGAAGATCATAGATATAAGTCCGATGTTCTAATTGCCTCGCTAACCCAAATTAAGGATGCTCTCAAACCTTATACTTCAGTACACTCTTATGATTTTGTTGACGAGAAGGTTCCAGAACGTAAAAAATATATATATAAAGAGATGAAATACCGTCTGGAGAATACATCTTATTTCCTGACAAGAAGCATCGACGACATTATTGATAACATCAAGCTCATTTCTTCTCGTGTATTACTAATTACAAGTAGAGCTGGGCAGGGGAAAACAAATTTCGTTTGCGATTTTGCTGACACTGTGCTTCTAAAGAGAGGAATACCATGTTTGTTTTTTACAGGACGAGATTTCAATCATGTCGCGCCCGAAAAAATTGGTGAATACTTTCTGTATTCAATCTTTGGACATAGCCTCAACAATTTAGACGATGCATTTGACAAGTTACAGGAGCTGGCAGGTGATTTAGATTCACCAATAGTAATAATAATTGATGGAATTAATGAACATAAAAACATCAAAGACTTTTCTCATCACCTTGAAAAGTTTATTGAAAGGGCATTGAATCACAAAAGCATCAAATTTATTTTGACTTGTCGGTCCGAATATTTTGAGGAAAGATTTAGCAATCTTAAGACCTCAAGCTTTTCAGATAATATAGTTTATGTTAAAAATCTGGAAACCCGAATGGACAAAAAGCACAAAGAACAGTTGCTAAAGGGGTACTTTCGTTTTTTCAACATTCGAGTCGGCTATTTGTCGAAGCGAGCAAGAGATATTCTTGAAAACGATGTTCTTTTACTTCGTATGTTTTGCGAAGTGTATGGGAATGTAGATAGAGATAAAGTTAGCTCCCCAGTGCAAATCTCCGATATTTATCGAGAAAAGGTTTTTAGAGAATATTTGGAACGGAAACTGCGAGATGCAATTGTACATGACAGCAACGACCCTCAAGTTGCAATAAGAATAGGTGACAAGTATCGACAAGCTCTAAAACATATAATCGAGTTAATGATTGAACAAAAGCAGTACGCGAATATTCTAATATCAGATATTTCAGCCGAACATGATGAGGCTATAACAGGGCTACTTGGTGAAGACGTAATAATAAGAAAAGATTTATTTAATAACGGCGATGTTCTGAGCACCAGCACGGAAGTCTTAAATTTTACCTTTGACGAGTTTCGAGATTTTTTGATTGCCAATTATTTGGTTAACAATGTTTTTGCAAAGAACAAGAAGAAATTCGAGGAGTTTATCGACAGCGCGTCATCTGAAAAGTCTGTTATTGCGGAAGGGCTGAGAACATACCTTTTTTATTCGTCCAGGCACCCAGAAGGCAGGGGCGTAATTTTGGATTTTATTCGTAAAAAGGATTGGTATCAAGAGATTTTCATTAAGAGCATTTTTTCCGTTGAAGAAGAGCTTATAACAGATGAAGACATTAATGAAGTTAGAAAAAAATTTTGTGATAATGAACGAACTGCATCTTGGATATTAAGAATGTTGGTATGGCGCTGGCGGGTTTCTTTGTACACCAAGCTTAATATCAATTTGTTATTCGAAATTCTTGACACAATTGATGTAGAGCTTTACAAGAAACTAGTCGTGCCTGGCTTAAGCGGTTATGGTGTTCATGGAGTTGATGGTTCTAATTCTTGGCAAATAAATCAATTGACAAAAGATGTCGAAGAAGACTTGGATGATAAAAAATTCAAAATCACAGCCGACTATCTAAACATAATGGAGCTGCTTATTTATCTGTTTCCAGTTTGGGGTACCCAATCTTCTTCAACTTTAACCCCTGCTTTTAATGCTTATTGGAAATTTGCTCATAGATTTCCAGATAAAGCCACGACTCTTCTTTTGAAACACATATTTATTGAAAACTTAAATATACGGTCACAGGTTTGGCGCATGTTGACTGGCATCTCAAACCTTAAGCCTCCTCCAATTTCTTTAGTAAATGATTCTCTACCGTACATGAGTTGGTACCTCTGGCAGGCTAAAAAGGAAGACGGGTTGAAAGTCTAGCGAATGCTTCAATGCGTACTTTAGCCAATCGAGTCCCAAACGGAAGAGACTTTTATCGCGCCG
>VGNE01000036.1 GCA_016866215.1 Chloroflexota bacterium | reverse complement strand
AACTCGATTGGCTAAAGTACGCATTGAAGCATTCGCTAGACTTTCAACCCGTCTTCCTTTTTAGCCTGCCAGAGGTACCAACTCATGTACGGTAGAGAAATTTTGATTTCAACGGAAGTCCTTTCGGAAGGCGTCAACTTGCACCGTTCCAACGTGGTCGTCAATTACGACATTCCGTGGAATCCAACCCGCATGATGCAAAGGGTTGGGCGCATTAACCGCGTAGATACAAAGTTCGACACAATCCATACCTTCAACTTCTTCCCAACCCAACAGGCAAACGATGAAATCAAATTGAAGGAAGCCGCCGTAGCCAAAATCAACGCCTTTTTGACTTTGTTGGGCGGCGATGCGGCATTGTTGACCGAAGGCGAACCAGTCGGCTCGCATGAGTTGTTCAATCGCCTGGTTTCCAAAAAGACGGTGACGGGTGAAGATGAAAACGAAACAAGCGAATTGAAGTACCTGACCTTGATCAAGGATATTCGCGATAACCAGCCCGATTTGTTCGAGAAAATCAAACGGCTTCCCAAGAAGGCTCGTTCTGCCAAGAGTATGTCACTGCGAGACGGTGTTCTTCCGTCGAAGCAGTCTCCTGGCGATGAGGGGATTGCTTCGCTTGGTCTCGATACGAGCGAGAAAAGCACTCGCTCTACTCGACCGGCGCTCGCAATGACAGATTTGCTCATCACATATTTTCAGAGATCATTATTGGAAGAATCTGGCAGGCAAAGATTCAAAATGCACAAATTTATTTTGTCCAATGGGAGCGAAGCGGAAGCAAAGGAATTGGATTTCATCACCGCCGCCGGTATGATGGAATGTGCGGAGGACGAAAAAAGAAAGAAACTACCTGAGACATATTTTGAACTGCTGGATAAAAACAAAGAAGCCTTTATCAATGCCACAACGGAAGAACTGCTTGAAACCCAGACCCGCAGGGGCAGGGACAGCGCTTATCAGATTTTGAAAATCTTGAAGGCGGTTTTCAAGAACACGCAGCAACTTACCGACGATCAGGAACTGTACGCGCAAACCGTCATGGCAAGATTGGAAGAAGGCGGTTTGCCCAGGCAAACAACCAAAACCGCATTGACCGCTCTCAATGAACTTGGAAACCAAATGACGAGTCCTTTGAAAGTATTGGCTGTATTGCAAACCACCATTCCTGCAAGGCTCCTGGAAAGTCACTACGCGGAACAAAACCCGCGCTCGACTGGCAGGCGGGAAGTGATCTTGAGCATGTATCTGGCGTAGGGCGGAATTGATTTCGCCCTACTGCGTGCTATAATTTTGGACGTCGAAGAAAGGAGATCCTTATGCGCTGGAAAAAAGTTCGGGAAGCCTACCCAAATCAATGGTTGATCATCGAAGCGGTAGAAGCGCACAGCGAGGCAGACCGACGCGTGCTGGATAAGATCGCGGTAGTGGAAGCCTGCGCGGACGGCGCGGCAGCGCTGCGAAGTTACCGCAGACTGCACCAGGCGCACCCCGAGCGCGAATATTATTACGTTCATACCAGCCGCGTCGAATTGGACATCCGCGAACGCCAGTGGCTCGGCATTCGGAGGGGACATGCGCCTGTCGCTTCAAGATAACCTGCCTTTTGTCCCCGTTACGCTCGTTCATCACGGCAGGAAAATCGAAATCCCAAACGTGCTGATTGATACTGGCTCGGGCGGGACGCTCTTTTCGGCGGACGCGGCGGCGGAGATCGGGATCCAGCCGCAGGGCGAAGATGTGTTGCACCACATCCACGGCGTCGGCGGGAGTGAAGTGGCGTTCATGCGAAAGATAGATTCGATCCAGGTGGGGGATTTTTCGTTTCGCGATTTCGAGATCGAGATCGGCGGGATGGATTACGGCTTCGACATCCGCGGCATTTTGGGAATGGATTTCTTGCTCGCCTCGGGCGCGCAGATTGACCTCAAACAGTTGACGATTGAATTCATGTAACAGGGGATTGCTTCGCCTGGTCTCGACCAACGCTCGCAATGACGGGAACTCCCATGAACCGACAACAAGCCATCGAACTTGTCTGCAAGACCTTTGAATCGCCCTTCGAGAGAGAGGGATATATTCGCTTCCTGCGGGAACTGCTGAATGGATTCGACGATGAAGGGGCAAGAGTCAATCAGGGGGCGCGTATTCCTGAGAAGTTTCAGGCATACATCGAGAAAATGGAGCGCGTCGGTAAATATGCGGCGGACAAGACCGAGATCATGCTCTTTATCGTTCACCTGAAACGGGAAACTTCCATCGAGCGCGCCAGAACCATGCAAAGGAATTTTGTGGCTTGGTATCTTTCACAGGGAAACAAAGCTGCCGCGCTGGTCGCGTTCGTCTCGCCCAATTCGGTGGACTGGCGTTTCTCTTTGGTAAAGATGGATTATCGTTTTGAAGAACAAAATGGAAAACCGAAGGTAAAAGAAGAATTCACGCCCGCGCGCCGCTGGTCGTTTTTGGTCGGCGCTAATGAAAAGAGCCATACGGCGCAAAGCAGGTTTGCAAAGATTATCGAGGATGACGAGCATAACCCTACTTTGGCGCAACTTGCGGATGCGTTTAACGTTGAACCCGTCACTAAAGAATTCTTCAAGACATTCAGGGAAATCTTCGAAGAGGTCGAAGCGACGATTGAGCGCCGTTGGAGCGAAGAACAAAAGCGTCTTTATACCCAAAGATTTTTCAATCGCCTGCTTTTTATTGTTTTTCTGGAACACAAAGGTTGGTTGACGTTCCACCAGCGACGCGATTATCTGCGGGCTTTGTTCGACGATTATTACAACAACACCAGAGATAAGAACGCCAACTTCCACAGGTCGCGGCTGAACACGTTGTTCTTTATGGGGCTGAATCATCCGAGCGGAGATAAACGCCAGAAGGCAGAATACAAGCCCATCCTGAGTCTGATCGGCGATGTCCCGTATTTGAACGGCGGTCTGTTCGAGGAAGAGGAGGATGATAAGGACGGTCCCACCTTCCCCGATGCGATCATCGCCAAAGTCCTGAATGAGTTGGTGTATCAGTTCAACTTTACCGTGACTGAATCAACGCCGCTGGATGTGGAAGTGGCGGTTGACCCCGAGATGCTGGGGCGCATTTTCGAGGAACTGGTGACGGGCAGGCATGAGAGCGGCAGTTATTACACGCCCAAGCCTGTGGTGGCGTTCATGTGCCGCGAGGCGTTGAAGGGTTATCTGGAAACAACGGTAGGACGAAATTCATTTCGTCCTGACACGGGGCGAAATGAATTTCGCGGTACGGGGGATGGCGAGAGCGCAGAAGCCATTGCGCTGTTCGTGGATAAGAACGATGCGAAGTCCATCCGCAACCCGATGCAGGTGGTGGACGCCCTGCGCGCGGTGAAGGTGTGCGACCCCGCCTGCGGGTCGGGCGCGTATATTTGCTGGGCATGTTGCATGAGTTGCTGGAACAATACGCGGTGATCTTTGCCCAGCATCAAAAGGACGCGCCGACGATCTACAAGACCAAACTCGACATCATCCAGAACAACCTGTACGGCGTGGATAAGGATGACTTCGCGGTGAACATTGCGCGCCTGCGATTGTGGCTTTCGTTGATCGTGGACTTTGAAGGCGGCACTCCCCCGCCGCTTCCAAACCTGGACTTCAAGATCGAGTGCGGCGATTCTCTGACCGCGCCCGACCCTTCGGGCGGACTCCAGCCCGAACTGTTCCGTTACGGGCAGGTGCGGGAATTCTTGCGCTTGAAAAACGAGTTCATGGGCTTGCACGCCGGTTCGGACGAAAAGCGGAAACTGGCGAAGCAAATTGAAGAACTGAAAGAGAAAATCAAGGAATGGGCGCACCCCCGTACCGCGAAATTCATTTCGCCTGATTCTGGACGGAATGGAATTCCGTCCAACAGTTTCGACTGGCAGGTGGACTTCGCCGAAGTGTTCGCGCCCGAACTCGCCCAAAGCACACTGAGCGGCATGATGCCATCCATTATTAATACAGTAGGGGGACAAATGGAACTGACCGCCGCGCCGAAAGAAGGTGGCTTTGATATTGTGCTCGCCAACCCGCCGTATGTGCGCGCCGATGCCCAATTCAAGCACATGGAAGACGAAGAAGAACGACAGGAACAAATTGCCGAATGGCAAACATTCCGCAAGCATTTAAAGGATTCCAAAATCTATAAAACCTTGCACGAGAAATGGGATTTATACATCCCGTTTCTGGAACGCGCCTATCAACTTCTGCGGCAAAACGGGCAGATGGTTTTCATCATTCCCGATGCCTACAACGCCGCCAAATATGCAGGCAAGTCACATGAATTCTTCTTGGAAAACACAAGCATAAACCGCGTGGATTTTTGTACAGAGATTGATTTGTTTGACGCTGGTGTAAACAACACAATTTTGCACTATGTGAAAACGGAGCCAAAAGAGACTCATCAACCTATTCGAGTGAGAAGGTGGGGAAAGCGCGATGAGTTTGAGAATAATCAAGAATTTTTGAGTACCGATTCACAATCGGAACTTTCAGAAACGCTGTTCCGACCCAACCATCAGGTCACAGAGTCTAATGGCAAGAAATTTCCATCACTTGGCGATATTTGTTATGTGAGTGTGGGAATGGCAATTCACGCCGATGAAAAGCAGGCTCAAGGCTCATTTAAAGCAGAAGATTTAATATCAGAAACAAAAGATAAGAAACATCCTAAGTCATACGTTGAAGGCAAAGACATAAAACGATGGGCATTACAACGAATAAGATATTTGGAGTATGGAACAAATCGTGCTCCAGCCATGTTCAGGCGTCCGACATTTATTGAACTTCATGAGCCACAAGAAAAACTAATGGCTTTTAGAATGTGTGGGGAGAATATTTCTGTCAATTATGACAACAAAAAGTTAATGTCAAATCACACTGTAATATTATGTGTGCCTTGGCGATATCTAAAAGGCGTTGTGAACAAGTCAATAAAAAAAGCTACTGAATATAAACACCAAAATCCAGAAGGCGATAGAGAACAACGCGAGGAACTATCTGAAAAATTCAACTTGAAATATGTTTTAGCAATCACAAATTCAAGTTTCGCCAAAAAGTTTCTGTTCAAAATAAGGCAAAGCAAGTTAGACATTTATCCCGATGAATGGAAACAACTTCCGATTGCGCCGATTCCTTTGGAAGAACAAAAGGAATTCGTAAAACTGGTGGACAAGATCTTGGGCGAATACGAAAAGCAAGGCTATCCCCTGCCCGAAAAGTCCGCTGAAAAAGTGCGCGAGTGGGAAGGTCAACTGGATGAGATGGTGGGGAGGCTGTATGAGTAAGCGTAAGTCGGAATTAATTCCGACCCACACCACGAGCCGCAATCCGCTGGAGAGTCCGTGGGCGCTGGGGGAGGAGGAGTTCGTCCGCCGCCGTAACTCGGAATTAATTCCGAGTTACAGAAGAGCGCGGGAAGAGACCCTGTCCCTGACAGAGGATGTGGTCAATGTGGAAAAAAAGATTGACGAAAGGGTAAAGGGGCTGTATGGATTATGAAAACGGTACTGCGGAAGGTAACGCGGAATTAATTCCGCTTTACCGCCGCAACCTGCCCCACTGGCAACCCGAAGGCGCGATGTTCTTCATCACCTTTCGGCTGGCAAACTCCCTGCCTATTCACATCATTCAAGAATTGGAGGCGGAACGCGAGCGCCAAAAGAAAATTATCCGCGCCAAATATAGCGGCGCGCAACAACACGCGGAACTTTACAAACTGGACAAAAAACACTTTGGTCAATTCGACGCATGGCTGGATCGCTGCGTGGAGGAAAGTCCGCGCTGGCTGGCGGATGAGAAAGTCGCGCAAATCGTCGCGGACGAAATCCACTGGCTGGACGGGGAACGCTATTCGCTCGTTGCCTATTGTCTCATGTCCAATCATGGGCATTTGGTGATTGACACGGCAGAGCGCAATATCAAACCAACACACGCAGGGGTCACGCGAAAGTATCCGCTGACGGATACGATGAAACTGCTCAAAGGTCGCACCGCGCGGTTTTGCAATCAGGCATTGGGTAGAAGCGGAACATTCTGGCAGGCTGAAAGTTACGACCACGTGATTCGCAATCAAAAAGAGTATGAAAATATCGTCTGGTACGTAATCAACAATCCCGTCAAGGCGGGGTTGGTTGAGCAATGGGAAGATTGGAAATATACATACGTCAACTGGTTGTAGTCGGAATTAATTCCGACCTACGGGATATAATCATTTTATGAGTGCCTTATTCCCCGATACCCATCCCAAAATGGAAGCCCTGCAAATTCAATTATGGCGGCAGGCAAGTCCCACGCGTAAAATGCAAATGCTGGCGCAACTCAACCAATCCGCGCGGCTGCTGGCGTTGACAGGTTTGCGCGCGCAATATCCGCAAGCCAGCGAAACTGAATTGCGCCGCAAATTGGCGGGTTTGCTATTGGGAGAAGAACTTGCCCGCAAAGTCTTCGGAGAGATCCCTCATGCAAAATGAACCTATCGAAGTCACGCTCAGAGTCACAAATGTATTCGAGCAACTTGGCGTTCCCTATCTCATCGGCGGATCGCTTGCCAGCACGCTTTATGGCATGATCCGCACTACCCAAGATTCAGACATCGTCGCCGAAATGCAGCTTGAACACCTCAAACCTTTTGTCTCGGCTTTGCAGGATGAATTCTACGTGGACGACGAAATGATTGCCGAGTCGATCCAACGTAATTCCAGCTTCAACATCATTCACCGCGAGACATTGTTCAAGGTGGACGTGTTCATTCCCCGCCCGCGACCGTTTTTGCAATCCCAACTTGCCCGCGCCCAAAGGCAGACCTTTACCTTTGAAACAGAAGTCAGCGCGAAGTTTGCCAGCCCCGAAGATACCATTCTCTCCAAACTCGAATGGTATCGCATAGGCGGGGAAGTATCGGAACGTCAATGGCGCGATATTCTTGGCGTGTTCAAAACCCGCGCGGGCGAATTGGACTTGGATTATTTACGCCGTTGGGCAGGCGAACTCAAGGTCACAGATTTATTGGAACGCGCTTTGAAGGAAGTGGGATGAACGAGAAATTCCTGCGCGAGATCGGGTTGGAGCCTGCCGAGCGCATTCGCGCAATCCGCTGGAGAGTCCGTGGTTGCTGGGGGAGGAGGAGTTTGTCCGCCGCACGGGGCGGGATGCGTTGGCGGCGAAGCGGGCGAATCCGCAGGCGGATACCAGTCCGCTGGAAAGGGAGATTGACCAGTTGGTCGCTTCGCGTCAATTGTATGGGCTGACGGAAGAAGAGATAAGGATTGTGGAAGGAGAACAAAAACCATGAGCGACGAAATCATCCTATACACATCGCCCGACGGCGAAAAACGGGTGGAAGTCTACTATCAGGGCGAAACCGTCTGGTTGACGCAGAAGCAACTGGCGGAACTGTTCGACGTGGACGTTCGCACAATTAGCGACCACCTTCAAGCGATTTTTGAGTCGAGGGAGCTTTCGGCAGATTCAGTTATCCGAAAAATCCGGATAACTGCCGCAGATGGAAAAGCGTACCTGACGAATCTTTACAACCTCGATGCCATCATTTCCGTCGGCTATCGCGTCAATTCCGAACAAGCCACGCGTTTCCGAATCTGGGCGACGCAAACGCTCAGAGAATTTATCATCAAAGGGTTCGCGTTGGATGATGAACGCCTGAAACAAAACAAGCGCTTCGGCAGGGATTACTTCGACGAGTTGCTGGAGCGCATTCGCGAAATCCGCGCCGCGATCTCCTCCACCGTTTCCAGTGAGGAATTCAACTGCGCGGCCAATCCCGCTTCTTCAGGCGTGTACAGTTTTGCCAGCAGTTTTAGTTCCCTGCCATCGTCTGTAGGCGGGAAACCGTTGGGCAGGGCGTTCAATCGTTCGGCGAGCCGTTGATGGGGATTGGTGTTCATTTTTGTCCTTTGCGTCAAGATGGAGTGCAACGACTCCGTCGTTGCTATTCAAAAGTCGGAGACTTTTGAGTCCGCGTTATGGGATTGCTACCTGCATGTAACTACAAGAGCGCCGCTGGCGTCCTGCGTGACCGTCACGAAGGCGGAGTCCGCTCCTTCGCCGCCAAGTTTGCCGCCGCAACTGGTGCCCGCTCCCGCCGCCTGCTCGAACGCCTGCATTTGCAAGGCGATTTCTTTCAGACGCCGGATGACATCAAGCAGTTGCGGCCCGGTCAGTTGGTCGGCGTGCGCGAGCTGGTCGTTCAGCACCTGGCGCGTGAGTTTGGCATATTCGATCCACTCCGCGTCGGGGATCACGGTGACGCGATACGCGCCCTCGGTCACTTCCGCGCTGGAACTTTCGCCCGGTGAGGGGGAAAGCACGCTGCTCGTTCCCGACCGGACGATGGCGCGCACCGGAAAAGATGTGGTGTTCGAGACGGTAACGGTAGGCGCGCAACCCACGAGCAACGCGGCGGCTAGGATCAACGCGATCCATTTCATGCGCTTCATGTCAGCCTCCAATCGTTCAGCGGCACAGGGTTGAGGTCGCCACGACAAGGTCCGTGCCGATCGTCGGCGGATCGTTCAGCCGGTTGACCGCGATCCGTTCCGGCAGGGCGACGAATTGGTATTGGTCGCCCGATCTTACGGTTAGTGCGCAAGTCCCAAGATCCGATCCCTCGGAGGATAATCCAAAGTTCAGGAGATACCTGCCCGGCTCAAGCACAGGGTAGGAACGAACATCGAATGGCTTGATCTCCAACCAGTCCTCGGCAGGCGACTCGTCGCTCGGGACGTCGAGTTGCAAAATGGAAATGTAGATCGTCTCGTCACGGAAGTTGTCGAATTCGATGTCCGCCGGGCCGACTCCGACGAGGTTGAGGATCGTATCCAGTGAAATGACCCCAGACCGATACGCGATGTACCCACCGACCCCGAGCAGGCTGGTCCCCAGGATGACCGCCAGGCATCCGCAGGCGAACCAGACCCAGCAACCGCCGCCTCGTTTCTTTGCGCGCAAGTGAGCGGCGGTTTGTACAGGGGGGCTCTGGGGCTGAGGTTGTCCCTGGTTCGAGTTGGACATTTTGTTTGCTCCTTTAAAGACTTAAACATTGAACCTTTTAAATCCGGAGATGAAGCCATCGAATTATTCATAATATACAACAATCACTTTTGGAAAGCAATAGGTAATTTAAAAAGAAATTTGCAAGCGCCGCATGTTCCGCGAGTGGTTATAATAGAGCCAACCTTGAGTACGCGCCGATGACCAACCCAGAATCCACCCTGCCCCAGCCTGTGCCGTGCTGTGATGGTCGCGGGTTCTTGCACGAGTCCGCTCATCAGAAAAACTTATTATAATAAAGATACCGGAGCTAAAAGGCGCTTAGATAATGACATTATCAAAAAGGAGAATCTCATGTATGAAATGACCACCATCTACAATGGAACGAGAATTCGTAAAGATCACACCACTTTTGCGGAGGTGATTGCATCGGTTAACGCAAAAGTTACTTTAAGAGGCGATGAGTTATGGACTGCCCCTGCTGATGGATTGGAAGTTAAAGCGGGTGATAAATGGCTTCATGTGACTTATGGGTCGTTCACCGGCTGGGTGGTGTTAATTCACAAAGGCGCTCAAATGGGTAAAGATTTCAGAGAAATCAGCGAGCCTGTTCCACCTATTGAGACTTTTCCCGAATACTTTATCCTCGAAGCACCCAACGGTGAAAGGAAGCGCTATGCTAGAAGCGCATTTTAATTCCCAAAAACTTGTTTACACCGAATTAAAACCTCCACCCTATAAATTTGCCATTGTCAAGCATGGTGTGTACAACCCTGAAAACGAATGGGACATCATCTTTTATCCGGACGCCAGACCCATGCAAGACCTTCCGCAAGGCACAGGCAAGGGAGATACAATCCCTGTTCTGAATCCCTGGTGGGAGTACATGCAGAAAATAAACTCGCCCGATGGTTACTCATACAACCGTTCGGTGGGTGCGTTGTGGATTAACATCGAATATCGAGACAAGGACGGCAATCAAATAAAAACACCGCGTGCCGAAAGCATCCATTGCGGCGGGAATTTTATCGCTTACGAAGAAGAAACAAATACGCATGTCAAACTGATTTCTTATGACTACCGCATGAAAACTTCTGGTTTGAACCCTGGCGTAGATAACTGGCACATGAAACCGTACCTGTTTTGGAAGGCGGTAGCCGTCAGCAGTGATGGTAAGCTCCTAAACCCGCACGTCAAAGGTAGGGGCATAGATGTTTATTTTCCGCTTCTCCGCAATACCGAGTTGTGGATGAACAAAAACGACCTTGAGTTGTTTCCCTCTCCCCTCGCTGGCGTGCAATATTATCTGCGCGGGGTGAATATATATGGGTTGCACGACGGGGAGCTCCTTCCTCTTTTGACGACCACAAACGGTGTAAGAAAACTTCATACCGATTGGTTTGGCTTGTCTACGGTGGGAGTAATCCCGCCTGCAGGATTTTAGAGAAAACAATCCTGATTTAAGTTCACCCTGCCTGCAGCAGATATTTCATGTCAGGCCCCGGATTTAATTCGCCGATTACTTGTTGGAACCGATCCGGTAATAAATCTCCTCATCATGTTTTGTGATAAGGAGATTTATTACTTACTTCCTGCGTTTGGTTCTTATCTTACTCACGGCATATTCAGCTAATGCAGTGATCGTAAGCGCAGGATTTACGCCAGGGTTTGCAGGCATGATCGAACCGTCAATGATGAATAAGCCGGGGTAATGGTGTACTTCAAAATTTTCATCAACAACACCCTCTTCGCCATTTTTCCCCATTGGTGTGCCGCCGAGAATATGAGCAGTCGTCGGCAGGTTTAATAAGTTCTCACCAATGGAGCCAAGCGCAATACCATTCGTGCGCGCCGCAAAATCACGCGTCAATTCGTGCGAGCCATTCACCTGCGCGCCGATCTCATAGCCGGGTTCCTTTTCCGCCACCATTGCGCGGCGGAAAAGTGTGAAGCCACTTCGTCCAATCTGGAAGCGCATGCGATTATCGGCGTGCTGCATCACGAGCAGGATGGTCACATTGTGCGCCCAGCCCGGGAAAACCAACGCTTTCAAAAAGTCAATGGGATGTGTCAGCACCCACCAGATAAATTTCAAAAGGCGCATCGGAATCCCTACATCGGTATCAATCAAGGGGGCGGCAAGGAAGCGCATCAAGGATGAACCGTCAGGGTAGCGGACAGGCTCAATGCGCGTGATCTCATCATGATTGTAGATGGATGAAATGGACACACCTTCGGAATAATTGATATCGGACTTGCGAGCGACGCTTCCCAACAGCGCCTCCGAATTGGTTCTCACCATATGGCCGAGTCTACGGGACAGTTTGGGAAGTGAGCCTTTCACGTCGCGCAAACTCAATAATAACTTCATCGTTCCCATCACACCCGCAGAAAAGATGACGTTGTTTGCGTTAATTCTATGCTTGCGCTTGAATGGGGAAGTGGAGGTTTGATAGGTGACCTCGTAACGAGCGTTGTCAAAGGTCGAAGGCCTGCCCTGAGTGGCGCCACCGGCGCCATCGAAGGGTCGAACATCAGTTACTTCCATTTCCGAAATAACTTCTGCTCCATTCTTCTCCGCAAAATACAAATAATTTTTCGGCAGCGTATTCTTTGCATTGTGACGACATCCCACCATGCATCCGCCGCAGTGCTGACAGCCTGCGCGCTCCGGCCCTTCCCCGCCAAAAAATGGATCGGGCACAGTCAGGCCTGCTTCGCCGAAATACACACCTACATCCGTCGCACGGAAAGTGTGCCCCATGCCGCGTTCCTCCGCCATCTCTTTTAAAAGCAAATCGGCTTTCCACAATTTGGGATTGCGCGAAACGCCAAGCATTTTCTTTGCAGTTTCATAATGTGGTTTCAAGACCTTGCCCCAATTCACATTTTGATTCCACGCGGGCGTTGCAAAGGTTTCGTCGGCAGGGATTTCAAGCACATTGGCATACCCGAGACTTCCACCGCCCACGCCCGCGCCATGCAAAACCATCACGCCCTTGAGGACGCTGATCTGCAGGATCCCATGCGCGCGGATGGCTGGCATCCAAACATATCTCCAATATTGCCAATTGCTTTTTGCGAAGTCAGTGTCATTAAAGCGCCTGCCTTTTTCAAGGACTAAAACAGAATAGCCTTTTTCTGTCAGCCTCATTGCCGAGACGCTTCCTCCGAATCCCGAACCAATGATCACATAATCGTAGATTTTTTCGCTCATGGTTTTCCTGTTAACTTGTATTGATGACTGAGTGGCTTTGGCGTATAAATCAATAGACAGGCCATACGGTCACGAGGCGGGGTGGGTTATGCAAAGTTGTAAAGTTGGGGATATCGGTTGAAAATATTATGTTACCTTGTTGACAATAGAGGAATATTGTGATTTACAAAAGGAGGGAAGAAGTGTCGCCAAGATTCAACTGCATGACCTGACCATCGCCTTTGCCTTTAACCGTGCACTGCCTGCCGATAAATGAGCGGGTCAGCGCCGCATCCTTGATCTCACAGTCCGCTTCGAGAATACTCTCTGCTATTTGGCTGTTTTCTATTTTGCAATTTGCACCAATCGAAGCGAACGGCCCAATGATGGAGTTTGTGATTTCAGCAGTTGGGTGGATGAAAGAGGGTTCAATAATATTAACCTGCATGCCTGTGTACCTGTTTACTTGTTTACCTATTTTCTTTAATAGTATCTTATTCGTATCCAGCGTTGCTTCGATTGTGCCGGTATCCAGCCAGGTGCTGAGATTGTTTGTGCGGATTTTTGCGCCGCTTTCGATCATAATGGAAATGGCGTCAGTCAGGAAATATTCATTCTTTAGCATAACGCCGCGGTTCATTTGGTCGTCAATTGCGGCAAGTAATTTTTCAGCGTTTTTAAAGTAGTAACAACCAACTACCACAAGGTTGTTATCCTTGCTTTGCGGTTTCTCGATAAAACGCTTCACCCAGCCGTCTGCGCCTTCCTCCGCCACGCCAAAACGACGCGGGTCTTCGACAGGCATGACCCAGGCGACCCCATCCGACGGCTCATCTGAAAGGAAGGAAAAGTCCGTTTCCATCAGAGTGTCCGAAAAGCAGATGACCATTTGTCCACGCAAATATTCGCGGGCAAGCGCAAGCGCGTGGGATTGCCCCTTCATCTCATGCTGTACAACATAATGCGCCTTGAGATTGGGGTAATGTTCTTTAATGAACGCGGGTATCTGCGCCTCACCCAGGTACGGCCCAACAATAAAAATATATTCCGTGTTTTCAGGGCCAGGCAGACTCTTGAACATATCAAGTAAATGCTCAAGGGATGTTTTGCCAGCCACGCTGATGAGCGGCTTGGGCTTGCTCCACGTGTGCGGCCGCATGCGCGTGCCCCAGCCGGCCATGGGGAGGACGATCTTTAGAGATTCATTTGTCATGGTAATTATCCAGCAATGTGTTGATTTTTAATATGGGTTGTATTATACCGTCTGCAAAGTAATGGAAGCCAGCTGCTTGATGATTCACCATTCACCCAGGAGTGGAGGCTTGTTGCCTGTGCGGTAGTCTTCGATCAGGCGGCGATGGACAGAGTAAATGTTGGCAGGCAGGGCATTTAGAGGAAAAGCCCTTGCTTCAGCGATTTCGCCGTCCGTTTTTCCATTTATATTAAAGTCGTTGCAATAAAAAACAAGGGTGTGGTCGGTCTTCCACTCTTTGAAATTGGAGTACGCGCCGATCAGGGTCGTCGCGCGAAGTTCCGCGCCTGTCTCTTCGAAGGCTTCACGGCGCGCGGCTTGTTCGAGGGTTTCGTCCCGTTTCAATCCACCGCCGGGCAGGAACCACCCGGGCAGGTAGGTATGCCGCACAAGCCAAATTTCATCATTTTGGAGCATGACAACCCGCACCCCCATGCGGACAGGGCGGAAGAGGAAGCAATATAGTTTAAAGCCGAGGTACAACAAACGAAAGTACACTTATGAATGTCCCAAAATTGGATGGGGCTGATAGGATGTCTCCAACAGTTTGACTTCATCCTCAGTTAACTTGATCTCCGCTGCGGCAATGGCTTGATCCAAATGCTCGATCTTACTGGACCCGATAATGGGTGCGGCGACATGCGGTTTGTTCAGCAGCCAGGCAAGCGCGATCTGTGAACCTGTTGCATTATGTTCCTTCGCCACTTCCGCCGCGTGCTCTGCAATGACAAAATCTTCATCACGGAAATACAACTCATTCGCAAACGGGTCGCTCTGCGCGCGGGACGTTTCACCGCCCCCGCCGCGTTTACGGTTGCCTGCGAAAAACCCGCGTGCCATCGGGCTCCACGGAATTAATCCGATGCCCTGATCTTTGCACAGCGGGATCATCTCGCGTTCCTCTTCACGATATACAAGGTTATAGTGATTTTGCATGGACACAAATTTTGCCCAGCCATTCACATCTGATACGTGCAGCGCTTTTGCAAATTGCCACGCAAACATGGAAGACGCGCCGATATATCTTGCTTTCCCTGCGCGGACAACATCGTTCAATGCTTCCATGGTTTCTTCAATGGGCGTGTTGTAATCCCAGCGATGGATTTGATACAAATCCACGTAATCCATTTGCAGACGTTTGAGCGATTTGTCAATTGAATCTAGGATGTGCTTGCGCGAAAGTCCGCGGTCGTTTGGATCATCACTCATTTGCTGATAAACCTTGGTGGCAACGACAATGTTTTCTCGTTTTATATCTTTTAATAAATTACCTGTAATCCGCTCGCTTTCCCCGATTGAATAAACATCTGCCGTATCAAAGAAGTTGATGCCTGCATCCAACGCGCGTTTTACAAATGGCTTCGCTTCTTTCTCTTCCAATACCCACTCACGCCATTTCTTTGATCCATAGGTCATCATCCCCAAACATAAACGTGAAACTTTTAATCCAGTTTTACCGAGGTTGATGTATTGCATAGTTCCTCCATTTGGGACTCTGGAGTGGAACAGCTTGCTATTCCACATGCGGGAGCAAGCTCCCGCACTCCAGAGTTATATGATTGTCAAATTTGCAAGACTCGCGGCTAGGCGTTTAATCCCAACTGACTCAAATACTACATCCACGATCTCGTCGTTGTCTTGTATTCTGCTGTCCAACACAATACCCTCGCCCCACAGTAGATGCTTGATACGAGTCCCAGCTTTGAATCTGCTGATCGTAACAGGAGCAGACCTGCCCTGAGTTTGATCGAAGGGTTTGGGCGAGGCAGGAAGCGTCCACTTTGAGTCAGATGATGCACCTGTGTTAAATAAAGTTGAACGGCTTTGCATACCTGTCCTGAGCGAAGACGAAGGAGAGCGTCCCGTGCGTGTTTTTCCAACCAGCAGTTCTGCGGGGATGTCTTCCAAAAAGCGCGAGGGGTAGGTTTCTTCCGACATGCCGCGTCCGCCGCGTTGAATCGCGCGGAGCAGATAAAGCCTGTCTTTTGCGCGTGTGATGCCCACATAAAAGAGGCGGCGTTCTTCCTCCATTTGCGCAGGCTCATCGAAGGAGCGGCTGTGCGGCAGGATGCCGTCATCCAGACCGACGATGAAGACCGCGCCGAATTCAAGTCCTTTGGCGGCGTGGAGGGTGAGCAGTGTAGGCGCGTTGGCATCGGTGATGGTGTCTTGATCTGCGACGAGCGCGATGTTTTCAAGAAATTCATCCAGCGTGCGCGTGGAAAATTCGAGCGCGAGGCGTTTCAACTCCAGCACGTTTTCCCAGCGGTCTGCGCTTTCTTCGGTTTCATCTTCTGTGATGAATTCCTTGTAGTTGATATCTTTGATGATTCGATCAAAGAGTTCAACAGTTGTGGAGGTTGGCGCAATGGCGCGCCAGTTGGCAAGCATCCCGCCAAAATCTGCGAGAGGCAGGGCGGCGCGCCCTGTAAAGGATTTGTAATAAGGTGACTCTGCACCGCGCGCGAGGTCAAGCAAAACCATGCCCGGTGATGTGTCTGCCTGGCGCGCCACTAAATGAAGAGTGCTCAAAGTTTTATCGCCAATGCCGCGCGGCGGGACGTTGATGATGCGACCAAGGCTGGCTTCATCCACTGGATTATGCACGAGGCGCATAAAGGCGATCACATCTTTAACTTCGCGGCGTCCATAAAATCTTTGCGCGCCGACGAGTCGATAAGGAAGCCGGGCTTGTAAGAATGCTTCTTCAATCAAACGAGACATGGCGTTGGTGCGATACATCACCGCGCATTCACCCGGCTCAAATTGCCTGGAGGCAACGAGTTCCGCGATGGTATCCACAACGAAGGCGGCTTCGCCGTAATCGTCGCGCGATTCGTAAAAGAATATTTTTTCGCCTGTGCCGCGATCACTGAAGAGATTTTTCTTACGGCGGTTATGGGCGCGGTCAATCACGCCCATGGCGGCATCCAGAATGTTTTGATGCGAACGATAATTTTGTTCGAGCAGGATCACCTGCGCATTTGGAAAATCCTGCTCAAAGCGCTGGATATTGCGATAGTCTGCGCCGCGCCATGCATAAATGGAGTTGTGAACTACAACTCCGTCTGCAATATAGTTATGAAGGTTTGCCACTTCAAAATCATAAACCGTTCCCTGATACACCTCACGGGAAATTTCTACGATTTCATCTTCAATAATTTTTCCGTCTTTTTCAATCGCCACGATCATGGCAGGGTGTAAATGACTTGCTGGCATAAGATTAAAACGCGGTGCAAGCGGTGAATTGCCTTTATCCACAAGGAAAGCCCCGGTAATAATTTCGGCCTCATCAGCAGATTCGCTTAACTTTTGCGCGACTTCCTGAATATCGTCATATTGCAAGCGATTAACTCCAACGCGCCAATTATCCCTGCTTCTAATTCGCGGGTTATATCCAAGTTCCTTAAGTTGCCTCGCAAGCTTTGGATCGCTGCTCCACAAATCCACACGATGTGCATGCCATGGAGATTCTTCTGTGATTCGGCCATCTCCAAAATATCGCAAGTTAACTATATTCCGCGAGGTTCCTTGTGGCGTGAAGTGGGGATATTTCAAATCCATTCCGAGATCGGTCAAAAGTTGACTTGAGTTTGTGTCTGTATCAACTTCCTTGAATAATCTATCAATGTATTCCTGAGACATGCGCATTCTTCTTCCACGAACATGGAAAACGGATGTCGGAATACCGTAAGCCGTTGAGAAATATGCCTCCCAATAATGAGCTTCACTTCTATCTTCACAAACTTTTAAGACCCACATCTTGTTTGCGTTTTCCTGATTGCTCCGTACTTGCAGTCCAATCTTCAAAGCGCTTCCGTCACTGCGCGCATGAGAGGCGACCCCGATGCGATAGCCTTTGTCTTTACGGTACATTAAGTAAACATAATGCAGCCCAGGTTTCATTCCCAGTCTGGCAAAAACAATATGGTTTGGCGTAGTTTTGATAATTTGCCCTGTGAATGTCTTTGCCACGACCAAATCGCCTTTAAAGTTTCTTTTTCCAACATGCGAAACTTGTGAAATCATAGTCGAGCCGCGACCACTGGCGGCGATTACTTTATCGCCCATTTTTAATAGTTCAATTTTCTTTTGCCCGTTTGGAGTTCTTATCTTAGTGCCAGCAGGGAAACACTGATCCGGATCGCCAACGCAAAAGATATTCTTGTGATGCGAAGCGAGATGCTTGACCAGCGCATATTGCGCGAGGTTCGTGTCCTGAAATTCATCCACCAGCACATGCCTAAATCTTTGCGCGTATTTATCGCGCACGCTTGGCACATCTTCGAGCAGGCGCGCGGTGTAAACAAGCAGGTCGTCGAAGTCCACTGCGTTGCTGGCGATCAATCTTTTTTGATATTCAACGTAAACGCGTTTGACTACTTCATCGCGATAGGTATTAATTGGATAATCATCAGAGCCAATCAGTTCATTCTTCGCGCGTGAAATGGCGGCATGGATGCTGACTGCGCGATACAACTTGTCGTTCAGGTTCAATTCTTTGATGATGTTTTTTACGATCCGTTCCTGATCATCCGAATCAAATATCACAAAATTTGATTCAAGCGGCAGGTGTTCGGCTTCGCGTCGCAAGATGCGCGCGCAAATGGAGTGGAACGTGCCGAGCATGATGCCTTCCGCAGCCTGTTCATTCAACATGGCTTTGACGCGTTGCTCCATTTCCTTCGCGGCTTTGTTGGTGAATGTGACCGCGAGGATCTGCCACGGGCGGACTCCTTCGGACGCGATCAGATACGCGACGCGCTGAGTCAATACGCGCGTCTTACCGGAGCCCGGTCCTGCTACGATCAAAACGGGTCCATCAGCGGCTGTGACCGCTTTACGTTGTTGTGGGTTGAGTTTGTCTAGGAAGTCCATGAGGGGAAAGGCTTGTCCTGAGCGAAGTCGAAGGGATGAAAGATGAAGGATGAATGCTGTGTGTTTGGTGGTCGAGTAGTGGCGCCCCGCGCCACGTATCGAGACCCGTGTTCCGTTGTTTACTTGATTTCCGACGTACAGTGCGGACAGCGTGTGGCTTTGATGGAAATGGTAGTGAAGCAATAAGTGCATTCCTTGGTCGTGGGGTCCGTAGGCGGAGGGGCTTTCTTCAACTTGTTTGCTGTTTTCACAATGAGGAAAATGACGAAGGCAATGATGAGGAAATCAATAATGGTTTGTACAAAGACACCCCAGGTGATGACGGCTGCGCCAACTGTTAGAGATCGTTCGCTGAAATTAACCCCGCCTATGATAAGTCCGATCACTGGCATGAGGATGTCGTTAACGAGTGAGCTGACGATCTTTCCAAATGCGCCGCCGATGATGACGGCCACGGCCAAGTCCAGCACATTGCCGCGCATGACGAAGGCTTTGAATTCCTTGAGCATGATTTTCTCCTTTGAAATTATGGGAACGAATTGCGGTTGGATTTTAGGTGAGGAGCGGGGGCTTGTCAACAACCTGCCAGGTGGAACCGCAGACTGAAGTCTGCAATCCGTGTAATCCGTGATTTACTGAAATTGGATAGCTGGCATATTGTGATGGAGTATATACGGAAAATCCAAAGCGCAGAATGGGTTTTGATTGTAGTGGATAATATCTCCGAAAATCCCTGTAAAAAATGCACGCGAGAAGCAATTGCCCTAATGCGAATGTTGACGTACCCAAAGAATTAGGTATAATCTGGTTGCTTGTTTTTTAGTTTGCGGGACCCTTTTAGATTGTTATATATAAAGGAGGTGGTAGAGCAAGAGATATTAAAAAAGCCCAAGTTTAAGTCGTGTCCAAAACCCCAATCCCTAGATTTTCTTCTTGGAGGAGAAAAAACCATGTTACGAAACCGTTTGTTTTTTGTTTTGGGTCTGCTGGTCATCGCCAGCATGGTCCTTAGTGCCTGTGGTGGCGCTGCGGCTCCTGCCGCGACAGAAGCTCCCGTTGCGACTGAAGCTCCCGCTGCGACTGAAGCCCCTGTTGTCGAGCAGACTTCCTTTACCACACCTCACCCGATCCTGGGTGACCTCAAAGTGCGCCAGGCTCTGTCCTACTGCACCAACAAAGCCGATTTGATCAAGTCTGTGTATCCACTTCTCACAGAAGAAGAACAGGCTTCATTGATCATGAACACCTTCATCCCGCGCGCTCACTGGGCTTACGCGGGCGATGAGAACGTGACCATTTACCCCTTCGATGTTGAAAAGGGTAAGGCTTTACTTGACGAAGCTGGATGGACTCTTCCTGAAGGTGCCACCTTCCGCGTCAACGCCGCCGGGGATGAACTTGCACTCAAGTTCACCACCACCACCGCTGCCTTCCGCCAGACCTGGGCTTCCATTTGGGAAAAACAGATGGCTGACTGCGGTGTTCGTGTCGTCCGCTTGCACGCTCCCGCCTCCTGGTGGTTCGGTGACACAACCGGTATCGCCCGCCGCGACTATGAATTGGGCGCCTTCGCATGGGTCGGTCAGGCTGACCCCGGTGGTCAAACCCTGTATGCCTGCGATCAGATCCCGCTTCCTGAAAATGGTTGGGAAGGTCAGAATGCCATGGGTTGGTGTAACGAACTCGCCAGCTCCAACATCAAGCTTGCAAACAACACACTTGTAAAAGATGACCGCATTGCTGCCTACACTATAGTCCAGCAGGAATTCACCAAAGATATCCCCAGCATTCCGCTCTTCAACCGCACAGAAACCTTCGCAACCGCGGCTGACTTGACCGGTTTTGCTCCCGCCCCTGGACAGGAATATTACAACTACAACGTTCAGGAATGGGCCAAGGCTGGTTCAGATACCGTCGTCCTCGGCTTTACACAGGAGCCCGCTTCCTTGTTTGTACTGGTTGAAGATGCCTTCGTAGCCAACATTGCCTACCAGATCATCCGCCCTGCTCAGGAAATTCACTTGAACTATGACTTCAAGGCTTCCCTGGTCAAGGAACTCCCGACACTCGAAAATGGCGGTACCACCAATAATGATGTTGAGGTTTCCGCTGGTGCCATGGTTGTGGATTCCAATGGTGATGTGGTCGAGCTTGCCGCTGGCGTGTCAGTTATCAATGCCGCTGGTGAAACCGTTGAATTCACTGGTGGCACCGTCACCATGAAACAATTGGTCTCCCGCTTTGAACTCGTTGACGGCCTGACTTGGGAAGACGGCACCCCCGTCTCCAGCGCGGACCTTGAATTAGGTTACAAGATTGACTGCGACCCCGAATCCGGCGCAACTTCCTTTATCACCTGCGATAAGACCGCCAGCGTTGAATTCCTCACCGATGCTGCTGGTTACGTTCAAACCTGGATCCCCGGTGTTCAGGACCCGCTATACTTTGTTCCTGTATGGCGAATCTATCCCGCACATC
Organism: Chloroflexota bacterium; assembly: GCA_016866215.1. GTDB lineage: Bacteria > Chloroflexota > Anaerolineae > Anaerolineales > Villigracilaceae > Villigracilis. The sequence goes on along the minus strand of VGNE01000036.1, from coordinate 17,295 downwards.
AGTTGGGTGATCTTCCCGCCAAGGATTGGGCGACCGATCCCCGTGTTGCTGAGACACCTCTTGCCTATGGTCCTTACAAGTTGGTTGAATGGGTCAAGGGCGAGAAGCTGGTCTTCGCTGCCAATGAATATTGGGTCGGTAGCGCTCCTGTCTCACCAAATTTTGTGATCCAGATCATCACACCTGAAAGCGCCGAAGGCCTCCTCCTCGGTGGTGAAGTTGACATTCTGGCTTCCGAGACCCTCGCTGGTCTCAATGAGACCTTGAAAGCAGCTGAAGCTGAAGGCAAGATCAAGACCTTCGTCGAAGCCGGCGGTACATGGGAACACATTGACGTCCAATTGTTCATCCGCTAAATATATGTAATAAGAAGTAAGTAAGTTAGATTATTGGGGTAGGCATGGAGACATGTCTACCCCAAAATTTATAAAAATCTTCTGCTTTTTTGTTGGAGAAATTATGACCGCGTATCTGATCCGCCGCGTTTTGCAATCCATACTGGTGGTGTTCATTTCGGCAATAGCCACGTATGTATTATTGAGTTTCGCACCCGGAGGGCCTATGGCGGGCTTGCGTCAAATCACACAATCTGGGCGGTTTCAGATTACAGAAGAGGACATAGCGCGCATCCGCGCTTCCTTTGAACTGGATCTAAATCTTTCGATTCGATTTAGCCGCTGGTTGATCGGAATGCCGCGCGGACCTGTGGTAATTGCTGGAAATGAGTATTTTGCGGATGTAGCAGTAGGCTGCCGGAAGCCGATCGAGGCGGAAGTTCTGAATTCACGCGGTGAATACGAGATCAAAATTGTCGGCTGTAAGGAAACAGTTTATTTGAAAGACCTTGTTGGCCGCCGCACCAGCAATGGTATTCTGCGTGGCGATTTTGGCCTGTCCTGGCGTATTTTGCGTGACCGCCCCGTCAGCGACCTGATCGAGAGCCGGTTAGCCAAGACCCTCCAGTTGATTGGACTTGAAGTGATGCTCTCTCTCCTTATTGGAATTCCATTAGGTATATATTCAGCCGTTCGGCAATATTCCAAGTTTGATTATATTTTTACAACCCTGGCATTTATGGGGTCAGCCATGCCCAGTTTTTTCTTTGGTTTGCTATTGATATTGACGTTTTCAATTATTCCCAAAGGGGCAGGTCTTCCTTATATTCCTGCCGGCTTATCAGAATCCGTGCGCGATTACACGATTCCTATGATCGGTGATGTGGTGGCAGGTTCTGCAAAAGACCGGATTTTGCATTTAATCCTGCCGGTAACGGTGCTGACCTTGATCAATGTTGCAGGCTGGAGCCGTTTCATTCGCGCCAGCATGCTGGATGTTTTGCGTCAGGATTATGTCCGCACAGCACGTGCAAAAGGTTTAAGAGAGATCACTGTTATTATGAAACATGCTCTTAGAAATGCCTTGATCCCGTTTGTTACGATCGTGGTATTTACAATACCGGCTCTTTTCAGCGGCGCGATCATTACCGAAAGCATCTTTGCCTGGCCGGGCATGGGTCGTTTGTATATTCTTGCGCTGGGAGATTATGATTACCCGGTAGCGATGGCAATTTTCTTCATCCTGGCTGTCTTAACCGTATTTGCAACTCTCCTGCGTGATATTCTATACACGATTGTGGATCCCCGCATCCGTTTAAACTAGCGTCGAGGAAATTTTTCAATGACTGTATCTGCTCAATTAGATAAGCTTGATGCTGAATCCGTTTCCATCGAGGAGCGCAGCCCGTTCCAGATCGTTTTTAGGCGTTTTGTGCGCCATCGCCTGGCAATGATATCAATGGCTGTCATGTTGGCGATTTTCATCATAACCATTCTGGCGCCTTATATCACCTCTTTCGAGGTTGATGAATTAGACGTCAATAAATACTTTGTTCCCTTCGGGACAGTGGATGAAGCAACGGGACGTATACATTACCTGGGGACGGATAATATTGGGCGTGATTATTTTTCCCGCTTAATTTATGCCGGGCGAATATCGCTGACAGTGGCATTGCTTTCCGTGTTTATTTCTGAGACGATTGGAATTTTGGTGGGTTCAATTTCAGGCTTTTATGGCAGTTGGGTGGATGCCATCCTGATGCGCTTTGTGGAATTCATGCTTACCATTCCAACCCTGCCGCTGCTCTTGATCATCTCTTCAATGCTTTTGCGAAATCAAGAGCTGATCCCTATACCAGAATCGGTGCTGACTTTTGTGGGAAAGATCATGCTGCTCGGTCCTAGAGACGCTCGCAATGCAGTCTTGATCGTCATCGTTTTGGCTGGTTTTGGCTGGCTCTCATCGGCACAATTGATGCGTGGTACGGTATTATCATTGCGTGAACAGACATTCGTTGAAGCATCCCGATCTCTGGGCGCCTCGAATATCTGGATCATTAGGAAGCACATGATCCCCAACGCCATGGCTCCAATTATTGTGGATGCCTCGCTCGGTCTGGCCGGTTACGTGGTTGCAGAAGCTGCGCTTGCATTTCTTGGTTTTGGTATTCAGGACCCGGTTCCCACCTGGGGGAATATGCTCTCCGCAACCCAGACTTATATGTTTGACAAACCCTGGCTGCCTCTGTTGCCGGGAATTCCAATTTTTGTCTGTTCCCTGGCCTTCAACTATATCGGGGATGGCCTTCGCGATGCGCTTGACCCGCGTTTGAAGTTATAATCGGTAAAAATCTCAATGACGGAGATACCCAGTGGCAACGAATAATCAAAAACCCTTGCTCGAAGTACGTAATTTAAAGACTTACTTTTATACCGAAGACGGTGTTGTGCGTGCCGTGGACGGTGTGAACTTTGAAGTTTACCCCGGTGAAGTGCTTGGCATTGTAGGTGAATCAGGCTGCGGTAAAAGTGTCACTGCCCTCTCGATCATGCGTTTGATCAGCGTGCCTGGCAAAATTGAGGCTGGTGAAATATTTTTTGATGGCAAGGATCTTGTCAAAGCCACTGAAGAAGAGATGATGCAGGTACGCGGCAACCGCATTTCGATGATCTTCCAGCAGCCCCAATCCGCGCTCAACCCTGTTTTTCGTGCTGGCGACCAAATTTCCGAAGTGCTCAACATTCACCAGGATTTTGGCAAGGAAGCCGGCAAAAACCGAGCCATTGAGTTACTTAAATTAGTGGGTATCCCCGAACCGGAAAGGCGCGCGGAATCTTTTCCTCATGAACTTTCCGGCGGCATGGCCCAGCGCGTCATGATCGCCATGGCGCTTGCCTGTGTTCCTGACTTGCTGATCGCGGATGAACCTACAACTGCCTTGGATGTGACCATCCAGGCCCAAATCCTGGATTTGATGCGCGATATGCGTAATCAGTTGGGTTCCACTATGATCCTGATCACCCATGACCTGGGCGTGATCGCTGAAATGGCAGACCGTGTGGCAGTGATGTACGCGGGCGAAATTGTTGAGCAGTCTCCCGTAGCGACACTTTTTGATCTTCCGCTTCATCCTTACACCAAAGGTTTGATCGGTTCAATTCCGGTACTTGGTGAGATCCGTGAAAGACTGGATGTCATCCCCGGCTCCGTTCCAAATTTGATAAATCTGCCGGCGGGCTGCCGCTTTGCTCCCCGTTGCATGGCGCGTGTTGAGCATGGTTTATCGATCTGTTCTATAAAACGTCCTGAATTACTGGATGTCGCAGAGGGACACGAAGTACGTTGCTGGCTCTATCAGGACTCTGAATCTGAGAAGCACGTCGCTCCGATCAAACTCGAAAGAAAATCTTAAAGTGAGATGATGTGGCTATGAATATAAAAATGCGTACTCAAGAGAAACCGGATCTGTTGGTTGTAAAAGATCTTGTAAAATATTTTCCTGTTCGTTCCGGCATTTTACAACGCACTACAGCCTGGGTAAAGGCTGTGGATAAGGTGAGTTTCACGGTAAAGAGCGGCGAAACCCTGGGCATGGTGGGTGAATCCGGATGTGGAAAAACAACTATTGGACGTTCCCTTTTACGTTTGATTGAGCCGACATCCGGTGAAGTGGCCTTTAATGGTGAAGATATCATCAGGATGCGTCCACAATCGCTAAAGACTTTGCGCCGCGATATGCAGATCATCTTCCAGGACCCTTATGCCTCTCTCAACCCTCGCATGCCGATTGGGGAAGCGGTGATGGAAGGCTTGCAGATCCATAGAATTGGGCAACCCAAGGAACGCTGGGAAGTTGCCATCAATATGCTTAAAAAAGTGGGCCTGGAAGAATACCATGCCCGCCGCTACCCGCACGAGTTCTCAGGGGGGCAGCGCCAGCGGATTGGCATCGCCCGCGCTTTGGCTTTACAGCCGAAATTCATCGTTTGTGATGAGCCGGTTTCTGCCCTGGATGTTTCCATCCAATCGCAGGTCTTGAATATTCTCAAAGACCTGCAAAAGGAATTTGGACTCACTTATCTCTTTATTGCGCATAACTTGAGCGTGGTGGAACACATCTCTGACCGCGTGGCTGTGATGTATTTGGGTAAGATAGTTGAATTAACCGATCGGGATGCCCTTTATCGTGAACCGTTACATCCGTATACAAAAGCGCTGCTTTCAGCGATTCCGATCCCTCATCCCAATTTCAAGCGCGAGCGTACAATTCTCAAAGGGGATGTGCCCAGTCCGCTCAACCCGCCCAGCGGCTGCCGTTTCCATACGCGTTGTCCTGTTGCGATTGCAAAATGTTCACAGGAAGAACCTGAATTCAAGGAAGTCAAGCCTGGCCACCTGGTGGCTTGCTGGCTTGTGGAATAAGCCGATAGATGAGACCGCCGGGAGGCGGTCTTTTTTATTTCGGGCGACCCAAATCTTTTTTCAACCTTCAACATTGTTATAATTGCCTTCATTGTTATTTGTATGTTTGCATCCCTCGCGCCATATACTGAAAACGGATACGCGCGAAGCGTGCACTTTTGCCCAACAGGATTCGGCGAATTAAAATCCTGCCTCAGTACATGAAAGTCGGTTAAAACCGACTCATCGCGCCAGCGGCCAGTCCGAAGGGACTTTCATGTACTGAGCAGGCGGCTTTAGCCCCGCGAACCAGGCGGCAAAATACCGCACGCTTCGCGTATGACCGTGTTCAGCATAACAAATCGGCAGGCAACCATGAAAAGAAAACTTTTTCCCTTGGCTTTGATCATTATTACCATTCTTACTGGATGTTTGAGACTATCATCACAGGATGAGACTCCGACCGAATCATTTACGCCTTTTCCTACACTAACCCCTGAGTCTCCCGCCCCGAGTTCCCTGACCGTGTGCCTTGGGCGGGAACCTAATACCCTTTATCCCTTTGGAGAATTGAATCCCGCTGCGCGCAGTGTCTTGGCCGCGATCAACGACGGCCCGTTTGACATGGTCGGTTATGAATACCAGCCCGTGATCTATACGCGCAAGCCATCCCTCGAAAACGGCGAAGCACAAATTGTCAGAACGCCCGTTCAGGCTGGAGGTCAGGTTGTGGATGCGGATGGGAATCTGGTCTCGCTGGAGCAAGGCGTGCGCGTGCATCCTGCTGATTGCCGCAGCGATGATTGCGTCATCACTTATGACGGCACGACTTTGCTTGAGATGGATCAAATGGTTGTCAACTTTCGCCTGCGCCCAGACCTGACTTGGGCGGACGGCACGCCTCTGACCGCCGATGATTCAATCTATGCGTTTGAAATTAATGCAAATGCCAAAACATCAGCAAATACTTATTTGATCGAACGCACGCAGATCTACGAAGCCGCCGATGCGCAAACTGTACAATGGTGGGGTGTGCCCGGTTTTATTGACCCAACGTATTTCACAAATTTTTGGGCGCCGGCCCCAAAACATTTGTGGAATGAATTTTCCGCAGATCAATTGCCTTCCATTGATATTGCCTCGCGCACGCCGATCGGCTGGGGACCTTATATGATCGTGGAGTGGATCGCGGGAGATCACATTAGCTTGGTGAAGAATCCATATTATTTCCGCAGCTCAGATGGTTTTCCAAAAATTGATACACTCTCTTTCCGCTTCATCCCTGACCCGAACAAGGCTCTGAGTGAATTGGTGGCCGGCCGCTGTGACATTCTCGACCCATCCATTTCTCTTGATGGTCTGGCAAATTTATTACAGGAAATGCAAGCCGCTGAACAGGCGCAGGTTTTCATCAATTCCGGAATGACCATCGAATGGCTTGGGCTGGGGCTTGCACCTGCTTCGTATGATCATGGTTATGATATTCAAAAAGACAGACAGAATATTTTTGCCGATGCGCATACCCGCCAGGGCATTGCATATTGTCTTGACCGTCAATCGGTGGTGGATCGTGTTCTTTTTGGAATGACCACCGTGCCGGCGACGTATATTCCAGTTGAACATCCGGTGTATGACTCGAATATTACGCCCATCCCGTATGACCCTGAAGTGGGTGTTTCGCTTCTCGAATTGGCTGGCTGGCAGGACACAGATAACGACCCATCCACGCCGCGCCGCGCAGTGAAAGCTGCCACGGTTGCATTCAATACGCCTTTGCTGTTGAAGTATTACACTACAACGACCCCGCAGCGCAGGCAGGTGGTGGAAATTCTTGAAAAGTCCCTGGCAGAATGCGGCATCGGTCTCAAGGTTGAATATTTTTCACAAAATGATCTTTACGCTTCCGGACCCGAGGGGTTCCTCTTTGGGCGTAATTTTAACCTCGCTGAATATGCAATAGGTGTGATTGGCAATGAACCCCCATGCGGCTGGTTCACCAGCGCAGAGATCCCATCTGAAAAAAATTTATGGGCCGGGACGAACATAACAGGATACAGCAATGCGGAATTTGACTCCGCCTGCCGCGCCGCACAACTTTCATTGCCGGAAGAACAGACTTACATCAATTCGTACCGGCAAACTCAGATCATCTTCTCAGCGGACCTGCCTGCCATTCCCTTGTTTTATCGTCCGCAGATCGCCGCGGCTCGTCCGGATATTTGTCATTTCGATTTTGACCCGACCGCCAACCCGCTCTGGAATATCGAATCGATTAACAAGGGTGATGCCTGTCAAAAATGATCGGGAATTACCTGACAATCTTTGCTATAATGCACTTAATAAAATTTCAAGAGTTGGATCGGCAATCCGCCTCATCTGTCTTCCTGACACCCTTCGATCAAACTCACATCGTCCCGATGCTTTTTCGGGAGGGCAAGCCTGCTCCTAAAAAACAGACAGATAAACTCGCGGATGCAGTCCCTGTCCCTGAAATGGAAGCCTTGCTAAAAAAAGCCAGTACTCAAAAAAACGGAACCTATACATGCAGACGATTTTTGGAACGGAACCGCTCAAACACAAGGCGGGAAACCCCTCAACTCCGAAGTGATCTCGCTTGAAGAAGCGCGTAGACTAGGCATGGTTTCCGACGGAAAGTAAAATATTTGTGATACAATTTTGCCCGCACTGGGGCATGGTGCAACGGCAGCACACCAGCCTTTGGAGCTGTGGATCTTGGTTCGAATCCAGGTGCCCCAGCCTGATACGTCCGCATCTGCGGAATATTTTTCTAAAACAGGATTTGTTGCGGAGCAATGCCATGCCGCCCAAATCCTGTTTTTGTTGCCCCGCACATTTCCTTTTGCTCTTTTCGAAATGGGCGGGGTTGAGGTGAAAATATGAAGATAACCGCCATCCTCCTTGCCGCTGGCCAGGGGACTCGCATGAAATCCTCCCTGCCTAAAGTATTACACCCCATTGCAGGCAAGCCCATGATCTGGCATGCCTTGCAAGCCATCCGACACGTCACCACCGAGAAACCGGTTGTCGTGGTAGGGCATGGCGCGCAGGAAGTCACAAAATACCTCGATGTTTTAGCTCAAACGGTTTTGCAGGAACCGCAGCTTGGCACAGGTCATGCGGTCATGCAGGCCGAGCCTTTATTGAAAGGGATAACAGATCTTGTCGTCGTTTGTTACAGCGACATGCCCTTATTGCGCGGCGAGACATTGGGTAAACTTGTTGAAACACAGAAAAAAAATAAAGGCCCCATTTCCATATTGACCGTAGTGGCAGACGACCCGCGTGGATTTGGACGCATCATCCGCACCCCAGACGGCTCCGTTGAGTCCATCGTGGAGGAATATGTCGCCACGGCAGAGCAATTACAGGTCAAAGAATTGAACGTGGGCGGATATTGTTTTGACGCGAACTGGTTATGGGAGGCATTGCATCGCATTCCAAAAAATCCCCAAAAAGGCGAATATTATCTGACTGATATCGTTGAGTTGGCATCCAAAGCTGGCTTGCCTGTCCAAGCGACGGTGATGGATGATCTCGAAGAAACCATTGGCATTAATACGCGTGTGCATCTTTCAGAAGTGGAAGCGGCCATGCGCCGCCGCATTAATCAGGAGCACATGCTCGATGGTGTCACGATGATGGATCCTGCTTCCATATACATTGATGTTGATATTAAGATTGGCAGGGATACGGTTCTCATGCCCAATACCTATCTGTATGGACAGATCGAGATCGGCGAAGGCAACCGGATCGGACCGAATACCATCATCCGTGATTCAAAGATCGGGAATCGCTGTAAAGTGCTCGCATCGGTTCTGGAAAGTGCGCTGCTTGATGATGATGTGGACATTGGTCCTTTCGCACGCTTGCGCAAAGGCGCTCATCTTGGAGATCACGTCCACATGGGGAATTTTGGTGAGGTGAAAGATTCATATCTTGCTGAAGGCGTAAAGATGGGACATTTCTCATATATTGGCAACGCGCAGATCGGCGCAAATACCAATATCGGCGCGGGAACGATCACCTGTAATTATGACGGCGAAAAAAAATATGCCACTGAGATCGGCGAGGATGTTTTTATCGGCTCGGATACCATGCTGGTTGCGCCTTTGAAGATCGGCTCAGGCGCACGCACAGGCGCAGGCTCGGTGGTGACGAAAAACGTGGCAGAGGATACACTTGTAGTCGGTATGCCTGCGCGTGTCATTCGAAAATTGGAACGAAAAGCGAAAAAGTAATAATGCAGACAAGTAAACAGGTACACAAGTAAACACGTACAAGTGGACAGGTAAAAAATGAATCTAACACATGAAGAACGACAGAAGTTGATTAACCTTGCCAACGAAGCCCGCCGTCGTGCTTACGCACCATATTCAAATTATCCAGTCGGTGCGGCATTGCGTACGAAGACCGGCCGTATCTACACGGGTGTAAATGTTGAGAACGCGGCTTATCCACAGACCATGTGTGCAGAACGCGTCGCCATCTTTAAAGCGGTCTCAGATGGCAAAACTGAATTTGAAGTGATCGCAGTGGTCACGAATAACGGTGGCTCTCCCTGCGGCGGATGCCGACAGGTGATGGCTGAATTTGGTTTGGAAACGATCGTTTTAATTGCAGATGGAGATGGAAATTTGCAAAAAGAATTGACAGTCTCTGAGTTATTGCCTGAGGCATTTACACCGGAGCACTTAAATTAAACTTACGGATTACGCATTACGTGTACCTATTCATACGTAATCCGTAAATCGTAATTCCTCCCCCCATGCCTGAATTCCGATCCTTCCGAAATTCCGCGGTTGTGCTTCGCCATAGTGATTGGGGCGAAGTCGACCAATTGCTCACGCTCTACACGCGCGAGCAGGGTATGGTACGAGCATTGGCGAAAGGTGCGCGAAAAATAACTTCACGCAAGGGCGGGCACCTGCAGCCCTTTACTCAAATTACCGTCCAGCTTGCAAAAGGACGGGACCTCTTAATTGTCACACAAGTCGAAACCGTCAACGCATTTCTTCCCTTGCATGATGATTTGGAAAAGACAGGTTATGCAGCTTATGTGATTGAACTGCTTTTGCGTTTTTCGTATGAAGCGGAAGGCGGAAATCCCACACTCTTTAAATTAGTGGTTGAAACCCTGGGGCGCATTGAAAAGGAAACCGATTCCTGGCTTGCTGTTCGATACTATGAAATGAGATTGCTGGATGCGGTTGGGTTCCGCCCGCAGTTATTCGAGTGTGCCAATTGCAGGCGCGAGATATTGCCCGAAGACCAGCTTTTTTCATTTTCGGCAGGCGGAGTCATTTGCCCTTCCTGCGGAATAGGTTTGCCAAACCTCACAAAGATCTCAATGGAAACGCTCAAGTATTTGCGCCATTTCCAAAGATCCAGCTACAGAGATGCCTCGCGCGCGCATCCCAGCCTCACGGCGCGGAAAGAAGCGGAAGTTCTCATGCAGGGATATTTCACATATCAGCTTGAGCGCGGGCTGAATACGCCGGGCTTCATCAAACGTGTCAAGTCATAGCGGGAAATTTCTTTTGCTCCAATTCAAAACAAATCCCCACGCAACCAATAAAACGATGGGTTTCAACATGCGCCAAAACAGGATTTGAAACCATTTCCATTTGAGAAGATAGATGATGTGCGTAATCAGCCAGCGCGCAAACAAAGTTTGACCCAGCCCGCTTCGCGCGAGCCGACGCTTGTATCGTCGAAATGAAAATTCGTTACGCTGAAACGACTCTGCGATCTCCTGCGCGGCGATGGCTCCATACCCCAACGCAATGCTGATACCCTCGCCGAAGAGCGGGTCCGCACCAACGGCATCGCCGACCAATAACACGCGTGGAACGGAGGCTTTATTCCGCGGGTTGTACCAACGAATGGGATTACCTTTAATTTCATAATCACCCAATTCAAAGCCCTTACGTTTCATCTCTTCCGCGAGGGGTTCTTTCAAAACGGGGCGTTTGTAACCTGCCAGCAAATTTGTGTCGTAAATTCCCCAACAGCGCATAGGTTGACCTCTGATCTGTGTGGGGAAGTCCCATGTATAACCTGCGATGTTGTTTGGCACGGGGAAGAAATCGAAATAAGCCACGTCATTGCGAGGGGCGTTTTCCCCCGAAGCGTCGCCGTGGCGCCGTGGCGACACAATCTCATTGTTGATGTTGGAGATTGCTTCGTCGGGCTTCGCCCTCCTCGCAAGGACGGAATAATCAGGAGTAATTACTTCCAACACGCGCGCGGTAAAAACTGACTCGTTCGGGAAGACACAGCGACGTGTCACTCCATTTGAGCCATCTGCGCCGACGACGATTTCTGCGCGGAATTCTCCCTGGTCAGTTTCAACGCTTACACCATTTTCATCGGGAATAACTTTCTTTACTGTAACTCCCTGCCTGATCTCAATCCCCCTTTCCTCGGCTTTCTTTGCCAGCCAATGATCAAACTCATCGCGGCGGATAACGCGGAAGGCAGGTCTCTTTCGTGCGCGGACTTTAAGTCCCTTGCCTGCGAAATCGAAATGGGCGGTTTGGGCATCCACATGCGGGACTTCGCGCACATCGAGATCGAGGCGTTCGAGGATGATCTCCGCGTCGATGACGAGCCCGCCTGCGCACAGCTTGAAGCGTGGATAATGCTCCTTTTCGAGGATCAGGATTTGGTGAGTCAGATGCGGAGCGATCCTTGTCAGATGCAATGCAGTGGAGAGTCCGCTTGGTCCGCCGCCGAGGATGATGATCTTGGCCTCCATCCTCTAATTTTGCCACAAAAAACAGAACATTCGAAAATGCAATTTTTTATCTTCTGTCTGCCTTTCTGATTACGCGTATGCGCCAGACCATGTCTCAAAGCGCCGACCATCATGTTCCTCGGGGGTGAAAAAAGTGAGATAGGTGAGCGCATGATACTTTACAAATCTTTGTTCTTCCGGATTCTGAATCGCAAGATCGTAATATGAATGCCAGGTGCCGGAGTTGAAATAGACCTTGCTTTCAGGGTTGGGCATGACAAGACTCATACCGAGAGGCACAACTTCATAATGATGGGTGTGTCCGTAAATGATGTACTGGGCTTTGTCATTTCGGAAAGCCGATTCCTGCAAGGCATGGCTGGCGAAGGAGCGTTTGCCGCCCAGCATTTTGTCCCGTACCCAGATCACCACATCGTTGATGGTTGAAAAAGATGCGCGTCCTGAGATTTTTATGATCAACTGCATGGCATCTACAACGTCGAACCGAAAAGTTTTATCCGCCTCGCGCACAAAATTCGATTGCAGAAATTCATCTGCGATCTCATCCCAGACTTCCTTCAACTCATCCTCCAGCGGGTGCTTTCCCGCATATTTCTTAACCTGTCCGCTGATCCAAAGCGGGGCTGCAAGCACCGGGCGGATGTTGGCGATCTTTCGCAGGCTGTCCACAATACCGGCGGGCACCTGGTCGCCATATCTTTTTTGTACTTCAACCGGGAAACGGTTGCACACATCCATCGTGAATGCATCACCGACAGTGCCACGGTCACGTCCCTTGTCACGATCAAAATTGAATTTGTCGTACACATCCCCATGACGGGCATGGACTTTATGACGGTCAAACAGGTCTTTCAGAAATGGAGATTCATCCGCATCATGCGGGAACGGGGAGGCTGGGTTGCTCAGCCCCATCTTTTGGATCACCTCGAGGCGGATCTTGTCAAAGGCACCGCCTTTTAAATGATAGTACCAATCGTGATTGCCCACCATGTAATGAAAGCGCACCTTGAGCGGAATCTGCCATGTGCTTTGAAAATCCGGATTACCTTGGCTGTCCGCCGGCTCGAGCAGGATCTCTTCGCCGCTGGCGCAGCGACGCAGGATGTACATGGCTTCTTTATTTTCTTCAAGTATTGCGCGGGTGACTTCGAGCAATTTGGGGGCGTAATTGGAGTTACCTGGGTCGCTCCACGGGCGGACGTAGTTTGTGTCGCTGGGTATCGTATCCAGCCAATGCGTGGAGTGCAGAGGATCGAGGATGTCGCCCATCAGCAAAACGTCGAGGTTCTCAATCGGACGGTACCTGCCGTCCTTGCGCCAGGAGGCGAAGCGGGCGGTTTCATTCAGGCGTTTCGCAAATAATCGAAAAGCGCCGGGCGAGATCGAATCAGCTGTGGTTCCATCTCCAAGATGAAGGTCACTTATGACGACGAGCATGGTTGGCTCCTGTTAATGTGGATACTGGCCGGAATGATCTGATTGACCCTATGATCGTAGAATGATTGTGGCCATAAAAAAACAATCACAATGTCAAAAGATCATTCCTGGTATTCTGAATTTTCGTCCTGTGCGCATCGAAATCCACGGCTCAAACCCGCTGATTGTGGTTCGTGCCGATAACGGTGCGTGACCGCGATTTCGCGCCCATCTTCGTTATACGAACCGCTGCGCATGGATTTTTCCAGTCCCATTTCGGGTCCTGCAGGATTTCTACGCGGGGAGGAGAGGTAGTATTTAAGATCGTACCAATCTGCAACCCACTCGCGCGCATTCCCGGACATATTGAGCGCGCCATAGGGACTTGCTCCCAGAGGATAACGATAGACCGAAACCGCTTCGTGAATCAAGCTTCCGCTGAAATTTGCAAGGCGCGGATTTGGCGCTTCGTCACCCCACGGATACATGCGCCCATCGGTTCCACGTGCGGCTTTCTCCCATTCTGCTTCCGTTGGCAAACGCCTGCCTGCCCATTGACAGTACTCATTTGCCTGAACCCAGGTGACATAGGTGATGGGATGATCTCGATAGACCCAATTCTGATAATAGATATTATCAGAAACCAGCTCAGTGCAAAAGCCAGCCTGCATGCATTTAATATACATCGCATTGCTTACTTCCACTTTATCAATCCAAAACGCATCCAGGAAAACAGCGTGCTGGGGGGAATCGGCGTTTTTATACGCATCTCCTTTTCCCATCAGGAATTCGCCCTCAGGGACATAGACCTGCATCATTCCATCTTTTGCAGATCTCTTTTCATATATCGGTGTGACAGGTGACCTTCTGCCGATATTGTACGAAGCAATATCAAGACGGAATTTTTCCATGTTCAATGTTCCGTTTTGATAGGAATGGTAGAAGCGAAGGAGGATGTCTAAATTCCAAATGGAAAATCCTGCCATTGATATAAGAATAGACAATATTAAGATGAAACCTAATTTTCTATTTTTGAATAATTTCATTTCAATTAAGCCTTTATTGTTTAGAATAAGTCTACCTGATTTTACACGGTTTAATTATAAAGAACTCCGAGTTTTCCAAAAACTCGGAGTTCTGCTTGTCTACCTGTTCACGTATATACTTGTTTACTTATTTACCAAGTTTCTTTCTCAACGCCTCAGTCAGTGCAGGGACAATCTGGAATAAATCTCCAACCACGCCATAGCGCGCCTGTTTGAACACGGGCGCATCGGCATCCTTGTTGATGGCGACGATGACTTTTGAATTTCTCATTCCAACCAGATGCTGAATTGCGCCAGAGATGCCGCAGGCGATATACAGATCGGGAGCGACGACTTTGCCAGTCTGCCCAACTTGATGGGCGTAGGTGACGTAGCCGCCGTCCACCGCCGCGCGGGAAGCGCCGACTGCGCCGCCGAGCAAGGCAGCCAGATCAGTAATGAGCGCGAAGCCTTGTTGAGCGCGCCAGACCTCGGCTTGCTTTTCATCCATGCCTGCGGGCGGGGTTAAGGATGGGTTATTTGACACACCGCGCCCGCCAGAGACGATGACGCCTGCATCGCCGAGGTTTACTGCGCTTTCAGAGGCAGAGTAGCCTTGCACAGTTGTGAGCGCGTCTGTTTTGGCGGCGGCTTTGGTCAGCGTGCCTGCGGCACTAGCCGTGCCTGCGACACGTTCGGGTTTGGGGAAGGCGCGCCCGGGAATGGTGGCCATGACGGGCTTGCCTGAGCAAACTGTCTTCTCCAAAACTTTGCCTTCATAAATGGGACGTGTGGCAACCAACTGCTCACCATTCATTTCAAATTTTGCGACATCGGTCAACACGCCTGTGTTTAAGTCCACTGCAGACATGGCGGCTAACTCACGGGTACGAGCAGTCGTCGGAAACAGGATCAGGTCAGGGGAAGATGAAGATGCGAGCGCAGAGAGGGTGGAGGCATACGGTTCAGCGCGGTAATCTGTCAGTGCTGAATCATCCACGACGATCACTTCATCGGCTCCATATTCAAAAGCGGCTTTTGTAATTTCATCGAGGTCCGTGCCAAACACCAAGGCAACGGCTGTGCCAAAACTTTTTGCGACGCCAATCGCCTCCCACGAAGCAGGCTGGACTTCGCCTTTGAAATGGTCAATATAAACAAAAGTTTTCATAGCACTTTCTCCGCGAGAATTTTGTCGGCGAGCTTGTCTGCAATCTCGCCGGGGCTTTCGCCTGTGATCATCTCGACTTCTTTTTCCTGCGTCGGCGGATTCATCAACTCGACGCGTGAGACGATGGGCGCGGGCGCAGCGGTGTTGACATCTGCGAGCGACCAAACGGGGATGGTTGTCTTCGAGGCTTTGCGGATGCCCATAAACGATGGGTAGCGCGGTTCGCCGATGCTTTGGACGACACTGAGCACGGCGGGCAATTTTGCGTTGACGGTTTGCCTGCCTTCTTCGATGACCCGTTCAACGGTCACGCTTCCTCCGTCGACTTTGATCTGGCCAGCCAACCCAAGCATTGGCCACCCGAGAACACGAGCGGTCTGCGCAGGGGTGAGGCCTGAGCCGTTGTCGAGAGTCTGACGACCAAAGAGGACCATGTCTGCGCCGCCGATCTTGTTGACAGCGGCCGCCAGCACGCGCGCCGCGCCGACGGTGTCTAATTCCGTGAGCGCCGCGTCTGAAACGAGCACCGCGTCATCTGCGCCCATTGCAAGCGCGTGCTTGAGTGCATCTCTGGCGGACTCAGGACCGATGCACAAGACAGTCACTGTGCCGCCCAGAGCCTCCTCCTGCTGAAGCGCGCCTTCGACAGCGTACTCGTCGAACGGGTTGATGACCAACGGCGCGTCCCCCCACGTTACTTTCCCATCCTCGGCTTTAACTTTCGCCTCCGAGTCGGGTACTTGCTTGATACATGCGATGATTTTCAAAGCGAGCTCCTTGATCTGAATTCTTTTATTACAACGAAGGACACAAAGGGTCACTAAGGTTATCCTTTGTGTGCTTTGTCGTTAATATAAATACCTGCCAAACATGAACGTCATAATCACAAAATATCCCTCACCCTGCCCTCTCCCGAAGGGAGAGGGGGAGTCGCTACGACTTTTGACCGTCTCCATTGGGGCGAGGAAAATTATGCATACTCATACACAGGCACTTGCAACATGCGCTTGGGTTTCTTTTGTTCCCAAATCAATTTTTGCAAGTGTTCAACGGTCTCAGGCGCGAAGAGTTGTTCGCCTGTTTCCACATTCACCCGCGCAGGGACATTTTCAATGACGATGAGTTTACCGTCCATTTCCAGTGTATAGGTTACTTTTTGTTCCACTAAATGTTCGTTCCATTGATAGTCGCTCATATTATTTTCTCCTTACTTTCCAATCAATCCATTCGGCAGGGTCTGGCTCGTAAATCGTGATAATTCGTATCAACGGGCGGGAAGGATAGGTGCATTGAACGTGTAAAGGCCTGTTATGAAGGGTGAAACCAAGAATAAGGCAACCTGGTCCGTATTTATCGTTAGGATAATCTTCAATAATTTCGGCGTTTGCAAGCGCTTCGCGAAATTCCTGCATGGTTATGTGGCGCAAGATACTTCTATCAGTAGCATGCTTGGAAAACTCGAATAATCCCGAAGCGATTTTTGCCCGAATTTCTTCAATCATATTATTACCATATGCCTTTTACACGCTCACTATATGCTTTCCTTGCTCTGTCAAGAAAATCCTTATGTTTCTTTATGCATTCACTTAATTATAAACGCTGCAGACACCAACACATCCTCGCTTTCGTCATTGCGAGGAGGGTGCACTTCCCGACGAAGCAATCCCCCGTTGCGGTGAGGGAGTTTGCTTCGGTCGCTGTCGCTCCCTCGCAATGACGGGGGAAAGGGGAATTCACACAAAAAAACTCATCGTACAAATCTGCCCACTCAGGGTTCTTTTTCTTGATTAAATCAATTTTCTTTTGCCTTGAACCACCTTTGATCTGCTTCTCGCGGGCAATGGACTCTTCCATCGTTGCGTACTCTTCGTAATAAACCAGTTTTGTAACATTATATTTGCTTGTGAAACCTGCAACTGTCTTTTCTATGTGCTCGGTTACTCTTCTCAGTAAATTGTTGATTACACCAGTGTACAGAACCTTGTTGTATTTGTTGATCATGATGTCCATACAGGGATGAAGTTCTCTTTTCATAATTCTTTTCTCTACCGTACATGAGTTGGTACCTCTGGCAGGCTAAAAAGGAAGACGGGTTGAAAGTCTAGCGAATGCTTCAATGCGTACTTTAGCCAATCGAGTCCCAAACGGAAGAGACTTTTATCGCGCCG
>VGNE01000035.1 GCA_016866215.1 Chloroflexota bacterium | reverse complement strand
ACTCGGCGGCAGCAGTTTCATCTGCTCCATGGCGTACGGCTTGAAGGTGATTTGTCCATTGTTCATCCCCCGATTGTATTAAATTTCCTTTAAAATGAACAGGGGCTGTCCCTTTTTAGACAACCCCACTTCTTGATTCGGATCAACTATCCGTTAAGAAAGAAGCGGATGCAATTGAGAAGAAAATTGCATCCGCTTGATAAATGTTGTTGAGGTGGAAAATCCAACAGGTTGGAAATCCAAAAAAGATTATTTTTTCCTGGTATGCCCTTCGGCAAGTTTACGGGCCAGGTTCACGGTAGCCTCACTTCCGACGGTGTGCAGTAAAGCCATGTTGGGCGGTCGCTGTGCGCCAACGGGATATCCACAGATCAGCACAACCTGCTGACCGGGTTGAATGCCGGATATTAATAGCGCGGCGTCCACGTCCGAAAGCATATCGTCCATGCTGTTGGCATATTTTGCAAGATGAGGCTGGACGCCCCATAAAAACGCAAGTTGATTGAATGTCTCAGCCACAGGTGTGAAGGCCAGAATATGTTTTGAGGGCCTGGCCTTGGACACGAGCCACGCCGAGCGGCCTTGCATCGTAAAGACCGCCACCGCGCGGACTTCAGGATCTTTTGCCAGCGCATTCGCCGCGCGGGCCATGGAAGCCGCATCACTCTCGCCCAAACCTGCTCTGCTGTCCTGGCGACTGCCCCACTCTAGAAAATGCGATTCGGCCTCCAGCACGATGCGTGACATCATGGCAACCGCCTCGCTTGGATAATCGCCCGCGGCAGTTTCAGCAGAAAGCATGACCGCGTCTGTGCCGTCGAAAATGGCGTTGGCTACATCCGATGCTTCAGCCCGTGTGGGAAGCGGATTTTGAATCATAGACTCGAGCATCTGCGTGGCAGTGATGACCAGTTTTGCGCGCGCATTGGCGGCATGAATGATCATCTTTTGCAACGAAGGCACACGCTCAGGCGGAAGTTCCACGCCGAGATCGCCGCGGGCCACCATCACGCCATCCACCACATCCAGGATGGCTTCCAATTCGTTCATGGCCTCAGGCTTTTCCAATTTGGCGATCAAAAGAGGCACACGCTTGTCTTTGGAATATGCCTGCATGGCGTCCCGCACGGACTTGACATCCTCCGCACTGCGCACGAAGGATATGGCAACTGCATCCACACCCTGCGAAATGCCAAAAGCAAGGTCAGCTTTATCTTTTTCAGTGAAGCCGGCAATGCGGAGTTTTACGCCCGGCAGATTAATACCCTTGTGTGAAGAAAGCGCGCCGCCTACCAAAACTTTCGCATGGACAACGCGCCCCTCAACCGAGACCACTGCAAGCGCAAGGCGGCCATCATCCAGCAGGAGTCTGTCACCTGCTTGAACCGAATCAAAGAGTTCACGAAAATCCACGGGCAGGAGTTGATTATCCGTCTTCGGCGGTTCGTCCTGCGCGGCATATAAACTGACTTGCTCCCCGCTGGAAATTTGGAGCGGGACGGCTAATTTTCCAACGCGGATCTTCGGTCCCTGCAAATCCTGCAAAATTCCGATGGGTATGCCCATTTTTTTGGAAACAGCACGAATTAAGCCTACGCGCGAGGCGTGTTGTTCATGGGTACCGTGTGAAAAATTCAGGCGGGCAACGTTCATCCCGGCCTTGATCAGGGACTCAAGCGTCTGTTCAGAATCAGACGCGGGCCCAATCGTTGCAACGATCTTCGCTCTACGCATTATTTTATACATCCTTCAAATTTTTAATAAGCATGATAAGTCCTCCTCACCTACATGACGGCTACATTTCAAATCACCTTGATAATCAGTACTTCACGAAAGCGTGTAATTGGCGTTCTCTTACGCTAAAATTGCGCTAGAGAGCGCAATCTACACGAGGTTTTCGTGATCTATTGATAATAGACAGAAAATGGAACGATGTCAAGGCGGGAAGTTTATCATCAAGTTACGCGTAATGCAGTTCCTTCGCCTGTCTTAGCAATTCTTCCTGGAATCGCGGATGAGCGATCTTGATAAGAGCCTTCGCACGCTGGCGGATGGTCTTTCCATATAGATCGGCTACGCCGTACTCAGTCACGACAAAGCGGATGTGGTTGCGGCTGGTCACTACACCAGCGCCAAGTTTAAGCATGGCAGCGATTTTGCTGATTTGAGTCCCATCCCTCATGATCGCTGTGCTTGGCAGGGCAATGATCGGCACGCCGCCTTTGGAGCGGGACGCCCCATAAATAAAATCCAATTGCCCGCCGACGCCGCTGTAAAGTCTTGGCCCAATACTGTCAGCGCAGACCTGCCCGGTCAGGTCAATTTCAATTGCAGAGTTGACCGCCACCATGCGGTCATTTTGCGCGATGACGAATGGATCATTCACATATTCAGTGCGATGCAGTTCGATCATGGAGTTATCGTCCACCCATTCATACAGGCGCTTCGTGCCAAGGATAAAACCGGATACGATCTTGCCCGGGTGAAGAGATTTGCGGGTATTCGTCAACACGCCGGCATTGACAAGGTCGATCACACCATCCGAGAATAATTCTGTGTGAATGCCCAAATCTTTTTTATCGAAAAGATATTTCAAGACTGCATCGGGAATTCCGCCGATACCCAGCTGCATGGTCGCGCCATCGGGAATTAATCCAGCGACATGTCCTGCGACCTTTTGGACAATTTCCGCATCACCTTCATCAGCCATGGGTAGTTCAGGGATATCGTAATTGACGGGCACGATATGGGTCAGGCGGCTGACATGAATGAAGGAATCGCCCAAAGTGCGCGGCATCTTTTCGTTCACTTCAGCGATGACCAGCTTGGCCGATTCCGCCGCAGTTTTGGTCAAACCGACCTCAACGCCAAGACTGCAAAAGCCATGTTCATCCGGTGTTGAAACGTGAATAATCGCAACATCCAAAGGCAATATACCGCGCTTGAACAACAAAGGAAATTCAGAGAGTAATACGGGGGTAAAATCTGCAAGACCCTCCTGAACCGCCTTGCGGATATTCGCGCTAATAAACATCGAGTTCACGCGCAAATGTCCTTCCATCTTCGGTCCTACATAATCCGCAGAACCCACTGTTAATGCCTGGCAAATTTCAACATCCTTTAGATTCGGAGCATATTCAACGAGAGCCGCAAGAAGTTTCTGTGGGACGGAAACGTTGCCAGTAAGAAAGACCCGCTGACCTGATTTGATCGCCTTGACAGCCTCTTGCGCGGTCGTCACACGCGATTGATAAATACTTGTCGAAGTCATCTCATTCCTCCCGTGCATGCAGGCGCACAAGGTTATGAAGCTTACCGTTGTGCGTATTCACTGCAGCTTCAATGGAAAGGTTGCTCAGGATCGCATCAGGTCCAAGCGCGGCAATTTCTGTAATATAGGGCATGGCAGAATTAACAAAGGCATGCGTAGCGGTGCGCGCTACTGCTCCGGGTATATTCGGCACACAATAATGCAGAACACCTTCTTCAATATAAATTGGACGTTCATGTGTGGTCGGGCGCGACGTTTCAACGCAACCGCCCTCATCAATACTGATATCCATAATGACAGAGCGCGGCTTCATCGAACGCACCATCTCGCGCGTCACTAAAATCGGCGTGCGTTGGCCGGGGGACAGCACTGCGCCGATCAGGACATCCGCGTAGATGACGGAACGCTCAATATTACGCTTCGTTGATATCTTCGTTACGATATTCGGGAAGCGATCCCAGATGCGTTGGAGCGCGGCAAGATTATGGTCAATGACCGTTACATGGGCGCCCATGCCCAAGCACATTTGCGTGGCGTATGTGCCAACCACACCCGCACCAAGAATAACGATCTCAGCAGGCGGGACGCCCGGCATGCCGCCCATCAGGATGCCTTTACCGCCCCAGTTGTTTTGAAGCAAGCGTGCAGCGATCTGTGCCGCCATCGCGCCGCCGATCTGACTGAACGGACGCAAGACCGGGAGCGAACCGTCAGGTGCCTCGATCTGTTCGAAGGCGATGGAAGTGATTTTCTTTTCGAGCAGGATATCGATCTTATCCTGCTGTGTCGAAGCCAGATGAAGGAAGCCGGCCAGGATCGTGCCGGGACGAAGCCAGTCCAATTCCGCCTGCACTGGACGAGCCACCTTCAATAATAGATCCGCCCGGCCAAAAGCTTCCTGAGTCGAGTAGACGAGTCGCGCGCCAGCTTTCTCATAATCCTCGTCACTGAAACCAACCGTCACACCCGCTTCATGCTCGACGAAGACCTGATGCCCGCTCTGGGAGAGAATCTCCACCCCGGCAGGGGAAAGACCCACGCGATACTCAAAGGGCCTGCTTTCTTTTGGAATTCCAATGTTCATAGTTCCTCCATACTCTAGACTTTACCTGTCTATTATAAGCATAACAGATGTCAAACTTCATATTTCTTGAAGAACTGCTCACCTTTTTGGATGAATTCATCATGGTCAAGCGGAGTGACCTTCACCTTCGTAAGCAAAAATTTGTGCGTCCTTGTCTGCTTCAATGAAACCAGCGGAAGTGCACCGTTTCATAATGGCGGGAGACTTTAATATTCCCGCACATCATCCCACATCCCCTGCTCGGATGCATCTTCTGCTTCGTTCATTAAACGAATCGTTACATCTTCATCCACTAACGCATCCCCGCAATTGGGACAAATTTGCGCAGGCACATGCTTTATCACCAGCTTAAATTCATCGCGCTCAAAAGTAATGGATGTAAAACCATCAACGATTTCAGCTTGTCGGCAGATCAGGCAATTCATAAGTAAAACCAGATAAACAAGAAGTACACGATGGGCACAAAGTTTATTTTGCTTTTCCTTGGTTTTCCCTTCGTGTACTTCGTGCCCTTAGTATTTAAGCTCTTCACTTCCGGCTCCGAAAATCTTTTTTCCATTTATCTGCATCAGGAAGATAAACGGTGATCACCGTGATTTCATTTGCCTCCGGATTTTCCGATGTAACCACATGAAACGGACGTTTGCCTTGAAAGCCAAGGATCAATCGGCTTGGCTTGGGCGTCTCGGCGGAGTAGTCCTCAATAACATCTTCGGCTTCCAGCGCACGGCGAACTTTGCTTGCAGAAATTTCGCGTTCAAACATACGTTGAACTGCGTGGGCGCGGTAGAGAATTTTGGTCATGGGGGTATTATACTTAAGAAAACCTACTCGCTGAGCGGAGAGAGGACAGTTCTCCCGTCTGAACGCAGTCGAAGCGCGGGGTGCATGGAAATTTAAACTATGGAATCGTAAAAAGATAGGATTCATTTTCAAAAATCATTTGTCAAATTTCGCCTTGTTGTTATAATAACGTCACCATACTCTTAAGACTGGAGGATTGACCATGTCAAGTGTCACTTACAAGAACGTAGTCAAAAAGTTCGGCGACCTAACGATCATCAAGAATCTCAATATTGAGGTTGAAGATAAGGAGTTTCTGGTATTGGTCGGTCCATCAGGATGCGGTAAAACAACCGCGCTGCGCCTGCTGGCAGGATTAGAGGAAATTACTGAAGGCGAGATCATCATCGGTGATCGGATTGTGAACGATGTTGCCCCGAAAGACCGCGATATTGCCATGGTCTTTCAATCCTATGCTTTGTATCCGCACCTATCTGTCTATGACAATCTGGCTTTTGGCCTCAAGCTCCGCAAGACACCAAAAGCGGAGATTATTCGCCGTGTGAATGAAGCGGCGGAAATCCTTGGGATTACCGACCTGCTCGAACGCAAACCACGACAATTGTCCGGCGGACAGCGTCAGCGTGTGGCGGTAGGACGCGCCATTGTACGTGAACCAAAAGTCTTTTTGTTCGATGAACCGCTCTCAAACCTTGACGCTAAATTGCGTGTGCAAATGCGTGCTGAGATCAGCAAACTTCACCAGCGTTTGCAGACCACCTTCATTTATGTGACGCACGATCAAACCGAAGCGATGACAATGGCAAGCCGTATTGCTGTGATCAACAAAGGCAATTTACTGCAACTGGATACGCCTCAAAACCTGTACGACCATCCCAATAATCTATTTGTGGCTGGGTTCATCGGCTCACCGGCCATGAACTTCTTCCCGGCAAAATTGACGAAAAGTGGTGATAAGGTCATTGTAGAGACAGACGAATTCAGAGTGCAAATCCCGGAGGCGCGCGCCGCCTCATGTAAGGCCATGGATGGCCGTAGAATCGTCTTTGGCATCCGCCCGGAAAATATTCACGACCCTGAATTTGCCCCGCCAAATATTCACGGCGAAAAAGTCACCGCCCAGGTGGATGTGACGGAGTTAATGGGTAATGAAACTCTGCTCTACCTTGTAAGCGGAAAAAATACATTTGTGGGACGTGTAGACCCGCGCTCCCACTTACGCGTTGGATCTCAAACGCAGTTTATCTTTGATATGGACAAGATCCATATCTTTGATGCTGAGACCGAGGAAGCAGTTCGATAACAAAAGCACACACGAGAGAGTTTTTTTACAGGCTGAGGCACAAAAATCCAGTGCATCAGCCTGTACTTTATTAAGGGAGAAAATTCTAATATAAGATTTTGTTAAAACACTTGATTAAATTAAGTTTTGTGCTATTATTAAAGTCAGTAATGAGCGCACATCTTTCTTAATCAAGGCAGAATGAGCATGTTTTATTGGATTCCCGCCAATCAAAATATTAAGAATTTTAACAAACACTCCGCAATAGACCTGATCCGCTTTGCAGTCACTGGCATTTCGAGGACAGATCTGGCGGATCAAATGGGTTTAACTCGTGCCGCAGTAACATTGATCGTTAATGATCTGCTTGAAAATGAAGTTATTTTGGAGGCAGAGAGCCGCGCCATTCCAAGCGGACGACCGCCAGTGGTGTTAGAGATCAATCCAAAGCGCGGTATAGTGGCGGCAGTGGATATGGGGGCTACTCATATGAATATTGCATTGGCAGATTTTTCTGCAAAAATTATTGATGAAAAATACCTGGCTTTTGATATTAAACATGGCCCGCAGATCTGTTTGGCGGAAGTAAGTCGCAACCTGTATGAATTATTGGATCGATCCGGCGTGAATATTTCACAATTAATGGCAGTCGGCGTCGGCGTACCTGGACCTGTGATCACAGATGCTGGCGCAGTAGTTTCCCCTCCAATCATGCCCGGCTGGGATGGATACCCGATCCGTGAAACCTTGCAAAAAGAATGGGGATGCCCTGTTTCTCTGAATAACGATGCCGAACTTGGCGCATTGGGTGAATGGGCGTATGGCGCAGGTCGTGGGGAACGAAATCTTGCTTTCATTAAAGTCGGAAGCGGTATCGGCGCAGGATTGATCATTAATCAACAAATTTATTGCGGCACGACAGGCTCAGCTGGTGAGATCGGTCATCTCACGATTGATGAGAATGGTCCCCTGTGTAGTTGTGGAAATCATGGTTGCATGGAAGCCTTTGCAGGTGGTCACGCCATTGCACTTCAGGCAAGAAAATTAGTTGAATCCGGCAAAAGAACCTTACTATCCGGCATTCCAATTGAATATCTAACCGCACAGGAAGTCGCCAAGGCCGCTCGCAGTGGCGACTTACCCTCCCAGGAAATTATTATGCGCGCAGGAACATTTATTGGCATTGCGATTGCAGGTCTGATTAATTTATTTAATCCAGGCGCAGTGATCATCGGTGGAGGGGTTGCACAGGCAGGCGACCTTTTAACAAATTCCATTCGACAGGCGGTTCGCGAACGGTCCCTGCTTGCTTCCAAGCAAGGAGTTCGTATTACGACAGCCATGCTTGGAAATCGTTCTTCCTTGATGGGCGCTACCGTGCAGGCGATTAATATTGCCATACACGACGCAATTGAAAGAAAAAATCCTGTTTCCAAAGATGTTTTCCCTGCCAAGATAAAACAGGTCGGCGTAACTTTATAAAGGAGGTGGTCACTCATTCAAATAAATATTAGGTGTATACTGCGTGATAAAATTGTTTTAAACAAATCAACATAACCAATCAATACTACCCATATGTAAGGAGAAGAGTAATGAAAACCAAGTTTAGTTTGTTGTTTAGTCTTTTGGTAATTGCCAGCATGACCCTTGCGGCCTGCGGAGGCGGCGCTGCTGAAGCCCCCGCCGCGACTGAAGCTCCTGCCGCGACTGAGGCTCCTGCCGCAACCGAAGCGCCTATGGAAGTTACCGAGGTTACCTTCTGGCATGCTTATGGCACTGGATCCGCTGAAGAAACTGCTTTAGCAACACTCCTCGAACAGGCTGCCGTGGATATGCCGCAGTACAAGATCAACGTACTACAGGTGCCTTTCAATGACGTCTTCAACAAGTACGACACCGATGTTGCCGCTGGCGGTGGGCCTGACATGTTCATCGCCCCGAACGACAATCTTGGTGGTCAGGTTCGCGCTGGAACCATCGCCGACATCACAGACCTCGTCGCTGGCAAGCTCGGCAACTATAGCGAACTTTCCCAGGGCGGCATGATGTACGATGGCAGGATGTACGGTATCCCTGAATCACTCAAAGCCGTCGTCTTCTGGTACAACACCGACCTTCTTCCTGAAGCTCCAGCCACCACCGATGATCTCAAGGCTTTGATGGAAGGCGGAACTCCTATCGCTTTGAGCTTTGGCTGCTACCACCACTGGGGCTTCTTCGGCTCCTTCGGCGGACAGATCTTCGATGACAGCTATAACTTTGTTGTAGACGATGCCAACCAGGCGAATGTAACCAGCGCCATTTCCTACCTGAACGATCTATATCAGGTTTCTGTTGCGAACGGCTGGCCGCGCAACGATAGCGACGGCCTCGCTCCCTTCACCGAAGGCACTGTTGCCGCCATTACCAACGGCAACTGGGCGATGGGCGACTACCGCGCCGCGCTCGGTGACAAGCTCGCCGTTGCTCCTATCCCGGCTGGCCCTGGTGGAGCTTCCAACCCGCTTCTCGGTGTGGACGGCTGGTACTTCAACCCGAACAGCGACAACGCTGAAGCTGCCATCGAAGTAGCCCTCTACCTCACCAACGCTGATTCCCAAACCCTCATGATGAATGAAGCCGGTCACCCCCCTGCCAACACCACTGTCGAAGTGACCGACCCGCTCATCCAGGGACTGCTCAATGCTTTCTCCACCTCATACTTCCGCCCACAGGTGGAAGCCATGGGTAACTACTGGGGCAACTTCTGCGGTACCGACCAGGTCTTTGACGCCGGTACCCCCGCTGCCGATTGGGTCAAGGCTGGCTTCGAAGGTGCAACCAAATAAAGTTTTGATCTAAATTGTAATCCGGGAGCGGACGGGGGAACTTGTCCGCTCCCCCACTTTGGTATCTGGTTGAATTTCAAGCCAGGAGAAACAAAATGGCAATTGCAAAGCCTTCCAGTCGAAAAGTTCAATGGAAAAAGGCATCTCTGCCCTATCTCTATCTTCTTCCCGCTTTTTTGATCATGGGAGTGATCACTTTTTATCCATTGATCTACCAGGTTATCATTTCATTCACAAACTTTGACACAAAACATCTCCTGCTTGGTCTCGAATCCCCTGAACTAAAATTCATTGGACTAAAAAATTACATTGATATTTTCACGGCGGCGCTTCCCGTTGAAAATTTCAATTTCTTCCGCGTTCTGGAATTTAACTTCTGGTGGGCGTTGAGCAACGTTATGTTGCACGTCCCTGTCGGCGTTCTGATAGCCACTCTGCTCAACACCGAAGGACTTTGGCTCAAACGCATCTACCGCGCAATATACATCCTCCCGGTGGTCGTCCCGCCTCTGGTGGTAGCCACGGTATGGACAAATATCTTCGATGAGCGCTACGGGGCCATGAATCAACTGCTTGCAAATATTTCCACCTATTTTGGGCAAGCGGGTCCCATCTACATTCGCTGGTTTGAAGATGTCAAGCCGCCCATACCGGGTTTCCTGCCCGGAGCGCCGCTCACCCTTGCCTATTACGCCATGATGATCGCCAACTTCTGGCTCGGCTGGCCGTTTATGTCGGTGGTGGCAACGGGCGCGTTACAAAGCATTCCAAAAGATTTATACGAAGCCGCCTCCATTGACGGCGCTACCGGCGGCCAGCAATTCTGGAATATCACCGTCCCTTTGCTTCGCCCGGCCATGATCCCTGCTGCCGTGTACGGATTCACCCTGTCGTTCAATCTGTTCAACTTCGTCTTCTTCATGACGGGCGGCGGCCCTGCCCGCTCCACCGAATTACTGGTTACCTTTGCATACAACCTTGTTCGTAATTTGCGGTGGTATGGAGTGGCCGCTTCATTCGCAGTGATTATCTTCGGCGTTGCGATGATCGTCTTCCTCATCACAAATCGCATTACTCGTGCCACGCAAGATTACCCGGAGGCATAGCTCATGGACGCCCTAAAAGCAACCACCAGTAAAAATCCAATTGTTCGTTTTCTGAACATGAACACCTCCGGCCAAACCAGCGGGCGCAGCCTGCCGCTATGGAGGCAACTCCTGCTTCAGGCTCTGTGCCTGGCCATCTTCGCCTCTGTCATGTTCCCGATCATGTACATCGTCACGTTGTCATTCAGTTCCAAGACGACCCGCCCATCTTCGCTGGAGTTGATACCAAAGGAAATATCCTTCATCGCTTACCAGCAGGTGCTGGACAAACCAACAGGAAACCCAGTCACTTTTGCCGAACTCTTGAAGAACAGCGTTGTACTATCCGTGGGGGTCGGTTTGGCGGCATTGCTCATTGCGGTAACAGCGGCCTACGCCTTCTCCCGGTTGAAATTCAAGCTGCGCGAAGTGCTCATGATCCTGGTCTTCATTCCGCTGCTCATGCCAGCCGTGGGATTAAGTACCCCGCTCTACCTCCTCCTGAATCAGATTCAAGTAAAGGAATGTTCCAAAGAGGTGGTCGCAATTCAACCATTCACCGCCTGTGAAGGTGGAGCCAAAGGCAAACTCCTCTTCAACCTGCGCGACTCACTCCTGGGCGTCGGCATTGCAATGACTGCCACAGCCCTGCCGTTTGCAGTCTGGAACCTAAAAGGCTATCTTGACACCATTCCAAAAGAACTGGAAGAAGCCGCCGCCATTGACGGCGCGGACACCAACCAAACCTTCTGGCGGATCGTGATCCCACTGGCTGCCCCGCAACTCGCTGTTACATTCTTCCTCGGCTTTATTGGTCACTGGCAGGAATTCGTCACAACCTGGCTTTTCCTCTCCCAGCCAAAAGACTACACCCTCGCCATGACGCTCTATAACATGACGGGGCAATATGCCAACAGCGTGCCCTGGAATCGATTTGCTGCGATGGCAGTGATTATTGCCCTGCCTGTCGCAGTAGTTTATATCGGACTTCAAAAACAGATCGTCGGCGGACTCACCACGGGCGGCGTCAAAGGCTAAAGCTAAGTGACAGTCACCTTAAAGGTGACTGTCACTTTATCAGCAAGGGGAAATTTTTTCGCCCGGACAATACCATGCTTAAACGAATTCTCTCCACGCTATTGCTTTTATCTTTTCTATCGGCATGCGTTCGCGCCACGCCGATAGTTGCTCCTGCCCAAACGACAACTCCTGCGCCCGAAGCACGCGCAGCGTCCACGCCTGAGCAATCTGCGCACGAGAATTGGTGGCGTGACGCCGTATTCTATGAAATATTCGTCCGCTCGTATTACGACACAAACAACGACGGCATCGGCGATTTCAACGGTCTCACCCAAAAACTGGATTATCTGGAAGCTCTTGGCATCACAGCCATCTGGCTGATGCCCATTCACCCATCCCCTTCCTATCACGGATACGACATCCTCAACTATTACGCTGTCAATCCAGAGTACGGGACAATGGATGATTTCAAAAATCTTCTAAACGAGGCGCACGAACGTGATATTCGCATCATCATTGACCTGGTCATCAACCACACCTCCAGCCAGCATCCATGGTTCAAGGAAGCAAACAGCGGCCCAAATTCACAATACCGCGATTACTATGTCTGGTCTGAAACAAGCAAGGGCGGCAAATGGCATGAAGGAAACCAGGGTTATTATTTTGGACTCTTCTGGGGAGGCATGCCCGACCTGAATTACAACAACCCCGCAGTAACCGCTGACATGCGAAAAGTGGCTGACTTCTGGCTCAACGACATCGGCATTGATGGCTTCCGCGTGGATGCGGCAAAACATCTTATCGAAGACGGCGACAAGGTTGAAAACACACCCGCCACACATGAATGGTATAAAGGTTTTTATGCGGCATACAAGGCAAAAAACCCGCAGGCGTACACGGTGGGAGAAGTGTTTGGCGCAGGTTCCTCGGTAATAAAATCCTACACAGGTGACCAGCTCGACCAAATTTTCAACTTCGAAATGTCCAGCGGATTTGTGAACAGCGCAAACGGTGGTGCAAACTCAGGAATTAACAGTGCATCAAAATTTGCGCTTCAAGACATGCCTGATTTCAATTTCGCCACCTTTCTCACCAACCACGACCAAACCCGCGCCATGTCTGTTTTTTATGGCAAAGTGGATAAAGCCAGACTCGCGTCATTCTTAATGCTCACCTCGCCTGGCACACCGTTTATTTATTATGGCGAAGAAATCGGTATGCAGGGACAGAAACCAGATGAAGATCTACGCCTGCCCATGCAATGGAATTCAGATGCAAATGCTGGTTTCACCACAACCCGTCCATGGCGTGCACCTGCAAAAGGATATGAGCAGGTTAATGTTGCGCTGCAATCGGGTGATTCAAATTCACTGCTTGAACATTACCGCAGGCTGATCGCACTTCGTAATTCACATTCAGCCTTGCGGACGGGTGAAATGATCTTGTTGGAACCAAACAATTCCGGCATTTACGCCGCCTTGCGCGTGGATGACAATGAAACGATTCTGGTTTTGGTCAATCTCACAGATGAGGCGATCACAAATTACGCGATCATCCTTGAGGACGCAGGCTTGGCAGAGTCCGCTTACAGCGTGGAAACTTTATTTGGGGCTGGGCAGGCTAGCGGTCCAGAAAGAAGCGGCGAAGCATTCCCGGAATATAAGCCGTTTGAGAATCTTGATCCGTATGCAATGTTTGTTTTGAAATTACAGAGTGCCGCAGCGGCAAATCCGGAATAACGAGGAAAACAATGTCAACTCCAGCATGGGTAAAGGACGCTGTCTTCTACCAGATCTTCCCTGACCGTTTTGCAAAAAGCAAACGCATGTCCGATATCGGCTTTGAGCCCTGGGACAGCCCGCCCACCATCCATGGCTTCAAGGGCGGTGATCTATATGGCGTAATTGAGAAGCTGGATTATTTGCACGACCTGGGAATCACCGCAATTTATTTTACTCCCATCTTTGCTTCGGCATCCAATCATCGCTATCACACATTTGATTATTACAATGTGGATCCGCTGCTCGGCGGTAATGACGCGCTGAAAGAATTATTGACGGAAGCTCACAAGCGTGACATACGCGTGGTGTTGGATGGCGTGTTCAACCATGCCAGCCGCGGCTTCTGGCAATTTCATCA
Source organism: Chloroflexota bacterium (assembly GCA_016866215.1). Classification (GTDB taxonomy): domain Bacteria; phylum Chloroflexota; class Anaerolineae; order Anaerolineales; family Villigracilaceae; genus Villigracilis. The sequence continues at coordinate 26,923 of VGNE01000035.1, read as the reverse complement.
TGTATTGGAAACAGGTGACAGTTCACCATATAAAGATTGGTTTTATTTTGATGAGAAAAGATTAAAGGGACATAAACATTGGGGCGCGTACCCGACACAACACGAACATAAAGCTTTGCAATCCGAGGATGGTTTAACCGCGATCGGATATCGCGCCTGGTGGAATTTACCCGCGCTCCCAAAGTTCAATACGGACACGCCCGCTGTCCGTGAATTTTTATTTGGGGTTGCAGAATACTGGATCAAGTTCGGTATTGACGGCTGGCGGCTGGATGTGCCCGCTGAAATTGACGATGATACATTCTGGCGTGAGTTTCGCCGGCGTGTGCGTGGGATCAACCCCGATGCATATATTGTTGGAGAGATCTGGCATGAAGCGCAGCGCTGGCTTCAAGGCGACCAATTTGACGCGGTTATGAATTATCTTGTCACTGCGGTTTCGCTGAATTTCTTTGCGGCGGACAACCTGAACCTGGATCTGATCCATCAGGCGGGCGGTCTTAAAGACCGCATTCGCCGCATGAATGCCAATGACTGCGCCAACGAAGTGGATCGCATATTGAATCTGTACCCACCCGACATCACCTACGCCCAATTGAACCTGCTTGACAGCCATGACATGCCGCGCTTTCTTTCATGCGTGAACGGTGACAAGGCTTCCCTTAAACTTGCATGGCTGTTCATGTTCACGATCCCGGGCGCGCCCTGCATTTACTATGGCGATGAAGTTGGCGTGGACGGCGGACACGACCCGGAGTGCCGCAAAGCGTTCCCCTGGGAAGAAAACAGATGGGACAAGGACCTGCTCGATTATGCAAAGGGGTGCATCTCATTACGGAAGGAACATGCGGCATTAAGGCGCGGCGAATACAAACGCCTGCACGCCGAAGGGGAGGTGATGGCATATTCACGCACATACAACCATGAGACAATCACCATCGCATTCAATGTCTCAAAAGAGGAAAGACCCTTTGAGTTGCATCATCTCCAATACGCCCGCGTTCTCTTTGGCAATCCGGTTATGGCTGAGAACAAGATCACAATTCCCCCTCGAAGTGGAATCGTAATTAAGTAACGAAAACAAAATTCAAGCTTCATCCCGCCCGTTGAGTTGACACAATTTCTCTTATGGTTTCACACCTGTTGCAAGCGGGGTTGGCGTCGAAGTACATGCAAGCATGGATAGGGTTTCTTTAAAAATTTCAGTGCGTCCGATCTCACGGGCATTGGCAGTGACGGCCACCAATTGATATTCAACCCAGGGGTCAATAAATAACGCATTTCCCTTCATTTCATCTGAGGACAATTCATGGACGAAAGTTCCTGCTCCGATGTTCTGCATGTCAATGCTTGTCCAATCACTGATGGAGCCGGAATTCCTGCTCCTGAAACGAACAAACAAAACCACATAAGCCGCCTGATTGGACTCTGCCACCTGTACTGTAAATTTGACGGAAGCAGGTTCGCATTTGATTCCTTTATAAAATTCATTTGAAGAAACAAGTACTGAAACAAATCCGTCCATTTGCACAGTAGGTGTGGAGGTACTCAAGGTAATCGTTGGCAAAGGTGTATCTGTTTTCGCCACTGTGGGGGTATTCTCTGGCGTGGAGGTAGTCGTCTTGAAACCAACCAGTGTGGGCGTCATGGTAAATGTCAATGTAGGTGTGAGTGGAGTGAAGGTTGGAACTGGCGTATAAGTTTTAGTGGAAGTAGGCGCAGGTGTAGAAGTATCCACAGGGATCAAAAATATCTGCTCTGCGGTAAATGAACACGAGGTGGACAGGATGGCCAGGATAAGAAAGAGGCAAATATTTTTCATGGCGTAGGTGTCGGACATCCTTTCAAAGGTTCATAGCACATGCAAGGCGAGAGCGCGATAATCTCTGTGTAAACCTTTGTTCGCCCTACTTCAACCCCATCCTTATTCGTTGCCACCAATTGAACCCTAACCCAGGAGTTCTTGTAGTGATTATGCCCTTCAATCTCGGTCGCTTCGAGTACATAGGAAAATGTCCCATCCATATGGTTGAGCATGACATTGCCTGTCGTCCAAGGTGTGTAATCCTCTTCGATGGCTGACTTGACCTGCACAAAAATGACAACACTGATCACCTCTTCGGGGTTTTCCACTCGCGCGGTAATTGTGGTCTTATTTGGCGTGCAGACTCCCCAAAAAATTTTATTGTCTGCCACGGTGACCAGGGCAAACCCGACGTCCGGCTTAAAGGTAGCTGGCGGCGCATAGGGGGTGATGGTATTCGTTCCGCTAAAAAGAGGCATTGGAACAACCGTCTCTGTCTGCAAGTACGGGTCGAATGTTGGGATGCGTACGATCGTTGGTGTGGCAGTGGCAGGCGGAGTCCGCGTAATAGTTGGCCATAAAATAGGTACTGAGGTTGTTGTGGGAGTGAACTTGGGAGCATTTGTGTCTGTTAGCAGAAAGAAATCATCCATGGAACAGGCCTGCATAAAAATCGCCAGCACCCAGACCCAATATAACTTGCGCATTCAAACCTCTTTAGCTCACGCCTCTCAACGAATATGATTTCCTCCATTCTACAACAATATGCACGCTGGCGTAAAGGTGGCAGTAACTTTTACTCAAACCGCAAGCCAAAAATCTCCTGAGCGTTATTTCTCTGGTATAATCCCGCCCGTGACTGGTCCTGCCAAACGGTATGTCCTCTTTTGAGGAGCGCGCTGTAGGCAAGGAGACCTGCGTAGTGCGGCGTTTTTTGCCGCCAATATCTCTAAAGAAAGGAAGAAGCATACGTCATGCCACTCGCAAAAGAGGTCAAGACAAAGGCGATTGAGGATTTTCATCGCCACGAAAAGGATACTGGTTCGCCGGAAGTGCAGATCTCTATCCTGACCAACCGCATTACTCAACTCACCGAGCATTTGCGGAACAACAAGCAGGATCAATCCTGCCGACGCGGTCTGCTCAAGATGGTCGGTTCCCGCCGCCGCTTGCTCACATACTTGCGCCAAAGCAATTACAAGAGTTACCTGAGCGTCACCGAACGTCTAAACCTGCGCCGCAAATAAGTATTCTAGTTCACCAGTAGGGACACAGCGCCGTTGTGTCCCTACTATCATAAATAGCACCCGCAGTCAGGAATTGAATAGCGCGAATGACGCCCGGGCGTCATTCCCACTCTTCAGTCCCTAACCCACTGGCGGGAAATTATTGTAAGACGGGATGGCATCCCGTCCTATGGCGGAACACCATTCCGCCCTACAAAACAGGAGACAATAAATGAAACCCAATTTAAAACGCTATTCAGCCGTTGTTGGCACGCGCACCTTCACCTTTGAGACCGGAACATTGGCCGCTCAAGCTGGCGGCGCGGTCACCTTCGGCGTTGAAGATTCCATCGTATTCGCAGCGGCCACTATGGGCGGCGTGCGTGAAGGCATTGATTTTTTACCGCTTTCAGTTGATTTTGAAGAGCGCATGTATGCTGGCGGCAAGATCCCCGGCTCCTTCTTCCGACGGGAAGGCCGCGCCTCCACAGATTCCATTCTTGTGGCGCGCCTGACAGACCGCCCCCTGCGCCCGCTTTTTGCGCAAGGTATGCGGAATGAAGTGCAGGTCATCATGTACACATTCTCAGCCGATGGCGTTAATCCCCTCGATATTCTCGCGATCAACGCCGCTTCTGCCGCGATCATGATCTCGGATATCCCCTGGTCTGGACCTGTCGGCGCAGTGAGAGTTGGACGCGTGAACGGTGAGTTCGTGCTCAACCCGACTTTTGCAGAAATGGACGCTTCTGATCTGGACCTGAGAATTGCCGGCACCAAGGAAGCGATCCTCATGGTGGAATGCGGCGCCAACGAAATCCCCGAAGATGTAATGGTGGCCGCGCTCGAATTGGGACATCAGTCCATTCAGCCGATCATTGATTTGCAACTCAAGATGCAGGCAGAAATTGGCAAGCCCAAGCGCGAAGTGACCATCACCACTGCCAACGAAGAATTGCAAAAGAAAGTATTCGAGTCGGTCAATGGAAAGATGAACGAATTGCTCGATAAGCCATTGAGCAAAAATGAATTCTACGGCGGCATGGACGAATTGGAAGCCGCAGTCGTCGCTGAATTATGCATCGAAGGTGACGCAAACGCGCCTGCACAAAAAGATGTGAAATCCGCGTTTAGCGAAGCCGAGCACAAGATCGTCCGCGAAAGAATTTTGAGCATGGGCAAACGTCCCGATGGCCGCACACCCACTGAGATCCGCCCGATCTGGTGTGAAGTGGGACTCTCCCCTCGCGCGCATGGCACTGGACTTTTCACACGCGGCGAGACGCAAGTCCTATCCTTTGCTACACTCGGTACATTGGGTGAAGCGCAGGAACTTGATAATTTGTCCCCCGATAAAAACAAACGATATATGCACCACTACAGTTTCCCGCCTTTCTCCACCGGCGAGGTTAAAATGCTTCGCGGACAGAGCAGGCGCGAGATCGGTCATGGCGCGTTGGCAGAGCGCGCGCTCGAACCCGTCCTCCCAGCCGAAGAATCCTTCCCGTACGCCATCCGCGTTGTATCCGAAGCGTTGTCATCCAACGGCTCGACCTCGATGGGTTCAGTCTGCGGCTCGACTTTGGCATTGATGGACGCGGGCGTGCCGATCAAGGCTCCCGTATCCGGTGTGGCCATGGGACTCATCACCGACCCTTCGACACCCTTCGGGTCAGGGCAGGCTGTCCGCTATAAAATTTTGACCGATATTCAAGGGACCGAAGACCACCTCGGCGATATGGATTTCAAAGTTGCGGGCACGGCGGCTGGCATCACCGCTTTGCAAATGGATATCAAGATCAGCGGTTTGAGCACGCAAATGATGAAGGAAGCATTGGCGCAGGCGAACACTGCGCGCATGTCCATTATGGAAAAGATGCTCGAGGCGTTGGACGCACCCCGCGCGGAATTAAAACCACATGCGCCGCGTATCATTACTGTGAAGATCCCGATCGACAAGATCGGCGCTCTCATCGGACCGGGCGGTAAGAACATCCGCGCATTGCAGGAAGAAACCAACACAAAGATTGATATTCAGGAAGATGGTACGGTCTATATCGCATCCACCGACAGCGTCGGCGCAAAGATCGCACAGGAACGTGTGGAATCGCTTAGCGAGGCTGTGGTAATTGGAAATATCTACACGGGCAAAGTAGTCCGCATTGAAGCCTTCGGCGCATTCGTGAACCTGCTCCCCGGCGTGGACGGACTCGTGCACATCTCACAACTTGCAAGTGAACGAGTGAACACCGTTGAAGATGTTTGCGTATTGGGTGATGAATTGACCGTGATGGTCACAGACATTGACCCGCAAGGCAAGATCCGCCTTTCACGTCAGGCTGTGCTGGAGGGCTGGTCTGCTGAGGAAGCGCGGGAGAAAGATGCCCGCAAGAGCGGACCTCGCCCCGGCGGCGGTGGACGCGGCGGCGACCGCAATGGAGGCCGAAGCGGCGGGCGCAGCGGCGGCGGGGATCGTGGGGGACGAAGGTAGTGATCAATGACAAGTGAGTAGTGAGCAGTAATCAATAGGACAAAACTCCGAGTTTTTGGCAAACTCGGAGTTTTTTTGAGTGCTATAATCAAAGGCCGGTTAATAAAACAGGAGTGTCAAGATGATTACCGCCTTACGAAAAAAAGTAACCGTCCGCTCAGATGGACGAATTGAGATCAAGTCAACGAATTTGAAGCCCGGCACGAAAGCCGAGGTGATCGTGCTTGTCAAAAGCGTGGATACTGACCGCCAAAAGCGCATCCGCCGTTTGAAAGCCCTATTCAAAACCACACAGGCATTACCGCAGGCAAAAACGATCACAGAAGAGGAAATCGCCGCAGAAATTGCGGCTTATCGCGCAGGGAACTAACATGAAGGTCATCATTGACACCAACGTATTTATTTCAGCCGTCTCCGTGTCCATGTTCAAAAATTTGTTTTGTGATGTGGGGTAAAAACAAATGGTATCTGTTTGCCTGCTTAAACAGCAAACTCCGAGTTCTTGCCCACAGGGTGCTGTGCAAAGAACTCGGAGATTTTTTGTTGGATGCTATAATCCCACCCATGTCAAAATTCATCGTATTCCTTCGAGCAATCAACGTGGGCGGACATAACGTCAAAATGGATCATCTCCGAATAGCCGTATTTTTAGATTTGTATGGAAACAAGTGGGATTAATTGCAATTGAATAGTTAACGCGTCAGCTTCGCTTCCAAATTCTTTTTTACCGTTCCCCACTCTTTATCCAAAATACTGTAAAACACAGAGTCACGATACCGGCCATCAGGCAGGATCATATGATTGCGCAGGACGCCTTCCTTTATCGCTCCGATCCTCTCAATGGCTTTCTGTGAACGCTCGTTCAGCAAGTCCGTCTTCAACTGTACGCGGATGCATCTCAACGTCTCAAAGGCATGGGTCAGCAGCAGGTATTTACATTCCGTATTGACAGGCGTACGCTGGAAGTCCAGCCCATACCATGTGCCTCCAATTTCAAGTCCGCGGTCTTTAGGCAAGATATTTAAATAACGGGTCGCACCTGCCACGCGTCCCGAAGCAAGATGAATCGCAACGAAAGGCATGTCCGTCCCATTTTCGACCCGGCTGAGAATATCCAAAACCCACTGCCGCATGTCCTCTTCCGTTTTAATATCACCATACAACATATAATTCCAGAAGCTTTGCCCAATCCCAATTTCGGCCAAACCAGGGATGTGCGCTTCCGTCATTGGCTCAAGACGAACATGTTTTCCCTGCAAAGTAACCGGCTTAACCCAATTTGTCATTTTATTCTCCCAAACAATTCTACTGCTCTTTATCCCCTCAACCATTCCTCTTCCTGCTTATCCTGCGAAGGCAGGTACGGCATCCTGGGTCCATCGAGCCCTAAAAACTCGGCAAGCGCCGCCTTCATTGCAGTGCGGTCATCCCAAGGATATTCTGTCCTGCCAAAACACATGGATTGTTCATGCCCCTTGCCGCAAGACAGTACCACATCCCCCTCCTTTGCGAGACGCAGGGCAAATTTGATCGCCTCGCCTCGATCGGGAATCCGCCAGAACGTCTCCCCCTCGCGTCCGCCCTTTGACCGTGCTCCTGCCGCCATCTCCTCAAGGATTCCATCGAGCGATTCAGTGCGCGGGTCTTCAGCAGTGAACACGGATAGATCAGCTAACGCAGTTGAAGTCTCGGCCATCATGCGGCGTTTCTCTTTATCGCGTAAGCCTGCAGAGCCGAAGACTGAGATCACCCTGCCTTTTTCCCTCACCCCTGCCCCTCTCCCTTTGGGAGAGGGATTAGAGGTGAGGGCGCGCCCTGCTTCCAAGGCAACTTTCAATGCATTGGGGGTATGCGCAAAATCCACTATGGCAATAAAGTTCTGACCCAGATCGATTCTTTCCATGCGGCCAGGGATGCCATCCAATGAAGCGATGCCGCGCGCGGCGGTCTCAGGGTCAATACCGAGGCCGTAAACAGCAGCCGTCAGCGCGGCAAGGCAGTTTAAGATGTTGTATGAACCAACCAAACTACTCTTAATGCCTACACGAAAATCATTCGATATGACTGTGAACTCAATCCCTGACGAACTATATTTCACGTCCACCGCACGGACATCGGCTGATTCTTGCATGCCATAGTTCAGCTTTTTCGTTTTAATAAATTCATTCAGGTATTCAAAAGAACGATCATCGCGATTGATCACGCCCAATCGCGGATTGCCCGGCACAGCCCCCTGTGGGTGCAGCTTCTCTTTTGTCCACTCCAGGCTGGAAAATAATCTTGCCTTCGCGGCGCGGTAGTTTTCATAATTGCCATGTTCGTCCATGTGTTCATGCGTGATATTCGTAACCACACCCACATCAAACTCACAGGCATCCACGCGATATTGCGCCCAAGCGTGGGAGGTGGTTTCGAGCACAACGTGAGTCAAACCAGACTCAACCATCTTAGCGAGATAGCGCTGCACATCATGTGCGTCTGGAGTGGTGACGTGGAAACCCGTATCCAGTACCTCATCCCCGATGACCGCATTGACGGTTGATATCATCCCAGCTTTGATGCCTGCGGCGACCAATATTTTATAAATGAGATTACTGGTTGTGGTCTTGCCATCCGTGCCGGTGACGCCGATCACTGTCAGTCTGCGGGCCGGCCAGTTGTAAAACGCAGCCGATAACCAGGTCAGGGCCTGACGCGGGTTCTGAAGTCTAATATATGGGACGGAAAGCCGATCCAAATCAAATTCCCTATCCCCCATTACCGCAACGGCTCCATTGTCAATCGCCTTCTGAATATAGTCATGCCCATCTATATTGCCGCCTTTCATGGCAACAAAAAGATAGCCGGGTTTCACTGCACGGCTATCAATGGCAATACCCGTGATCTCAACATCGGGAATATTTTCAGGATGGGGAAATGGAAAGTCAACAAACAAGTTTTTTAGCATCATGTATCTTTGTTCATCTCCGTTTATCAAGGTTTAAACAAAAAAGGGTCTTGGTAATTTTACCAAAACCCTTCCTGTAAACGACCAATGTCGTGATTACGCTTACTTTAAAGTCTGACGAAGTCCTTCAAGTTTTCCGGCCACAGAGCCATCAAGCACCTTGTCACCAACTTTGATTACCAGTCCACCAAGAATGGACGGGTCCACGCGAAAGTCAACAGCCTTTGCACCAACCTTCCCGAGAACACTCTTCCTTACAGTATCCTGTTCATTAACGGTGAGCGGTAAAGCGCTGGTCACTTCAGCGGAATCGCCCTTGAAACCAGCATCATCGAGAACAACAACCTTTCCGGCTTTAACACCGGAAAAGAATTCATCAATCAATATATGCTGCTTCTTTTCATCAAGCGCTTCGCCAACAAGCTTGTTTGCGGCGGCAAGCGCGAGAGCAGCCACCTGACCGCGCAAATCGCCGAGAATACGATTGCGTTCGAGTTCGGCTTCAGCCATCGCAACTTCGCGAGCCTTGGCGGCTTCTGCTTCGGCTGCAGCTTTCACATCCTTCCCTGCGGACGCGGCACGCTCCGTTGCCTCACGGACAACTTTGCCTGCTTCGGCTTGCGCAGCGGCTAGAATTTTAGCGGCTTCCTTCTCAGCATCTTTACGAGCTTCTGCTGCGACACGGGCATCTTCCAAACCTTGCGCGATCTTATTTTTGCGATTTTCCATCATGTCCAGCATGGGTTTGTAGACCCAGGCGTTCAATGTCAACAGGACAATAATAAACGCTATGATCTGAACAATGAGAAAACCGGGACTAATACCAAGAGCTTCCATGTTTCTATGCTCCTATGAATTATACAACTTTGAAGAGCATCAGGAACGCGATAACCAGACAGTAGATCGCGATCGCTTCAGAGAACGCAATGCCCAAAATCATGTTGGTCAGCAAGTTACCATAGGTATCAGGGTTACGTGCCATCCCTGTGAGCGCGCCCTGCACGCTGAGACCAATACCAATACCAGCGCCTGCGGCGCCGATCATTGCCAAACCTGCGCCAACGTAGCGCATTGCATCTAAAATATTTCCTTCCATGTTTCAATTCTCCTTAAGATTATCTAATTTCGTCATTGCAAGCCGCCGCTTTTGTACTTTGGCGGCGAAGCACTTTCCGTCTCGTTGCTGGGATTACTTCGGGCACACCTGCCCTGGCGGGCGGTGCCAGGGAGAGCAAGAACGCCCTCGCAATGACGGCTGAGTAATTAATTATATTTCGTGAATTTCAGCGTGTGCTTCTGCGTGTTCTTCGCCGCCGTGACCTTGCGTGGCTTGCGCCATAAAGACCATGGTCAACATACCAAACACGAACGCCTGAATGATGCCAACGAACAATTCAAACATCATGATCATTGCGGGCAGAATGGAAATACGTCCCAACAATCCTGCAACAATGGCAACCAGCACGATTCCCGCAAACATATTACCGAAAAGACGGAAGGCAAACGAAAGTATTTTTGAGACTTCCGAGATCAGTTCAAGCAAGCCGACTAAAAAGTCCATCGCACCAAAGAATGGCACCTTGAACATGCGACGGGTATTGAAGAACTTGCTCAAATAACCAAATCCCTGTGCGCGGAAACCGACAACTTGAATCGCTACAACTGCAATAATAGCGAGCGAAACAGTGAAGTTCAAATCCACGGAAATACCGCGGAAGAACGGCGCAATGACATATTCGCCTTTGTTGGGAAGCAGGGTATACCAGTGACCGAACAGAAGCGCCTTTTCATGTCCCTCACCAGGCTCCACATGATGCATAACACCAATGGACTCAAAGCCAGGAATCAACTTGAGCAGGTTTGCAAACAACACATAGATCATGATCGTCGCAAACCAGGGGAAGATCGCCCTCGCCCACTTTGTGCCCGCAGAACCTTCGGTAAGGTTGTAGAGTACCTCAAGAATGCCTTCCATCACATTGCCAATGCCGCGCGGCACGAGGTCGGTATTTTGACTCTTCATCAAAGAACGATTGGTAAAGAACGCAATCACCATCAACAGGACAAGAGTCACAGCCAGTGTCGGCATCGTATTCACCAAATACAACGGACCCAGGCCGAGGAAATTCTCAGCGATAGGTTCTTCAATTAATTTTTCGGCGGCAACCACGATCTCAGGCTGAACAGGGACAAAAATCCCGCCCAGAATAAAACCAGCGATCATCAACACTAGAACAATCCAGCGCCGCCACGGGGTACGTTTTTGGGTCTCCAAGCCCGCCTCCTAAGCAGTAGTTTTTTTCTCTTCGGGTTCATATTTTTCCTTCAGCCGCGCCAGCGATTTCCGCGAGACATACAGCATCAGGATCACCGAAAGAGGGATTCCAGCAAACAACAACACCAGCGTAAAAACTGGTTTCGTTCCAAACAGATTATCAAGCCACAACCCGCCAAACACCGAGGCCAGAATGACGGCCAGGGTCAAACAACCGACCTGTCCGATTACAACGATCAGCAGCGTGCTTACCATATTTCGACGGTTATTATCTGATTGTGCCATGTCGCACGATTATACCTGACGGGTCAAAGGGCTGTCAAACAGAAATCAAAAATCGGTTAAGGTGTCTGCCCAAGTAGATTTTTCCACGCTGTAGGCTGATAACCGCCATCCAAATGCGTTGCCCCCCTCAAAAACGCCTCTTCTCTGGGCTTTGACCTGATTCTGCTTTCGAAAATATTTTCTGCGCTGAAGACTTTGGAGTCAGGTAGCAAGCTGATGGACTCCAGAATCTAGAATTAAAACAAATTCAACGCCGCGGCGTCAGACCAACTGAACCACGGAGCGAATACGGTGCCGATCAGGATCACGCCAAGTACCAGCACAGCCAACGCAATCGCATACGGACGGGTCAACGGGATGGGGTGCTTCTCTTCATCTTCATTCGGCATACGATAAAGATAAACATACTTCATCGCATTGAGATAGTAAAATACACCGATGATGGAGTTGAGGATACCCACGATAACCAACCAGACATAACCTGCCTGCACGCCTGCGGCAAAGACAAAGATCTTCGCCACGAAGCCACCGAAAGGCGGCATGCCCGTAAGCGACAGGAACGCAGCCAGCATCAACAACGCCAGCCACGGATTACGTCGGCTCATGCCTGCATAGTCTTTGAGTTCTTCGAGACCCGTTACACGGCTGAATGCCATGACGACACCGAAGGCGAGCAAATTGGTAACGATGTACGCCGCGAGATAGAAGACCACACTCGCCGCGCCAAGTTGACTAAATGCAACCACACCGATCAAAGCATAGCCCGCATGTGCAATGGATGAATACGCAAGCAGGCGCTTGACGTTTGTCTGTGAAATCGCGAGCAGGTTGCCGACTGTCATAGTGATGGCAGAAAGAGCCGCGAGGATCACCGTCCACAAGGGTGCGAAATCGGGGAAAGCAACGAAAAACAAACGCACGATCACTGCAAAGCCAGCGGCTTTTGAAGCCGTGGAAAGGAAACCAGCCACCGGAGTCGGCGAGCCTTCATATACATCAGGCGCCCAGAATTGAAAAGGAACAATGGCAATCTTAAAACCAAGTCCCACAAGGATCAGGGCAAGGACACTGAACGCGAGCAAGGCAGAAAGGTTGCCAGTTGCAAGCATTTCAGCAAGTTTATAAATGTTGGTTGTGCCGGCAAAACCAAAGATCAAGCTGAAACCGTAAAGCATGACCGTAGAAACCAGCGTGCCGAACAACAAATACTTGAAACCAGCTTCGGTGGAACGATCGTCAGCCAGTAAAAAGCCTGCGAGGATGTAAAGTGGGATCGACGCGGTCTCAATCGAAAGGTAGAGCATGACCAGGTCCGCCGAAACAGCCATCAGGTTCATGCCGAGAAGCGAGGCAAGGAGCAGAAGATATGCCTCGCCGCGTCCTCCCGCCTTCTCATGATCCATCAAAAGAAGAGCGGTCGCTACGGCGGCAAACATAAAGAGAATCTTGAAGAAGAATCCCAGCCAGTCAAAGCGGATCATACCGCCAAGTACGGCAGTCGGCTCGCCAGGTTGACCAAAGAGCAGGCTGACGATGATGATAACAAAGAGTCCGCCCGCAGTGAGCCAGCCCGCATTACGGCGTTGATTTTCTTTCCAGAACGGCTCAACAATCAGCAGGATCATGCCAAGGGCGAGGATCAAAATTTCAGGGAGGATGGAAGCGAACATCACAGGAGTAAACATTTATGCACCTCCCAATAAGCGCATGATATTCTCAACGCCTGTTTCGACCATTGGCACCATGACAGAGGGAAATAAACCGATAACGATCATAAAGAAGCATAACGCGACGATCGCAACTTTATCCAATACGGTAATATCACCAACGTGACCTTGAAGATTTTCAGGCAATGGACTGAAGAACACTTTGCGAATATTTATCATAATGTAAGCGGCGGTGATGATGATCGAAATGCTTGCGAAGACAGCCACCAGCCACTGGCGTCCCCACACACCCATGAAGATGGGGAACTCCGCAATAAAGCCCGAAAAGCCAGGCATACCCATTGAAACGAGTCCGCCTATGATAAAGCCGATCATTGCAAAGGGCATGATCTTTCCCATGCCGCCGAGTTCGGGTATCTGGCGTGTGTGTGAGCGGTCGTAAATCATGCCTGTAATCGCAAAGAAGAGAGCCGTCATCACACCGTGCGAGAACATCTGCACGCCTGCGCCCGTGAGACCAGTTTGATTAAGCGTAGAGATGCCAAGCATCACAAGTCCCATGTGCGAAACGGATGAAAAGCCGATCATGTATTTCAAGTCAGGCTGGACAAAGGCGATATAGGCTCCATAAACCACGGCGATACTGGCAAGTGCCATGATCAGCCATGACCATTGTTTCGCGCCTTCAGGGAGGAGCATCACACCCACGCGCAGGGCGGCAAACGCGCCGAGTTTCATCAACACGCCTGCATGGAACATGGAGACGGCTGTCGGCGCGGCCACGTGGCCATCGGGCGACCAGTTGTGGAAGGGCCAGATACCACCCAGCACTGCGAAACCGAGGAAGACCGGCAAAAACCAAATATATTGAAAGGTTGAAGAGAAGCCTGCGCTTTCCATTTGAAGCATGTCGAAGGAAAGCACGCCTGTGTTTTGATATTGTGTCCAATACATGACGAGCACACCGGCTAGCGAAACCACAGAACCGATAAACAGGTAAAGCGTCAGCTTCATGGCCGCGTATTCACGAGTCTTGATCCAACCCCAAATGGCGATGAGCAGGTACATCGGGAATACGGCGATCTCATAGAAGAAGAACAGCATGAACAAATCGAGCGAAACGAATACGCCGAACACCCCCCCCGCCAGCAGGAAGAGGAAGGCGAAGAATTCGCGCGGTCGGTCTTGAATACCCGCAGAGACATGATGTTTTTCATCGTAATCGCCCCACGAGATCAATACACCCGTGAACATGACGATACCTGTGAGCAGGACAAGCGGGGCGCTCATGCCGTCCACGCCGAATTTCAGGCTGATGCCGAGCGCAGGAAGCCAGTTGTATGTTTCAATGAATTGGTAGCCTGTCATGCCGCCAAGCAGGTATTGCAGGTAGAGCCAGCCAGAAAGCAGAAGGTCTATCGCCGCGGTTGCCAGCGCAACGCCGCGGACTTCCGTCTTGCGGTCCGCAGGGATCATCAACATGACGACTGCGGCCACAAAGGGAAGGAAAGTAATAATACTTAGTATCGGAAAATTCATAATCACCTCAGACTCGTGTTGCGTGTTACGTGATCTGTGTTGCGTGTTGCGTAATCCGTAAATTACGTATTACGAATTACGCATTAGAAAAGCGCAACCACGGCTTTATTTATCACTTCAAGTATCCACGCAGGCCAGATGCCGATGATCAGGATCAGGATCATCAGCGGGACCACCACAAGAATTTCGCGCGTGTTGATCTCAGTCAGTTTGTGTTCGCCGCGCGCCCAATATTCGTTCATGGGGCCATGCAAAACTTTGGCGATGCCTTTCAAAATATAAGCACCCGTGAAAAGCAAACCAAGCATGGAAACGACAGTGTAGATCTTCAATACTGGATACGCGCCTCGCACCACCAAAAACTCAGAGACGAAGCCGTTGAGTCCAGGCAAGCCAAGCGACGCCATACTCATGAAGATTAAGATGCCGCCGTAGACAGGTACGAGCGGAAATAAACCGCCGAACTCTTCCAGATTGCGTGTGTGCGTGCGTTCGTAAATCACACCGACTAAAAAGAACATACCAGCCGCAGACAAGCCGTGATTGAACATCTGTAGGACCGCACCATTCATGGCGATATGAGCATCGGCTGTTCCCGCCGCCAGGCCTGCCGCAGCGATACCGAGGACTACAAATCCCATGTGATTGACCGACGAATACGCCACAAGCCGCTTGAAGTCTGTTTGACCGAATGAGCCAAACGCGCCAAAGACGATTGCAGCAGTTGCGAGCAAAGCCAGCGCACCTGCAAATATCTTCGCTTCGAGCGGATAGAACGGAAGCACAAGTCGCAGAAAACCGTACGCGCCGAGTTTGAGCAGGACACCAGCCAGGATCATTGAACCAGCAGTCGGGGCTTCGGTATGCGCATCTGGCAGCCAGGTATGGAAGGGCCAAATCGGAACTTTGACTGCAAATGCGATGGTGAATGCCCAGAAGGCAATCGTCTTGACGGTATGCACTGGCAACCCGAGTAGAATAGAACCAGGATCAAGCGAATTCCATCGCTCGTAGAGGGCAACCAGATCATAAGTCCCGAAGAGAACACCGAGCATTTGCACAGCGAGCAAGAGGCCAAGTGATCCGCCCATCGTATACATCATGAACTTCATGGAGGCGTAATCCTTGTTGGCGCTGCCCCATTGATTGATGAGGAAATACATCGGAATAAGACCAATTTCCCAGAAGACGAAGAAGATCAGGAGGTCAAGCGCCATGAAGACGCCGAGCATGCCTGTTTCCAAAAAGAGGAAGAGCATCATGTACGGCTTGACGCGGTCAGTTATGCTGAAGGAAGCGAGGATGGCGAGAGGCGTAAGCAATGTGGTGAGCAAGACCATCGAAATGGAGATACCATCCACGCCGAGGTGGAGGGTTGAGTGGATGGCTTCATACCACATATATTGTTCTTGAAACTGGAAGCCTGTCATGTCCGGGTCAAAGTTGCTCCACAGCACAAGCGTGAGCGCGAAAGGAATCAGGCTGGCGCTGAATGCGAACCAACGCAGAAGTTTCGTCTCGCCGCTTGGCAGGAAGAGCATAATCAATGCCGCAATGGTCGGCAGGAATAAGATCAGGCTAAGGAGATGGGTATTCAGAAAATCCATTATGCGCTCCTAACCAGCAATGCAAAAAGCAGGCCGCCGATCACAACGAGAATGATCAACGAAAGAATAAGATATTGCTGGATACGACCCGTTTGAATGGGACGCAGGTTCTTGCCAATCCAATAGGTGGCATCAGCGGAACCATCGCCAAAGAATTGGTTGACGACTGGCACGTCAAATTTATCTCGAATAAAGGAACCAAGCCCACCGGTAGCGGGGCCAAAGATGTGCAGAATACCGTCAATGAAACTTTTGTCCATCCACCTGGAGACGAAGACTTCAGAGAACCAGGTCAACGGTTTGATGAAGAGAAAGTCGTAGGCTTCATCGAAATAATATTTGTTCCTGAGCAAAGGAATTTGCAGTTTGTCCTGTTCAGCGGATTGGACGTTGCGATAGGTAAGCCAGCCGAAGAATAAACCGCCGAGCGCGACAAATAATGAAGTGGCGAGAGGGATGATATTGAATTCAACTGCTTCGGGATGTTCAGCCAACGTGCCGCCCACGAATTCATGGAACCAGTTTGGCACGAGTCCGCCGAGGATTGGGAAATGCTCGGGGATGCCGACCCAGCCGTAGGTCACAGCAAAGAACGCGAGAATCACAAGCGGAGCGGTCATCGTCCAGGGAGTCTCATGCGCGTGTTCGGCTTCCTTCGTGCGTGGTTCGCCGAGGAAGGTCAATGTGATCTGGCGCATGGTGTAGAACGCGGTCATGAAAGCGGCAATCGCGAGTGTGATGAAGACTGCCAGGTGACCGTGACCGAAGGCGTCCGCAAGAATTTCATCCTTCGACCAGAAGCCTGCGGTGATGATCGGGAAGCCAGAGAGGGCAAAGCCGCCGATGAGGAAGGTCCAGAATGTGATCGGCATCTTCTTGCGCAGGCCGCCCATGTTGAACATATCCTGCGGATCAACTTTGTGATTGCCTGTGTGAAGCACGCCATGCTCCATGCCGTGAATGACGGAACCAGAGCCAAGGAAGAGCAGGGCTTTGAAGAAGGCGTGTGTTATTAGATGAAAGACGGCGGCAACATAGGCGCCGACACCGAGCGCGGCGATCATGAAGCCGAGCTGTGAAATCGTGGAATAAGCCAGCACGCGTTTGATGTCATTTTGCGCAACGGCAATGGTCGCGGCGAAGATCGCCGTGAACGCGCCGATAAACGCAACGATGGTCATCGTCTTCGGGTCAAGACTGAGAAGCGGGAACATGCGAATGACCGCAAACACACCCGCTGACACCATCGTCGCCGCATGGATCATCGCGCTGACAGGAGTAGGGCCTTCCATCGCGTCTGGCAACCAAACATGAAGGGGAAACTGCGCCGATTTACCAATTGTGCCGATGAAGAGCAATAATGCGATCAACCCAGCAGCGGATAATCCGAACACACCGCTCGGCACTGTTGCAAGCGTGTGTAAAACTTCTTCGGTGAAAATCTCACGGTAGGAAAGTGTCCCAGTTGCATAATAAAGGAAGGTGATGCCCAACAGCATGAATACATCGCCGATGCGTGTGGTCATGAATGCTTTCACCGCCGCGTTACGAGCGGATGACTTGCCGTACCAGAAGCCAATCAATAAGTACGAGCACAAACCCATGATCTCCCAACCCACGAAAAGCGTGAGCAGGTTATCAGAGACAACGAGGGCGTACATACCAAATGCGAACAAGCCAATAAACGCAAAGAAGCGCGAGTACATCGGCTCAACCGAAAGCACAGTATGCTTGTGACCGAGGTCATCTGTCACGGTTGCGCCGTGCGGCGGCAGACCTGCGTGATCGTGATCGCCTGCGGGTTGACCATAGTTATGATAACCAACGCTATAGATGAAGATCATCAACACTGTCCACGCCACGAAGAATAAAGTCGCGGCAGAAAGCGGGTCGATCAGCACGCCGATCTTCAACCACGTCTCGCCTGTCGGCAGCCAATTGATCGAAGATGCAAAAGGATGTTCGCCAAGATGTTCCACACCGAGCGCGCGCACAAACACGATCATGCTCCCCAGCCATGAAAGGAATGCCGCGCCCACTGCCACGCTGTGACTCAGCGCTTTATTTTTATTCGTAAATAATACGATCAAAAAGAAAGCCAGCACAGGCGGGAGTGGAATTAACCAAATAAGTGTTTCTGTTGTCATAAAGATACCTCGTTACGGAATACGCGCATTTTACGAAACACGCTACATGCTATAGAATTGCAGACCGTGTTTCGTGTTTCGTGTTCCGTTTTGCTTACCATTTCAACAAATCAAGTTCTTCCGCCACCACCGTATTGCGACGGCGATAGACAGAGATTACCAAAGCCAGACCTACAGCCACTTCCGCTGCGGCAACTGCGAAGACAATAATTGCGAAGACCTGCCCGGCCATCTGGGCAACATCACCATAACGCCAGAAAGCTACGAGGTTAATATTTACCGCATTGAGCATCAGTTCAACGCCGAGCAAAATTGCGACTGCGTTCCTGCGCGCCAGGACGCCAAACAATCCAATGCTGAACAACCCAGCCGCGAGAATGAGATACCATGAAAGAGGGATCATACTGCCTCCACTGCAAAAAGATTCTTAAACACAAAGGACACGAAGTACACTAAGGTTAATAACTTAAAGGTTTCTCCTTTGTGTTCCTTAGTGACCTTCGTGTTTAAAGGTTTTTTCACCATGTTCATCCATGCTCCCTATTTCTTATTGAACGCGAGATAGACCGCGCCCACCAATGCCGCAAGCAGCAGAACAGATGCGACTTCAAACGGCAGGACATATCCCGCAGGCGAGGTCAACGCATCACCCAACTGATTGACCGCATCAAACCCTAACGGGATAGCTGATGCTGTCTTCGAGAATCCGCTCCAACCCTGAAGCAGAAAAGCCAGCCCCGCGAAGGTTGCCGCAGCCATCAATGCGCCTGCCCACCAGTTCTTATTCACCGATGCGCCTGTGTCAGCCGCCTGACGGCGAGTCAACATGACCGCGAAGATGAAGAGAATAGCAATCGCGCCGATGTACACCACAACCTGCACCACTGCAATAAAGCCAGCATTGAGCAAAGTGTAGACGATAGCCACGCCGAAGAGTGCCGCTACCAGCCACAACGCCGCATGGACAAGATTACGAACGGTCACAACCATCAATCCAGCAATGAGCGTGACTGCTCCAACGATCAGGAAAATTATTTGTTCTGCTGTCATAAGATTTCCATTTCCTAAGTTTACGTTTTACGAATTACGTAATACGTATTCCGTGATCCGTAAAAGACTCAAGTCTAATGATGAGCAACTTCCATAGCCTTCAAGCCTTCCACTCGCTCGCGTTCCTTTTTGCTCACCGAACGGACGATCTCCAGCGAGACCCACGCGATAATAATATTCGAGAGGATCATGCCCGTGACGTAGAGCCAGCTGCCAGCGCCGCGCAGAAGCGCATTCATCAACGCAGTCACCATCACAAGCACGAAAGCAACAGGCGTGAGAAACTTCCAATTAAAGGCAAGCATCTGATCAATACGGATACGCATCACAGTGTATTTGACCCACATGATGATCCAGTAACCAACGAGAGCCTTGAACAAGATGATCGCGATGGCGAGGAATGGGCTGACCTGCTCCAAACCAAAGAAGCGATAGCCGCCGAAAAACATGATTGACCAGAAGCCGCCAAATGTGAAGGCATGCAAAAGTTCGCCCGCGTAGAACATACCGAACTTCATGCCCGAATATTCGATGTTGTAGCCAGAGACCAACTCTGATTCACCCTCGGCAAGATCGAATGGCGCGCGGCCTAATTCCGCAATTGCCGCGATCAGAAAGATCAATGCGGCTAATGGCGAAAGCAGAACGAACCAGATATCCTGACTTTGAATGATGGCGTTCGTGCCCATTGACCCGGAGAAGATGGTTGGGATGAGCAAAGTCGCAAGCATGGGAATTTCAAACGAGACCATCACAGCCACACAACGGAACGCGCCAATCACCGAGAACTTATTGTTCGATGACCAGCCTGCCATGATAATGGAAAGCGTACCGATTGAACCCGCCGCAATAATGAAAAGCACGCCAATGTTCAAGTCCACGCCGAGCATGACGGGCGCAAGCGGCACAACCGCCCACAAAATGAGCACAGACATCATCGAAAGCATTGGCGCGATGTTGTACACAACCTTGTCCGCGCCATCAGGCGT
This sequence comes from Chloroflexota bacterium, assembly GCA_016866215.1. Taxonomy (GTDB): domain Bacteria; phylum Chloroflexota; class Anaerolineae; order Anaerolineales; family Villigracilaceae; genus Villigracilis. Next base: position 6,896 of record VGNE01000035.1, on the reverse strand, counting down.
GGTGTCTTCTTTAATCATCAGTTTGATGATGTCTGCGAATGGCTGGATCAAACCGAAAGGACCCACCCGGTTGGGACCAATACGATCCTGAAAACGAGAAACCACCTTGCGTTCGATCCACACAAGGAAGATATCGATCACCATCAAAATGGTGATGAGTACCAGCACGCCGAGGAAAGCCACCAGCACATGAGCTGCAACATCGTTCATGCCCCAGCCAGTCAGTATGCCTGTCAGCCAATCCGCGGCTACTTTAAGAGGATCATTCCAAAAATTCATAAGTTACTCCTGTTTTCCCTCATCCCCAACCCTCGCGCAAGTGTGCCGAAAGGGAAGGGAGTCCCCTCTCCCTTCGGGAGAGGGATAGGGTGAGGGCTTTTACACAAAGAAAAGGCTGAAAGGAAAAATCCCATCAGCCTTTTCTACCTTTATATATAAATTACACCCACTCCAACATCCCCTTGCGCCATGTATAAACCAGTCCCGCAATGAGGATAAGAATGAAGATAATGCCTTCCACAACGGCAAACAAACCCAATTGACCTAATTTCACAGCCCAGGGAAAAAGGAAAACAGTTTCCACATCGAACACGAGAAAGACCAACGCGAAAATATAATACTGCGCCTTGAACTGCACCCAGCCTTCGCCAATGGGTTCAATGCCGCACTCATAAGTTGATTGCTTGATGGGATTGGGTTTCTTGGGACCCAGTATCCACGCGACGCCGATTGCGCCCACTGGGATGATCAAACCAACAATAAAAAATAAGCCAACATAAAGCCACTCGTTCATTTACATGCTCCGTCATGAAAAGTCTTGTAAGCGGCAAAATTGTACCATATAGAACAAACCAGTCCCCATGATAGCATGTCAATTTTTTGGGTGATATTCGTCATATATTTTCCCGCCCTTCCCAATTACTTTCTTTTTCTTCGTCTGAACAAAACCTTGATAATATCTTCGATGAATGGAAACCCGACGACTCCACCGACGATTGATCCGATCACCCCAGAAGTACGCGCCAGGTTGACTGACAGCCCGAAGAAGTCCACCGCTTCTATCTCGACGATTTGAGCGGATACGGCAATTCGGCTTGCCTCTCCCGTTGAGAGACTCTCAAAGTTCAAATGCAGCCAGACTGTGCCGCGATAGATCCCCGTCTCTTGCGGACGAATGCTCCAGTAAAAAGTCACCGACTGGCCGGGCTTCATCGGTTCATATATCGAGCCGGAGGGCTGAACTTCCACTCCCGCCAGATCAATATGCGCTTCCGCAGTGACGAAATGCGTTTCATACAAATTGGGAATCTCAACCACTTCGCCTGTAACGATGCTGCCCCCAATTTGGGCGGTTGGTGTGATATTGCCCAGATCATCCACCTCGAGCGTTAATCGGACAATATCCCCTTCCGCTCCAGCCTTCATCTTTGGGGGATACTCCAGAGTTAGACGGCGTGTTTCAAGGATGGCAGGCGCGGCGGCGATTTGCGTGGGCGATATTTGTGATGGCGAGACAATGATCGGCGCCGCAGTTTGTGTAACAGGAGCAGGCACGGGAAAAGTTGGCGAATCGGAAGGTTCCGTTGTGGCAGGCGCTGCCTCGCCACATGCATACAACCCTATAATAACCGTCAATGCGGAGGTGATGAGAAAATTGTTACGCGAAGAAAAAGGTCCACTGATCAAGAGACAGGCAAGGGACAGGAATGAAGCGGTCAGGGTGTGGGAATCTGCATCTCTGCTGGCAGGATGATCCGTTCAAGAGTCACATGAGGGTTGGGCAAATATCCCCAAACTAAAAGGAAGATGGAGAGGGTAAGAATAATAATTGTGAGGATAAGGCGAAGGCGCTTGCTCACCGATTCACTTCCTCCACTTCAATATACCACTTCACGCGGGTGCCGACGCGATCACGCAACTGCCAGGCAATTGGTTTTTGCATTTCTTCAAATGTTTTTTGAATGGCATGCACACGTCCAATGATGAGTTCACGTTCATCTTGTGTCAGGCTTATATCTTTCTCGCTGACCAGGTCAATCACACGATCCAGATTAATGGACGTGGTTTTATACAAACCCCAATCCTGTCCGCACAGATGGGCGAGGATTTGCAAATTGATCTTATCGCGGTCATCCTTGCCGGTTTCATTATTCAACAAAATGGAGGTTATATCGAGCGCGTCTTTGCGGTTGAGTTCCACGATCTGCGCCTTGGATAGCAACAACTCCGCCAGCGGAATGGTGACGGGGTCAAAGGTCAGGCGCTCTTCGAGGGGAATCTTGTGGCACATTTCAAAATCACCGACGAAGATATCGACCTTCATGTCGGTTTTGTCGTCAAAATAAATCTGTCTTGTTGCGCCGTTCAGGATATTAAACTGCCTGTCAGGGCTGTACCCCACCTCGGGCATGAAAGTTTCAAACTCACGGCGTTGTTTTTTTGCGACCACAAAATCAAGGTCGGCAAACTCGCGGATAAACAGCGGATGGTTTTTTTTATTATGCGCCTGCACAGCCAACCCGCCGATCGCTCGGAGTTGGATGTTTTTCGCCTCCGCCGCGGCGACAAGACGGGTCATTTCTGCCAGGATCTCTTGTGATGTGATCGCCATCCATCCACCTATTAAGGGACAGTCACCTCGCAAAGCGGGTGACCGTCCCTTTTATTCATAACCTACTCAACTGGAATTTCAGCCTGCACTTTGTTCAGGTCAATGCCTTTGCTCTTGCGGTAGGACTTGAAGCCGAAATAAATAACGGCGGCAAGTACGTAATTGCCAAGCATATAATAGACCGAGCTGGTATTTTTAATTCCAATACCATACAGACCATTCGGGTCAATAATCCACTGATAGAGCAGGTACACAAGGAAGCCGCCAAAGATAACGCCGGCAACAGAGATCATCGGTAAACCAAGCAGTTTATATTTGGCAATGGGCGATGCCTTGTAGAGATCAGGCTTGGTGTACGGAAGCACAATTGCGGAGATGGTGGTCCCAAGGAATGTCACTGCAATGACCAATGTGGAACAAAGCGTCAGAGTCTGGAAATTGGCGATATTGAACGCAAATAGATACGCCACAAAGACCGATGGAACGATCATCAACAAAAGCGCATTGACGGGTGTGCCTGTACGTTCATCCAATTTTGCAACCGATTCGGGAAGCAGGCGGTCAAACGCAGCGGCAAAGATGACACGCGTGGAGGAAAGGAAGACCGTCGCGCACCAACCAAACCACCACAAACTCATCAGTGCAATCACCAGGAACTGTACGAATTTATTCGTGGTAAGGAATGCAGCCAGCATGGCAGGATACGGCCAGACGGGGAGCGCAGGCGCCACTTCACTGTAACCCCAGGCATAATTCCACCATGCGCCGCCGGCTTGAACATAAAAATCCCAGCCAATGGTATTGCGGATGGCAAAGAGCAAAATGATGCCGAGTACGGTTGTAATTCCGAGCGCCCAGCCCATGCCAGCCACGTTGCGTTTGAAATCCGTTGCCCCGCGCACTTCACCATAAAGGGTCGCGCCCCAATTCGGCCATAAATTGAAAAAGACCATATAGGGGATCACAAGGAAAATCACAGCCAGTGAGCCGCCGCTAAAAGGTGTGATCGCGCCGGCTTCGGTACCGAGGGTGACGGTGGCGTCATACACACCGGGCGCTGCTCCAAACATGGAGGTTGCGTTCGATTCCAACCCTGCCGTGAAGGCTGCGGGGGACCCCATCAGCAATAATCCAATAACAATGAGAAGTCCCAACATGCCGCCATAGAAAGAAAACTTCTGAATGCGCGCATAGGTTTTCATGCCAAGCATGATGAAGCCACTGACAATGGCAAGTGTGATGATTGAAGCGCTGAATGAACCCATTTGTGTGCCTGCAAACCACAATGCAAGATCTTTTGCGCCAAACACGCCAAGCAAAGGCACAAGCACAATATGACGGAACATGTCGCCATACAACGGCACCCACAGCCACAAAATGAACCACCAGCCGGTGACAGCAAGGATGAAGCCGACTGCGCCGCCGAGGATACGGCTCTGCCAAACGTAATCGCCGCCAGAACGAGGCATGACGGAGATCAACGCGGCATACACAATCACTTCAAAGAATATGAACAGTGCGCTGATAATCAGCGCATTCACCATGCCGCCCTCGAAGTAGTACATCTGACTGAAACTGTACAAACCGAGGGTGATCAGGTTGATGGAAAACAACGCGTAGATAAACGCGTCCATAACCGACCACGAACGTACCAGGCCGGTCGCCTTACGGACAAACAAGTTGCTCATAACATTCTCCTCTTTTGCGTCTTTATTCAAACCCTCTCCCCTTGCCCCTCTCCCTGAGGGAGAGGGGTTGGGGTGAGGGGATTAACCTGTTGTCAAAACGTAATCTTCAACCTTTTTCTTTCCAAGTCTCACAATCGTACCAAGCAAAGTTCCCTGTTCATACATGGAGCCTGGATTTATACAAAGGGTTTTTCCAATCCGTGAAACACCGCGCCCTTCATGAATGTGTCCATGCAAACCCAGCAGAGGTTGTACCTCTTCAATGGATTGCCGCAATGCGGTCGAGCCGACAGGCTTTAGAGCCTGACCTGCCATCTTCGGGCGCAGGGATTCATCCAATTCAGCCGCTTCATCCAGATTGGATTTATGCGGAGGCACATGGATGTTGAAGATGGCATTGTGCGGATCTTTCAACTGTGATGTCATCGCCTCATACCTGACCTTGAGCTGGTCCTCGTCCTCTTCACGGTGCGTGTCCCAGGGGGTGCGATTGCTCCAGCCTGAGGCGATCATCTCGTGGCCGCTCAGGGTAGTGACCTGCCCCTCAGCCAAGATCACGCTTCTGCTCGCGCGAATGATCTCATCCACTTCATCCATGTCATCATTGCCCGGGCAGCAGTACAACTTCATATCTGTGCCTTCCAGTTTTTTATCCGCCAGGTCCATCCATTCCTGTACTACTTTCAATACTTCAGCAAGAAAAATCCCACTGATGCGGTCTGGATCATTTTCCAATTCAGCAATTTCATCTGGATTCGTCATATAGGGATAATAGCCGCGGCTGCGGACACGTTTGACCATGTCCTGCAATTCCTCATCGTTCGTTGTATTAAACACCTGTTCGAGTAAAGTGATGCGATAGTTTTTCCCACCCTGATGCACAAACGGGATAACTGCCTTGCCCGTCATGTCCCCGCCGAGGATCAATTGATCGGCGTTGTAGAACTTCCCCGCATTAAGAAACTTGCTCCAGCAAATATCCGACCCATGTATATCTGTTGCAAAAAAGATAGTTGTCACATGCAAATCCTTCTTATGCTGAGCTATGTCGAAGCATGGCTGAATTTGACAATCTTAGCCGTGCAACTTCTATTGAATTTAATTATACCCCCCGAAGAAAGATTTTTGCCAACGGTAAGCAAAAGTCGCCTACCTTGCTCAGGGCAGATGAGACATGCCGGATATCAGGTCCCGCCACCCAGACATGTCTCCGAAAGCGCGGATATTTCCATCACGAGTGGGAATTCAACTTGTGACAGGGCTATAATTGAGTCATGAGGTGAAACATGACAGTTACCGATATTCTTAGCTCAATAAAATTCGTTGTAAGCCCTGATGGACATCAATCCGCCGTTGTAGTGGATTTAGATGTTTGGGAGCAAATCGTCACTTTATTGGAAGACGCAGAAGAAATTAAAAAGGCACGCGCCGTCAAAGAAGAAACGATTTCCTGGAAAACTGGGTAGTGGTCTATTGGTAAGTGATGCCGATGCGCGACCTTCGTTCTTGGAACACGAATGGCGCGAATTGGCGAATTTTACGAATGAAAAGAGAAGAAATTCACGGCATTCGCTCATTCGTGAAATTCGCGTTGAGGATCGTCACTTACTTTGTGCCACCACCGAAATTACGAAAAATTTTTACTCCAGAGCATTAGCCGCTTACGCTTTGCATATCAATGCATCCGCCTCGATAGAAGAATCGGCGAACGCGATTACCGACGGCTATAACGACAATGGAATTGATGCTATTTTTTATGACAATCAGCAAAATTTATTGTATTTAGTACAATCAAAAATGATTGACGAGGGAGCTGGTGAACCAGATACAGGCGAAATGGGGAAGTTCTCTAATGGGATTACCGATTTAATTGAAGAAAAATATGACAGATTTAACGAAAAACTACAGAAGAAATTACCAGTAATAAAAGATGCCTTCAGTGATAGTCAAATCAAACTCAACATCATACTATCTTATACTGGAAAAGGATTTGGAATTCACAATCAAAGAGTTATTAATGACCTAATTGCATTTCTAAACGAGTCAACCGAATGGGCTTTTTTTTCGGATTTTAATTTGAGATCAATGCACGACTCGTTAAATACGATATTAGCTGGGAAACCAATAGAAAGTGAAATTTCGCTATCAAATTGGGGAACCATTGACGAGCCATTTGTTGCATATTATGGTCAAATCTCCGCATATGACTTAGCTTTCTTGTGGAAAAATAATAGAAAGAAGTTATTTGCTGAAAACATCAGAAACTTCATAGGTTTGTCGGATATCAATTCTGGAATATTGCGAACTATTGAAAATGAGCCTGAAAATTTTATTTATTTCAATAATGGTGTCACAATTTTGTCTCGAAGCATTAAGCCATTGCCAGCAAGAACAGTTGGGAAAACAACAGGGCTTTTTGACTGCAAAGGGTTGTCAATAATCAATGGGGCACAAACTGTAGGTAGTCTAGTGCAACAGCAGATAAGAATTTAGGAAAAGTGGTATAAGAGACGGCATGAAACATCCACTCTATGTACGGAAGATGACGAAGAAAGAAAAACAGGCAATGCAAGCAGGGATACGTTCAAAGGATCGAT
>VGNE01000034.1 GCA_016866215.1 Chloroflexota bacterium | reverse complement strand
GGTTTGCTTCTCGCCTGCCAGCCACCGTTGCGTCTGGTCATGGCTAACTTCGCCGTTGAGAAGTGAAGATAATCCCGTTGCGCTTGTTTGTCCAAAGGCACTAATCAGGTAGTCGCTGTACAAATCAAGGAGTTTGCCGTTTTTCATCTGTCAAGTTTACGCTAAAACTGCGTAAGGTGAGATATTAATAAAGCACGATGCTTCCGGAGTACGGATTCTAGCAGCGCCGCAGCGTCCTGAAATGGCAGAGAAAGTTTCGCCCGAGCAATTCACAAGAGTATTAAAATTCCTGCAACGAATGTACTCTTATGTTGTAGTTGACACTTCAACCAATTTGACGGATATGATTCTTTCCACATTTGATATAAGCGATGTGATCGTTTTGGTGACCACCCAGGAAATCCCTGCGATCAAGAATGCCCGGTTGTTCCTGGATTTGTTGCATACGATCGGGATCACCAACGAGCATGTTGTTTTTGTCATGAACCGATATGACAAGAAAATCGCGATTACCCCCCAGCGGGTGAGCGATAACCTCAAACACGAAGTATCCGTCATCATACCTCTCGATGGAAAAGTAGTTGTTGCCGCCGTTAATCGCGGGGTGCCGTTTATGTTGGATAACAAGTCCCAGCCAGTGGGAAGAGGTGTTTTTTCACTGGCTCAGGCAGTCCGAGCGAAATTAAATGAATTGGAATCTCAGAGTCATGCGGCAGTCAAGCGTTAAGGAGTTTTATCATGTCATTGCTTCGGCGTATTGAAGACGGTCAAGGTGGTGGCCAGCAGGAAGGTGGAAATTCTTCTGGACCACAACAATCTGGGCACGGCGGGCAAGCTGGGTCGGGAGGGGGAAGCGATTCTTCCCGTCTTTCATCATTACAAGCCCGACGAGTTAACGCGCCTATGACCTCGCCTCAAGCGGGTTCATATTTTGATCTAAAGACACGCGTTCAAAAAAAACTGCTCGCGGAAATTGATCCGTCCATGGATGTTTCGCGGACAGACGATGTTCGCCGCACCATCCAATCCTTGTTTGAACAGATTCTGTTGGAAGAAAATATTGTTCTTTCCCGGCCTGAACGCGCCCGATTGTTTGAGCAGATTGCCGCAGAAATACTCGGTCTAGGTCCAATACAGTCCTTGTTGGAAGATGACACAATTACTGAAATCATGGTGAATGGACCAAAAAATATTTACATCGAGCGAAAAGGAAAACTTCATCGTGTGCCGGTGACTTTCGAGAGCAATGAGCATGTCATGCGGATTATTGACCGAATTGTTGCACCGTTGGGCCGCCGAATTGATGAATCCAGCCCGTATGTTGACGCGCGTTTGCAGGATGGCTCCCGTGTCAACGCGGTTATCCCTCCCATATCTTTGGTTGGCCCGGTTTTAACAATCCGTAAATTTTCGAAGAACCCAATTTCTGTTGATCAAATGGTACAGTTTGGTTCGATTACCAATGAGGCAGTTCAATTTCTAAAAGCCTGCGTTGAAGCGCATTTGAATATTATTATCTCCGGCGGCACCGGCTCAGGTAAGACAACCTTGTTGAATGTACTTTCTGGTTTTATTCCATCTGATGAGCGTATTCTAACCATTGAAAATGCCGCAGAACTGCAATTGCGCCAGGAACATGTCGTTACACTCGAATCCCGCCCGCCGAACATTGAAGGTCGCGGTGAAATCACCATTCGCGACCTTGTGATCAATGCCCTTCGTATGCGTCCAGAGCGCATTATTGTGGGGGAGTGCCGTGGTGGGGAAACCCTGGATATGTTGCAGGCTATGAATACAGGGCATGATGGATCCATGACGACAGCACATGCGAATTCCCCGCGAGATGCACTGGCCCGTATTGAAACGATGTGTCTCATGGCAGGCATGGATCTGCCGATCAGGGCCATTCGTGAACAAGTTGCAAGCGCGGTGGATTTGATTTGTCAACAGGAACGCATGCGCGACGGCACACGTAAAATCACGACCATTACCGAGGTTAGCGGTATGGAAGGTGATGTTATTACCATGACTGATATATTTGTATTTGAGCAGGCTGGCATGGAAAATGGCCGAATCGTTGGTCGTCTCCGACCGACAGGTCTGCGACCCAAATTTATGGATAAGATCGAAGCGACGGATATCCACCTGCCTCCTTCCATTTTTGGTATCGGCGAACGGCGCAGATACTAATCTGCCGGGGCAGATATTGGTTTTGTTTTGTATTTGAATGATCTCTGGGAAGGAACAATATGACCTGGATTATTATCATCGGCGGATTAATCATCATCATTTTGTTGATCGTAGGTATCGTTGTCTCCTCCAGCACTGAGCGCACCTTGGTTGAACAACGTCTCGGGGTTTACCTGGATGAAGATAAGCAAAGTGTGGATAATGAAGTCCGCCGATCCGCCCTTACGGATTGGGTTTCCAAAAGAGTTGAGAAAACTTCGTACGGGGATCGTATCGCTCGTGAGCTTGCGCGTGCAGACCTGAAATTCAAGGTTGCTGAATATTTTGTATTAATTGTGGTTTGTTCTTTATTACTTGGCTTGATTGCCTGGTTTCTGGGTAATCGTTATCCAGTTTCCGCATTGATTGGGGGAATTGCTGGGGCTTTTGCCCCTCGTGCATACGTAATCAGACAACAAAAACAAAGACTGCAAAAATTCAATGATCAATTGTCTGATATGCTAAACTTGATGGTGAATGGTTTGCGTGCAGGTTACTCGATCATGCAAGCCATGGAAGCGATTAGCAAGGAATTGCCTGCCCCCATCAGTGATGAATTTCGGCGGGTCATTCAGGAAATGCAGATTGGGATTCCGATGGAAACTGCGCTTGAAAATTTGCTTCGCAGAATACCCAGCGACGATTTGGATTTCGTAATAACCGCAATCAACGTGCAGCGGGAAGTCGGTGGAAATCTTTCCGAGATTCTGGATAATATTTCCTTCACAATTCGAGAGCGTGTTCGAATTAAAGGTGAGATTCGGGTATTGACATCGCAGGTTCGCATTTCAGGCACCTTTCTATCCCTGATTCCATTTTTTCTTACCCTTGTTTTGTGGTTCCTTAATCCAGAATATTTGTTGTCTGTTCATCAACGTGGCTGGACATGTACCGGACCGATCATTTGTATTGTTCTCGGATTGATCACTTCCAGTTACTTTATCATGATGCGCATTGCAGATATTGAGGTCTAATATGACAATTGGTATTGGCATTTTTATTGGGGTTTTGATTTTAGGCGGCGCCATTTTGCTTGTGATCGTTGGGCGGCGCTATTCCAGCCAAGGTCAGCAGGATGAATCTGACCCGGTTATGGCTCGCCTTGCAGAGGCGACCCAGCGCGGCGAATCGGTTTCTCTGGAGGATATCGAGTTAGAACAGCCTTTTATGGAGCGGGTGATTGTTCCAGTCATAAAGAAAATTGGTGAAATTTCCACAAGATTTACACCCCAAAGGCTTTTGCAGGAGACTACGCAAAAATTGGAATTGGCTGGCAACCCTGGCCGCATTGATGCTTCTACTTTTTTAGCAACTCGTTTTATAGGCGCTGTCGTTTTTGGCGGTCTGTTGCTGTTGATTTCATCTCTCTCATCGGTAAACTGGCCGTTCGGAAGAGTTGTACTAATTGTTGGCATATTTACTGCTTTGGGTTTTTTCTTTCCCCAACTGTGGCTGCAGAGTCGTATCAATAGCCGCCAGGCTGAAGTCCGTAAAGCATTGCCGGATGCGCTTGATTTATTGACAATCTGCGTGGAGGCAGGTTTAGGATTTGACGCGGCCATGTCGAAAGTTAATGAGAAATGGGAAAATGAGCTTTCGATCATGTTTGGGCGGTGTATTCGGGAAGTCCAACTTGGGAAAACTCAGCGGGAGGCCTTACGCGATATGTCAGACCGCATTGGACTTGCAGAGTTAACCAGTTTTGTTGCGGCTGTGATCCAAAGCCAGATTTTGGGCGTAAGTCTGGCTAAAGTTTTGCGTATTCAGGCTGACCAAATGCGTGTGAAACGGCGTCAGTTTGCGGAAGAACTGGCGCATAAAGCCCCGGTCAAGATGATCATTCCCATGGCGCTCTTGACCTTTCCGTCCATTATGATCATTCTTCTGGCACCCGCTGGATTCCAAATTGCAGGCGCGTTTGGAGCCTTTTTAAGATAATTTAATACCTTCAGCGACACATGAATGCGACCCACCTGACTCAGACGGGTCGTTAACTTGAGAAATGACTGCCGTTTATATAAGAGGCAGATTTGAAAAATTGGAAATATACTTTATATCGTTCTTGTTGGGATATGCTTGATTTGTTATTTCCGCCTGAATGTGGGGGATGCGGCACGGCTGGGTCACGCTGGTGCATTGATTGCCAAAAACGTGTATTCCTCTTGGATGGAATTCTTTGTGATATTTGCGGATTGCCGCAGGATCGGGCAGGGGTGTGTGATGCCTGCCGCTTGGAGAGGCCGCTTTATCGCGCATTGAGGGCATGGTCTGTTTTTGAAGATCCTGTGCAAAAAGCGCTGCATAAGTTGAAGTATCGCCGCGATATTTCAATGGGTAATTCACTTGCGTCACAAATGATACCTTTCGTGAATGGTTTGAATTGGCAAGTTGATTTGATTGTGCCGATCCCGTTGGGGAGACAACGCTTCAAGGAAAGAGGCTATAATCAGGTTGGAATGATCGCAAAACCGCTTGCATTGGCCTTAAATATACGATACGCACCAGATGAACTATTCCGCCGAAAAGAGACGCGTTCCCAGGTGGGCCTGACAAAAATGGAGCGCAAGGCGAATATGCAAAATGCATTTCAGGCTGGGGCGGGGGTAATTGGGAGATCGGTTCTCGTGATGGATGATGTTTCTACAACAGGCTCAACCTTGTCCGCCGCCGCCGAGGCGTTATATTCAACTGGGGCCAAGAACGTTTACGCCCTGACAGTCGCGCGCGCACTGCCTCATCATGGGTTGGGGCATGTATAATTTTTGGTTGTGGTTTGACACCCGAAAAAGGAGTATCTAATGTCCAACAAAGTGGAAGTCCAGACACGCAACATTCGCTTGACCGAGAAGATCGAGGAATATGTAAATAAGAAGGCCGGAAATCTGGATCATTATATGCCGGCAATTGATGAAGCGCGGGTGGAATTTTCTCATCATAAAGCTGCGCGCGATGCCACGGACCGTAATGTGGCGCAGATCACCGTTTTTGGGAAGGGCTTTACATTGCGCACAGAAGAGCGGGCAGATGAGATTCTTGCCGCTTTTGATCAGGCGATCGATAATTTACAGAATCAGATCGAAAGATATAAAGGAAAACACCATCGCGGCCGCGGAGACGGGCGTTCCGCAGCAGAAGTGGCGGATGATGTGATTGACGAGGAGACCGGCGAACTTTCTCCTTTGTTTGCCCGCAGGAAGAAATTCGTCTTAAATCCAATGAGTGAAGATGAGGCGGTGGTGCAGATGCGAAATCTGGGACACGACAACTTCTTCATTTTTTACAATGCGGAGACAAGCAAGATCAATGTGCTCTATCGCAGACGCAATGGGAGCTATGGGTTGATCGAACCTGAACTCGGCTAGATTGGTAAAGTAAACGACTGGCTTGACAGGTACACCGTCAAGCCAGCCATTATTTTTTGGAATTTTGTCTTGAGTGTAGTGTTTGAATCTTAACTCAAATAATAAAAATTGGGGTGTAAAATAGATTTTGTTTCTTTGTTTGTATACCTGTATACTTATTCTTAATTATGCTTTTTACTGACTCGGTTTTCGTTGGTGTTGACCCGACCTCGGGGCACAAGTCCTTTACCTATGCCGCATTGGATAAGGACTTGCATCTTCTTGCGCTTGCGGCTGGCGAGATGGAGGATGTGATTGCATTTATTGAAGGGCAGAAGTCTGCCGTGGTTGCTGTCAATGCGCCTGCGGGAGTAAATCTTGGACTCGTGCGTGAGAGGTTGAAAAAAGCACTGCCTACGCCTCATCAGATCCGCAGCGGGGAGTTTCGAGTAGCGGAGTTTGAATTACGCGAGCGCGGCATTTCAGTTTCAGGCACACCGGCAAGTGCGGCTATATCTCCTGCCTGGATGCAATTGGGTTTTGAGTTGTATCGCAAGTTAGAGAAGCTGGGTTTCAGGAAACATCCCGCAGAAAATGAGCCATGCCAAATAATGGAGACACATCCACATGCCTGTTTTTGCGTCATGGCCGGCAGTATACCGCTCTCCAAACCTTCGCTTGAAGGGAAACTGCAAAGGCAGTTAATTCTTTACGAGCACGGCCTTCGCATAAAAGACCCGATGGAATTTTTTGAAGAGATCACGCGTTACAAAATGACAAAAGGGCTTTGGCCCATTCAATTGTTGTATCTGCCGGAACAACTCGATGCGTTGGTTGCGGCTTATGTTGCTTTTCTGGCGGTCGCCAAACCCTGGCATGTGTGTTCCATTGGAGACCAGAAAGAGGGTCTGATCGTTTTGCCTGTAAAGGAATTAAAAGAAAAATATTAAGCGAAAGGTAAAATAATACTCATGAGATCCCAAAATCTTGAAACACGCGCAATTAATACTCTTCGTTTTCTTTCTGCAGATGGCGTACAAAAAGCAAACTCCGGGCACCCGGGTTTGCCAATGGGGGCCGCGGCGATGGCGTATACCATTTGGACTCGCCACCTAAGGCATAATCCGCGAAACCCAAAATGGATGGGACGTGACCGCTTCATTCTTTCGGGTGGGCATGGTTCGATGCTCTTGTACTCTTTGTTGCATCTGACCGGGTACAACCTCTCACTCGATGAACTCAATAATTTCCGTCAGTGGGGAAGTCTCACACCGGGTCACCCTGAATATGGATTAACCCCCGGCGTCGAAGTGACGACGGGTCCGTTAGGGCAGGGTTTTGCAAATGGCGTGGGTATGGCGATTGCCGCCTCGCATCTCGCCGCGACCTTCAACCAGCGCGGCCACGAAATCATTAACCCTTATATCTATGCCATTGTTACGGATGGTGACTTGATGGAAGGCGTTGCTTCCGAAGCCGCATCGCTGGCGGGACATTTGTCTCTTGGACGATTGATCTATCTCTATGATGACAATCATATTTCCATTGATGGCTCAACAGATTTGGCTTTCACCGAAGACCGCGCGATGAGATTCCGCGCCTACGGCTGGCAGGTTCTGCGTGTGGAAGACGGCAACGATGTGGCGGCAATTGATAAAGCCATTCAGGAAGCTAAAGCCGAATCGCGGCCATCCATCATTATGTGCCGCACCACCATTGGATTTGGCGCGCCGAATAAACAGGGCACATCCAAAGCGCATGGCGAGCCGCTTGGCGATGAAGAACTGAAGGCTGCAAAAGATAATTTAGGCTGGCCAAAAGAGCCGCGATTCTTTATCCCTGATGATGTGTTGGAGTTTTATCGCGAAGCTGTAGAGCGTGGACGTGAACTCGAAGTTGGCTGGAAAATGCGCTTCGAGGCGTACAAGCAGATATATCCTGTGCAAGGCGCAGAGCTGCAACGACGTTTGAATGGCGAGTTGCCAAATGATTGGGAATCTGCCTTGCCGACTTTCCCAGTGGATGTAAAAGGCATGGCAACTCGTGCGGCTTCAGGTAAAACGATCAATGCAATTGCGGCAAAACTCCCTGAGTTGATCGGCGGCTCTGCGGATCTGGCTCCCTCGAACAATACAAAAATTGACGGAAGCCCTGCCTTCCAAAAAGATTCTTATGAAGGACGGAACTTCCATTTTGGCGTGCGAGAACATGCGATGGGTTCTGTCCTAAATGGAATGGCTGTATTTGGCGGGGTGATTCCTTACGGCGGCACATTCCTTATCTTTTCAGATTACATGCGGCCTGCGATCCGTCTCGCAGCCTTGTCGCATTATCCGTCCATTTTTATTTTCACACATGACAGTGTTGGACTTGGTGAAGACGGCCCCACACATCAGCCGATAGAGCAATTAATGTCATTGCGCTTGATTCCGAATCTTGTGGTCATTCGTCCCGCAGAAGCAAATGAGACAGTGCAGGCATGGAAGGCTGCCATTGAACGCCGCAATGGGCCGACAGTTTTAGCCTTGACCCGTCAAAACGTTTCGACTTTTGAACCCTTCGGCACGGTGAGCGAAAGTCGAACCGTCAGGGCAGGCTCTTCAAACCTTCCAATCGTTGAAAAAGGTGCGTATGTATTAAAAGATTTTGGAAAGCCTGAGATCATATTAATGGCTTCTGGCTCGGAAGTCGGGCTAATCCTTGAAGCCGCGCAAAAACTAGCAGACGAAGGCAAAGGTGTGCGCGTGGTTTCCTTCCCAAGTTGGGAATTGTTCGAGAAGCAGGATGAAGCCTATCGCGAGTCTGTGTTGCCGAAAAACATTCAAAAGCGACTCGCTGTCGAGGCGGGAACAGGCCTCGGCTGGGAGCGATACGCGAAGTCCGTCATCAGCATTGAACGCTATGGTGCGTCCGCTCCTGCGAAAGTCATCTTTGAAAAACTTGGCTTCACGGTTGAGAATGTGATCGCGAAGGCTAAAGAACTATAACCGTCATTGCGAGGTGGGGTGTCCTTCCCGACGCGGCGTCCTGAGCCTGTCGAAGGGAAGCAATCTCCTAGACAATGACGGAGATTGCTTCGGGCTGGCGCCCTACTAATGACACAGAGTGTCATTTCGCATAGAATAGCGGTTTTCGCCCGCTATGGATATACTCGCAATGACATAAGGAAATCTATGAAAATTGTAGTTGGTTGTGACCATGCGGGTTTTCCGCTGAAAAATGTAGTGATCGAATCTGTCCGCGCCGCAGGGCATGAGGTGATTGATGTTGGCACATACAGCGCGGAGGCGGTGGACTTCCCCGACTTCACAAAAAAAGTTGGTGAAGCGATTCAAAAAAACGTAGCCGAGCGTGGAATTATAATTTGCGGTTCGGGCATTGGAGCGAGCATAGCCGCGAATAAAATGAAAGGTGTTTATGCCTCGATTTGCCATGATACCTATTCCGCCGCGCAGGGCGTCGCACACGATGACATGAATGTACTTTGCCTTGGCGGACGTGTCATCGGCCCTGAATTGGTGAAGGCGCTTGTTACGGCATTCCTGAACGCGCGATACATTGGAAATGATGAGGGCGGGGAAAGACTGGCCCGCAGGGTTGAAAAAATCCATAATATGGAAGAAGACCGTTCTTAATTTCACAAGAATCAATTCATCCATCTCCAATCTCTAATCTCTAATTCTCAATTTACTTACTTACCAATAACCATTTATCAATTTCCCATTGCCTTTAGGAGTTTTTCAACACAATGTCCGAAATTATTAAGAAACTTACATCCCTCGGCCAATCCCTCTGGTACGACAACATTCAAAGAAACCTTCTCGAAAGCGGTGAGCTCAAAGCCATGATCGAGCGCGGCGATATTCGCGGCGTGACCTCGAACCCGACCATTTTTCAAAACGCGATTGCAAAGACGACCGACTACGACTCCGCGTTGATCCCGCTGGCGTGGTCTGGTTGGGATGCGGAAAAAATCTTCTGGAAGCTCGCCATTGAAGATATTCAGGAAGCCTGTGATCTATTTCGTCCACTGTATGAGGAGACCAAGGGCGGCGATGGATACGTGAGTCTTGAAGTCAGCCCGTATCTTGCGAATGACACTGAAGGTACATCCAAACAGGCAAAGGAATTATGGGAGCGGGTCAACCGCCCAAACCTGATGGTGAAAATCCCCGCCACCAGAGAAGGCATTCCTGCCATTCGTCAATCCATCGCGGCGGGAATTAATATCAATGTCACGCTGATATTTTCGCTTGATCGTTACGCTGCCGTCATGGATGCCTACATCGCTGGGCTTGAAGACCGTGTTGCAATGAATGAACCCATCAAAATGGTTGCATCTGTCGCCTCGTTCTTTGTTTCGCGTGTGGATACCAAAATTGACCCGCGCCTTCCCGAAGATTCTCCTTTGCGCGGAAAAGCTGCAATCGCAAATGCGAAACTTGCATACGAAGCGTTTAAAACCACTTTCACCTCTCCTCGTTTTGAAACTCTTAAGGCACGCTTTAATGCGCGTGTGCAGCGCCCGTTGTGGGCTTCCACGGGCACGAAGAATCCAAAATATTCCGACACACTTTATGTTGACACCCTCATCGGTCCCGACACCGTCAACACAGTTCCGCCCGCCACGCTGGATGCTTTCCGCGATCATGGCAAAGCCGAACTCACCATAATGCGCGGGCTCGAAGAAGCCCAGAGGTTATTTGCCGAGTTGAAAGCCGCTGGCGTTTCGATGAGCGCGGTTACACAGGAATTGGAAGAGGAAGGCGTGAAGTCTTTTGCGGATGCGTTCACGTCTCTTTTGCAGGCAATCGAGGAGCGGAGGAAGAACGCCGCATCTTCTCTTGGATCCTTCGGCTCGGCTCAGGACAAGCCTTTAGCTGATTTTGTTGCCAGGCGTTTATCCACGCTGGAAGATTCCTCTGTCGCCGCCCGCCTCTGGGTGCATGATCCCACGCTTTGGGCAGATGACGCGGCCGGCCAAGCCGAAGTCAAGATTAGACTTGGCTGGCTTCATTCCATTGAAGATGCGCGCGCACGCCTCGATGGATATTTATCATTTGCGAAACAAATCCACGAGGAAGGCATTGACCGTGTCCTCGTGATCGGCATGGGCGGTTCATCGCTGACTGCCGAAGTCTTGAGTTCATTGCTCGCCGCCGCAAATATCGAAGCGAAGTTAAGCCTCGCCATTCTTGATTCTACTGATCCACAGCAAGTCGCGCTGGCTGCTGAACAATATCCGCCTGATAAATCGTTATACATTCTTGCAAGTAAATCGGGCGGCACAGCCGAGTTGCTCGCAGCATATGATTATTTTTGGGAACTTAGCAAAGGCAACGGCTCGCGCTTTGTGGTCACTACAGATGCAGGTTCTTCCCTGGAGAAACTTGCGAAAGAGCGCAGATTCAGAAAAGTATTTAATGCAGACCCAAATGTAGGCGGACGATTCTCCGCGTTGACCGATTTCAGCTTAGTCCCCGCCGCATTGCTAGGCATGGACATTGAAAAACTGCTGGTTTCTGCTGAAAAGATAAAGAATACTTCAACGTCAACTTACAGTGCTGGATTTGCGCTGGGCGCTCTACTCGCTGAGTCTGCTCTCGCAGGCAGAGACAAGCTCACCGTCGTCAGTGATGCGCCTGTGTCCGCGTTTGCAGGCTGGATCGAGCAAGTCGTCGCCGAGTCCAGTGGCAAGCATGGGAAAGGAATCCTGCCTATTGTTTTGGAGCCATTAGGCGCGCCCGATGTTTATGGAAATGACCGTTTGTTTGTGCATCTGCGTAATGGTGGTGAATTGGATGCTGGTATTGCCGCTTTGAAAAACGCAGACTTCACAGTAATCGAATTACCGATCACAAATCCCTATGATGTGGGCGCGGAATTCTTCCGTTGGGAGATCGCGGTCTCTGTGATGTGTCACATTCTTGGTATCAACGCCTTTGACCAGCCTGATGTGCAGGACAGCAAACTGCGTACGATTGCCAAGATCGCTGATTATCAAAAGACAGGCAAGTTGGCTGATGTGGATTTGGTAAGTGTCAGTGACGTGAAATCTGCGTTGAAGAAATTTCTTGCGGATACAAAAGCTGGCGACTTTGTCACCATCAATGCGTATCTTCCGCGCAATAAAGAAACGATTGAAGCATTACAAGCATTACGTGTTGCCATTCGTGAAAAAACAAAATGCGCCGTGACCGCTGGCTTTGGCCCGCGCTTTCAACATTCAACGGGACAGTTCCATAAAGGCGGCCCGAACAAGGGATGGTTCATTCAAGTGGTGTACGATGCCGAGAATGATTTTGAAATCCCCACCCAAGGCATGACCTTCGGCACGCTCCTCCGCGCGCAGGCATTGGGCAATTACGAAGCCTTGATTGCAGCAGGCAGAAGAGTGTTGCGTGTGAAGTTGTCGTCTGTGAAGGAAGTGGAGAAATTGGCGAAAGTATTGGAGAGCGGGTAGATGCTCTCATTATGTCTTTGCGAGTATATCCATAGCGGGCAACCGCCGCTATTCTATGCGAAATGACACTCTGTGTCATTAGTAGGAGGACACTTGCTCTTCCCGACGCCTGTCCTGACGGTTCGACTTTCGCTCAGCGTGTCGAAGGGAAGCAATCCCCAGTCATTAGGAGACTGCTTCGGCTACACCTGCCCTGGCGGGCGGTGCCAGGGAGAACAAGAACGCCTCGCAGCGACATTATTCATGATGAGAATTGCTGAAAACTTGCGAGATTAACTGTAGTCCTTTATAATCCCGCCCGCTTGAAAATACCAATGCCACCGTAGCTCAGCTGGTAGAGCAAACGATTCGTAATCGTTAGGTCGTCGGGTCGTAGCCGACCGGTGGCTCAAATATTAGACCTCCGAAATTTCAGAAATTTCGGAGGTCTTTGTAATTTTTATTACTCCCAATCAAAAATTGAATCCAGTTGTTCCTCAGGCACATCAAAAACCGAGCCGTTTTCGGGTATAGCTTCGCGCGTCATCCACTTAGGCAACCGATCATCTTCTTTTGTGAAACCTGCGCGTTTGTTGAATTCGCGTTCTATCTTAATGGTCTCCTTGCCTAAAGCCTGCAAAATATTGTCGGGCAGGTCACCCCAACCATAACGTGCTTTCAATAATCGTTTTACCACCCCATCAGGTGTTGCGGCATAACCAAAGCCCGCAAAGATACACGCGCCAATCGTATCGTATCCGCCCATGTTCAACTGGGCATTGCGCGATACTTCGATCTGGGCATTCGGGTCGAGGTGATCTATTTTTGCGCGGATGGTGAGTCCGCAAGTGTGGTCTGCGCCTTGCGGAGTCGTGGCATACGTAACGCCTGTGCCTTTGATCGAGCGCGGTTCATAAGCGCTCATGGCTTGCCGCTTGACAACAGGCACACGCTCAATTCCATATTGGTCGCCCATATCTGCCGCGCCATCGCCAAGTTTACGCCCGAGTTCAGTGCCTTTGCGGATCTCATCAATCAATTTCATCGCGCCGTCGCCATCGCCCCAATTCATCAAACCTGCTTCTGCGGCAACACCGAGCGCCGCGCCGACTTCGATTGAATCAAGCCCAAGGTCATTTACGTGCCAATTCAAACGCCCGATGGTGTCGAGTGAATCAATATCAAGATTCGTTCCCATTAAACCGATGGTCTCATACTCAAGCGGCGAGACGATGACCTTGCCATCCTCCCCGCCAAAGACATTCGAGCATTTGATCGTACAGCCCGCCATGCACGCATGAGACGGGTCGGACGGTTTGCCGCGCTGCAATGTGAATTCCCGCAGAGCCTCGCCGCTGACATTTTCCACCTGGTCAAATGTTCCACGCGAAAAATTATGCACAGGGATACCCGCAAACTGCTGGGTCAACTGCGTCATTGCGGCGGTGCCATAATCACGATACGTGACAGATTGCGGATGCTCCATCACCGACTTTGTGTAATCTTTCTGCGCAACTTTAAACGCTTCAGGACTCACGATGGGAGGCTTCTGTCCACCGGCATGATCGAACACGATGGCTTTTAATCCCTTCGAGCCCATCACCGCGCCGAGTCCGCCGCGAGCGGCAATCCGCGCCGGGATTTTATCTTTGTCAATATTCTGAATCCCCGCGGACTTCATCAGCATTTCACCGCCAGGACCGATCAATGCAATAGCAACTTTATCGCCATATTTTTCAAGTAACTTCGGCGCAGTTTCATAAACACCAAGCCCAGCAAGGTCATCAGCCTTTTCCCACTTGGCGCAGCCGCCGTTGAGTGAAAGATGCAAAACCCAGAAACCATCGTCCTTGGGTTTATCTTCAATGACAAGCGCCTTCATCCCCATGAATGCCATGTGATAACCCGTGCGCCCGCCCGCGTTGGCTTCCTTGATACCACCAGTCAACGGGGACTTACCGCCGACAGAAATCCGATCTGTGGATGAGAGCATATGTCCCACCAGCAGACCAGGCGCAAAGATGAGTTTATTCCCTGCGCCAAGTGGATCACATTTCGCGTCCATCTCGTCGAGCATGATGCGCGCAAGCAGTCCGCGACCGCCGAGGCGCTGCCAGGTTTCAGGGACGGGTTCATGAGTCAAAGTTTGCGAACGAACATTTACGCGCCAAACCTGATGTTTGTAATCGGTCATGCCCATTTCTCCAATTCAAAAGTTTCAGTAAAAGGATTCACAAAGCGGACGCCTTCAATCGTGCGCCCGTCAAAAAAGTCTTCGCTAAAAATAACAGGGATTTGGTTGAGGCGCGCACATGCCCAAATTTGAGCGTCGTAAAAGGAAAATTGATGGTCGCGAACTCCACGTATGGCTTCCAAAACAATCGTTGGCGTTAAAAGAAATACAGGAAAGGCTTCAATAAAATCCTCCGCCTGCTTAAGCGCCTCGTCAATTTTGAGAATCGGAGATGCGCCGCGCGTTGTCGCCTTAATAAATTCGGAAAGACATTGAACGCTCAAGCACCCTTTATTGCTCAATTCTAACTCGTGGACAACTTCCAACCCCCTGGGGTGTTTTTGGGGTTCGGCAAGATCAAACGCGTAGACCAGCACATTGGTGTCAATGAGTATTTCGGTCATAGCGTTTCATTCGGTCTTCATAAAGATCTTCGCGTGTCCAATCACGTTTTCTAGGTTTCACGGGAGCGCGCTTCTCCATTTCAGAAATAAATTTACGAATGCGTTCCCATGCTTCTCTGTTGTAAGCGGAACGATAGCCAGCATGGCGCAACTCAACATCCAGCGCACGGCGGATAATTTCCGCTTCGCTCACACCCCGCGATTCCGCGATTTTCTTTAGTCGCACTTCCTGGCTTTTTTGAATATAGATTTGCTTGCGAATCATTTCACTCATAAGACGCTCCTGTGACTATACATCACATTATACATCACATGAACGAGTCGAAAGTCGGAGGTCGGTTCAGTGACTTTTGGCTTTCGACTTTACCCGCAAAGTGACTGGACTGCCTCACGGAAAACTTTGGTGTGATAATCCACATCTGCCTGGGTTGTCTCTGGGGAGATCAAAGCCATATTGTGGAAGGGCGTCATCAAAATGCCTCGATTGAGAGCGAAGAGGTGCATATAGCGATCCAGTTCTGGGTCAATAGCGGCATGAGCTTCCCCGCCATTCTTGGGCGGCGTTGGGCGGAACCAATATTCGGAACGATTGCCGAGGTGTTTGACGATCCACGGCAATTCAAATTCTTTGATAACAGATTCAACGCCGGCCGTGAACTGTTCTTGAAGAATTGTGGCCTTGGCATAAAATTCTTCTGTTAATACGTTCTCCAACGTGGCTTTCATCGCCGCAATGGATAAAGCGTTGCCCGCAAGTGTGCCGCCGATTCCGCTAACATCTGAGTCTTCCACGGAAAGTTTCGCAGTAAAGGCTTGTGACACTTCTTTGGTGAAGCCATAGATCGCGGCGGGCACTCCTCCGGCGAGAGGCTTGCCGAGGGTCAAGAAATCAGGCTGAAGACCGTGCGAAGCGGTGTATCCGCCTGGACCCGTGCAGATGGTGTGAGTCTCGTCAATGATGAGATACGTCCCGTATTTACGAGTCAATTCGCGCAGGGCTTCGTGATAGCCAGGGTTGGGATGAATGATGCCGATGTTGGTCATGACGGGTTCGGCAAGGACAGCCGCCACATCACGCGCAGAGAGCGCCGTTTCAAGCGCGGCGATATCGTTGAACTCGATCACCTTTGAAGTTTCGCGCGGGTCAATTTGCGGGCCCATGTTATTGGGACGCGACATCGGCGTGCCTTCTTCATCCATGGTGATGAAGGTTTCATCCACCGAGCCGTGATAGCAATAATTGAAAACGAGAATCTTCGGGCGGCCGGTGATGAGACGCGCCATCCGCAGGACAAAACGATTCGCGTCGGTGGCGGTGAGAGCGAACTGCCAAAAAGGCAAACCAAAACGGCGCTGCAATTCTTCGCCCACCCAAATGACATCTTCAAAAGGCAGCATGAGCGTAATGCCTTTTTGAATTTGCTCGGTGATGGCTTTGACAGTTGCATCGGGCGCGTGACCCGTCATTGCGCCTGTGTCGCCGAGGCAGAAATCAATATAGGAGTTTCCATCCACATCGGTGAAGTGCGCGCCTTTGGCTTCTTTGGCAAATATTGGAAACGAACCCGCCCAGCGGATCATCCACAACATCGGCACGCCGCCATGCAGTGACTTGCGCGCGCGCTGGTAGAGTTCGTAGGATTTGAGGTGATTCTTGTGGAAGAGTTGTTCTTCGGATTTGAGAAGTTGCTCGAGTTTTGTTCGGTTGAGTTCAGTCATGATTTTAATTTCATAAATACTCTGTTGGTCGAGTAAGGCGAGCGATCTTCTCGCCTGTATCGAGACCAACATGTGACAAGAGTTATCACAATAATTGGTGGTCTCGACACTGCACTGCACCAAACGCAGTGCGGTGCAAGTGTACGCCCCGCGAAAAACATGCGGGGCTACTCGACCACCAGAGGTTTGATGTTTATTTGATGGTTTCCTTCAACGCTTCGCCAAAAATCTTCAAGCCCTCATTGATCTGCTGACTTGTCACGTTCAACGGCGGGATCCAGCGGATGGTATTGTCGTATGTTCCGCACGAGAGCAGGAGCAAATTATTTTCTTCAGCTGCGTGAATAATTTCCTTCACCATCGGCTTGGCTTTTTCAGGTTTGCCATCCATGATGAACTCGGTGCCGATCATCAAGCCTTTGCCGCGCACATCGCCGATCTGCGGATATTCTTCCTGCAACTTGCGAAGACCCGTCATCAATTGGATGCCTTTCTCGCCGGCATTCTCCAACATCTTTTCGTCTCTCATCACGCGGATAGTTGCCACGCCTGCCGCGCAAGCAATTGCGTTGCCGCCGTATGTTCCGCCGATCGAGCCGACATCCAGTTTCTTCATAATATCTGCGCGAGTGAACACGCCAGAGAGCGGCAACCCCGAGGCAATACCTTTCGCGGCGGCGATGATGTCTGGAACAACATCAAAATGCTCAAGCGCGAACCATTTGCCCGTGCGACCAAAACCAGATTGGACTTCATCGAAGATGAGCAATATGCCGTGTTTGTCGCAGATCTCGCGCAAACCCTTCATGAACGAAGTGGGCGGAACAATGTATCCGCCTTCGCCGAGAACGGATTCGATCAGGATGGCGGCTGTGTCTTTTGGAGCAGTTTGCGAGGCGAGCAAGTATTCGAGTTGCTCCAAAGCATAGGCGGAGGCTTTCTCCTCGCTCATGCCCATGTGAAATGCGTACGGGAACGGAGAAACATAGATACCAGAAGGCAGAGGACCAAAACCTGTGCGATAACTTGTCTTGGAAGTGGTCAATGCCATGGTGAGACCAGTGCGCCCGTGGAATGAGCCATTGAAAACGATGATGTTTTGCTTGCCTGTCGCAGCGCGCGCGATTTTGACCGAGTTCTCCAACGCCTCCGCGCCTGAGTTGGCAAAGTAGAATGAATCAATCGAAGGCGGCACGATTTTGCGAAGTTCTTCGATCAATTGCAGCATCGGCTTGTGGACGACGATATTCGCCTGCGCGTGCAGGAACAAACCAGCCTGTTCGCGAATCGCTTCGACGACTTTGGGATGACAATGACCCGTATTGGTCACGCCAATGCCGCTTGTGAAATCCAGCAGTTTCCTGCCGTCGTCGGTATAGATATATGAGCCTTCGGCGCGGTCTGCAACGAAATTGAAGATGCGCGACCAGGCAGGGGTCATGTGAGGGAAGTTTTCGGTGTAGAGGGGATTTGTTGACATGGGATTCTTTCGATGTAGTGATAAATGGTAATTGAGACTAAAGATGGAGGATTGGAGGATTAAGAGAATTGAGGATGAGATTCATCATCCCATCCCCAATTACGAATTACGGCTTATCAAATTCTCCAATTCACTAATTCTCTGCTCATGCCGGCAAATATTCCGCCGCCCATTCAACATCATGCTTCTTCAAAGTCTCGCGGGTCGGCACGCCTTCAGAAGTCCAACCTGCCAGCTTGTAGTATGTATTGAGGGCAGAATCAAATTCATCGTGAGTCAGAACGAAGCCCGCAGTGGGACCGGTCCCTTTCAGGGCTTTGAAGAATTTCTTTGGCAGTTGATCATCCTTGCGTCCGAATCCCTCGCGGGCATTGAACGTGCGGAAGAGATCGAGGCGGCGTCGGCCGATTTCCATCAAATCATCCACGGTCAAATCCCAACCCGTAACGGAGTTGATCATTGCGGCGGTATCTTTCGCATCGTAAAGAGTCCACGTGGGGCCGTAAACGAATTGGCAAAGCTCAGCGGAATCCAACATCGAATAAAAGACTTCGGTTTCATACGCAAAGCGGACTTTTTCATCGGTGAGGCTATAGGCAGGCTGCGGCGAACCAAGCCCAATTTGCTTGAGACGATCAAGGTTGAAATCACCGACACCTTCTTCGTAATAAGGATCGTGTTCGCTGGATTGATGATCCGCGCCGAAAGGATTGACCGCGTAAATCAGCGCCAGACTGCGCTTGGCTTGCGGCATGTGCGCGGGAGATTCAGCGCCCTTGACCGTGATCAGGAATTCATCAGAGCCTTTGCCCCACTTCTTCGCGGCACGTTCAGAACCCATGCCAAGAGTCTTGCCGAATTCGCCTTCGCCCTTCACCATCATATTAAGCGCCTTCAACATCGCGTCGGCATTGCCAAACTTAAGTTCAAGTCCGCCTGTTTGTTCTTTGGTGATCACACCATTCTCGAAACATTCCATTGCGAACGCAATCGTTGCGCCCGCCGCAATCGTGTCAATCGCATATTCATTGCAAATTTGATTCGCAAGCGACACAGCCGCGAGGTCATCAATACCGCAATATGAACCGAACGTGCCGAGCGTTTCATATTCGGGTCCGCCATAGCGCGGGTCAACTTTATACGCGCCTTCTTTAATTTCGACCACGCGTTTGCATTTCACAACGCACGCATAACAGGTATCGCGTTCCTTCAAAATGGTCTCAGCCATTTTCTCGCCGCTGAGCGGTTCACAACTTTCGAACTGACCTTCGGTATAGTTGCGAGTGGGCAAAGTGCCAATTGTATTGTTGAACAAAACCACAACAGCCGTGCCAAACTTGGCGAGACCGTCCATATCCCCATTTTCAGGGATGGCTTTCGGACCAATACGATTCAACGCAGTCAAAGCCTTTGCGTCAAATAACTCCATCTTTCTTGTGCCGCGCACCACTACAGCCTTAAGATTCTTCGAAGCCATCACAAGCCCCATGCCTGTGCGTCCATTGTGGCGATTGGACATCGAAACCAGCGAAGAGAACAGCACGCCATTTTCAGCGCCAATTCCGTGCTGCAAAATTTCAGCTTTCGGATCAACTTCTTTATGGATGATGTCATCCACTTCGCCCGAAAGTTTTCCCATCAAATGCGCGGCATCACGCAGCTCAGGTTTGCCTTCGATGATCGCAAGATAAACAGTTTTCGCAGATTTACCTTTGATCACAATGCCGTCAAAACCCGCGAACTTTAATTCAGCGGGAAAAAATCCACCGCTCTGCGAGTCACCAATACCACCGCTGATGGGCGACTTTGCATTCGCATTCAAACGGCTTTGTCCTGAGATCGCCGCGCCCGTCGTCACACCCGCCATCAACGTCAAAACATTTTCGGGGCTAAGCGGGTCTGCGCCTTTGGGCATATCGCGCAAAATATAGTGCATCCCCATGGCGCTTCCGCCAAGATACTTGCGGTAAAAAGCTTCCTTCGGCTCTTCGACTGTGAGCGAGCCTTTTGTCAAATCAACGTGCAGGATCTTACCGATATAACCGTTGGGCATGGTTTCCTCCAAAAAGTTTTTTTCAATTATACAATTGCGGATGACTTATGGCAACTTGACTTTTCCGAAAGCGACAGGCATTTACCTGCTCAATGAGTTTTTCCCACGCTCCACCGCCCGCTTCTTTCCCGACCCGACACCCTTCGATCAAACTCAGGGCGAACTTGATTCGGTTTCGAGAGGCGGACTCTCTCCGCTAAAACGCCAAAGCACATCAAGCAAATTTGCACTATAATTAGTGCGCTCCAACAAATTTAACTCACAAGGAATTTTCAATGACACTCCCGCCTAATGAAGCAAAATTGTTTTTTGAACTAATGTGGAAACTGCAATATTACGTCAACCAAAAACACGGCTTCCACAAAAATATTTCCTCGCTGGATGAGTATGCCAATCTTGAAACAAAAAAGAAACTTAAAGCGCGGAATGAAATATGGAAAACCCCCGAATTAATAGAAGCGTACACGCAGGAAAATCCTGACGCACTCCCTGCAGAAGAATTGGAAATTATCAGCAAGTGGAAGCGGTTTATCAAAGGCTCTTTCCACATCCTGCGTCACCTCAAAAAGGGATCTATCTTCGTCGGCAAAGACGATCAGATCTATGCAGTGCATGGCATACAAGACCCGCTGGATGAAGTGATTCCTTCGTATGCCCTTCCGCGAATGGTGGAAGCCATCCTGTTGCCTTTCAAAGGAAAAATTATTTACGACGGTTTATTGGCAGGATACAATATTCATTTTGGAGGAGGAATTCGCTCAAATCTAAACCATGCTTATGCAGTTGCAAAGCAAAAGAATCGAATTATCACCACTCTTGAGCCTGAACTTGCCCCGTCAACCATTATCAAACCAGGGAAAAATATCACGCCGCAACTCAATGAACTATCCGACATTCTGGCAAAATTAAAAGGGAACAATACCCTTCAAAATTCCGCGCTTGCCCTTGCCCGCGCCAGCATTGATATAGCAGCCACGGACAATCGAGGCAATTTGACTCCTGATAATATCAACGCGCAGGCTCACAAAATCTTCAAGACTTCAAAACGTCTGCTCAACCTGCTTGATGTCATGGAAGAGCAGTAAAGAGAAAAGACCTTCGAGTTCTTGCGAAGCATCCTGTGGGTGAAGGACTCGGAGGTCTTCCTTCTACATCTCCCTCAACCCGTACGGAAACCCATAATCTGCCATCTTATCCATAAACACCGTTGGCTCAAAGGCTTCAGGCCCCAACACACCAGCACCTGTCCATTGACTATGCTCGATCAAGTCCATGGCGATGACTGCGCTGAAGGCGGTCTGCGCCACAACCGCCTGACAACCCCATGTCTTCATGCACTCCTCGTTATCCGCCACTTGATACAAATAGACTTCTTTCTTCTTTCCATCTTTCGTGCCTTTTACCCATGTGCCTGCGCAGATCTTGCCAGACATCTTGTCACCAAGATGGGCAGGGTCGGGTAAACACGCCGCAACCACATCACGCGGCGCAACCTGCACACCCTTGACGGTGATCTTTTCTTTATTATCAAGACCCAGCATGTGCAAGGTCTTGAGAACACCGATGAACTGGTCACTGAGGCCATATTTGAATGTGGCTCGTTTGGTCTTGACCCAGCGCGGCATGAGCAGAACTTCTTCATGCTCCACGTTGACCACTTCCACAGGGCCGATTTCGGGGAAATCAAATACCTCGGGTTCGGAGAATGGCGCAGTGGTAAACCAGCCTTTGTCTTCCTCCCAAATCACGGGTGGATTCAAACATTCTTCAATGGTTGTCCAGATCGAGAAGTTAGGCGCGAACTCATAGCCTTCGATGGCAATGCTGGCGCCATCACGAATGCCAAGTTCTTCAATTTCGTCAAAGAGATGATCTGCGGCATAACGCGCAAACACATCCGCCATGCCGGGTTCCACGCCAATGCCGACAAGCGCAAGCAGTTTTTTCTTTTCCCAATCTTTGGCTTTATCGAATTGATAATCGCCAAGTTTGATGCCGGTTTTATTGAACGGGTCGGTTGGATGCGGCTCAGACAAAGTCATGGCCATGTCCATGTACGTTGCGCCGACATTGTAAGCCGCATCAAATATTTGTTTATTGAAAATTGGGTCAACCGAATTCATGATCAGGTCCACGCCGTATTTTTTGGTGAGGTCTTCGATCATTTGTTGATTACTGGCATCAATGAACTCAACGGGAAATCGTTTCGCGTTAGCGTCCCCCAGCTTTTTTTGCACTTCCTCAGCGCGCTTGATGTTGTAATCTGCAAGCACCATCAATTCCATCCACTTGCGCGGCTTCGCAATCGTGGCAATGGCTTCTCCCACTCCACCCACTCCAACCAACAAGACTTTCATGATTTTTTTATTTCTCCATTTGTTTTATAACCCGCATGCGCGAGTTAGATTGACATTTTGGTTCGTTAGGAATCGCTGATGTAAGTCGGATTGGCAACACCGCACTGGCGTACGGCGCAAGTGTCCGACTTGCGCTTCTGAAGAAGGCGGCGAGAGCATAGAAGAATCGTACTGTGGCATTTATATGTCGCCTCATGTATGTAAAGCGACATAAATGTCGCGGTACAGCCCAACCTTAAGGTAGAAAATGCTTGTTGAGGCGTGGCAGGATCGAGGTCAAGAAAGAAGCGTCCTTCGACTGCGCTGCGCTGCGCTCAGGACGAGGTCAAATCCTAAAAATAGATCTCTTTCATGATCTTCATGTGCATGAAGGTTTCAGTCTCGCGGATGCCATCCACTTTGGCGAGTTTTTCGGTGAGGAATTTGAGCATTTCTTCATCATCTTTACAAAAGACTTCAGCCATAAGGTCGTATCTGCCGCTGACAATGACGAGGTAAACAACTTCTTTAAGCTTGGCAACATTTTCAGCGACTTGCAGCATTTTGCGACCATCTGTGCGGATGCCGATCATTGCCATGGTGCGCATGCCCATCATGAGCGGATTAGTGACGGCAACAACTTTGAGGTAACCGAGTTCAACAAGGCGGTTGTATCGCTGGCGGATCATGCCCGGTGAGACGTTGAGCTTCTCGGCGATCTGGGCAAACGCTTCTCTGCCATCTTTTCGCATGGCATCAATAATATATTGATCTATGCTGTCGAGGCGGCTGGACTGGTTGGTAACTATTGCGCTTTCCATTGATTTATTCTATTCCTTTTTTGCATTAAAGTCAATATAATTATGACGATTAGTCATTATTGTTCTTTATTTCGTGCGAAACAATCTTTTATCTGATCGATCATACGGATCTTAATATGTATAAATGCCCCGACGGATGGTTTTCACCCATCAGGGCATTTCGAATTCATTCAAACCATCGGCTGACTGCAGGCAGCTTTACTGCCCGCCTTTTACTTCCACCCAGATGTCATCATAAAGCGGAGTGGCCTCACCCACATCGGCGATGCGGTGTCCATTCTTGATGGCATCAGCGGGCGTATTGGTAATGGGGGACGCCATATATGCATCATAAAGTTCCTTTTGATTCGCCATGGCGTAATCAAGCGCAGCCTGATTCGGGTTGGTGTAAGGGAAGTCGCGCAGCATCATCCAGAAGATGTTGCCCTGCATGGTGTAGTTGAGCCATGCGTAAGCGGCATCTGCGTGAGGGGCGCCTTTCAACATTGCCCAGTTATCCTGCCAGAGGATCGCGCCTTCGGTGGGGTAAATGTATTGAATGGCAGGATTTTCCTGTTGCGCAAGCAAGGCCTCGGCGGTCCAGGTCATGCCGAGATCAACATCGCCCGCAATGAGAGCAGTCTTTGGGCTGTCGCTATCGAAGAGTTTAATGTTCGGGACGAGTTCAGCCAGTTTCGCTTTCGCCGCTTCCAGTTGCGCGGGATCGGTGGTGTTGACGTCATAGCCCAACGTAAGCAGGGTCAAACCAATTACGGCGCGAGAGTCATCCAGGAATACCATCTTGCCTGCGTATTCGGGCTTCCACATATCTTCCCATGATGCAGGGACATTTTCAACTGCATCCGTGTTAACCACGATCGCATCGGTTCCAGCCTGATATGGAATGGTGTACTTATTCCCCGGGTCGAATTCGAAATTGAGATAGTTTGCGTCGAAATTCTTCAGCACAGGTAGTTTGGCGTGATCGAGTTCCTGCAAAAGATCCTGGCGAGCCATGAGCGCGATGATGTAATCGGTAGGCTGGACAAGGTCGTAATTTGAACCGCCAGCAGAGACCTTCGCGTACATTTCTTCATTGCTGGAATATTCATCGCGGTTGACCTTGATCCCATAGACCAACTCAAAACATTCGATCATCTCGACTGGGATGTATTCCGTCCACACGAAGATATTGATCTCTGTGGATGTCACTTCCATAGGAAACTCAGGCTCGGGGCAGGTGTAACCAGTTGACGTGACCTTTGGACCCTCTGCGGGGGGTTCGGTTGCGGCTGATCCACCACCGCCACATGCCGCCAATGCCATGCTTGCAATTACAAGAAGCACCAGCAATTTAAATAGATTGTTTTTATTCATCTCTTCCTCCTTAGAAGATTTCGAATTTTTTTTGGCACGCGCTGTTTTTTTGAGCGCGGAATACCCGAATTGATAAGCGAGTCCATTGCAAAAACATTTTTACACTTGCGCCGCACGTGATTTGCTTAGCAAATCATGCAGGTGAACACAAAGGACACGAAGGTCACAAAGGCGATGTCCTGAGCTTGTCGAAGGAAAGTTCAAAGCCTGTACTGACGGTTCGCCTCACTGCATGGCTCACCGTGTCGAAGTGACGTTTTAAGAATGTGAAACCTTTACGCAAGTCTTTCTTCTTTCATCCTTCATCTTACATCCTTTATTTACGAATGCTGCTTTGAATCGCGGTTCTGAAGGATTTGCAGCGCCAACACTGCGAAAAACACAACCAAAATCCAAACAGTCGAAAGCGCGTTGACCTGCGGTGTGATGATGCGCCTCAACAAACCGTACACATAAATTGGCAGGGTCGTTGAGCCTGGGCCGTTTGTGAAGAACGTAATCACAAAATCGTCAAGCGATAATGTAAACGCAAGCAATGCGCCAGACATAATGCCAGGCAGGATCATGGGAAATGTGACGCGGCGGAAGGTTGTCCACTCGTTCGCGCCCAGGTCCATGGCGGCTTCTTCATAGGATTTATCAAAACCCTGCAAGCGCGCCTGCACCACAAGTGTAACAAATGGAACCATAAATGCAATATGGCTCATGGTCACAGTTGCAATTCCAAGCGAAAGGCGGCCATCCCCCACGAGGTTGAAAGTCTCATTGACCCAGCCAAAGAACTGGCTGAATAAAGTGAGAATGCCAATGCCCATTACGATCTCAGGAATAACAATTGGAATGTAAAGCGAAAGTTGCGAGAATGGCTTCATTTTGAAGTTATAACGTTGAAGCGCCAACGCGGCCATTGTACCTATGATCGTGGAAATGATCGTCGCCGTAAAAGCAATGGTCAACGTATTGCCTGCCGCTTCTGTGACATCGTTATTTTTCGCAAGGTCACAATACCAGTGAAAAGGTCCGCATGGACTGGACTTTACAAGACTCCCATCCATCACTACATTTTCACTGTACGCAGGGATAAATCCTTCAAAGGTTACGTTCGTGCGGGATGCATTAAAGGAATATAGGATCAGACCAACGATCGGCGCGTACAAAAAGAAATACACCAAGACCGTCGCGGCAATTACAAAGGGAGAACGGCGGAAGGGATTCATCCGACAACGATCTCCTCTCCAAACCCAAATTTACGGGTATAGAAATAGGTCACGATAAGCGTCATCACCATCAAAATAAGCGAGGCGGCTGAACCAAAGGTTGGGTCACGCGCATCCAAAAATTGACGCTGAATCAAATTACCGACAAGAATAACCTGTCGCCCGCCGAGAATATCCGAAACAATGAACGTTCCCATCACAGGGATGAACACGAGGATCGTCCCAGCCACCACACCCGGCATGGACAATGGAAGCGTCACGCGCAAGAATGTCTTGATCGAGTTCGCGCCCAGGTCTGCGGCGGCTTCATATAGTGAAACATCAATCTTTTCAAGCGATGTGTAGATCGGCAGGATCATGAACGGCAGGAATTCATAGACCATACCCACCAATACTGCGCCCGGGGTATACAACATCTCAAACGGTGTGAATGGGATGTTCAACAAGTTCATCACCCATCCAATGATGATATTGATCGCGCCCTCTTTACGCAGCAACATCATCCACGCATACACGCGAATAACAAAGTTTGTCCACAATGGGATCAACACCATAAACAAATAAATATTGCGCTGTTTAGGATGCGCGCGCGCAATAAAATACGCAAGCGGGTATGCCAGGGTGATCACGAACAACGTTGTATTAAACGCCAGCGATAATGAACGCCCCAGAATATTCACATAAAGCGGATCATAGCATGAAGCCTGCGCATCGGGACAGGCTGTGCTGTATCCAAACAGGCGGATGTAATTGTCCAACGTAAACGTATAGATCACATTACCATCAGGACTGCGCCTGCCAAAACTCACGATCAAAGTGAGGATCAACGGAATGATCAATAGCACAAACAACCACACCGTAGTCGGAAGCGCCAATAACGTACCCTGCGCAGATTTATTTTCGCGAAGACGCTGTAACATGGCTAATCCTTCTTTAACACAAGTGTATTCTCGGGCATGAGCATCAACCAAACTTCCTGCCCAACGGCATAAAACGACTTCGGGTCAAGCCGCGAAATACGGTTTTGTTCCCACACCTTTAACCTGGTTCCCTGCAGATCTACAAACACATGCGTATCCGCGCCGATATAAACCGTATTCGCCACTTTGCCACGGAACATATTTTGGTTGATCGCATTTTTTTCAGTAATGCGTACCTTCTCGGGGCGGATACATACGACGATTTCCTCACCCTTTACAAGTCCCTCTGAAATGGGCATACCGACCAACTCGGTATTTAAACTGGGGACAAAGACACGCGCTTCACTCTTTGAGATGAACTTGATCTTGCCTTCGAGAAAATTCGACTCCCCGATGAAGTCCGCGACAAACTTGTTGGTGGGGCGCTCATATATTTCAACGGGCGTGCCCATCTGTTTGACTTTGCCATTGCTCATGACCGCGATGCGATCAGACATAGTCAATGCCTCTTCCTGATCGTGCGTGACGTAGATAAATGTGATTCCAAGTTGCTGTTGCAACGCCTTTAACTCAAGTTGCATCTCTTTGCGTAATTTCAGATCGAGTGCGCCGAGAGGTTCGTCAAGCAGGAGAACGTCCGGGGTCTTGACCAAAGCCCGGGCAAGCGCGACGCGTTGCTGCTGTCCGCCTGAAAGGTGCTTCGGCTTGCGACGATCCATCCCTGTAAGCTGGACCATCTCGAGGGCATGTCCGACACGCTTCTTGATCTCGTCCTCTTTTGCGCCTTCCATCTCCAAACCAAATGCCAGATTTTGAAAAACGGTTAAATGTTGAAAAAGCGCATAATTCTGAAAAACCGTATTCACTTTTCTTTGGAACGGCGGCGTATGTCCCATGGCTTTCCCCTCAATATAAACTTCACCTTCCGTAGTCCACTCAAAACCAGCAACCATGCGCAAGGACGTCGTCTTGCCGCAACCCGAAGAACCGAGCATGGAAAAGAATTCGCCGTTCTTGATCTGCATGGTCACGTGGTCTACGGCGGCTATTTCGCCGCCTTCGGGTGTAATAAATCTTTTTACGACATCGCGCATTTCAACTGCAAACTCACTGGTCATTTATCTTCTCCGAATTATCAATTTGGATTGCAACAGCTTGCTGTTGCAATGTATGGGAGCAAGCTCCCACACTCCAGAATTACTTTGCCATGCCAATTTCCTTCAACACTTCACCTAAACGATCAAGCAAAGTGTCCATTTGCTCCTGAGTAACGATCAGCGGCGGCTCAACACGGATGGTCTGTGCGCTGGTCAATGTTCCAGCCACTACCACATTCCGTTTAAACAGTCCTGCCGCCACTTTAAAACCGATCTCGGGGGTTTTGAAATGCATACCGATCAACAAACCTTTGCCCGTTATTTTCTCATAAATTTGCGGATATTCAGCCGCGAATTTTTCCAATTCTGAAATCAGATAATTCCCTTTCTCCGCGGCCTTCTCCCATAACCGTTCGCGCAATGTGACATGGATCGCGGCGATCGCAGCTGAACAAGCCAGTGCGCCGCCACCTGTTGTGGTGGTATGCATAAATGGGTTTGGATACATCATCGGCTGATAGATTTCTTCAGTGGTGCAAACTGCAGAGATTGGCATCACACCTCCGCCGAGGGATTTTGCGGCGGTCAAAATGTCGGGGGCAACATCCCAATGATTAACACCCCACAACCTCCCCGTCCGACCCAGACCCGTTTGCACTTCATCCGCAATTAACAAGACGCCATACTTTTTCGTCGCGGCGCGGATGCGAGGCCAAAAATCATCGGGCGGAACGATTGCGCCCGACTCACCCTGGATTGGCTCAAACATCACAGCCGCTACACCGATGCCCACCTTCTCGCAAATTTCAAGCTGCTTTTCCACCGCGTCTGCATCGCCAAATGGGACGTGATACACCTGTCCCGCATACAGCGGGCCCATCGGCGCGCGAAAATCCGCTTTGCCCATCAGCGAAAGCGCACCTAGGGTTTTGCCATGAAAAGCTCTCACACCGACAATGAATGCGCTCTTGCCTGTATAAAGTTTGGCAATTTTCATCGCGGCTTCATTGGCTTCTGCGCCGCTCGCCGCGAACCAACTGTATTTCAAATCGCCGGGTGTAATGGAGGCAAGCAACTTCGCCAGCACGCCGCGCAGCGGATCAATTAATTCCTGCGAAGGCATCGGCGAACGATTCAGCTGCGCCTTCACCGCGTTGACCACGTCAGGATGACTCCATCCCAGGTCCATCATGCCAAATCCGCCGAGGAAATCAAGATACTCGCGGCCCAACACATCTTTGAAAACCGAGCCTGAGCCAGTCCACTCCACTGCCGCCCAATCACCAGACTCGGTTACAGATTTGCGATACTCCAACCAGTTACGGTTGTAATGCTCGGCGAAATTATTCTTTGATTCGTCAATAATCTTATATGCTTCTTCTTGTGTTGGAAATTCATTCTTCTGGATCAAGTCCAGCCAGCGGGATGAATAATCCAATGCGTCTTCGTAATCGTATGTCATAAAAAATCCTCATAAAAAGAGACTGGAGATTAGAGACTTGGCAGATGAGGAGTAGCGAATTGGAGAATTTCGAGTCTCAAGTCACTAGTCTCTCTTCCGCAATTCTCTACTCCTCCAATTCTCTAGAATTTCCTTGTCCATTCTTTCGGCCAGCGCTCCACAACAACCTTCTTCTGTGTGAAGAACTCCACCGCATCCATGCCCTGCCCGTGCATATCGCCGAAGAACGAATCCTTCCACCCGCTGAACGGGAAGAAGGCCATCGGCGCGGCAACACCGATATTGATTCCAATATTGCCTGCATCCGCTTCATATCTAAAACGACGCGCGGCATTGCCGCTGGATGTGAACAGACTCGCCTGATTGCCGTATTGTCCGCTATTCACCAATTGGATGGCTTCATCTATGGAATTGACGTGCATCAGGCTTAACACTGGCCCAAAGATTTCCGTCCTAGCAATCTCGCTTCCAAGCTGGACCTCAGAGAGGATCGTCGGTCTGACGAAGGATCCACGCTCGTAGCCCCTCACCACCGTCCCACGTCCATCCACCGGAACAGATGCACCTTCCTTTGCGCCGAGAGCGATCAACTTTTCCACGCGCTGCATACTGGCGGTATTGATGACAGGTCCCATTTGAATGCCTGAGTCCATTCCATAACCAACCGTTCTTGATGAAGCCGCATCACAGATCAACTCATTGAACATATTGCGCGCTTCACCCACCGTCACAGCGAGGGAAACTGCCAAACAGCGCTGACCTGCGCACCCGAAGGCTGAATCGGCGATGATCTTTGTCGCCATATCCATATCCGCATCGGGCAAAATAATGACGGGATTCTTCGCTCCGCCTTGCGCCTGCACACGTTTGCCATGCGCGGCGGCAGTTGAATAAATATATTTCGCAACATTGGTCGAGCCGACAAAAGTGATCGCGCGAATTGACGGATGCTCAAGAATTCCATCCACAGTATCCTTCGCGCCGTTGACCAAATTGACCACGCCCTTCGGAAAGCCAGCCTGCTCGATAAGTTTGAAAATAAATTGCATCGTCATCGGCACTTTTTCAGAAGGCTTCACGATGTAGGTGTTGCCCGCCGCGAGCGCGTAAGGCAGATACCAAAATGGAATCATGCCAGGAAAGTTGAACGGCGCAATCGTAGCGCACACGCCCACAGGCTGGCGGATCATGATCTCGTCAATGCCGGGCGCGATGTCTTCCACAAATTCACCTTTGCTCAAGTGCGGCATACCACAGGCAACCTCAATATTTTCGTAGGCGCGCACCATTTCAGCTTTGGATTCTTCAAATGTTTTGCCCGCTTCGTTGGTGATGAGCTTTGCGATCTCATCACCGTTCTCGCGCATCAAATTGCGAAGCTTGAATAAATATTGCACGCGGTCATTGACAGGCACGCGCCGCCATGAAACATAGGCTTCACTCGCCGCCTTCGCCGCCGCATCCGCATCCGCTTTGCCGCCGAGCGGAGTGCGCGCGATCACCACTCCCGTCGCAGGGTTGATGACATCGAAATAATCCTTGACCGCTGGCTTGACCCATTCGCCGTTTATGTAGTTACGTATTTCCATGTTGTCTCCAAAAGTTCGTAATCCGTGATTCGTAATTCGTAAAAAGCGTTTTGCGTTCTTTACGCATCGCGTATTACGTATTACGGGACCTGCAAATCCATCAACTCAGCCAGCCCCTCGTCAATCAACTTCAAGCCTTCGTCCAATTGTTCTTTTGTGATTGTCAGCGGAGGCACAATAAACAAGACATTTTTGAAATTGAAGACATACACGCCATTGGAAACCAGGAAGTTCTTGAGCGCGGTCAAATCCATTGGCTCTTTTGTTACGCGGTTCTTCACCAACTCCATGGCGGTAAACATGCCGATATAACGCACGTCACCAATCGAGATATGTTTCTTCTTCAAATCTTCGAGTTGTTCGCCAAGATATTTCCCGACCTTTTTCACGTTCTCAAAAATTTTCTCTTCTTCGTAGACTTCAATGGTAGCCAGCGCGGTGGCACAAGCCAGGGCGTGACCGTTATACGTTAGACCTGCGGACAGCATGTGGCTGTCAAAATATTTTGCAATATGTTCGCGGACAATCACCGCGCCAAGAGGCACATAGCCAGAGGTAATTCCCTTCGCAGTTGTGATGATGTCGGGTGTTACATTCCAATTATCCACTGCGAACCACTCGCCCGTGCGGCCCCAACCTGACATGACTTCATCCGAAATCAGCAGGATTCCATACTTGTCACAGATCTCGCGCATGCGCGGCCAGTATTCATCGGGCGGGATGATGAGTCCGTTCGTGCCTGTCACGCCTTCAAGAATGATCGCGGCAACCTGGTCTGGACCTTCGTGCTGAATCACCTCTTCAACATGGCTGATGCACTCGCGATGACATGTATCCTTCGTCCACCCGAACGGACAGCGATAGCAATACGGGTCAAGGAAGTGGACAACACCAGAGATGGCTGGCTCCGCAGGCAAGCGGCGATAATCACCAGTCAATGAAATAGCTCCGTGCGTTGCGCCGTGATACGAGCGATAACGCGCCAAAATTTTATGCCGTCCAGTGTATTGACGCGCAATCTTGATCGCATTTTCGTTCGCTTCCGCGCCTCCCAATGCAAAGAAGGTCTTCTTAAGATCTCCAGGGGTGACCTCGGCGAGTTTTTTGCCTAACAGTCCACGCGGCTCAGTTGCCATGCCAGGCGCCACAAAAGCCAACACAGCGGCCTGGTCTTGAATGGCTTTCACCACTTTGGGATGTTGATGTCCAACATTCTCGTTCACCAACTGCGAAGCAAAATCAAGATAGCGTTTTCCATCAGCATCCCAAAAATAAACACCCTCGGCTTTGGTGACAGGAATCGGGTTAACTTGTCCCTGATTGGACCATGAGAAAAAGGTGTATTCCTTGTTCATATCAACGATTTCTTTGGATGTAAGTTTGGTCATGGGTTTCTCCGTGTGTAATCACGTATACAGGTAGACAGGTAGACAAGGAACCAGATGCGCAAGGCATGAACTTGTGTACCTGTCTACTTGTTTACCTGTGAACTTCTTTTACAATCTCCGCGTACACATTCAATGTCTCATCAATATCCGCTTCGGAATGTTCGTAGCATAGGAACCACGGCTCACGAGAATCGAAATCGGGCATGATGCCGCGCGCAATGGCTTTCTCGGTTATTTTGAGATACAGGTCATGGTCGCTATTGGCCCAGTCACGTTGACAGGTGACAGAATCAATATTCAAAGAGAATGAGAACATGGCGGGATAGCCCGTGAACACAGCGGGAATATCATTCTCTTCAAAGATTTCCTTCAAGCCATCCATGAGACGTTGTCCGCGTTTTTCGATTGTTTTCAATATGGGTTTGGACTTCAATAAACTCAATGTCGCATACGCGCCCGCAATGCCAGGCTTATTGTTGGTGTACGTACCGCCTTGCGCCACGCCATGCCCAATGATGGACATGATCTCCCGCTTACCGCCGAAAGCTGCCACAGGGTAACCGTTGCCCAAGGCTTTAGCATACGTGACCAGGTCCGGTTTGAGGCGGTAGTATTCCTGTGCGCCGCCGTTCGCGATGCGGAATCCTGTTTTTACTTCATCCAAAATAAAGACACATCCGTATTCTTCGGTCTTCCGGCGGATGAGTTCCAAAAATCCATCCTGTGGATTGATCGCCGCGCAATTGCCCTGACACGGTTCAGTGATCACTGCCGCGATCTGCGCGCCGTACGAACGCATAACGCGCTCAAAGCCTTCAAAATCATTGAATGGCAGAGTGATAATAAATTCACGCATCCCCTTTGGAATTCCAGATGAAGCCGGCGCGGGGATTGGACTGCGCCGGTTGCCATAAGCTTCCACAGGCGCGTAAGTTGACCACAAAGTATGGTCATGAAAGCCGTGATAATTGCCTTCAAATTTTAAAATTAAATCGCGCCCTGTAAAAGCGCGAGCGACACGAATGGCATGCATGGTGGCTTCTGTGCCGGAACAAGCCATGCGCACCATGTCAATGGCCGGGGACATCTCAACGATCATCTCTGCGACTGCAACCTCCAACTCCGTTGTCATCGCGTACAGTACACCCATTTGGATTTCTTCAATTACTTTTTGATCCACTTCATCGTAAGCGTGACCCAAAATAATCGGCCCAAAGGCCATACGGTAATCAATATATTTTTTGCCGTCCACATCCCATAAATAACTGCCCTTCGCCTTTTCTACATAAGGTGTAATGCCATCCCCCCAAAAACGGAAATTGGAATTCACACCCAGGGGTATCACTTTTTGCGCACGTTTTTGTAATGCTTGCGTTTTCGAACCAAACATGATGATAGCTCTCCTTATGGTTTAAGCAGATGCGGTGGTATCCCGATTGGATATTTGTTTTATAATTCGATCTGGAACCCGCCATTGATATACATCTTTAAGAATGATCGGGACGATGGAAGTTGTTGTTTTACGAACCCCTGAAACTTTACGAACAACGTCCGTTACAAAATGATAGATCTCTGCCGTATCTTTTGCAACCACCTGAATACTGACATCGTTTTGCCCAATGCCGCAGGCAACATACGTGACATTTTCAAACGCGGCCATCTTCTTCGCCACTTCCAATATCAAATCCGACTCAACTTCAAGCCAGACATCCGCTTTAATGGTAAAGCCAAGCGCCTCCGGGCTGACCACTGCACTTATCTGGATAACGCCTTCATCCATCATGCGGTCAATGC
The DNA here is from genome assembly GCA_016866215.1 of Chloroflexota bacterium. Lineage (GTDB taxonomy): Bacteria > Chloroflexota > Anaerolineae > Anaerolineales > Villigracilaceae > Villigracilis. The sequence continues at coordinate 7,617 of VGNE01000034.1, read as the reverse complement.
GGTAGCGGACAGCACGCTCGGAAATATCGCCCATGCGGCGCGAAATCCCCGAAGCGGACATGCGCCCATCCTCGAGAAGCAAATTGACAATTTTTATATCAATATTGTCGAATTCATACATTTCTTTACCGTATTCCTTCCGAAAGCGACATGTGGAATATACCCTATGGCTTTTTCCTCGTCAAGTGGTAAATAAGATATTTAAAAATTTATGGCATTGAAGGCTTTTCCTCTAAACCATTGGTGCTAACATGAAAGACGCACACTAGCGCTGATTTTCAGCAGCAAGCGCAAGCCCTGTTCATAAAGTTTGCTAAAGCTTTCGTTCAATAAACTAGCCAACAACCCCTCTATGGATTATTATCGTCATTTCAACAATCGAAAACAAGGACGCCAAATGTCGTTTATTAAATTCTCTGAAATTCAAAAAACCTCCCAAATCATAAAAACAAATAACATAGAAATAGAACTCTCATCCAAACCCGTAAAATACTATCGTCATGGCTGGCAGTCATGGTCGCTTGCCGCGTGGACGGATTTAAGGCCGTTGCCTGTGCAGATGCCTGCGATCTTTCATCCATTGCAGGTGGATGCGCAGCATGTCCACAATAAACATCCGCATGGTTCATGGTTGGGTGCAGTGGAGTTTGAGGATGGCAACATCCTCCTGCTTGGCGCGCTTGCCACAGATGCGAATGTGTCCCTCGTCGAGAATCAATTGTCCCCAAAGGGGATGCTATCAGGGCGGAGTGAGGCGGATGGTATCGAGTGGTTCATTGCATTCGGGCAGGAAAATGTCTGCTTTGAAGAATATGCCGAACAGTTGGGAAATCGCCTTGCGCCTCACGGCGAAATAAAAAAGAACGGCGCGCCGCGTGTGTGGTGCTCGTGGTACAGCTTGTATCATGTAATTGACGAGCCCGTGCTTCATAAAATTTTTGACAGTTTGGGCGACCTGCCTTTTGATGTTTTGCAGGTGGATGATGGCTGGCAGGCGGATATTGGTGATTGGGAAGCAAATCAAAAATTTCCATCTGGTATGAATGTGCTGGCGGAAAAAATAAAGTCAACGGGCAGAAGGGCAGGCTTGTGGCTCGCGCCTTTGATCGCGACAAAATCGTCACGCCTCTTTCATAAACATGCGGATTGGTTTCTGCGCGATGAGCGCGGACGATTCGTCTCTGCGGGATTTAACTGGGGCGAACCGTTATATGCGCTTGACACAACGCATCCTGACGTAACCTTGTGGCTGGTTGCGCTCATGCAGCAGGTGCGCGCCTGGGGCTTTGACTATCTCAAACTTGACTTTCTCTATGCGGGCGCGTTGAAAGGCAAACGATATAAAGACATGCCGCGCGAAGCCGCGTATCGCGAGAGCCTGCGCGTGATGCGCGCAGCGATGGGCGCGGACGCATTCTTCCTGACCTGCGGCACACCCATCCTCCCAGCCATAGGATTATGCGACGCGATCCGCGTTGGCCCTGATGTTTCGCATGATTGGGAAAAATATCGGGATGCGAACTTATTTTACAACCCCACCACGCCAGGGACAAAGAATGCCATCCGCACAGTCCTTTTTCGTTTATGGCTAAAACCCTTGCTGCACATTGACCCCGATGTGGTTTATTTTGAATCAAAGGAAAACTCACTTGCTAAGGATCAGAAGATTCTCCTGCAAGACCTTGCATATATCTGTGACTTCAAAGCAACTTCAGATTTGCCGCAATGGATGACAAATGACGAGCTTAATCAACTGCGTTCCTTCTTGAATACAAATCCCAAAGTAAAACAAGCAGGTCGCTACATCTTCCAACTTGATGACCGCATGGTGGATTTCACATCTGCAACGTCCATGCCTGAGATACCCAAAGGATGGATCGCCCTGTGGGCTGCATTCCTGGGTTGGCTGGGAGACAGGCATTTCGTGTTGAGGATCTTCAAGATGTTGGATGATAAGGCGTTGAGGAAAAGAAGGATGAGTTTGTAAAACAGAATCGCATGAGACTTAGGACAGGCTTTATGACTTGCCCCGTTTTTATGATATTTGAAACATGACTCAGGGAAGGAAAATTTGTAGAATATCTACAATTGAGAAGACAACTATATTTTTTAATCTACGCCAGTATAAACCATCCATTGAGCATTATCTACACCCGCCTCACCAGCGGGTACCGCAATCCGTTAGGCGGCTATACTGATCTTTGTGAAAATATTCCCGAAATTGTAGTTTCTACGAAAAATCGTATACTTAAACCATCCAGGAGTATATTGATTATAGGTTTCCACTTCCTTATTGGTACTCCATCTGGTCGGAATTGAATAGTTTATCCTATGAAGGATAACTTGCTAATTGATAAGGATGTTATTTGGCAAATCAAACGATCTATAGCTGTGATAGTGCGAGTGTCAACTAAACATTTCGTTGGACGCCAAGAAGGTATTTCATCAATACGTAAATTAATCACAACACACAATGAGACGAGAATGAACGAAGAAGAAATCAAACACCAGAGAGCAAAAAAGAGAGTTGAGGCATTAAGAGGTTTTTTAGAGAGATTATGGAGAAAGAGGAAAAAAAACTAACCCGCTGTTCCAGCACAACGCGCTAACTGAGCGACTGATGAACTCCTTTTTATTTGTCGCCCAGCCGCCGCTACCGCAACGCAACTGACATCAGCCGTTAGCTGGAAATGAAATCTAAGCGGAATGTTATAGGTGGTACTTTCATGAATAAAAACAACCTGGGCATAGTGATCTTCCTGCTTGGCATTTTCTTTTTGTTTATGCATACAACCTTGCCATTCTTATGGTTGTTGACAGGAATTGCTTATCCCTATCCACTATCTTCAAATCAAGGCGTCTTGTTCTATCTTCAAGGTTTTTCGCCTCCGATTGGGGCAATACTTCTCGTTGTGGGTAGTTTGATTTACAGCGAAGGAAAGGAGATTTCCAGAAAATGAATTTTCCAAGCGCTCACCCTTATTGGATATGGCTGTACTTTGGCGTTTTCGGAACCGCTGGGACGGTATTGTTTATCCTAACCATGTGGACTGTTGCTAAACTTCGGAAAAAATCAGATCAAAGGCTTCGGCTTGCTTTACGGCTAAATTTGCTGGGGTATATGTTTTTGTTTATTGCTTCCTGGTTCGCATGTGGAATTGGAGGGCCGCCCGGGAACTTGCTGAGTGCGGATTCGGCAGTCCACAATAATTTAGCCGCTCTTGGAGCCGCTACGATGGCAATGTTTTTTTCTGTGCCGGGTTGGTGTTGTGTGTTTCTTGGTTACCGTTTAATGTTGAAAACAATTTTAGAGGATGCACTGAGACAGAATGAAACCAATAATTCCGGCTGACGCTTGCCGTTGAGCCGCTTCACAGCGTCACCACCATGTTGTTAGTGAAAGGAGGTATGCCTATCAACTAAGATTCCAACTTCCTTCCATATCTTATGCACGATAATTGAGCGCGACTTGTTGGGAGTCGCATCTTGTTCAACAAGAAAGGAGAAAATATCATGAAACTTAGTTACCTGTTGGTCTTCAATGCCGTCGTCGCGCTAGTCTACGGCGCTGGCTTCGTGCTGGTGCCGGCAACAGTGCTGACACTGCATGGCGCGACAGTAAGCCCAAGCGCAAACCTGGCAGGGCAGTTCTTTGGGGTAACGCTCATCGGAATTGGCCTGATATGTTGGCTGGCCAGGAATGTCACGGATCCCGGCGCACAGCGGGCCATTGTCCTCGCCCAGCTTATCTCCACTGTCATTGGCATCATCGTGGCGGCGATGGGCGCAATCTCTGGCGTGGTGAGCGCAGTCGGATGGTCGGCTGTCGTAATCTACCTGGTTTTGGCGTTGGGCTATGCGTATTTCCAGTTTGCAAAGCCAAGTGCTTCCTAAACCAACGCCAAATGTTCAATAAGTTCGGCGTTCGCTGCTAAACGCACACCTTTCAACCGCCCGCTGCTGAGTTTCGGGTCGTCAGCAACCTCGCTATTTCTCGCTATGGAACAGAGGCGGCGGGCATCGCAAGGCTGAACCAGCCTATGGCTAAATAGACTAGCGCAGAAGATAGGCCAAAGAATTTCGGCAAGCGTGTGCACAACCTGTCTATAAGATGGTGGCAGTTGGGGGTCCACTGCACACTCTCATTGGGTGGATCGGCATGGCCTGGGGCTGCCGGGGCTGCTGAGTTACTACGCCTTATGGCATAGCCAGCGGTTGTCCGCTGGCAGGGCTGGGGGTATTATCGTGGTAGTCTACATCTTGGTGCTACTCGGATGGTTCCTGCCGGTGCTCGTGCCAAGCTTGTTTGGATAATTTAAGGAATGTTGAGGCGTGCGTCTTCTGAACATGGGAAGACAGGCTAAGTTGTAGCAATCGGGAGAAAGAAGATGCCTGATATGAAAGATAAAGACACATTGATACGTTGGGGATCTGTCTGCGCAATCGTATCTGGAGTTGTCTTCCTGGTACCATTGGTGTTCTATTTCTACCTTCTTCCCATGGCAGGATCAAGCGCCACACACGCACAGGACCCCTTTAGCTTTCTCCCCTGGATGGCTGTTCATGGAGGCGTACGCGTCGCTCTATGGTGGTCAGTTTGCCTGGCATTCCTGATCGTTCTCTTCGGCGTTCCTTTCGCACTGAGGAGAAAGCTGGAAATCCTCACCCCTACCGCTGCACAGATAGCAGAACTAGCAGGCATCCTCGGCACATCCACCATCATTCTGGCGAGTCTGCTACTGGCTGCAGGTGAACTGCCTCTGGCACAAGCATACGTCAAGGCCAACGAAGAAGCACGCCTTGCCATTGTAGCGATTTACGAGTGGCAACGATTGACCACTGCCATACTCTTTGATGTGTTTGGTTTCTTTCTGTTGAGCATGTGGATATTCGTTAGCAGTGTAGCGGGCTTGCGCTCTGGTGGGCTGCCAAAGGGGATAAGTTGGTTTGGCGTGGTGGCCGCACTGCTAAGCTTCTCCTTCGCGACCGGCTACATCACGAAGATAGTATGGCTTGGAGAATCAGGCTTGGGCGCGTTGGCTTTTCTCGCCGTGCCTGCTTGGCTGATCTGGCTGGGCGCAATCTTCTGGAAAACCGGTGAATAAGGCAATCGGAGAACAAGGTAAGTGCAAATGGTTTCTAATGTCCCCGGATTGACCGCTTCTGGCAAGCCTGTAAAGTTGTTAAAGTGCCAACCTATTCGGAACCATTCCTTGCTGGCCATCCAAAAGGGACTAATGCAGAGGGGAGGTCATCATGCCTGAGCAACCATTTCTTTTGAGCTTCAATAGATTCCATATTGCGTTCCTGGCTACTGCATTGGCAGCGCTGGCCTCAACGGCCGTCGGCTTGTTCGCTCAGAAGAAAATCGAAGAACTGCTACTCCTTGGCGGCCTGGGAGCGCTTTTTGTTCTGACGGGGACACTTGGCAGCGATTGGCGCCAACGGTTCACATCTCCGCGGGTCGTATACCTTTATTTTGCTTTCCAGGTACTGTTGGCCAATGCCATCATCATTATCGGGCGCGAGCAATCGTTGGTCGCATTGATACTCTTTCCGCTTGCCACTCATGGAGTAATGATGCTTTCATCCAGGGGGGCTTACCTGCTGGGAGCGCTGCTGGTCGTGACTGCACTGGTGTCATTTGGCGCATTAGAGAGTGGTCGCCTGATAGACACAGTGGTGGGCGGACTGGCCCTTGCCGCCGGCGTCGTTTTCAGCATGGTGTTTACGAAGGTCGCCGTACGTGAGAACATTGCGCGCGCCGAAGTCGAACGGCTGAACCTCGAATTGGCTACAGCCAACCGCAAGCTGCGTGAATATGCGGCTCAGGTGCAAGACCTGGCTGTCGCCAACGAACGTAATCGGCTGGCACGCGAGATTCACGACAGCCTGGGGCACTACCTGACTGTGATTAACGTGCAGCTCGAAGCCGCCAGTCGGGTTTTCGAGCGTGATCCGCAAAAAGCCGTGGTTTTCGTGCGCAAAGCGCAGTCGCTGGCACAGGAGGGTTTGACCGATATTCGCCGCTCGGTGGCGGATCTGCGCAGCGCACCGCTCGACAGCCAACCGTTGCCCAAAGCGATCGAAGACCTGGTTGCCGAACTGCAAGCGAGTGGGATGGTCGCACAGTTTCGCGTCGAAGGCGACCTGCCCGACCTTTCACCCCAGGTCGAACTGACCCTCTACCGCGCCGCGCAGGAGGCGCTGAACAACGTTCGTAAGCATGCGCACGCCTCGCGCGCAGACGTAACCTTGACCGTATTGCCCGGCCGCCTGCGGATCGTCGTGAGCGACAACGGTGTCGGTAGCAAATGGACGGAGGGTGGTTTCGGCCTACTGGGCGTGCGTGAGCGCGTGAAGTTGTTAGGAGGAACCTTCGCGGCACAGTCCATTAGCAACGGAGGTTTTGAGTTTGTGGTGGAGGTTCCAAGGTGATCCGGGTTCTCCTGGTAGACGACCAGGCTCTCTTCTGCGAAGGAATGCGCGCACTGCTTGACCTGCAGCCCGATATCGAGGTGATTGGCGAAGCTAACAATGGTCGGGAGGCGATTGAGTGCGTAGCCCGCACTGCACCGGACGTAGTGCTGATGGATATGCAAATGCCGGTGTTGGATGGCGTTGCCGCTACCCGCGATATTCGCGCCCGCCACCCGAATACACAGGTGATTGTGCTAACTACCTTCGATGACGATGAACATGTCTTCGAGGGGTTGCGCGCCGGAGCGATCGGCTACCTGCTAAAGGATGTGGCTTCCGATCGGCTTGCAGAGGCCATCCGTTGCGCCGCACGCGGCGAATCGTTGTTGCAACCGTCGGTGGCCGCCAAAGTCGTCGCCGAATTTTCCCGCCTGGCTGATGTCCCCCACGCGCGCGCACGCGCCAACCAAGCGCTTATTGAACCCCTCTCCGACCGTGAGCTCGAAATCCTGCGCCTCGTCGCGACCGGCGCAAGCAACAAAGAGATCGCCGCCACGCTCGTCATCACCGAGGGCACAGTCAAGAATCACGTCACCAATATCCTCGGCAAACTGGGCGTGCGCGATCGAACACAAGCCGCCCTCAACGCCAAAGAACTCGGTCTCGTCTGAGCAAACGTACCCGCCTCCGCCCTCCCTCCTTTTGAGTCTCAAGGTCATACTGCAAACATGACCAAATAACATGACCTCTGGCACATTACTTCCTCCTCCGGTAGTAGTATGCTGGGAGTTGTCCGCTAACAACTTCGCGCTTTTCACAGAGCGGATATGCCATTCAGCCCTAAAGGATTATCGCTTTGCATAGGAAAGGAGACATGATGAAACTCTATAACCTGATGGCCACCAAGGCGGTCATCGTTGTTGTCTTCGGGGCCGGCTTCATATTGATGCCGACGACCCTTATGTCATTCTACGGCCTGACGCTAAACCCAGGCGGGGCTGTCGTGACGCAACTTTTCGGAGCGTCGTTCATCCTCCTTGGTATCCTGCTGTGGTTCGCCAAAAACGCGCCCAGTTCCGACGTGGCGCTGCGAGCTATTATCCTCGCCGTCACCGTCGGCGACGCGATTGGCTTCATCGTCGCCCTTCTGGCACAGCTATCCGGCATATTGAATGCGCTCGGCTGGGTGAACGTTTT
>VGNE01000033.1 GCA_016866215.1 Chloroflexota bacterium | reverse complement strand
GGTCTTCAACGTTTTCTTCACTTTTGTGTATACTCGGTAGCGATCAGTCATAGAGGACACCTCAGTTGGTTTGGTGACCCTGAGTTTACTCTATGACTGATTTTCCTCGTATTTGTACGGTAGAGAAAAAATCTATATATGGCGTGTAAGCAATAGTGAACAGATTGCGATTTTTAACGATGATAGCCGATTCATAAATGGGTTGCAATTCCTTCATGGATCTAATGCTCCTGAGGTTTTGGTTTCGGGAGGCGAGTTTAATTTATCCATTTGGACTATGCGAGGTTATGAAATTCAAGGGCGTTCAGTTCGCGTTTCAACTCCAATATTAACTTTATCCATTGCCCCAGACAACAATTTGATTGCAACAGGGGATAAGGATGGTGTTATACATCTATGGGGTGTTTTGCCCTAAATAGGACATCGATGAGGAATATAGGTTTTATTAACAAAACTCAAATTCCCCTCCCAACCTCCCATGCTATAATCCCCTTCTTGAAAGGGAACTTATGAAGTTAAGAACTTCGTAAAACTATTCAGTGGCGACCCCAATAAAAGGACAATCGAACAGTATGGCGCTCTCGTGGTGCAGGTCAATGGGCTGGAGGCTTTGAGTGATTATGTTTTGCGTGCGATTGGTTGAGGAAGTTTTGAATGTGGAAACCTGATTCTCTCCTTTGGGGATTAGCGTTTGGAATCGATCAGGCTTTCGATTTCCTTCAACACAGATTGCAAATCAGGAGCATTTGCCGCAACCACATCATTTTCCCCAACATGTTTGTGATCCGGCGCGGACGGTAACTTTGGAAAATGGTCGGAGTCATCGTAACGAAAAATCAGTGTCTCATCGGCGCGCATATAGTGGTATGTATAACTGACTCGCTGAACCCTTGGGTCAGTGGTAACCAGTTCCCTGAAATGGAGTCGGGAGCCATCTTTGAAAAAGACATCGCCGCGCAGAAAACCTTCAGTAGATGTGCGCTTCTCGGTGTGAACATCCTGCGATTTGACAATGCGGGAAAGTGCAAGGATGCCGCTAACATATTGAAAATAGCCTGCAATCCCGCCCCGCAATCTCATTTGACCTGTGCTTCTGTGAAGGCGGTCTTTTTCTCTTCGAGCAATGCCAGCATTTTGGTTTCGCCCTGCCATTCAATGAAATCCAGCGTTTCGCCCAGGTCATCGGGAGTAAAGCGGCGCAGGAACTCGGCTGTGTTCATCTTGTATTGCTTTTCAAAAGCTTCCAGTTTGGTGCGCGTCGATTGGATGCCATGCTCAATATCATCCAATTGGCTTTGAATGGCGCTTTTCAGAAGTGGCTTGAGCCGTTTGGCATTTGGCGTTTGAATGGTAATTTGTTGTAACATATCGTTCTCCCTGCGCTGTTGAGCGCATACAATATGTATTATAATGCCTGTCAGCAATGCAGTGGGGAAACGACAAAAAACATTAACAAAATTCATATTCCTCAAATCCTCCCATGCTATAGTCCCTTTCTTGAAAGGGATGTAGATGCTTATCGCTTGTTTTACGAATTAACAAAATTTATGGAGAAAATTTCGAGCACATATCATATCTAGATTTATTAAATTATGCGATACGATGTAAGAACTTCGTAAAACTATTCCCCCATTCGGTGACCCTTCGACACGCTCAGGGCAACGTTCCGCAGTGGTGATCCCACCAAAAAGACAGTTGAACAGTATGGCGCTCTTGTGGAGCAGGTAATTTTTTCTTCGGCTACCGCCCACTATCTGCATCAGGTGGAATTTCCTGTTCCTTTTTCCCAATATATATCAATGATTCCAGGTCTTCTAAATCTTCAGGGGTGTAGCGTTTTACAACCGCACGCACTGCATCCAGTTCTGAGTCTGAAGCCCAGCCTAAAATGCGCGAAACATCTGCCCAATCCTGTGCTCGTTGTGCAGTCAATTTTAAAAGGATCAGGTAGGGCAGTCCAATCACAGGGTATCCAGCGGAGTCCTGTGTTGGATGCGCCAACGCTTCCTTGAGCCAGGGCTGGGAACCAAAAATAACATCCACTTCCACGCCTTCGGGGGAAACCATTAAATAACCTGGAATCGCTAATTGCGAATCAATGCGATAACCTGCCCCTTCCAACTTTTTTACGACTGCCTCGCCATCATTTTTATGCACGATAATATCTAAATCTTTGGTCATGCGTTCGGGCATGTAGGCGCGGGTGGCAACGCCGCCGATGATTGCCCAATGAATTTCTTTTAAGATAGGACGTAAGTCTGGCCATGGATTCATCGCCGTTCTCCTTCGCATAAAATCGTGGCTGCTCCCGGTACCTGGTTTGACGTGTCTCAAGACCATCTCAATCATTAAGCGTCTTTTTTGGCGCGGAGTGAGGTTGCCATCTGGCGCAATCCTGGCAATGGCTGGAGGCACAGGTAAACTGCTCATTTGCTTATCTTACTACATCCGTGTGATAAAGTCACTTTTCGTTTACAAACTTCCAAATGATCCTGTTCAAGCCCCATGCCAAACGTGGTAATTCCACAAAGTCTAATTAGTACCCACCTCAAAAATACAGTGTCGCTCTCCCGAAGGACACACCGTATTTGCGTTCGGTGCATGTGTCGCTGTCGCTCAGGGATTCACATTTGAGATGGCTTGTGGAAAAGGCGATTATTTTACGAGTTATAATAACGATATGCAGCGCGCAATTCCATCTCCCAAAATCCCCAAAGGATTGAAACCTTATTTTCAGGAATACAATATTGCGCGGCTTAATCTTGAGCGCGACGCAAACCTGATCATTCAGCGTACGCTCGAGTTTGGAACATGGGATGAAATCCGCTGGCTGTTTGAGATCTATCGCAGTAAGCGCATTCGTCTGTTCCTGCGTCAATACGGCGAGCGGCAGTTGAAACCTGTCACATTCAACTATTGGCGGAAATTACTCAATATCCGCAGGTGGAAAAAGTCGCCGTTTGTGGTGGGAAGGGGAGAGTTATGGAATCATTAGTTCTTAAACACCCTCACTGGAACGCCTTGACTCCAGCGACGCAAGATGCCTTTCACCTGCTTGAAAAGTCCGGTTTTATAAAACGCTTTTATCTGGCAGGTGGAACTGGACTTGCCCTTCATTTTGGACATCGTTTTTCGGTGGATTTGGATTTTTTTACAGCTGACGAATCTGCTGTGGGGTTTGACGAGCGTTCCGCTTTCCGTTCCATTCTGGATGATCCAACGCTTGAAATAACGTATGATAAAGACTCTACCTTTGTGGCTGTTTGGCGTGGTGTTGGGGTCAGTTTCTTTCGTTTGAATGTATACCCATTGGTGCAACCCACTTTTTCATTGAGTCATGTGCGTCTTGCCAGTGTGGAGGAAATTGGCGCGATGAAACTCGCCGCCATTATCGATCGCGGCACTCGTAAAGATATGGTGGATTTATATTTCATCCTGCAGCAGGTTTCTTTGGATGCGCTCTTTCAGGTGGCCGCTGTTAAATATGAAAAAGTGCGATCATTCCCTGTCAATGCTGTACGTGCATTGTCCTACTTTGACGATGCCGAATCTTTGCCCATGCCACAGATGCTGGATAAAACACCCTGGTCAAAAATGAAAAAATTTCTTGAAGCAAAGGCAGTTGAAGCAGGGCGTAAGCGGCTGTCAGATTTATGGGAATAGCAGAACGCAAGCCACCTAATCTTCCAACTGATCGGGACAATTGAATTTTAGGACGGATTCACAGCTTGGTATGGGGCGACAATAAGCACAGCTTTCTTATATTCCTCAAATCCTCCCATGCTATAATCCCTTCCTTGAAAGGGAACTTATGCTTAAGAACTTCGTAAAACTATTCAGTGGCGACCCCAATAAAAAAACGATCGAACGATATGGCGCTCTCGTGGAGCAGGTCAATGCTTTAGAGGCAAAATATGAGGCTTTGAGCGATGAAGCTTTGCGCGCCAAAACGGATGAGTTTAAGTCGCGTTTCCCTCACCCCAGCCCCTCTCCCACTGGGAGAGAGATTCAGGGTGAGGAAGGGGAAGAAGAACTCAAAAAGTTCGAGCAGGATATCTTGGATGAAATCATGCCCGAGGCTTTTGCGCTCGTGCGTGAGGCTTCCAAGCGTACGCTCGGGCTGCGTCATTATGACGTGCAGATCATCGGCGGCGCGGCATTGCATCACAGCCAAATTGCGGAAATGCGCACCGGCGAGGGCAAGACTCTCGTATCAACCCTGCCCCTTTATCTAAACGCGCTGACCGGGCATGGCGTGCATCTGATTACGGTCAATGATTATCTGGCGCGGCGTGATGCGCGTTGGATGGCTCCCATTTTCCACGCGTTGGGTATTTCGGTGGGCGTTTTGCAAATGGCCGCGGCCACAGAGAACGGCAAGAAAGCCTTCATTGTTGATTTTGAAAAAGAGTCGCCGCATGAGGACCAGCGTCACCTACGATTGGTGGATCGACGCTTCGCGTATGAAGCGGATGTCACCTACGGCACGAACTCTGAGTTCGGTTTTGATTATCTGCGCGATAACATGGCCATGCGGCTTGATGCGCGCGTGCAGCGCGGTCATTACTATGCCATTGTGGATGAAGTGGATAACGTGCTGATCGATGAAGCGCGCACGCCGCTTATCATTTCTGGCCCCTCTTCGGGTGACCTTGAATATTATGCCATTATGGGGAACATCGTAAAACAGTTAAAGCCCGAAGATTATGAGATCAGTGAAAAGGATCGCAATGTCTCTTTGACAGAAGTCGGCATCAGCCATGTGGAAGTTCTTTTGGGACAACCGCTGCTTGATCCCGACCGACCCGAAGATCTCACACCGGAGCAGGCGCGTCTGACGGGCTTCCTCGAACAGTCCCTGCGCGCGCAATATCTTTTTCATCGCAATAAGGATTATCTCGTGCAGGGCGGCAAGGTCGTCATCGTGGATGAGTTCACGGGGCGTCTCATGCCCGGGCGAAGATGGAGCGATGGTTTGCATCAGGCGGTGGAAGCCAAAGAGGGCGTGAAGGTCGAGCCTGAGAATGTGACCTACGCCACGATCACATTACAAAATTATTTCCGCATGTATCAAAAACTGGCGGGCATGACCGGCACCGCGCTGACCGAAGCGGAAGAGTTTAATAAAATTTATAAGCTCGAAGTTGCGCCCGTCCCGTCGAATTTGGAATATCAATCCTTTGGCAAGGATGCCGTGCTGACCGAGATCAAAACAAAAGATGAAGATGGGTATACCTATTCATACTTTGCACGTCGCGATGAATCCTCTCCCACTGGGAGAGGCCAAGGTGAGGGATTAACTCCGCTATTTTACAGGCGAAAAGATTATCCCGATGTGATCTATCGCACGGTGGAATCCAAACTGCGCGCGATCGTGACGGAGATCATCCGTTTTCACGCGCTCGGACGCCCGATGCTGGTGGGTACTACCTCAGTTGAATCATCTGACAGACTCTCGAATCGACTCAAGGCTGAGCCTGTTCGCTGCTTAATGCAGTTGACTCTTGTCCGTGACGCTTATCTGCGCGCCAATAACTTGGAAGAGGATGGCCGCCTCATTACGGAGCTCGTGCCTTTTAATGAACCGATTGAAAAGATCAACGCCGACGCATTGCGGAAATTCATCCAGCCGCATGGCGTGACGAATATCAGTTTGGATGATAACGAAAATATAAAGACTCTGCTCAAACTGTTGCGCTTGCCTGATGAAGCGAAAGAGCGACTGAAGTCGTTACTACAAGGTGGAGTCTCTCACCAGGTATTGAACGCGCGCAAACACACCGAAGAATCGCAGATCATCGCGGGGGCGGGCGCCTTCGGCGCCGTTACGATTGCCACGAACATGGCAGGCCGTGGCGTGGACATTAAACTTGGCGGTGAGATCGCTGAAGAAGTCATCTCGGCGGTGCATCGTGTTCTGCGAAAGGCGGGCTACGAAGATCCATTCGACATGACTCTCGAAGAACGCCGTCAGGCTTTGCTCAAGGTTGATTCCTCTCAATTTGGCATTTACGACGCGGAAGTTAAACTCTTCCTGCAATATTTCGATGATATGGAAAGTGTGAAGGAACTGGGCGGATTACATGTCATCGGCTCGGAGCGGCACGAAGCGCGCCGTATTGATAACCAGCTGCGCGGACGTGCCGCCCGTCAAGGTGACCCGGGTTCTTCGCGCTTTTATCTCTCGCTGCAGGATGACCTCATGCGTTTGTTCGGCGGCGAGCAAGTCAGCGGGATGATGGAACGCCTCAAGGTGGATGACTCGCTTCCCCTGGAAGTGCGCCTTGTCAGCAATATTATTGAAAGTTCGCAGACCCGCGTGGAAGGCGCGAACTTCGACGTCCGCAAGCATTTGCTCGAGTATGACGATGTGCTCAACAAACAACGTTTGCAGATTTACAGTCAACGTGACCGCATCTTCGTCAAGGAAGATTTGAGCGATGACATAGCGGACATGTTACAAAATGAGGTCACCCAGCGTGTGGAACTTGGCTTCGCCGATGAAGAAGGCCCATGGAAGTTGATCGCGTGGCTGGAACAAGTCCAGCCGCCGTTTGAAGCAATAGATGGATTATTTCCATCGTATGGATTTAAAATAATCCTGGATGAATTAAAAGGTGATGAAGAGAATGTTAAACGTTTAATGTTAAACGTTATCTCCCGCGCCATTCAAGCGGAGGGAGATCATAACCTTCGCGCGATTGAATCGTTGATCGAGAAAACACGCGAGGCTTTTGAAGCGCAGACCAACGAACGTGATGACACCCTCGATGCATATTTTGAAGGTTTGCGCGATAGAGAAGACGCGCCCCGCGCGCAGAAGATCCTTGAAGAGATCAGCGCGCTCGTGCATTTGCCATTGAAACTTAATAATGAAATGATGCGCGCGTTAGGCGATGACCGGGAGAGCGTGAAGGAAGATATTCAAGAATTGGTCGCGGGACAACTCACAGCATTAAACGCAACCCGTCTCATGGGCGCGATCCAGAACCGCGTGGGCGAACAGTTGCCGTGGCCGAATCCACTGCCTGCGGATTGGGGCGATCTTGCAGATGCTGTTTTGCAAACCGCCCACGATGGACTGACTCGCAAGCGTGAGCGGCTCAATACACAGATCGAACGCGACATGGATATTTTGCTCCAACGCGAGTCCGCAGACACGGATGCGGGCAAACTGCGTTTGTTGCTGACCCTCTCCCAAGGCGCGCGTTCCTCGTTTGACCAGAAAACACACAAGCAGGTTAAGCGATTGTTCATGCGCTTTTCCTATATTTTTCTGGCCGCGCAATTGCTGGATGGCCGCGAAGCGCAGGATGTGGTTGAAGATATCATGAATCATCTTGAGACCGCGGAAGAGACTTTGCGCGCTACATGGGGCCAGAGCGAGTTTGCCCGCTTGAACCAGAACGCCACACGCTTTGCCGATTTTGGGCCAGCGGCTCGAATCGCTTTCGGGGAGAGTCGCCTCAACGAGCCGGTGGCAACCATCCCTGAGTCTGACCGCGCAGTTCTGGTCGACTCGATTGGGAAATATGTCCTCAATGAAGTTCATCGTCAATTGTTGTTGGGCGCGTTCAGCGAGTTGTGGGTGGAATATCTCACGAAGGTTGAAGCCTTGCGGGTCTCGATTGGCCTCGAGGCATACGCTCAACGCGACCCACTGGTACAATATAAAGGACGCGCATCTGAGATGTTCCAGCAGTTGCTTGAGGATGTGCGTGGTTTGGTGATCGGCCGTGCATTTGCGGCAAGACCGCGCAGGGTGGAGATCGCTCCGGTCGAGGCTTCTGAAAGCGCCGCTGCTTTGCCAGGCACTACGCGAACAGAAGTACAGATCGGCGGTATGTCTGGCGGCAAAAAGAAAAGAAAGCGTCATTAAATAATTGGAATGACGTCATTGCGAGCCGCTGCTCTTGTACTTCCCTGGCACCGCCCGCCAGCCAGGGCAGGTGTGGCGGAGAAGCGATCTCTGTGTCGTTGAAAGAGATGGCTTCGGGCGAAAAACAAGAACGCCCTCGCAACGACGGAAACTTTAAAGGCAGATTGTTACCCCGCGAAACCGTTCCGTTAAACCAATTCTTTGCTCTTCCGAAGGTTGCGTGACAAGCCATTATCAATCGGGCGTGGTGAAATCATTACCTGAACATCCGTTGCCGGGTTTGCTGGCGGCGGGCTTGAATGTAACCGTCAACATCGACGACCCCAGTGTTTCGCGCATTACATTGTCGCACGAGTATCAGTATGTCTGTGAAGATTTGAAAGTTCCGATGGATGCGTTGAAGAAATCCGTGTTGCTCGCGGCGCGGTCCTCGTTTTTGAAAGACGATGAAAAGGCGAAGTTGGTTGAGTCGCTTAAGCAGGAATTGAAGTTGTAAGACCCTCACCCTGCCCTCTCCCGAAGGGAGAGGGGGGAATCTGCCCCAACGGGCAATTACCAAAATCGGGGTGAGGGAAATCAAGTTAACCCCACCACATAGTATCAAGGATATCAAAGGCGCTCCTTTATGTCTTTCGCAAGGTGTGGTGTGTCCCCTCTCCCCCGTCCCCTCTCCAAGTGGGAGAGGGGTGCAGGGATGAGGGGTATCTCACCAAAGGAGTAAACCCATGCAAGACCTATTTAAGCCCCGTGACGTATTGAAAGTGGGAAAGAAGCAATATATCATCTACCGCCTCGATGCGCTTGAAAAAGCCGGATTAACCAATCTAAATAAACTGCCTTTTTCGATTCGCATCGTGCTCGAAGCCGCCCTCCGTCAATGCAATGACAAGGAAATCACGCAGGCTGATGTAAAGAATATTGCATCATGGACGCCCAAAGGCGCGCGCCCCGGTATTCCATTCCTCCCCGCGCGTGTTGTCATGCAGGATTTCACAGGCGTGCCTGCGGTTGTGGACCTGGCCGCGATGCGCGCCGCAGTTGCGCGTTTAGGCGGCGACCCAAAGAAAATCAATCCGCTAATACCCGTTGACCTGGTGATTGACCATTCGGTGCAGGTTGATTTCTTTGCCACCTCCGATGCGCTCAATCGCAACACCGAAATGGAATTTCTCCGCAACCGCGAACGTTATGAATTTTTGAAATGGGGACAAAAGGCATTCAGCAATTTCCGTGTTGTACCGCCGATGACGGGCATTGTGCATCAAGTCAATCTTGAATATCTCGCTGAAGTCGTCATGACCAAACGGACCTCCGGGGATTCGGAGGTCCTGGCCTTCCCCGACACCCTCGTCGGCACCGACTCACACACGACCATGATCAATGGACTCGGAGTGGTGGGCTGGGGCGTGGGCGGCATCGAAGCCGAAGCCGCCATGCTTGGCCAGCCGATGGATATGCTTCTCCCCGATGTGATCGGTTTCAAACTTTATGGCAAGCTCAGAGAAGGTGTCACGGCCACCGATCTTGTGCTGACTGTGACTCAAATGCTGCGCAGGAAAGGCGTGGTTGATAAATTCGTCGAGTTCTTTGGCGAAGGTCTAAGCACGATGTCATTGACTGACCGTGCCACGATTGGAAACATGGCTCCTGAATATGGCGCCACGATGGGATATTTCCCTGTGGACGCAGAGACGCTTCGCTACATGCGTCTAACGGGTCGCTCCGAAGAGACGCTTGCCCTGACCGAAGCATACATGCGCGCGCAGGGACTCTTCCATGAACCTGGTATGCCTGAGCCAGAATATACCGACACGCTCGAACTGGACCTCGGATCTGTTGTGCCCTCTTTGGCAGGGCCCAAGCGTCCGCAGGATCGTGTGGCCCTATCCGATATGAAAGATGTTTTTGAGAAGGCGCTCACCGCTCCGGTAAAGGATCGCGGTTATGAACTTGCCGGTGAGGAATTGAATCGCGAAGCCACCTTCGGCACGAACGGCGGCTCACAAACGATGAGGCATGGCGCTATTGTGATTGCCGCGATTACCTCCTGCACCAATACATCCAACCCCTCTGTGATGATCGCCGCGGGACTTGTCGCAAAGAAGGCCGTTGAAAAAGGTTTGCAGGTGAAGCCGTATGTCAAAACTTCCCTTGCCCCGGGTTCACTGGTTGTGACTGAATATCTTAAGAACGCAGGCTTGATCGAACCGCTTTCCAAACTTGGGTTCAACGTGATTGCCTACGGCTGCACAACTTGTATCGGTAACTCCGGTCCATTGCCCGGTGAAGTTGCCAAGGCTGTGACAGGTTCTGATCTGGTTGCGGCGGCTGTCATTTCGGGCAATCGTAACTTTGAAGGCCGCGTACATCCGCTTGTGAAAGCAAACTATCTTGCTTCTCCGCCGTTGGTTGTCGCATACGCCCTCGCTGGCACAGTGGATATTGACATGAACCATGAACCGCTTGGCACAGATAAAAACAATCAGCCCGTCTATCTCAACGATCTGTGGCCCAGCCAACAGGAGATCAACGAAGCGATTGAGACGAATGTCAAGGCTGAGATGTTCAAAGCCAAATATGCGGACGTGTTTTCTGGCTCCGATATGTGGAAAGAGATCAAAGTTAAAGAAGGTGACTTGTTCGAGTGGAGTGAAGAGTCGACCTACATTCATCATCCGCCCTTCTTCCAGTCTGTCACGCTGGATGTCCCGCATGTACAGGATATTAAGGACGCGCGGGCGTTGGGACTTTTCCGCGATTCGATTACAACAGATCATATTTCGCCTGCCGGCAATATCGCCGCAGACAGTCCAGCCGGGCAATACTTGCAGGAGCGCGGCGTTCAGCCAAAGGATTTCAATTCCTATGGTTCGCGTCGCGGCAATGACCTGGTGATGGCGCGCGGCACCTTCGCGAATATCCGCTTGAAGAATGTGATGGTTGCTCCGAAGGAAGGTAACTGGACAAAGCATTTCACCGTTGAACGTTTAACGTTAAACGTTGCAGAGATGTCCATCTTTGATGCTGCTATGAAGTATAAAGAGGCTGGAATTCCAACGATTGTATTGGCAGGAAAAGAATATGGCACAGGCTCCAGCCGTGACTGGGCTGCGAAAGGTCCGATGCAGCAGGGTGTGAAAGCAGTTATTGCTGAATCATTTGAGCGTATTCATCGCTCGAATTTGGTGGGCATGGGTGTGCTTCCTCTGAGATTCACCCAGGGACAAAACGCCGAGTCCCTCGCTCTGGATGGAAGCGAAGTGTTCACCATCGAAGGTCTGAGCGACCAGATCAAACCCCAAAGCGAAGTCACAGTCAATGCGAAGAAATCCAGCGGCGTTGTTGTTGAATTCAAAGCCACGGTGTTGTTGAACACCGATGTTGAGGTAAATTATTTCCGCAACGGCGGGATTTTGCATACGGTGCTGAGAAATTTAGTGAAGTAGGTAAGAACTAAAGTGACAGTCACCTTCAAGGTGACTGTCACTTTAGTTACAAAACTTTTTACTACTTTTTCTTTTCCATATCCTTGCAGATCTGCTCACACAAAACGAGGAACGCGGGGTTTCGTTTGCCATGAGTTTTCCACTTTCCACTGGGACTATTTTAGGGGATGGTAATCGGTTGGCTCTTAATGTAACTTTTTTATATCCAATATTGCGGATATGGATCCAATTGATTCCATCGCTTCCGGATAATGTGTAAAAAGAAAGCGCATCACACTTGGATACCCTGTAATAATAACTTTATTTGAGTTCATTGTTGGATCAGACAAGCGCCCAACAAGTTCGTCAGCGCCGCTTTCTTCGGTTTCGTGAATCAATATTGTTACAGATTCCTGCTGTGAATTTATAAAATAACGCTCGGTAAAATATTGCTCATTATTATTGGAGTCATTCGTTTTAAAACCCATGGAATACAGCTTATTAAGAAAGTAGTCTGGAGACCAGTTTGTGACAACGATTGGATATCCCAATGAAAGGGCGTACTGAATAGCCTCATTTCTTTCAGCATCCTCCTCAAGCACAAATTTCCTCCAATCTCCGCCTAATAATACAAAGCCATATCCAAACAAGGAGCGTGGTCCTTCAAAAGTGGGAAAGGCAGCCCCCGGGCCAAGTGTTACATCAAATTGCATTCCTTCAGTATCCGGATAATCATAAGAGCGAAGTTCAAAGCCCGGGCCATAGGCCGTGCCCTCACGTGTGACCCGCAGCCCAAGCATCCAGGGGGCGAGCAGTAAAAGGACTAGCGTCAGATTGGCTGCCTGTTTTACCCATCCCTGCCCAACCCGATTCCATAGTATTGTAAAACCCTGCATAAAACATAGTATAAAAACAGGCAGTGCTGTGATGATAAACTTTGGAACGCCGGATTTGAGCCAGGGAAGTATTCCTAAAAAACCAACCAGTATTACCAGAGTGAGCGGGTTACGGCGGCGGGCAAACTCAATGAGACCCAGCAGGCTTAGCATCCCGAAGGCGGGTGTGAACATGGGCGAAAGCGGTAAAACAGACTGCATTAGTACCTCCTTCATTGAGGTGTTGGAATCTGTGCTCTTTACGCCGGCATGATTGATAACGAACAATACAGTTTCAAATTTTTTGATGAAATCACTATATCCATAGCCGCTGATGGAGATCATAATAATTGAAAATATCAGGGCTAAACCGCCCCATAGGACACCGAATCCAATTCGTTTTTTAAGGGGTGTCAATGAGGGGGTGGGAGCATCTGGTTGAAGCAGGATTAAGTCAACAATGATTACCCCTGCGTATACAGCCGTATTCCATCGAAATGAGACCCCAAATCCAAATAGGAACAGGGACACAACAATATATGCGATCTGCTTTTTGTCGTTAAACTCCAGCCAATTTGCATTCCGGGATGCATATCTCAGGATCAAATGCGCGGCTAGTAAAAGGCACATGGCGATCAATGTAGGTGAATACACCAGACCTAAAAAAAACAGTTCGGGAGCTGCAAGCAAAACGCTGGTGGTTATCAACCATTTCGGGTGTGTAATGTTTTGACGCCCGCTCCAGTCAAACACGAGCATTAGAATTAGCA
This sequence comes from Chloroflexota bacterium, assembly GCA_016866215.1. Classification (GTDB taxonomy): domain Bacteria; phylum Chloroflexota; class Anaerolineae; order Anaerolineales; family Villigracilaceae; genus Villigracilis. Next base: position 29,283 of record VGNE01000033.1, on the reverse strand, counting down.
TGACCATGAGAATGGCGGCAAGATTGGTTGCAAATAGGGACGTACAACGAAGCAGTACTTCATTGGAAGGTAAAAACCCCAGCATCTTATCCATCATCCCCTGATAGGGTGTGTAAGCTGATTGGATATCCTTGTTGCGCCCCATAATATGATATGCCATTGAAGTTGCATCATCCCCTTCAACATATACAAAGGTCATTGATCGAATATAAACAAGGCCGAAGATGAAAATTAATAGAACTATCCATAAATTATTTTGGTCAAGTATTTTCCTGGTGCCTATCATTTTTTATATCCCTTTCGTGTATCACTTTATACCATAACAGTTTCGTGGGCACAACGAGCGAATCGACTGATACGACCTAAAATAATATTAAACACCTGAATATTTACTAGAAGCAACCCCAAAGCGGTTCACCAGATTTTCTGAGATTCGGTTTGTCATTTTACTTTCGCGGCAAGTAGTATATATTCCTTTGGTGTTGTGATATGAAGAAAGCTGTGCGTTTATTTAATCGGTTATACTTCCCCCCGCTTTAATGGTACTACGGTAAACTTTTATCAACAAACACTGCAATATTTGCATCATAGTTTCTTCAAAGAGAGAATATCCAAAAAGCAGTATGACCGACCATATCCGTAACTTTTGTATCATCGCCCATGTTGACCATGGCAAATCCACGCTTGCAGACCGCCTGCTTCAATTAACAGGCGCCATCTCCGAGCGCGACATGACCGAGCAGGCCCTCGACAGCATGGATCTCGAACGCGAAAAAGGCGTCACCATCAAGGCTTCGGCTGTGCGCATGTTTTACAACGCCAACGACAACCAACGCTATGAACTCAACCTGATCGACACGCCTGGGCATGTCGACTTTGGCTACGAAGTCAGCCGCGCGCTCAAAGCCTGCGAGGGCGCGATTTTAGTGGTGGATGCGACTCAGGGGATCGAAGCCCAAACTCTCGCAAATCTTTATCAGGCGCTCGATGCCGACCTGACGCTTGTTCCTGTTATCAACAAAATTGACCTCCCCTCAGCCCGTCCCGACGAAGTGGCTGAAGATGTAGGCGCCCTGCTTGGGGTTGATCCTGATTCGGTCATCCGTATATCGGCAAAAGAAGGCTTGAACGTGGAACAAGTCCTCGAAGAGATCGTCAAACGTATACCGCCTCCAAAGGATGTGGATGATCAACCCGTCCGCGCGTTGATCTTTGACGCGCATTATGATTCATATAAAGGTGTGATCGCGTATGTGCGCATCATGGAAGGTAAGATCAAATCCACGGATGTGCTGCGCATGTTGGCAACCAAATTGGATTTACGCCCTGTTGAAATAGGTATCTTTGTGCCGGGTATGCAGCCTGTGGAAACCCTCGGCTCCGGCGAAGTGGGTTATATTGCCACTGGATTCAAGACCGTGCACGAATGCCGTGTGGGCGATACGATCACACTTGCTTCCGCGCCTGCGCTAGAACCTTTGCCCGGTTACCACGTAAAAAAGCCGATGGTCTTTGCAGGCATCTATCCCGTTGAGGCGGACGATTACACCACCTTGCGCGAGTCGCTCGACAAATTGCAACTCAATGATGCTTCCTTGAGTTTTCAGCCGGAGACATCGCAGGCATTGGGATTTGGTTTCCGCGCTGGTTTCCTCGGCTTGTTCCACATGGAAATTATTCAGGAGCGCATCGAACGCGAATATGATCTGAACGTGCTCTTCACTGCGCCATCGGTGGAATATGAAGTGTTGATGATCGGCGATAAAGTTGTGAAAGTTGACTCGCCTGCCGAGTTGCCCGACCCAAGCAAAATCGTCGAAGTGCGCGAGCCGTGGATGAATATCGAGATCATCACGCCTATTGATTATTATGGTCCCATCATGGAACTGGTCATCAAACGCCGCGGCATTTTCAAGCAGCAGGAATATCCCGCACCGCATCGCGTGCAGCTTGATTTTGAAATCCCGCTTGCTGAAATTATTATCGATTTCTTCGATCTGTTGAAGTCACGCACCAAAGGCTATGCCTCGTTGGATTATCAATTCCTCGAGTATCGTGCCGATAAGTTGCAGAAACTGGAAATCCTCGTCAATGGCGAACCTGTGGACGCGCTCGCGGCAATTGTCCATGAGAAGGATGCGTTCCATAAAGGACAGCGTCTTATCACCAAACTCAAGGAATTGATCCCGCGCCAGTTATTTGATGTTGCTGTTCAAGCTTCTTCGGGTGGTCGAATTATTTCACGCGCAAACGTCAAAGCCACGCGCAAGGACGTGCTCGCAAAATGTTACGGCGGCGATATCTCGCGCAAGAAGAAATTGCTCGAGAAACAGAAGAAGGGCAAGAAACGCATGAAGATGGTCGGCAGTGTGGAAATCCCACAGGACGCATTCATGGCCGTCTTGAAATTGGATGATGAATAATTTATATCCCGTTGGTTGAGTAGTGGCGCTCCGAGCGCCACGTATCGAAACCAACATGCGACAGAAATATTCCCAAACACTGGTGGTCTCGATACGTGGCGCCTGTGGCGCCACTACTCGACCACCAATGTTTGGCTGAAATTTATAAAAATCGTAAATCAAACCATGTCCCAATTCCTCAAAGATTCCAAACGTTGGCTCCCCGGCGCGCTGATCAGTATCGCCTTGATCGCGGCGATCTTATATTCCGTGGATTTCGGCACAATGCTGGATTCGATCCGCGCGGCAGATTACCGCCTGCTCGCAATTGCGGTTGTTTTATCCTTTATTTGGTTGATCGTACGAGCAAAGGTCTGGCAAACCTTATTGCGGGATAAACCACCTTATAAGGATGTGCTGTTTACGGCGGGGGAAGGATATTTGCTCAACAACTTTTTACCATTCCGCCTCGGCGAAATTGGACGTGCTTTCCTGCTCAGCCGAAAATCTGGAATGCAATTTGGCGAAATTTTGCCCACCATTTTTATCGAACGCACAGTTGACCTGGCTTTCTCCGCCGCGATCTTCCTTGCGGCACTGCCGTTCGTGGTTGGCACCGCAGGCTCGGAGCGCATCGGCATTATTGTGGGTGTGATCGTGCTCATTGGGCTTGTGATGATGTATGTCCTTGCCCGCAACAACCAATGGGCATTGGATCTATTTCACAAACTCAGTGCGCGCTGGCCTGCCGTTCAAAAATTTGGCGGTAGTTTCCTCGAGTCATTTTTTGCAGGGTTGGGAGTGCTGACAAATGGCTGGTTGTTTTTACGATTCCTGTTTTGGATGACGCTCGATTGGGCAATTGCCCTGGTTGCTTATTATTTGATGATACTGGCTTATTTTCCTCAGGCAGAATGGATCTGGGGACTCTTCATCCTCGGCGCTGCGGCATTTGGCGGCGCGGTTCCATCCCTGCCCGGAGCTGTTGGCACCTTCGAGGGGGCAGTTGCCGGCGCTTTGACATTGTTGACAAACGATCAATCCACTGCATTGGCGGTGGCATTGACTGCGCGTTTTTATAATTACCTGAACAGCGGTGTGATCGGCGGCATTGGTTTATTGCGTGAAGGCCAGACGCTTTCAGGCGTTTATCGTCAATTGATAAATTTTAGAAATACCGAAAAGGCTGAAGAGTAAAAGTAAATGTTCCCCCTGTATGACACCCTGCGCTCGCGCAGATTCCCAATTGTCAATTGGATGTTGATCCTCTTAAATGGGATGGCGTTCTACTACGAATTAAAACTGGGCGAAGCGGGACTCAACCGCTTCATCCACACCTGGGGGCTGATCCCGTTTCAATTGACCTCCAGCCCCGCTGAAACATGGATCACGATCTTCACCAGCATATTCCTGCATGGCGGCTGGTTTCATATCCTGAGCAACTTGTGGGTTCTTGCCATCTTTGGGGATAATATCGAGGACCGAATGGGCAGCGGACGATACCTGATCTTTTATTTGTTGGGCGGTATGGCTGCCTCATTGATGCAGGTGTTTCTCTCCCCCGCAAGCAATCAACCGATGGTCGGAGCAAGCGGCGCAATTGCGGGCGTGCTTGGCGCATATATAATCCTTTTCCCTCGGGCACGGATCGCAAGCCTCGTCCCCATCTTCTTCATTTTCACGATCATTGAAATACCCGCTGTGATCTTTCTTGGCATTTGGTTCGTTTCGCAATTATTTTCAGGCTGGCTCGCTTTGTATGGCGCAGAAATAAGCGGAGTTGCCTGGTGGGCGCATATTGGCGGGTTTGTTTTCGGGATGTTCGCTGTCAGGCTGTTTGTGCGCAGGCAATAATAAATGGTGGACATTCGCAAGGTCCTGTTTAGTAAGTCCATAACGGGCGAGTGCTGCTGTTCTATGCGCACTCGGATTTCAGCAGTAGTGACCCTTCATGGAGTTTATTTTGAGCGAGGTCGAAAGGCTCAGGGAATCATGATTGGGTGCGTAAAATGAGTATCAATCACAATGAGGCAGAATATCCATGACAAAAAAATATCTCATTACAGGCGGCGCGGGATTCATCGGCTCAAATTACGTCCATCGTTTGCTTAAGCGTGGTGAAAAAGTAAGAATCTATGATAATTTCTCGCGCTCAGGCGCGTCGCGTAACCTTGATTGGTTGAAGCGGGAATTTGGCGAAAAGGCTTGCGATGTAATTGTTGGGGATGTCCGCGATGCCGATAGGATCGCTGGAGCAGCCCAGGGCGCGGATGTGATCGTGCATTTGGCGGGTCAAGTTGCGGTGACCACGTCGGTCATTAATCCCAGGGATGATTTTGAATCCAATGCACTGGGCACATTCAATGTGCTCGAGGCTGCGCGGCTTTCGGGAAAAAATCCGATCTTTATTTATGCATCCACAAATAAAGTGTATGGCGGCATGGAAGATGTGGAACTGTTTGAAGAACCCACACGCTGGCGTTACAAGGAATTGGTGAAGGGCTGCCCCGAAACTCAACCTTTGGATTTTCATTCGCCTTATGGAAATAGCAAAGGGTGCGGCGATCAATATGTAAGAGATTACTCGCGCATCTACAACCTGCCCACTGTTGTCTTTCGTCAGTCATGCATCTATGGCACACGTCAATTTGGAATTGAAGATCAAGGCTGGGTGGCGTGGTTTATCATAGCCGCAGTCATGGGCAAACCCATCACCATTTATGGCGACGGCAAGCAGGTGCGCGATATATTGTTTGTGGATGATCTGCTCGACGCTTATGATCTTGCTGTTGAAAAAATAGAAATCGCACACGGACAAGTCTATAACCTCGGTGGTGGGCCGCAGAATGTGATGTCTGTCTGGGCGGAGTTTGGCCCAAAGCTTGAGAAATTAATGGGCGGCAAGATCGAAGCGGCGCGCGGCGATTGGCGTCCCGGTGACCAGCGCGTGTTCTACGCCGATATTCGCAAGGCGGAAAAAGAATTAGGCTGGAAACCAAGGATCAGCGTTGAACAAGGCGTGAAGAAGTTGTTCGAGTGGGTGAAGGAAAATGAAAGTTTGTTTTAAATCAAAGAACCGCCGAGGGATCGGCGGTTCTTTTTTGGTGGGCAATTACATGTTTCCGAAATACTTCTTCCAGAAAAACATAATGACCATTCCAAGAATGACCGGGCCAAGGAATGCGGCAAAGGCTGTGAAGAAACCTGTCAGGTACACGCCGACAACGGGGAACACGCCTAACGATCCGGCGGCCGCAGTGACGATCAGGAAGCGCAGGCCGAAGTTCATCAATTCGGATGAATCGAAATAGAACAGGCCGACGAGGAGCCCGATGGCTGCGAAGACCATCGCCAAGATTGCGTTCTGGAAGCCGAACGCGCCTGCCACGCTTGCGACAAGGATGGCTGCCACATACAGCCACTTCCACATGGCGCCCATATCATTACCTGACGATACAGACGCGGCTTTGGTTTGTGCTTTCTTTGTTGCCATTTTTATTCTCTCCTTATTTAAACAAATGGGTTTCTACGTACACTTAACTGTATAACCCCAAAAAACGGGACAAAGTTTCTATCTTTTCAACCTAAATTATGTCTATACATATATTTAGTGCGCTTCGCAGTCGGGTTCTTTCTTGCTTTTCAGAACCTTCGCTCAACCTCGCTTTGCCATGTCTCCCTGAGCCTTTCGACTTCGCTCAAGATGAACTCCGCGAAGGATCTCTCCCCGGAAATCAAGGATTCTCACCTGCGCTGGTGTAGAGTCTAAGTCTCGCTAAGCTCAGAACAACAAGCGAAAGTCATATTTTTAAAAAGAAACTCACCTGGAAAAATTAATTTCGAGGTGAGTCATGTTTTTATTCCACGACTTGCTTATTCCTTGTTTAGCAGATATTTCTTTACAAAATACATCACCACCACTGTCAGCACCACGGGCCCTAGATAATAGAAGAAGCCCATGAAGAAAGCGCCGATGTACGAGCCGATTTTATAAAAACCGCCAACTGCATTGGCAACCGCGCCAAAGATCACATAGCGCAGCCCAATATTGATCAGGTCGTCCGAATCAAAATAGAAAAGTCCCACGATGATCCCGACTACCATCAAAGTCCATATCAGATAGTCGGGCTGATAAGCAAGGGCATTTGTTACGCCGGCGGTGACTCCACCGATGATGAAGAGCCATTTAAAAAGAAATCTCCAATTGTCGCTTGTGAATGTCGGTTTGCCTGCCTGAGGTACGGGTGTTTTTTTAGATGTCATGTCTTTTTCCTTTTGAAATTTTTTTCCATCAAGATACTAACTTATTAAACCACAGAGTTGCTTTATCCGCCCTGTAAAAACCGGCTGTTTTTGGTAGGGTATAATTTTGCCGCCCTATGAAAATACTTACTGTTCTCACTTACTATCGCCCGCATACCAGCGGACTCACGATCTATGCGGAGCGCCTCGCGCGCGCTTTCGTCAAACGCGGACATGCTGTCACTGTGATGACCACGCAATATGATCCTTCCCTTCCGCGCGAAAAGCTGATGGATGGCGTGAAGGTCATTCGTGTGCCGGTTGTAGCGCGGGTCAGCAAAGGTGTGATCGCGCCGACCTTCGGTTTTGTCGCTACCAAACTTGTTGCGCAGCATGATGTTGTTCAATTACATCTTCCGCAATTTGATGCGCCCGGCGTTGCCCTCCGCGCGCGGCTTTTTGGCAAACCGGCTGTGCTCACCTATCATTGCGATTTGCTTCTGCCGCCCGGCGTGTTCAACCGCTTTGTCAATCTTGTTGTCAAATTTCAAAACAACCTGGCCGGACTACTGGCGAATCACATTGTGACCTATACACAAGACTATGCCGATCATTCGTCCTACCTTTCACGCTACGCTTCAAAACTGACCCCGATCCTGCCGCCCGTTGAATTGCCCGTTCCTATGCCTCAAGCTGTTTCCGCTTTCGCTGAGAAGCACCGTACAAAAGAACGCAGACCTGTCATTGGTATGGTCACACGTTTTGCTGCTGAAAAGGGTGTTGAGATTTTGCTTGAGGCTTTACCTGTGGTCTTAAAAAAATATCCCAACGCGCAAGTCTTGTATGCAGGACAGTATCAAAATGTCATGGGAGAGCAGGCGTATTTTGACCGCTTGAACCCTCTAATTCACGAGTATGAAAATTCCGGGCATTGGACATTTTTTGGCAATCTTGACCCTGTTCAACTGGCCGCGTTATATCCAAACCTCGATGTGTTGACCGTGCCGTCCCTGAACTCCACCGAAGCCTTTGGCCTCGTGCAGATCGAAGCAATGATGAACGGTGTACCGTGTGTCCCATCCGCTTTGCCCGGAGTGCGAAGACCAGTCCAAATGCATGGGATGGGGAAAGTCTCCCAAATAGGAGATCCTGCTTCTTTGGCAGAATCAATTTTGGGCGTGTTGGACGATCCGCAACGCTTTGCGTATCGCGGGGATATTGAAGCGATTAAGAAATCATACGACCCGGATTCAATCGCGCAGGAATATGAAAAGTTGTTTCAAAGGCTAATGAAACGATGAGCAATCGTCAATCGTCAACCGTCAATCGTCAATCAAAAGACTTCCTCTTTCTCCAACTGCGTGACCTGCCCTACTTTCGCGCCTTTCTTCGCGCGATAGAGAGTTCCTATTATCAAGACCTGCCCATGCCTGCGCCTGTATATGACGTGGGCTGTGGCGATGGTCACTTTGCCTCTTTGACATTTGATAACAAACTGGACGTGGGGCTCGACCCCTGGCATGGTCCCATTCACGAAGCGAAGAAATTTGGCGGATATAAATCGCTGGTGGAGGCCGATGGCGCGCTTTCCCCTTTTCCATCCAATTATTTCGCCAGCGGATTCAGCAACTCGGTGCTGGAACATATCCCACAGATCGACACTGTCCTCGCAGAAACTGCGCGGGTGCTCAAACCAAATGCGCCTTTCTATTTCTGCGTGCCCAATACTCGTTACTTAAGCGAGTTATCCATTTCAAGATTTTTAGGCAAAGGCTACACCGAATGGTTTAGAAAAATTTCGCGTGTTTCTCATGCAGATGAACCCAATATATGGCAGGCACGTCTTGAACGCGCAGGTTTTACATTGGAACGCTCATGGAATTATTTTTCACCCGCCTCCATGCGCGTGTTAGAATGGGGACATTATTTCGGCGTCCCAACTGTAATTGCGCGTCTTTTGACAGGCAAATGGATCATCTCACGCACAAAATGGAATCTGGGATTGACGGAAAAATATCTTAGCAAATACGCCTCACCTGAGCCGGTGGAAAATGGGACTTTCACTTTTTATATAGCGAGAAAGAAATAGAAATGTAGACAGGTAGACAAGTAAACACGTGATCCATGTGTACCTGTGTACTTGTGTACCTGTCTACCTGTCTACTTGTTTACCTGTGTACCTAATCCATGTCCTTCGACGAAAAATACTTCTCCACGCACACCTATGCAAATATCACCTTCGCCAAATACAGCATGTATTGGTGGTCGAACCGATTCTATGCCATGCTTGCGCGGCGATACGGCAGGCGCGGAGCGCGTCTGCTGGAGGTGGGATCAGGCATGGGGCATTTGGCGGGGCAACTATCAGCTGAGTTCGAAACGTATGGCATGGACTTGAATCACTGGGCCGTGAAAAAATCCAAAGAGACGGCGGAGCGATCATCCTTGCAAACTGCATCCGCGCAGGAACTTCCGTATAAAGACGGCGCGTTCAATGTGGTCATTATCAAGCACATCGTTGAGCATTTGCCCGACCCTGCCAAAGCGATTCAAGAAATTGGGCGTGTGACTGAAAAAGATGGCATCCTGATTTTTGCCACGCCTAATCTAGACTCACTGCTCAAGCCCTGGAAAGGCGACAAGTGGATCGGCTACCAAGACCCGACCCATATATCTTTGAAGCAACCACAGGAATGGTTTGATTTGATCCAGAGCGCCGGCTTCAGGCCACTGAAAGTTTTTTCAGACGGCTTCTGGGATGTGCCATATATCCGTTTTGTGCCGAAGTCCTTACAGAAATTAATTTTCGGCTCGCTCGGCGGTCTGCAGGCCATCACCGGTTTTGTCTTTTTGCCGATGCGGTGGGGGGAAAGCGTGATTGTTATTGCGAGGAAGAAATAGCTTGAAATTGTTTTTACGGATTACGAATTGCGAATTACGTAATCCGTAATTCGTAAAATATTCCGTTGAGATTTAATGACACAAGATCCGAACACTCCCCCAGAAAACGAACCAACAGTTCTCGATCTCTACAAGTCCGTTACAAAGGACTGGGCTTCGTTCTTCAATTTCATCCGCTCCTTGTGGGATGCAAGCAGACGCGAAGAGATCAATCAGGCGCTTGCGCAGGAAGCGGCGCAGCCCATGATCAAAGAGGAGATCGTGGAGCTGCCGCGCGCGAGTCATTTTCCCTGGCGTTCTTTGCTGGCTTTGCTGTTTGCGCTTATTGCACAGGCATTTGTTGAACCCCCGAGGCAGCAAGGGACATTCGCATTTGCCTTGTATCTAATGGCGGCGGGCGCGGCAGTTTGGGCATATTCCAATAATGAATGGCACTTGCCTGCTTTACCCGCCATTCGGCAAATTCCTGATAATCTTTCCACCCGTCTTCTCCCTTTAATTATTTCTGTGATTCTCGCGTTGATCGCTTTCGTGGATTTTGGCGACGGTTTGTTTTCACTCACTAACACGATTTTGTGGACAGCATCCATTGGTCTTCTGATGTATGGGTTATGGCTGAAAACGCCAAAGTTCAAAACGGATGTGGATGCGGGCACACGGCGCAAAAAAGTATTCTGGAATGTGCTTGTACTGGCTGTGTTCGGACTTTCTGTTTTTTATCGTCTTTATAAAATTGATGTCCTGCCTGTTGAGCCGTTCAGCGACCATGCTGAAAAAATATTGGATGTGTACGACATCACGCAGGGCAAGACATCCATCTTTTTTGAACGCAACACGGGTCGCGAGGCCTTTCAAATGTACTGGACCCTGCTGGTTGCCAATATTTTCGGCACGGGTCTTTCCTTCCTCAGCTTAAAACTCGGCACGGCTTTACTTGGCATTCTTACACTCCCATATATTTATTTGCTGGGAAAGGAATTTGGCAGCGAACGCGTGGGCCTCTTTGCGCTTTTTCTTTTTGGGATCGCCTACTGGCCCAACGTCATCTCACGCATTGGACTCCGCTTTCCGCTTTATCCTCTCTTTGCCGCGCCGACGCTTCTTTACCTGATCCGAGGCCTGCGTACCCGCAACCGAAACGATTTTCTGCTCTCAGGCATTTTCCTCGGCTTCGGTTTGCATGGGTACAGCCCGTTTCGCGTTGTCCCGCTCCTTGTGCTGACCGCCATCGTCATTTTTATTCTGCACACCAAATCAAAAGAGACGCGCAAGCAGGCTGTCTGGTGGTTTGTCATCATTGTGGTTGTTTCGTTGTTCGTGTTCCTGCCTTTGTTCCGCTATTGGCTTGAGCATCCTGCCATGTTCGGCTATCGCGCTTTCTCGCGTTTGAGCGGTGTGGAGGTGGAATTACCTGGTCCTGCATGGCAGCTATTCCTCTCGAATTTATATAACGGCTTGTTGATGTTCAATTGGGATAATGGCGAGATCTGGGTCAATTCCATACCGCATCGTCCCGCCTTGGACGTGGTGACAGGCGCGTTGTTCGTGCTGGGAGTCGTTTTGCTGAGCCTGCGTTACATTCGCCAGCGCGATTGGCGTGACTTGTTCCTGCTGGTATCCATTCCCATGTTGATCATGCCTTCGGTGCTTTCGCTGGCATTCCCCAGCGAGAACCCGGCCTTAAACCGCGCCGGGGGCGCGGCGGTAGCGGCAATCATTGTCAGCGCGCTGGCGCTTGAAGGTTTGGTGGCAGGTTTCGGCGCGGAGAAGAAGCGGGCTTTCGTCGCCTATGCTTTAACAGGACTGTTGTTCGCCGCATCCGCTTACAACAATTATGATATTGTCTTCAACAAGTTCGATGCAAATTTTAGATCGGGCGCGTGGAATACATCTGAGATGGGACAGGTAATCAGCCAATTCCGCGACAAATACGGGCAGACGGATACGGTCTGGATCGTGCCGTTCCCGCATTGGGTGGACACGCGTTTGCCCGGTGTGTGGGCGGGTATCCCGAACCGTGATTTTGCATTGTGGCCTGATAACTTTGCCGAGACGTTGAATGTGCCTGCGCCAAAGATGATCATCTTTTGGAATGCGGACCTTGAAACTGAGAATGCTCTTAAAGAACTCTACCCAAATGGCGTCTTGAACCGCTATACTTCGGCGACGCCCGGGAAAGACTTTATGATTTTTATGGTTGAGAAATAGCCCTCACCTAGCCCTCTCCCGAAGGGAGAGGGGACTCCCTTCCCCTGCGGGGGAAGGGTTGGGGATGAGGGAGCGAGGAAGAGATTGAACGAAAAACGCTCATGGTTGTATGATCTGTTATTTATCCTCGTCCTGCTGATGGCGGGATATTTGCGATTGGCAGGTTTCAATTGGGGCGAGGGCTACCACCAGCACCCTGACGAGTTGTTTTTGACGGGCGTTGTAGATAATCTGCGCGCACAGGCTTGTGATGACTCGTCCATCCCGGTGGATCTTTGCCCGGACGAGCAGAAACATTGGTTAAGCCTTGGCGAATATTTCGATACCAACACATCCACACTCAACCCGCATAACCGTGGAAATGCATTCTTTGTATATGGCAACTTGCCAATTACTTTGATCCGCTATGGCATGGAGTTGACGGGTAACGATGATCTTGGTAATTCAAAATTCTTTGCGCGGCAGGTATCGGCACTGGCAGATTTACTCACCATTTTTTTGCTTTATTTAATTGTTTCAGGTTTGTATGGGCGCAAGGTGGGTTTGTTTGCCGCAACATTCTCCTCGCTGACTGTGATGCAGATTCAACAATCCCATTTCTTTACGACAGACCTCTTCACGAACCTGTTCATGTTTTTGGCGCTGGCGTTTGCGGTGAAGATAGTGGGGCAGGGAGTAGAGATTAGAGAACAGAGAGTAGAGAATAGTGAACGGAGAGTAGAAAGTGGTGAGCAGAAAATCACCGATTCCCAAATTGCGAATTACGAATTACGCAACACGCATTACGTATCACGCATTATCAAGAATCCCCTCTTCCTCCTCTCCATCGGCTTTGGTATTGCCCTCGGCATGGCGATGGCATCCAAGATCAATGCTGTGGTGTTGGCAATTGCCTTGCCGGGCGCTTTTGCTGTCCGCTATTTTTTGTATGGCCGCCACAAATCAGTGACCACTGACATCATCCCCGTAGGGGATCACTGGTCACTGATCACTGCCTTTCTCATCGCGGGCGGACTTGCAACCCTCATCTCCTTCCGCATCTTTCAGCCCTACGCATTTGACGGTTTAGGACTTAATCCACAGTGGGTTGCGAACATAAGCGAAGTGCGGGCGCAGGCCTCCGGCGAAGCCGACCTGCCCTGGAATTTACAATGGGCGCGGCGTACACATTTATATTCATTTACAAATTTAACCATTTGGGGGCTTGGGCTTCCGCTTGGCATTCTCGCCTGGGCCGGCTTTCTGCTGATGGGCTGGCGCATCTTCAAAGGCGAATACAAGCATTTGCTGCTATGGGGCTGGACTGCGTTCTACTTCATCTGGCAGTCGCTTCAATTCAACCCGACCATGCGGTATCAATTGCCGATCTATCCGCTGTTGGCAATGATGGCGGCGTGGGTGATCTTCGAGCTGCCACAAATGTTCAAATTACGTAATACGTATTACGTAATACGTAATTTAACGGCTTTCATTGGCACGATAGTCCTCATTCTCACCGTCATTTGGGCTTTTGCCTTTCAAAGCATTTACCTGCGAGACGAAACCCGCATGGCGGCTTCGCGCTGGATATATCAAAACGCGCCGGGTCCCGTCAACCTGCGGATTGAAACTACAGATCAAGGCATTTACAGCCAGCCTTTACCCATGCCAGCGGAACTGGTCATCACAACGGACGCACCTTACAACCTGACATTTTTCCCAAACCGTGATGGACAAATTTCTGAGGTCTCACTTGGACACGCACGCGACTCAATCTCTGCTCCCATCGTACTGACTCTTGCTTCCGCCTCCGAACCGGACCGTGTGCTTGCGCGCGCCTCCGAATTGCTTGATCCCACGCTGACAAACGATCCGCGCGGCCTCTCGCTCACTTTGACCTTTGACCGCGTTGTGCCCGTCATCAAAGGTCAGTTATACAATTTGAAGATGGAAACATTGGGAAACGGACTTACCATCAGCGGCTCCAACCTCGCCAATGAAACCGATTACGACTGGGGACTGCCCTTCCGCATTGATAATTATGATCCCTTTGGCGGTATCTATCGCGGTGACTTGATCCTGCAAGTGTACTGGCCGGACGACGCGAATAAATTAACCCGCTTTATGGATACGCTCTCGCTGGCTGATTACATTATCATCCCCACCAATCATCAGTACGCGCAGATCACACGTCTGCCCGAAAGATATCCGCTGACGACTTTGTATTATCGTGAATTGCTTGGCTGTCCTGCTAACGAAAATATCATCGAATGTTACCGCGTGGCGCAGCCCGGACAATATGAAGGCAATCTTGGCTTTGAATTGGTGCAAGTCTTTGAATCATATCCAACATTCGGCTCACTGGTCATCAACGATCAAGCCGCAGAAGAGGCTTTTACTTTTTACGACCATCCCAAAGTGTTGATCTTCAAAAAAACAAATGATTTCAATTCAGCCAAAGTGCAAGGCATTCTCAGCGCAGTGGATTTGACGAATGTGGTCAGTTTCACGCCCAGGCAGGCCAGCGATTACAAGGATTTGATGCTGCCCGGGACCCGCCTGTCCCAACAGCGCACAGGCGGGACATGGTCTGAATTATTTGATTATGATTGGATTCAAAATAAATACCCTATCGTTGGCGTTTTACTTTGGTATTCATTTATTTTCGTTCTCGGTCTCTTCGCCTATCCCATTGCGCGGCTTGCATTACCGGGATTAAAACAATATGCCTATCCATTGGGCAGGATTGCCGGCTTGGTTCTGCTGGCATGGATCGCATGGATGGGCGGTTCGGTGGGCCTGCCGTACACGCGGGTCTCCATCAGCGCGGCGTTTGTCATTGTCGCTGTGGCAGGCTTCGGCTTGTGGGTGAAGCGCAGAGACCAGTTCAAAGAGGAGTGGAATGCCAACCGCAGATTCTTCGTCATGGTGGAGATTCTTTTCCTCGTCTTCTTCCTGATCGATCTGCTGATCCGCCTCGGCAATTCGGATATGTGGCATCCAGCCAAGGGCGGCGAGCGGCCGATGGATTTTTCGTATTTCAACGCGGTTTTGAAGAGCGAAAGTTTCCCGCCTTATGACCCCTGGTATGCGGGCGGGTATATCAATTATTACTATTACGGTTTTGTGCTGGCCGGCACGCCGGTAAAATTGCTTGGCATTGTGCCTTCGATCGCCTACAACTTTATTTTGCCGACCTGGTTTGCGTTGATCGCCGTTGGCGCATTCGCGATTGGGTATTCAATTGTTGAGGATAAAACGTTGAACGTTGAACAGCCTGCCCTGAGCCTGTCGAAGGGTTCAACGTCCAACGTCCCTTTGATCTCCGGTCTCGCCGCTTCTTTCATGACCGTTTTGCTGGGCAACCTCGGCACGATTCGCTTGCTCTTCAATAGTTTCCAGCGCATCGCCGCGCCAGGCGGGCTTGTGCCAGTGGATACGATCTTTTTCCAAAAATGGATTTGGGCAATTCAAGGATTGTTCATGTCGTTTAGCGGGGCATCCCTCCCCATTGGCCCCGGTGACTGGTATTGGTTTCCAAGCCGTGTCATCCCCGCGCCAAATGATGTCGAGCCGATCACGGAGTTTCCCCTATTCACTTTCCTATACAGCGATATGCACGCGCACATGCTCGTGATGCCGATCACCTTGTTTATCATTGCATGGTCGGTGTCATTTGTTAAATCTCGTGCACAGTTGACACGCTCCGAATGGTTTGCGGTGTTTGGCATCGGCGCTTTGATGATCGGCGCATTGAAGCCAACGAACACATGGGATTTGTACACATACTTCCCGCTAGCTGCGATTGCGGTGGCTTATACCCTGTATCGTAATTCCGTTGTCTCCCTTCCCCTTTTTGGGGGAAGGGCCGGGGATGGGGGTTGGCTTGGGCGTGCATTGGTTGCAGTTAGTGCAGTTGCCTTTTTATATATCCTCGGTTCGCTTTTGTATGCGCCATTCACCTATTGGTATGGACAGAGTTACGGCGCGATAGACCCGTGGAAGGGTTCGCACACACCGATCTCTTCCTACCTCACGCAATGGGCTTTGTTCCTCTTTATCATTGTGGCATGGCTGACGTGGGAGACGCGCGAATGGATGGCCTCCACGCCGGTTTCGCGTTTAGGCAAACTACGTGATTATGTGGTGGCCTTGGAAGTTTCGCTGGCCTTGTTGATTGCCCTGCTGGTCTTCTTTGCCGTGGAGGGCATCCGCATTGGCTGGCTGGCATTGCCTCTCGCCGCCTGGGCAGGGATTCTCATCCTGCGTCCGGACATGCCCGATGTCAAACGCGCTGTGTTGTTGATGATCGGCACGGCATTGACGCTTACTCTGGCAGTCGAAGTGGTTGTGCTCGTTGGCGATATTGGCCGCATGAACACAGTCTTCAAGTTATATTTGCAGGCGTGGATGCTGCTGGCCGTCAGCGCCGCCGCATCCTTTGGCTGGTTGTTGAATGTCTTTCCATTATGGCGGATGCGCTGGCGCACCCTCTTCCAATCCGGCGTTACCATTTTATTGATGGGCGCATTTATGTTCACCCTCACCGCCACCAGCGACAAGATCAGTGACCGTCTGACTCCGCCCGCCCCGCGTACTTTGGACAGCATGACCTTCATGAATTACTCTGAGCTTTGGGATGGCAAGGTCATGGAATTGAGCGAGGATTATCGCACCATCCGCTGGATGCAGGATAATGTAATAGGTTCGCCGGTCATCGTCGAAGCCAACTGCACCGAATACCGCTGGTGCACTCGCTTTTCGATTTATACGGGCCTGCCTGGCGTCGTAGGTTGGAATTGGCATCAACGCCAGCAGCGCGGTATTTTTGCACCAAGTGTTCAAGAGCGAGTCAATCAGGTCGGTCTCTTTTATGCCACGCCAGACATCCAGCAAGCCTTGAATTTCCTGAAAAAATTTGACGTGAAATATATCGTCGTCGGCCAACTTGAGCGAAATGTCTACCCGCCGATTGACCTTGAAACAGACGGCTTTGCAAAATTCGAAGAGTACAACGGCAAATATTGGAACGCAGTCTATCGCGATGAAAATACGGTAATTTATGAAGCCATCCCGTAGAATTTATTTACGAATTACGTATTACGTAATTCGTAAGGAGACAACCTTGATCCTGCACATTACCTCAAAACAAGAATGGCTTGAATCCCAAACACGCGGCGAATATCTTGCGCCAAGCTTGGAAACCGAAGGCTTCATTCACTGCTCAACTGAAAAACAAGTTCTCCATGTGGCGAATGCTTTTTATCGCGGGCGCACTGACCTCGTACTGCTGATGCTCGACGAAGCAAAACTCAAGCCCGAGCTTAAGTGGGAAGCGCCAGCGGGACCTCCGGCCGCGGGCATTTCCGAATCTGATTTATTTCCGCATATCTTCGGTCCCATCAACTTAACCGCAGTCGCCTCCGTGCTGCGCTTTGAGCCTGATTCTGCACAAGGAACATTTTCCCTCCCTCCGGCATTACCGCCTTCCGATCACCGATAACTGATCACTAATTATTAATTACTGGCAACTGGTCACTGATGACTGCATTTTTCACCTGGTACATCATCCTCACCCTGCTCGGCTGGCTGACCTTTCCGCTGGCCTTTTATTTATTCCCTGCGCTGACAGATCGAGGGTACACCCTCGCGCGCACTGCAGGCCTGTTGATCTGGGGATATCTCTTCTGGCTGTTAGCCTCTCTTGGCATTGCACAAAATGACCTTGGAGGAATTCTGCTTGCGCTCGCAATCCTCATCGCTCTCAGCGTGTGGTCAATCTCCAGTCTCAAATCCCTGTTTACCAATTATCTCCGCACCCATTCTCGCCTCATCCTCACCACCGAAATATTATTCTTCGCCGCATTCGCCTTCCTTGCTTTCGTCCGCTCCGCCAACCCCGAACTGACCAGCACCGAAAAGCCGATGGAACTGGCTTTCATCAACGGCATTTTGCGTTCGCCAGTTTTTCCTCCGCAGGATCCCTGGCTTTCAGGTTACGCCATTTCCTATTATTACTTCGGTTATGTAATGACCGCCATGCTGGCGCGCATCTCTGCAGCCAATGGAAGCACCGCCCACAACCTGATGACCGCGCTTATCTTTGCCCTCGGCGCAATTGGCTCGTATGGGATTTTATATAGTTTACTTTCAAGAGCAGACCACAAACGACAGACCATAGACCATGATGAAAACAACCGTCCACCATCCACCGTCCACGGTCTCGCCCTCCTCGGCCCGCTCTTTCTATTGCTCATCTCAAACTTTGAGGCCCTGCTTGAAGTCCTGCATCGCCGCGGGTTATTCTGGATAAAAGACCCGATCACCGGCGAATTCACGAGTTCCTTTTGGTCATGGATGGATATGAAGGAACTTTCCCAGCCGCCCATGCAGCCGTTTGGCTGGATCCCCGATCGTTATTTGTGGTGGTGGCGCGCCTCGCGTGTCATACAGGATTATGACATGACGGGCAGTTTCCGCGAAGTGATCGATGAGTTTCCCTTCTTCTCCTTTCTGCTCGGTGACTTGCATCCACATGTGCTGGCGATTCCCTTTGGCTTGCTTGCGATTTCTGCGGCATTGAATCTCTTCCTCGGCGGCTGGCGTGGATGCATTGAATTGTTCGGCGCACGGTTGCGCGTCAGTTATGCGGGCTTTTTATTCTCCGCCCTGCTCATCGGCGGACTGGCCTTTCTCAACACCTGGGATATCCTCGTCGCCGCTACGTTGATCGTTGCTTCCTACGTCATCTGGCGCGCAAATGATGATGGCTGGAATTGGAATCGACTCGAAGACCTGTTCCTGCTTGGCTTGCTGCTCGGTATTCTTTCTGTTTTACTTTATTTCCCGTTCTATTTAGGATTCTCATCACAGGCGGGTGGTATTTTGCCGAACTTCATGTATCCCACGCGCGGCATTCATTTATGGGTGATGTGGGGTACTCTGCTCATCCCCATCTTTGCCTATCTTATTCATCTTTCCTCTGGAGTACAGCAGCTTGCTGCTGCACAAGCGAACAGCGAACTATCCGACTCCAGAGGTAAACCCAACTGGAAACTTGGCTATTCACTCGGGCTGGGCTTACCTTTCCTCCTTTTCCTTCTCACCTTCTTTATCGGCTGGGTCATTTCTTTTCTCGAAAAGGATATTGTCATAAACTTTCTCGCCTCGCAAGGCATGACCGCCTCTCAATTTGTCCGCGCAACCTCCCTGCGAAGACTGGCTTACATTGGAAGCCTCATCACGTTGGGGGCAATCCTTATCCCAGCCCTCGCCTTCCTTTTCCATAATTACGCATCACGCATCACGCATCACGCATCAATCTCAAATCGTAAATTGAAAATCGCAAACCAATTCGTTCTCCTCCTCATCACCCTCGGTGCCCTCCTCATCCTCGCCCCTGAGTTTGTCTTTCTGCGCGATCAATTCGGTTATCGCATCAACACGGTTTTCAAGTTCTACTACCAGGCGTGGATGTTGTGGGGTCTCGTTGCCGCTTTCGCAGTTGCATACCTGCTTCAAAACTTGCGCGGCGCAAAGAATATTATCTTCCGTGTATTGATCGGCCTCGTGATTTTTTCAGGCTTGTTGTATCCAACCTTTGGCTTGCTGACAAAAACCAACAACTTCAAACCGGTCTTCGGCTACACTCTCGATGACTTTGAGCGCGTCAAACGCGAAAATCCTGATGAAGCCGCCGCGATAGATTTCCTGCTCACCGTGCCAAATGGAGTTGTTGCCGAAGCCATCGGAGATGGATACAGCGGCTATGCCCGCATCTCCATGTGGACTGGCCTGCAGACCGTGCTGGGCTGGCCCGGTCATGAAGCGCAGTGGCGCGGAACTTACGAACCGCAAGGCTCCCGCCGCGAAGACATCAAAAAACTCTACACCACTGTCCGCTGGGAGGAAGCCCAACTCATCATTAAGCAATACAATATTCGCTACATTTACATCGGCACGCTTGAGCGCGTGTCCATGTCAGTAAATGAAGAGAAATTCCAGTCATATCTCAAACCTGTTTTTCAGCAGGGCAGTGTGGTCATTTACGAAGCGCCGTAACTCTTTGATACAATTACCTCCATGACCTACAGACATTTCAAATATGAGGGCTGGCTGTATGCGTTCGCGTTTCTGCTTGCCCTCGCTCTCCGCCTGACCCAGCTTGGCGCCATGCCCCTCACCGACGCCGAAGCCGCGCCTGCCCTGCAAGCCCTGCACATTTCGCAAGGCGCCAAGCCTCCACTCAGCCCCCATCCCTTTTACATTTTATCCACCTCAGTTCTGTTCTTCCTCTACGGCGGCGGGACAAATTTCCTCGCCCGACTCATGCCCGCCCTGATTGGAAGCCTGCTCGTTTTTGCGCCACTGCTTTTTAACGAACGTCTCACGCTTCGCCCCCGCCCGAGCTTGATCCTGGCCTTTTTCATTGCCCTCGACCCAGGTCTGACAGCGCTATCAAGGCAAGCCGCCAGCCCGATTTTTGCTATCGCATTTTTGATTTTTTTCTGGGCATTCATCAATAAAAACAAACCCAGCCTGGGGGGCTTCTTCGCCGCCCTCGCCCTGCTCAGCGGCCCTTCCATCTGGTACGGCTTGTTGGGTCTCGGAATTACATGTGCGATTAATCAGGGATTACAATCCCGCCGCTCATCAAAACCTGCTCCCGAACTTGAAACCATCGCCTTCGATTCTACAACTACCGATTACCAATCTCCAATCTCTAATCTCCACGCGAAGCGTCCAATCCCCAATCCCCAACCCCCAATCCCCAATTACCAAACTTTCCTCATCCCCTTCCTCCTCACCTTCATCACAGCCGGCACACTCTTCTTTATTGTCCCCGGTGGATTGAGCGCCGCACTCGCCTCCATCCCTGCCTTTATCAAGACATGGCTTACTAGCTCGGATGTCTCCGCAGGCCGGTTGTTCCTTTCGCTTCTTGTATATCAACCGCTTGCCGTTTTATTGGCATTGATCGCCATCATTCGAGGCTGGGCAAATGGAAGTTTCAGAATTATTCCATTAAGCATCTGGCTGCTCGTCTCATTTCTGCTGGCAATATTTCTCCCCTCGCGCCAGATCGGTGATCTCGCCTGGGCGCTCATTCCGCTTTGCGTACTGGCCGCAATGGAATTGGGGCGCAGCGTTACCATCTTCCCCGAAGAGCGCCGCGAAGTGATCGGCGTTGTACTTCTGACTGCATTTATCTGGACCTTTGCGTGGTTGGATTTTTCAGGACTGGTTTGGCTTTCTGCGGATTCGCGTGAATATACAATGCGCTTAGCGCTGTTGATTGGCGCGTTGATCCTGCTTTTATTAAGTCTCCTGCTGGTTGCCGCAGGCTGGTCGATTCGCACGGCCCGGCTCGGCGGCCTGTGGGGACTCGCGCTTGTGCTGGGAGTGCTTGGTCTTGGCGGGACATTTGGCTCGGCAGGCTTGCGCGGATTGGCTCATCCAGAGCTTTGGCGGCCTCCATCCATGCCCATGCAGGCAGACTTGTTGCAAGCCACGGTCCGTGAAATTTCAGAATTAGGTCTCGGAAATGATTTCTCCGCGCCCGTTGTGATTACAGGAATAAATTCTTCTGCGCTTGAGTGGGCCTTGCGGGAACATTCCGTAAGCGTCGCTGCATCTCTCGATATTTCCAGTTCCCCGTATTTCGTGATCACGCCCCAACAAACAGACCCTATCCTCGTCGCCGCCTACCGCGGACAGGATTTCACCTGGCGGCAAACTCCATTGTGGAACGCCGCACTCACCAGGGATTGGATCCGCTGGATCACTTTGCGGGAAATGCCGCAGAGCGGTGAAACCATTATCCTTTGGGCGCGCGACGATCTCTTCCTCGATAAATAAAACATGACGAAAACATCCCCTCCCTCCATCATTGCCCTCGACGGTCCAGCCGCATCGGGCAAATCCACGCTCGGAAAAAAGCTGGCTGACTCGCTTGGCTACCTTTTTTTTGATACCGGGGTCATGTATCGCGCCATCACATGGATCGCATTACAGCATGATATGAACCTGCGCGCGGAAGCCGAGATCACTGGATTGGCGCAAAAAGCGCAAATAGATATTCGTCCGCCTTCAAAAAATGACGGCCGCGGCTATGACATCGTGATCGACGAAAAGGATGTGACCTGGGCGATGCGCGACGGTGATGTGGATGCGAATGTTTCGATCGTTTCTGCATATGCGGGCGTGCGTCAGGCCTTGTCCGAAAAACAGCGCCGCATTGGGCTGCGCGGCCAGGTGGTGATGGTCGGCAGGGATATAGGAACTGTGGTTTTACCGGAAGCTGACTTGAAGGTTTATTTGGATGCCAGCGCCGAGGAACGCGCCAGGCGTCGCTATGAAGAGATCATCACGCGCGGTGACAAAGCCGACTATGACGAAATCCTGAAAAATGTGATCGAGCGCGACCACATTGACTCCACTCGCGCCGTTGCCCCTCTGCGCCCCGCTGATGATGCGGTCATCCTCGACTCTGACAAACTGGATGCAGACCAGGTTCTTGCGCGCGTTCTGGAATTATGCAAGTAACGAAATCACGAATATGCACAAGCCTCACCTCCATTATGCTCAAGCCGCCGTCCCCGGCGGCGGGCCATTTATGCTCTATCGCGATGATTGTTCGTTAATTTATTTTCAACCGACAATTTAGCAGCCTGCGTTAAAAATACTTTCAAATGAAACCCTATCACGTCCCATTCCATATTCAAATCAATCGTAGTTTTTTGCGTCCCGCCATTCGCACCTTGTTCCATATTCTGGGACGTGTGAAAGTATCCGGCAGGGAAAATATTCCATTTGGGAAACCGTATGTGATCGCAATGAATCACATTTCAATTTTCGACCCGCCTTTGGTGATTACCTTTTGGCCCGAACAACCCGAGGTGATCGGCGCGGCGGATGTCTTCGAGAAAAAAGGACAGGGCGCCTTGCTTTCGATGTACGGCGTTATCCCTGTTCATCGCGGTGATTATGACCGCATCCTGCTTGAAAAGGTTTTGGCGATTCTGAAAGCGGGACGTCCATTGGCGATCGCGCCCGAAGGCGGACGTTCTCATGAACCAGCCATGCGGCGCGCCATGCCCGGTATTGGCTATATTGTTGAACATGCGCAAGTGCCCGTCGTTCCTGTCGGGTTGGTTGGCACAACCGATGATTTTTGGCAGCGTGCCAAACGCGGGGAAAAACCGGACCTTGAAATGCGGATCGGCAGACCCATTCACTTTCCACACATGACCCAAAAGGGCGTGGGGAGAAGGAAAGCGCGTCAACACAATGCAGATCTGGTCATGCGTTATATTGCGGGTCTTTTACCCGAGGATTATCACGGCGTCTATGCAGGACAAGCCATCTTTCCCGCCTAAACCGGTCAGCGAAAGCTGGCGGCCTGAATTGGTGCGCCTCCCACAAATGACCTTTGCGCGCCGCGCTTTTCGCGCCTTCTCCCACGGATTCTTAAAACTGATCACAAAAATTGGTTTGAACGTGAGCGCAGAGGGGATGGAGAATCTTCCACAAAAAGGGCCTTTGCTTATCGTCATCAACCACATCGGAGATGCCGATGTGCCCGCCATCATCTCGGCCTTACCCTTGCCTCCGGATGCGCTTGGCAAGATCGAATTGTACGATCTCCCCATACTTGGAAAGTTAATAGACTGGTACGGCGTGATCTGGCTGCATCGCGGGCGCGCCGATATCCGCGCTTTGCGCGCCGCGTTGGATGGTCTCGTTGAGGGACGAGTGATTGTGATCGCGCCTGAGGGCAGATACTCCGTTACGGGTGCGCTGGAAGAAGGGAGTGGCGGAGCGGCATTCCTTGCGTATAAATCAGGCGCGCCGATTTTGCCGATTGCCATCAGCGGTACGGAAAACGAAAATGTCTATGGAAATATGAAGAGAATGCGCCGCGCGCGGGTGCATGTCAAAGTGGGGAAAGTGTTCAGGCTGGAGGAGCAGGCTGGCAGCGGCGTCCTGAGCGAGTCGAAGGGTCGGCAGGAGGCGGCCGCACAAGGTACGCGTCAGATCATGGCGGCGCTGGCAAATCTGCTCCCGGAAAAATATCGCGGGGAATATTCCTGATCTAAATTGCTGCCGGGGACATCGGCTTGAGCGCAGGCACAGTGTGTTCTCTTAGTTCCTACGATCCTGTAAATTCATGCGCGATGTTTGGGACTATAATCCATGAAAATGGAATTCCTTTTCACGCTTCTTGCAGGCATTGCCTTTCCCGCACCGCCCACGCTTGCAGGTTGGTTTGTGTGGGCGTCTTTGTTGGGAGCATTGGCGTACGCGCTGTTTCGCTGGCGCATATACCAGCCTGTGTGGCAGGGGCGAGAGTGGGGATTTTTCATTGTATTGTTCATCCTGATTCCCATCACATCGTTATTTATTGGAATAAGACCAAGCAGCGCCTCAGCCCGACCCTTGCCCGGTCTGCCCGCGGATGCGCCTGGTTCTGCGCTGATGATTTTTTCCGCCATTCCCTGGTTGTTGGGCGGCGGCTTGCTTGGGCCGTTTGGCGCAGCAGTGCTGGGCGCATTCGCCGGGCTCCTGCGCGGCGCATGGGATAGCTACTCTCTTTTTTCGATCCTTGAGCTGGCTTTTCTGGGGGCATGGTTTTCCACGCACGCATACCAGCGATACCGCACGCCTGTGTATCGGTTGCTGCGCCAGCCGTTGCTGAGCGCGTTATTACTGATACCTTTTCATCTCTTATTCTTCATTTTGAGCGCGTTATTCACACAATGGGGGGTGGATGTTGTTGTGCCTGCCACTGCGCGTCTCGATTTTGCGCTCAGCAACTCCGGTATTGTGACGCTTGCTTTCGCGGGCGAGATGTTGATGGCAGGTGTTGTGGCACAGATCGTTTCGATGGCATTCCCGGCCATGTGGGGCGGCAAAGGACCTTTGCGCCCTTCGCCGGGCGAGAGCAGCCTTGAATCTCGTTATATCATTGTAGTTGGAACTTTCATTTCGCTGTTGCTTCTGACGCTGCTGATCGGAGACTGGGTGGTGGCCGGGCGTGCGGCGCGCGACATGTTGCAAGACCGACTTTCGAGCGCGAGTGAATCTGCCGCGCAAAATGTGCCCTTCTTCCTCGAAACAGGTCAAAACCTGGCTGTGCAGCTAGCCTCCGATCCGCGTTTGCTTGAAGCCGGCGGAGAGGAATTGACGGACATGATTCGGCTGCGGATGCAAGCCGTTCCTTATTTTGATCAATTTATTGTGCTGGATGTCAATCGTAAAATTGTGCTGGCGGGCTACCCTGAGTCTGTCAGCCCGGGCTTCAAACTTTATCCTGATGAAGAGTCCGGAATTTTACTGGCATCCAACGGGATCTTGACGCAGATCTATTCAATTCCACCTTCTGCAGTTGGCGATGTTGCGCGTGTCTCCTTTCTGGTTGCCATTGTTGATTCTGTGGGACAGGCGCAACGCATCCTGATTGGACGTACGACGCTCGAGATCAATCCGCTGACTTTGCCTTTGATCGAGAGTCTCAACAATATGCGCGGCCTGGGTGGCACAGGCCTTCTGTTGAACGAGAACGGCGACATCCTATATCATTCGGATCAAAACCAATCTCTGACGACGTATAGCGGCCAGCGCGGCAATGCGCCATTCTTTTATGATGACACTGCCCCGGATGGAACGCGCCAGATGGTGTATTACCAGCCTGTGCCTGGACGCCCGTGGGCGATTGTGTTAACTGTCCCTGCTCAACAGATACAGCAATTGGCACTGAACATTGCCATGCCGCTCTCGTTGATGATCATCTTCCTGGCAGTGCTGGCGATGCTCTTCCTAAGACTGGGTCTGCGCGGGCTGACTGGTTCCCTGCAAAACCTGGCCGCCGAAGCCAACCGGATTGCGCAAGGAAATCTTGATCATCCGCTTCAAGTGGACGGCATGGATGAAGTCGGTCAATTGCGCAGCGCGTTCGAGCAAATGCGCGCCAGTTTACAGGCGCGGCTGGAAGAAATCAACAGTCTCTTGCGGGTCAGCCAGGAAGTGGCAGCCAGTTTGGGTATGCAGGACGCTGTCAAACCGGTGCTGGAGGCGATCCTTTCGACGGGCGCCAAGTCAGTCCGTGTGGCTCTTTCGCTCAGCATCCTGCCCGATACATTTGTCCAACTTCCCTCCCGTTTTTCATTGGACTCAACGCAGGATGGATATGCTCATCTCGATGACCAGATCCTTGCTATGGCGCAAAGCCGGGAAAAAATCGTTCTGCCAAATCTGAGCCGCTCGCGTGAGCTAAACCTCGACCCGTCCCTGCCGCAGCCGCGGGCTTTATTGGCCGTGGCTTTGCGGCATGAGAACCGCTATTATGGTGTCGTATGGGCGGGCTATGAACAAACGCGCACGTTCTCAGACGCTGATATCCGTTTTGTCAGCACACTGGCTGGACAGGCGGCTCTTGCCATAGCAAATGCCCATCTCTTTTTGAAGGTGGAAGCCTCCCGCAGACAACTGGAAGCGGTCCTAAACTCCACAACTGATCCAGTGCTTGTCACGGATCACCGCAACCGATTACTGCTTGCCAACCGGGCGGCATCTTCTGCGCTCGGGAAAAGCGTGAAGAATGCATCCAGCGGCATGGAAACTGAAAAGTTTGTCAAATTGAAACCTTTGCTGAATTTACTGCAAAGCACAACCGCTGAAAACCAGTCGGCTGAGATCGTACTGGCGGATAAACGCACCTATCTTGCAACCGCCTCCTCCGTCATGGTGGACGGACGCCAGATCGGGCGAGTCTGCATCATGCGAGATGTGACGCGTTTCAAGGAATTGGATTCGATGAAATCGGAATTTGTCGCTACTGTGAGCCATGATCTGCGTTCCCCCCTCACCCTGATACGAGGGTATGCCGACATGTTTGAATCGGTCGGTGAATTGAATGAACAGCAACAGGGCTATGTCAGGAAGATCATTTCAAGCGTGGAGAATATAACTCACCTGGTGAATAACCTGCTTGATCTGGGCCGCATTGAAATTGGCGCGGGACTCCAGATTGAACCCGTAAGTGTGCTGGATATTATCGAGCGGGTCACCAACGCCTTGCACTCACGGGCTTCCCAAAAAAATATCACCCTGAGCGTTGAACTTCCAAGGGATATGCCAGATGCAGTGGAAGCCGACCAATCGCTCTTGCACCAGGCGATTTATAACCTTCTGGAGAATGCAATTAAGTACACATCTGATGGCGGGCGTGTCGTAATCCGCACACTTTCACAACCCGGTTATTTGACCTTTGCCGTCGAAGATACCGGCTTCGGTATCGCCGCGGAAGACCTGCCACACCTGTTTGAGAAATTCTATCGCGGTAAACAACGCCAAGCCCGTGCCCAGCCCGGCTCTGGCCTGGGGCTTGCCATTGTCCATTCCATTGCGGCCAATCATGGCGGGCGCGTATGGGCGGATAGTGTGGCAGGCAAGGGCAGTACATTTTATTTACAAATTCCTCTCGTACAACCTAACTCGGACAAACCGAAACCTGCCAGGTTGAGCCTGTCGAAACCAAAAAAGTTTTAATCACGGAGCGCACAGAGTCCACTGAGAAAACCTTTTAAAAATCTCCGTGATCTCCACTGGTCTCTGTGGTGAAATTTTCCTGCTTTTTGTACAAGAATTTCACAGATAATCCCAAACAGGAGAACCCATGAAAACCAATAAAGTTCACTTTAATTCAATTGATGACTCCACTGCAAAAACCTTTTTTACCGCGAAGACCGCAAAGAACACAAAGAAGTTCTTAAGATATTAAAGAATCAAGCGAAGAATCTTTAAGAAAACCTTCGCGATTTTAATTTTTTCTTCGCGGACTTCGCCTCTTCGCGGTAAAGAGTCCTTTTTGCAGTAGACTCATTGATGAGTACATTGCGACTTTCCCCGAAGAAACACAAAAAATGCTGGAAGAATTACGGGCGACCATAAAAACCGCCGCTCCTGACGCACGGGAAAAAATCAGTTATCAAATTACCGCATTCGAACTGAACGGCAGGAATTTAGTTCATTTCGCTGGGTGGAAAAAGCATATCGCAATGTACCCGATTCCCTCAGGCACCGAGGCATTCAATAAAGAAGTATCGAAATATATGGGCGGAAGAGGCACTTTAAAATTCCCAATTGACAAACCACTGCCGCTGAAATTGATAACCAAAATCGTTAAATTTAGAGTCGCAGACAATATAAAAAATGCGGAGATAAAATCAAGCAAGAAAAAATAAAATTTGTCACTCTGAGGGAGGGTGACATTGCCTGCCCGTGTTGTCACCAGGAAAGGAATCCCATGATGACCGAGAATTTTCTTGAGAAGTTATTCGAGCACAACAACTGGGCGAACCTGCGTATCATTCAGGCTTGCTCCGCCCTCAGAGACGAGCAACTCGACGCTGAACCCCAGTCCGCCACAATAGGGAGCATTCGCAGCACCTTATCCCATCTTGTTACTTCGCAACGGGGATACCTGTCACTCCTGACTTTGCCAGTTGAAGCGAGGCCCAATACTCCCCTCGCATTTACCATGTTGCAGGAGTCTGCGAATATTAGCGGTGAAGGGTTGCTGGCTTTGGCGAGGGGCGGGAAGCCCCTGAAGACTCAACTCCAAACGAGGGATGGGTACTTCGTGGAGGCGTGGGTTGTCATGGTTCAGGTCATTAACCATGCGACCGAACATCGTGAGCAAATCAGCAGTATGCTCAGTACTCTGGGAGTGACTCCTCCTGACCTTGATGGGTGGAGCTATGGGGGGGCTACGAATGCGCTCATCCCGATATTAACGTGATCGAAGCAAAGTTCATTAAAAACTCCCTCACCCAGTTCATGACGGTTTTTGGTCGGAACGACTTCCCCTTCTCCCGCTGGGAGAGGGTAGGATGAGGGCGTTTTGCCGCCAGCGTTTCGAGGGCTTGGGGTTGAAGGTAAATGCGACTGCACACGAGTGGTTGCATGTTTGGCGTCACGGCGTCACTGTATTTCCCCGACCCAGAAGGGAATTTGCTCGAGTTTGTCTGTTACGATGCAAGCGCGGGATAGGGGGAAATGCTGGCACGCACTTGCAAAGGGTACGGCTTTGCCGTATAATCAGTTAATGGAATTCATAGAAGCCATTGCTTTTACAAAATACCTCTACGATTATTTGTCGGAAGATGAGTAGTTGGGTTTGCAAAGTTTTTTGCTCCAGTATCCAGAATCAGGCAAGGTCGTTCGTGGTTCTGGCGGTGTCCGAAAAGTTCGTTGGGCAATGTCAGGCAAAGGTAAAAGCGGCGGCGTGCGAGTGATTTACTACTTCAAGAAACAGGATGACGAAATCTGGCTATTGACCATTTACAGCAAAAGTGAAGTAGAAAACATTCCCGCTCATGTTCTGCGTCAAATCGCAAAGGAAATTGAAAATGTCTAAGCGTGATATTGGTCAGGAAATTCTCGATGGCATTCGTGCGGTGAAGGCGTACAAAGCTGGCACGAAAGTCCTGCGCGTTCACGCCTTGAAAGCGCCTGCTCCCCCGAAAATCATTCGAACGAAATTAAAGTT
>VGNE01000032.1 GCA_016866215.1 Chloroflexota bacterium | reverse complement strand
TTTTTCACTCAGTTGGTTGTACAATTCCTGACTACTGCTCATCGGCGGCCTCCTTTGGTCGTGAAGCAACCAAATTATGCCGTATTCGGTGAGCAGTAGCTCTTTAGCCTTTCTGTAAGTTAATCAACCATGAGAATTAAATATTTTGCAGACACGGATACAACTTTATTGGAATTTTCAACCAACCCGCCCGAGGAAACACAGGAGTTGAATGAAAATATTTATCTTGACCTCGACAGTCAGGGGCGCGTAGTGAGTATGACCATTGAACACGCCAGTCAATCCACAAATGTGGAAGAGTTTTTGTACCAGAGAATTTCCGCAGACGCGGCAGTGTAGATAAAAAAGACCTCCGAGTTCTCAAAGAACTCGGAGGTCTGAGTTTAAAGCCAGCGAGGGATTGGTCGGGTATGCCCGCAAAGACGGGATCAGCGCAGCAAAAGCCGTCTGGCAATATTTGCAGACCAAACCATCTGCCAATGTAAATTCAGAAGCACTTGCTGCAAAGGTGAAGGAACTCAACAAACCGATCATCACGAAAGATGCCATCAAACGCCTCGAAGCAATCGAGGCGGAGGAAGCCAAAAAGCGCGGACTTGAGGAATTCAAATTCGCAAGCAACGAAGAAATGCTTCAAGCTATGGGCTTGGCAGAGACAGCGTAGCCCCACACCGTCCTCCCCGACCAAACGGGGAGGGTTTTAAAACTCTGAAACTCTCAACAACTGAATTCCGCGCCATGCAGTCGTTACCTCGCAAATTTGGACAACGATTCTTTGAAATGCCCATCTTCCATCAAATGGGACTGGAGTTGCAAGACAAAGATGTACTTGAGATCGGATGTTGCCCTGGCTACGGCGCATTTTTGTTGATTCAACTTCAACCTAAAAGTTATATTGGGTTGGATGTAATGAACTAGCAAGTTGAATTGGCACGAAAGAACTACCCGAAATTCAAGTTTTTGATTCAAGATGCCGAGGACTTAAGTCAATTTGGGAATGAAAGCAAGGATGTTCGGCATGCTTTACCACATTCCTGATTGGCGCAAAGGTCTCTGCCAGCCGAACCTGATCTGCTTCGCTCAAGATGCGTTCGAGGCGTTGCAGGGCTTCGACCAGCAATTGCAGGCGGCTGGCGGAAACGATGTTGCTGGCGATTTGGGTCGAGTCCATGCGCTGCATCCCCGTGCGGACTTTCAAGTCCACAATCTGCGCGTCGGTGATATTCTCGAACGCTTTTTCCAGCAGGTTGATGCCGTGCTCGGCATTGTACCGGCTCAGGCGTTCTCGAAAGTAATACAACGTGCGGATCTCGAAGTCGCCATCGCCCAAGCGATCGTATCCCAGGGCGTAGCGCACTTGCAGATCGTAACAAAAGTGTTCGTACAATTCCAGGTCGCTCCAGCCAAATCCGGCTTTCAGCGCTTCCAATCCGACCAGCACGTTGACCGGCGCGTTCGGACGGGAATCCACCTCGGAATACAGAACTGCAAAGGCTTCTTCATCAATGCGGCAGAAGAATTCACGGTAGAATGTGCCTGCCCAGAAATGCTCCAGGCGCCTGGGTTGCTTCTCTGGCAGTTCGCTGGCGGCGCTGATTAGCGCCGGTTGCTGGTGTTTGGTGTTTTTCTTGAACATGCGCCGATTATATTAAGGTTTCGCTGTTTTGAGGAGGCCCGCTACCCTTTTTGCAGTGGAGTCATGTATGGTTAGAAAATATATCTTCCTTTTCATTTGACAACCATGCTTGAAGTAATTATAATGAAAGTGCTTTCATTTTTTTTCTTTCATTCAAGGATTCTATGCCACCTAACAAGCCCCCCACCATTTATGATGTTGCCAGGCATGCCGGAGTAAGCATCACTACGGTCTCACGGATGATTAACACACCCGATAAAGTTAACGGCGATACACGCGTTCGAATCCTGGCTGCCATCGACGCGCTTGGTTTCGTACCCAAAGCGGAAGCCCGTGCCCGCGCCATGCGAGGAACTGGGCGGATTGGAGTTATCTCGCCATTTTTCACTGCACCATCTTTTGTCCAGCGTTTACGGGGAATTGCCGAGGCGTTATCTGCCAAGAAATTTGAGTTGGTCATTTACACGGTTGATTCGGCGGAACGCCTGAAAAGTCTTCTCTCCTCCGTGCCGCTGACTGGCAATTTGGATGGCCTCATCATACTTTCACTGCCGGTTGATGACGCCGATGCTCGCCGCCTTGTGGACCATGGCTTACCTACCGTGTTGGTTGAGTTCCCGCACCCGAACCTGAGCAGCGTGGAGATCGATGACGTCATGGGGGGACGCATGGCGGCACAATATTTGCTAAAAAAAGGCCATCGCCGAATCGCTTTTTTGGGCGACACTGATTTGCCTGAATATTCCCTCCACCCTGTCAGCCAGCGCCTGGTCGGGTTTCGTCAGGGTCTGCAAGAGGCTGGGATCGAGCTCCCCGATGCGTTTGTAAGGCTCGCCCCGTATTCACAAGAGCAAACCCGCAAGGTCGCTGCGGAATTGCTCAGTATGCCCCAGCCACCTACTGCCATATTTGTTGCAACAGACTTCCAAGCCCTGGGTGTGCTGAAAGCCGCCCGCCAGTTGAAAATCCAGGTACCCGAGCAACTCGCAGTAGTAGGTTTTGATGACCTCGATTTGGCTGAATATGCCGACCTGACCACCATCCATCAGCACTTGGACGAGTCGGGAAGGTTGGCGGTGGAAATATTACTTTCCCAGATCGAATCACCTTCCAGACCAACAAGGCATGTCAAGCTTCCCCTCACCTTAATCGAACGTCAAACTGCATAAAAATCTGGTTATTGACTCTCAAATTGAAAAGTGGTATACTCGTTATGAAAGTGCTTTCAGGATACCACTAACATAAGCGCCATTCATGTCCTTCCCATTTTAAAAGATCAGGAGGTATATCTAATTGAGAATTTAAAACACCAAGATCCCCATCCTCATATTGAATCCTTGTTCAAACTCACAAAGGAGATTGAGAAATGATCAAAAAAACCGTGTTATATTCTTTGGTAAGCTTGCTGGTTTTGGCATCCATGTTGCTTTCTTCCTGTGGAGCACCAGCAACAACTGAGGTTCCAGCTACTGTAGCTCCTGCTACTGTGGCTCCGTCAACGGAAGTGCCGACGGAGCCTCCGGCTACTACGGTCCCGAACTGCGGGACGGATCCTGTCGTGATGAAAGTCACCTTCGAGACTGGCTGGGATATGCCCACACAGCTGACCGAAGAGTTCACGAAGCAGTTCCCGAACGTCACCTGGGACATCAGCATGGAACAGTTCGCGAATCTCATCACCACGACGCCACTGCTTCTCGCGAGTGACAACCCGCCCGACCTGATCCGGCTGCCGACGATGGTCTCGTTCGCGCAGGACGGCCTCTTGTTGAACTTGGACAACTACGCGACGGCTTTCGGCTGGAACGAGTGGCCGGTGCCACAGCTTAACCAGAACCGGTTGGATGCAAACTGGATCCGCGGTTCCGGCACGCTTTACGCCATGGGTCTCAACTACAGCATGACCGGCGTCTTCTACAACAAAACGCTGGCGGCGCAGATTGGCATGACCGAGCCGCCCCAGACGGTCGCCGAGTTCGAAGCCCTGCTCGCCGCGGCCAAAGCCGCCGGGCTCCAACCGATCATGGAGTGGGGTAGCGCCAAGAGCGGCATGGGGCTTGCGTTCCCGCTTCAGAACCTGATGGCCGCCTACGGCCTGGTCGGACCGATTAACGACTGGATCTTCCAGAAGCCCGGCGCGACAATCGATACCCCGACGAACCTCATCGCTGCCCAGCACCTTGAAATGTGGATCCAGAACGGCTACTTCCCGCCCGATATCAATGCTATCGAATACACTGACGCCGCCAGCCGTTTCGGTAATGGTGAAGGTGTCTTCACCTTTAACGGCGACTGGCAGAACGGCGGCTACGACGCAGCCATGCCCGGCAATGTCGGATTCTTCCTGTTCCCGCCCGCTGAGGCTGGGGGAGGGTATGCTGCTATGTCCGCTCCGCTAACGTACGGTATCGCCGCCAATGCCAAGCACGCAGACTGCGCCGCATTCTTCTTCAACTGGGCTGCCACGAACGAAACGGCTCGACAGATTAACGTCGATGGAATGGGATCAAACCCTGGCGGACCGGCTGATGCCTCAGTACCAACAGTTGCTGCCGGCTCGGTCACCATCGATACACTTTCCGCAGGACCTAAGTTAAGCGGTGCGATGGACTTCATAGCCAACGCGACGAGCTCGATCTTCGCCCAGGGCTGGACGCCCGAGCTCCAGAAGATGGTTGCTGGTGAGCAAGACGCTGCTGGTCTCCTCAAGGCTGTTCAAGCAGAATACGAAAGAGAAATCTCACAATAGTGGTGGTAACCGCAGGACGATGAGTGCGCCTGCCTGATCAATGGTAATATTGATGATGACTTCAGACAAACGCCCTGCGGCTTTCATGACCTCCCGGCGGACCTACCTCAGTAAACGGGTCCGTCGGGAGACCTTTGTTGGCTGGCTATTCACCCTGCCGGCGCTGTTCATGTACGCGTTCTTCGTGCTCGTGCCTTTCCTGTTGACCATCGTGTACTCGTTCTTTCGCTGGAATGGCGTCGGGCCGATGACCTGGGTGGGGGTGAAGAACTACGTGTATGTCTTCCAGGTGCCCAACCTGATTGGGACGATCTTCAACGCATTCTGGCTGGTCGTGTGGTTCAGCTTCATTCCGGTGGGACTTGGGCTCATTGTCGCAAGCGTGATCCATCGTGTGGCGACCGGGAGGTTCGGAGCGGTCGCCCGGACCGTTCTGTTCCTACCCCAGGTCATCGCGCTCGTCGCTGCCGGCATCATCTGGGGTTGGCTGCTGGCTCTCCCGGGCTTGATCAACCAGGCGCTCAGGACCGTCGGGCTCGGCGCGCTCACTCGTGCCTGGCTCGGCGACTTCAACTGGGCACTCTCGGCCGTCGGCATGGTCGGAGTCTGGGTGCTGCTGGGATTCTGCATCGTCCTGCTTCAGACGGGTATGACAAAAATCGACCCTGCCCTCTATGAATCTGCAAGGCTCGACGGCGCGAGCTGGTTCCAGGAGTTCCTCGCGATCACTATCCCTCTTCTCCGACACGAGATCGGTGTGTGCCTGACCGTCACGGTGATCGCCGCGCTCGCCGCGTTTGACATCATCTGGGTCACGACAGCCGGTGGGCCTGGCAACTCGACGTCGGTTCCCGGGATCCAGATCTACATCCTTGCATTCACCCAGCGAGCTATAGGTCCGGCGTCTGCTCTGGCCGTCATGCTCATGATCCTAGTAGTCATCGTCATCCTCCCGATCCAGTGGCTGACTCGGGAGAGTGCACAATGAAGGTTGCTCGCGGCGAGCTCTGGGCAGGCCGGTTTCTTCTCCTAGCACTGATGGCGTTCACGATCCTGCCCTTCATCAGCATCTTCATGACCGCACTGCATCCGTCCGGTACTGTACCCGGCGGACTCGAATGGCCTGAGAACCCGCAGTGGATCAATTTCGTGACAGCGTTCAACATGGCGGAAATGCCCAAGCTCCTCGCGTCGAGCATATTTATTGTCCTTTCTGTCGTGCCTGCAACCCTTGTCATCTCAACAATGGCCGGGTTCGCCATCGGTCTCCTGCGGATCCCCGGTGCTAGCGTGCTACTCTTCCTGTTTGTGTTCGGGTTAACACTCCCGTTCCAGGGGATCATCATCCCTATCTACTTTCTGGAGCGGGCGATAGGTATCTACAACACCCGGGTCGCGATCGCGCTTCCGCTGATCGCCTTGTACATGCCTTTTGCCGTCTTCTGGATGCGCGCCCACTTCGTCAACATGCCAAGCGAGCTCTCGGAGGCAGCCCGCGTCGATGGGGCGACCACCTGGGACCTATTCTGGCGGATTCACGTCCCGCTGGCGCAAGCGCCGGTCGCCTCACTCGGAATCCTCACGTCCATCTGGACGTGGAACCAGTTTCTCCTATCCTTGGTGCTCGTCGAGGACCCGACACAACGGACGATGGCCGGAGGGCTGGGAGCGTTCCAGGGCCACTACGCGAACAATGTCCCCCTGCTGTGCGCCGGCACGATCCTGATCCTGGTCCCCACCCTCATCGTCTTTATCCTGTTCCAGCGCCAGATCATCGTGGCGCTGCTCCAAGGCTCGCTCAAGGGATGAGCAGCGGAACCCGGAGCAGCAACGTGCCGAGTGTCATTACATTTTTATCAAATAATTCTCTACCGTACAAATGTCGTTGCGAGGGCATTAGCCCGAAGCAATCCCCTGTTTTATGAGATATTTCAACTCAAAAGAAGATTGCCACGCCGCCAAAGAACAAGAGCGGCGGCTCGCAACGACATCAATTTATGGGATGTACGGTAGAGAATCAAATAACAATTGTTGACAAAAAGCAAACGCCGGATTCTTTATTTGGTCGGCTTGTCCTATTTTCAAAATCAGTTTCTCCAGGGTCCCGCCCAAGTTATGGCATCTACATCGTTTGTAATTTCTTTATTTGAATATTCAAGGTTCTTTCATGAATTCAACATCAAAGCAATTATAGAGAGTTCAACATGAGAGGCGACATACTTGTAATTCAGGAATATCACAAACGAGCTGCGAGTGAAATTATTCCACAAATCATTGAAAGAGTCAGGGGAAAATACACCAGATATATCATCACGGTTGCGGGAGAGTCTGGTAGTGGAAAATCTGAGACCAGCCAGGCCATAGCCAACGAATTGGAAAATTACGGAATTAAATCTGTTGTTTTAGGGCAGGATGATTATTTTATTCTCCCACCTAAGTCAAACGATGCCAAACGAAGAGCAGACCCGGAATGGCTGGGGCCTCATGTAGAGGTGAAGCTCGACGTGCTAGAACACAATCTAAAAGACGCTATCCAAGATAAGAATGAGATAAAAAAACCGTTGGTTGATTATGATGCAAATACTATTGAAGAAGAGACGATTTATTTGAAAGGCGTAAAAGTTGTGATTGCTGAGGGCACTTACACTTCGTTGCTCAAGAATGTAGATACCAGGATATTCATTACCAGGAATTGGCTAGACACTCTGGAACACCGCCAGAAAAGGAACCGGGGCAACGAAGCAGGCGATACGTTTATTGAGCAGATATTAGCCACAGAACATAAAATTATTGCCGGCCAAAGACAATTAGCCGATTTTTTGATAACAAATGAATATGATGTAATAAAAGTTGAATAAAAGGGGTAGATATGAAAGTTAAAAATCAGGTTCAGTTAATAACATATCCCGATTCATTGGGGGGTGATCTAAAGAAGCTTAATTATGTTCTTGAGAATTATTTCCCCGGTCTTTTTACGGGTGGAATTCATATTTTGCCTCCATTTCCATCTTCTGGTGACCGGGGCTTTGCACCGCTTACATATTTGGAAATCGAACCGCAATTCGGTACCTGGGAAGATATCAAGCGTATCAGTGAAAAGCATAATATCCTGCTCGATCTGATGGTTAATCATATCTCCGCGAAATCATATTATTTTCAGGATTTTTTGAAAAAAGGGCGCAAGTCCGAATATTCGGATCTATTTATTACGATGGACAAAATTTGGTCAGAAGGCAACCCACCACGCCAGGAAATTAATAAGATATTTTTACGTCGGACTGAACCGTTTTCCGATTTCACTATTGAGAAAACAGGTAAAGTAGAGAGGATGTGGACAACATTTGGGAAAGCGACCCCATCTGAACAAATAGATATGGATATGAATTCTCCGATCGCTCGCCAGCTGCTGACTGAATTCATGACAAATTTCAGCAACAATCATGTCAAAATCGTCCGATTGGATGCCGTGGGGTATGTGATCAAGAAACGTGGGACATCATGCTTTTTTGTAGAGCCAGAGATTTATCAATTCTTGGACTGGATCTCAGAATTGGCACGTTCCCTTGATATTGAAATCCTGCCTGAAATCCATGCAGATTACAAAACCCAATTCAAATTAGCCGAAAAGGGGTATTGGATCTACGATTTTATCCTCCCCTTCACTGTTCTTGATGCGATCTTAAATAAGACCAGCAAAAGGCTGAAAGAGTATTTACAAGTTCGTCCACACAACCAATTTACCACGCTAGATTGTCATGATGGCGTACCCATCAAACCAGATTTGAATGGCCTTTATCTAAGCGAAGATACCCGAAGGGTGGTGGATATCTGTTTGAAAAGGGGAGCAAATCTGAGTTTGATTTTCTCGCCGAAACATAAAGATCCGGATGGATTTGACGTGCATCAAATCCGCTGTGCCTACTATTCCATGCTGGATTGCAATGATAGTGCTTACCTGGCTGCCAGGGCCATTCAGTTCTTTACACCCGGCATTCCTCAGGTTTACTATGTTGGATTGCTGGCTGGAAGGAATGATACAGATGCGGTTGCACAAACTGGGGAGGGACGTGAAATCAATCGCCATAATTATTCGGTCAATGAAGTTGCTCAGGAAGTTCAACGACCTGTAGTTAAGAAGTTGGTTGAGTTAATAGAATTCAGGAACACCCATCCTGCATTTAGTGGTAATTTTGAGGTGGTCGAGTGCAGCAATAATGAGTTGATATTAACTTGGACCTACCAAGATTTATTTGCCAAGTTATATGTTGATTTTCTTAATATGTCTGCAGAGATATCTTACCTTGGTCCAAATTCAAGGAAAATTCAAATAATAGATTTGTTAGTGAAAAAGGATAAGTAGAATATGCCACTGACTTTTGATCTTCCATTTGATCAGTTAAAACTTTATCAGGGAATTAATCCTCGACCGGATGATTTTGATATTTTCTGGGATACAGGGTTGACAGAAATGAGATCGGTAAATTCACAGGTGGAATTAGTTCCATCCAAATTTCAGGCACCTGGCGTGGAATGTTTTCATTTGTATTTCACAGGTGTCGGCGGGGCACGAGTTCATGCCAAGTTGTTACGACCTGCCAAGATCTCTTCACCCCATCCAGCAGTCCTAATGTTCCACGGTTACTCTGGAAATTCGGGGGACTGGTCAGAAAAGTTAGGTTTTGTTGCTCAAGGATATACTGTTGCTGCCTTGGACTGCCGTGGTCAGGCGGGGCTATCCGAGGATAATGGTGAGGTTATTGGAAATACGCTTCATGGGCATATCGTTCGAGGCCTGGATGATGCATTAAAAGGTGCACCGGAAAAATTACTCTTTCGACAGATATTTCTCGATACAGCTCAATTGGCTAAGATCGTAATGGAAATGCCTGATATTGATGCGGAACGAGTCGGTGCAACGGGTGGAAGCCAGGGAGGAGCTTTGACCGTGGCATGTACTGCTTTGGAACCGCGCATCAAACGCGCCGCCCCGGTCTATCCATTTTTGAGTGATTACAAACGGGTTTGGGAAATGGATCAAGCTAGAGATGCATATAGAGAACTTCAGGAGTACTTTCGTTTCTTTGATCCGATGCATGAGCGTGAAGATGCCATTTTTGAGAAGCTGGGATACATTGATATTCAGCACCTAGCCTCGCGCATACAAGCAGATGTTCTTTGGGGAATTGGTCTTATGGATACTATCTGCCCTCCATCATCCCAGTTCGCAGCTTACAATAAGATCACTTCTCATAAGTCAATGGCTATCTACCCCGATTATGGGCACGAGATGCTGTCTGGATTCTTTGACCAGAGTTTTCAATTCCTCATGGGGATATGAGCGTAATTATGATTTATTATCTTTGTAAAACCACTGCCTAAGGCAGTGGGTAGAGAGAAAAGGTTCTCCCGTGACGAGTAATTAATTGTGGGTATGATGAGCCTCCCTGGAAGGCGTGCAACCAACCAAGCTGATCCGTGTATAATCATTGCAATGCCATGGCGTAAGGTGAATGAATAAGCCGCGTTGTAGCCAGGTCAGATCAAAGGCGCCATCAGCGTGGATGGAACATACAACATGCCGAAGGGACCAAACACGGCCAGCAGAAGATACAGTGCCCCCGTCATTCTTGCGGTCTTTTTGATAGCTTTCATTTTTTGCGCCTCATATGACATAATTGCCAGGGACCAGCCTCGTGTGAGGCTGGTCCTTTTTGGTTTTAGTTACCGTTGGGAGATCCGGTTTCAATCATTGCGGGGACAACCACATCCAGCGCTTTCAGTTCACGATAAGTCAGCGTCCAGACACTCGATTGGTAGATTAGACCCCAGCCGCTCACCAGGAAAATCGGTGAGAAAGCCACAACGAAGAAGAACGGCAGCCCGATGATTGCGGCGAAAATCCAGGGCCAGTAATCCGGGGCAGAGAACAGGCTGGCGACTCCGGCAGCCATCAGGGTGGGCACAGTCGCAACAAGCACGCCACCCACTGCGGTAAGGATCGAAACAATCAGCAATGGGAAGATCAGGATGAAGAAGGCGACGGCCCAGACAATTCTGACGCCAATCATCACGAGCCACATCAAGCCAACGCTTTTCCAGTTGCGTTTCACCAGAGAGGTCGCCAGCCGCAGCGATTCCATCACACCAGTCTCTTCGAGGACAGCCATCCGCCAGGCAAAGTCACGCAGCAGAAGCAGCACAATCATCAGAATGGCGGTGATGAATATGGACAGGAAGGACAAGCCGATCCCGGCGACGAGGCTGTTGATGAGCGCCGATTCCGCACCGTTCAAAGCGGTGGAGATGATCCACCAGGCAACCAAGCCCAGGATAACGAACAGGACCAGTGCCGGGATGTGCGTGAGGAAGTTGATCAGGAACAGCCGCCATGAAACGGGCGACCAGCCATACTTCCAACCCTGCCGGAAACCAACCTTGAGATCTGTCTGCTCATATTCATCCACCATGCGGATGGTCGCAGTCTCAGCGACGTAACGCAGAATGGCTACCACAATGCTTACGATTAGGATCACAACAAACAAGGTGATTGCCGCAGCGATTCCCATCCGGAATTCGACAGGGTACTCGGCGCGCAGTTGTTGAATTCCCTCGTTGATCTGTCGAAAAGCATCGTTCAATTTCTCCGAGGGGGTATCGCCGCGCAGTCCTTCCCATCCATCCGGAGCTTGTATGCCGGGCTGCTGGTCGTTGTTATTTCCGTCGTTGGCGGAATAACGGTTATTGTTGCCAAAGTTGTTGCCGCCCATGGCAAGAGCCAGGATGAAACCGAAAATCCATAGAGTTCGGTAATTCCAGAGGATATGCCAGGAACGTTTGAGAATTTTTGTAATATCTAACATGGTACACACTCCTTTTGATTTATTGTTTTACATTCGAACGGTTACTTAAGAGCTCTTTTGAACCGATTTCCACATCAAGATTGCGGGACCGTACTTGCAGGGATTGCCTGATTGGACTGACGCAGCCACCAGGATGCCAGCCAACCCAAATACAGCGTTGCGAAAAGCCCCTGCCAGATAAAACGACTCTTCAGGTCCTGGATAAACTGGCTGAGATCGTTGAACGCGGACAAAATGAATTTGCCAGTGAAGCCGATCTGTCCGCCAAAAAGATCCATCGCCATCGAGAACCATCTGGTTTGGGGCGGATCGCCCTGCAGCCAGGATAAACCATTGCCAAGCAAGCCAGTCTCAGAGACGGTCAAAACCACCGAACTGAGCGAGAACGTAACCTGGAAAAAGAGCCATACTCCCAGCGCTCCAACCGGGATCAGCCACCAGCCGATTTCGAGAGCCTTGCGGGGTTGAGACTGCGCGGGCTGGCGAGGCAGGTTCAAGGTCAGGTTGGCGACGAAGCGCTCGGTGGGGAGAAATTCATCCGCGGGAGCTGTCTCATGTAAAAGCGCGGAGAGGTCCCGCATCTGCTCCAGTTCTGCCTGACACTCATCACACTCTGCCAGATGTTTTTCCACCTGGCGCAACTGCGCATCGGGCAATTCACCGTCAAGATATGCGTTGAGCCATGGGGTAACATGCTTAACCATTTGCAATCTCCATATCTATCAATTGAGGCGCCAATAATTCTTTAAGGCGGTCTCGGGCATAATTCAAGCGCGACATGACCGTGCCGAGAGGAATATTGAGCGTGGCGGCAATTTCCTGATACGAAAGTCCGCCATATTCGCGCAGCGTCAGGGCGCTTCGGTTGGTTTCTGTCAGCGACAGGATGGCTCGCTGGACGGCAAAGGCGCGCTCTTTTTCTAAAAGTACGATTTCGGGGCCGGCTGCCGAGTCTGGCATCGAAAGGGTTTCGAGATCAATCAGAGGCGTTTTGGGTTCGCGCCGCAAGACATCCAGCGCCGCGTTGACCGCAATGCGGTATATCCAGTTACGCAGGGAGGTGCCGGGTCGAAAAGAAGGCAAGTGCAACCAAGCCTGGATGAAAGCATCCTGGGCTGCATCTTCCGCCAGTTCCACATCGCCGCACATGCGATAGACTACGTTGACAACTCCGGGATGGTGATGGCGGACAAGTTCTCCGAAGGCGTCACGATCGCCTTTTTGCGCTTTGGCAATGAGGAGCGCTTCCGTTTCTGCGTATGGACTTGTCACTTATTATTCCTTTTCTTTTCACTTTCACTTAGTTAACGGAATGTACGTTGATTTTATTCGGTGGTTGTAGGGGGTATTTTTCGGTGGCGGCTTTTCAAAACGACGGTTCTCTTCTGGTTGAAAAACGCAGTGAAAAGGATTGCCCACAGCCCTATTCCTTCTGATAATTTTGAGATTGCATTTTTATACTTTTCTTCCATCATCCCCAAATCCCAACTCCCTCAACACCTCTTCCGTATGCTCCCCCATCAACGGCGGCGGGAGGCGATATTCCACAGGCGTAGCGCTCATCTTTAACGGCGAGCCAACCAAGGGCAAATCCCCGATTGTGGGATGCTTCATTGTTACAAGCATCTCGCGCTCTTTCACTTGCGGCATGGAAAAGATCTGTTCAAAATTATTGATAGGGCCGCAGGGGATTTCAATCTGCTCCAAAGAATTTAACCATTCACTCGCGCTGCGAGTCGCAAAGATGGGTTTGAGCAAAGCGATTAACTCATCGCGATTTTCCACGCGCGCTGAATTTTTCGCAAATCTCGGATCACTTACCAATTCCGATTTACCAATTACCCTGCACAAGGCTTCGAACTGTTTATCATTCCCCACTGCAATTGCAAACCATCCATTACTCGATTGAAAACTTTGATAAGGCACAATATTCGGGTGCGCATTGCCATGTCGCCTGGGTAGATTACCCGAAATCAAATAATTGCTGGCTGCATTCGCCAGCCAACCTAGTTGAGAATCGAATAATGAAATATCGAGATGCTGTCCCCGCCCTGTCAACGCGCGCGCTTGCAATGCGGCAAGGATTGCGATGACCGCATTTTGCCCCGCGAACAGATCTGCGGCGGCAACGCCCACTTTCATTGGCTCACCTTCCGGTTCGCCCGTGATGCTCATCGCCCCGCCCATGGCCTGGATCATAAAATCATAGCCGGGTTTATCGCGCATTGAACCTGTCTGCCCAAAACCAGAAATCGAGCAATAAACCAAACGCGGATTCAATTTATGCAGGGTTTTAAAATCCAACCCAAATTTTTTCAACCTGCCGGGGCGGAAGTTTTCGACCAGTACATCGCTTTGCACGGCGAGCTCGCGCAAAATATTTTTTCCATCCTCCGTTTTCAAATTCACAACCATGCTGCGCTTGTTGCGATTGACACACAAATAATACGCGCTCTCGCCTCCCGCAAACGGAGGTCCCCATTCGCGCGTCTCATCGCCTTCGGGCGGCTCCACTTTGATCACCTCTGCGCCCAGGTCACCCAGAACCATCGTACAATAAGGGCCAGCCAGCACGCGGCTTAAATCCAACACACGAATTCCAGTTAATGGTTGCATAATTCTCCTCAATCGTCCATGTCATTGCGAGCGCACTTCGTAAAGCAATCTCCTCATCGTTAAGGATCGCTTCGGGCTGGGTTTCGATACGTGGCGCCAACGAACGGCGCCACTACTCAACCATCAGCCCTTGCAATGACGAAAAATAACAGTTATGAAACGCGACTTATATTTTAGCAAATCACTCATCAACGCGGCGGGGTCACTTGGATTCGGCCCAGACCTCCGAGTTCTTAAAGAACTCGGAGGTCTTACCGACTTTGGCGCTTTTGTGACAAATCCGATCTCGCTGCGCCCGCGCCTGCCGACTGCCTGGCCGGCCTTGATCCAATTCCCCGGCGGATTCCTGCTCCATACCGGTCTGCCGAATCCTGGCTTTAAGAACGTGTTGAAAAAATATTCCGCAAAATGGAAGCGCAGTGACCTGCCGATGATTGTCCACTTGATGGCGGATCGGCCCGAAGAAACACAGCAAATGGTGAGAGGGCTTGAAAACATCGAGAATGTGATGGCTGTTGAACTTGGCTTTGCACCTTTGCTTTCAGACGATATTATTATATTAAATCTGGAAATGTGTTTGGGTGAAATACCATTGATATTTTCACTGCCTCACGAACAGGTATTAAGTTTAGGACCGCGTTTGATCCAGCACGGCGCGGATGCGATCAGTATCGCGTCACCTCGCGGGGCGTTATATGATAAAGATGGAAAGTTAGTCACCGGGCGTTTATATGGGCAGTCACTATTCCCGCGTTCGTTGGATGTCGTCCACTCGGCGGCTATGATCGGGATTCCCATCATCGGCGCCGGCGGGGTGTGGACGGATGCAGACGCAGAGTCCATGCTCAAGGCCGGGGCAATGGCTGTAGAAACAGATGCCCAGTTATGGGTCCCACGTGATGCGAGTGTGTCGCACCTTCCATAAGAGGAAAATCAACCAAGAGGATTCTGCTCCATAAGTAGAATCGATCCACCCGTCAGGTGTGATGTATCATCCAGATAAAAAAAGAGTCCCGCCTTTCGACGGGACTCTTTTTGTCAAGTTCGGAATTAGAGTGGCACTACATCAGCGGCCTGCAAACCCTTGGGGCCTTGTTCGATGGTGAATTCAACCTTCTGGCCTTCCTGCAGGTTCTTGAAACCTTCACCTTTGATCGCTGAAAAGTGGACGAAGACATCCGGGCCGCCTTCGCGTTCGATGAAACCAAAACCTTTGGTTCCATTGAACCATTTTACTGTACCGATGACACGTTCAGACATTTTTGCCTCCTAAGCAAAAGAAAAAAAATA
This sequence comes from Chloroflexota bacterium, assembly GCA_016866215.1. Taxonomy (GTDB): domain Bacteria; phylum Chloroflexota; class Anaerolineae; order Anaerolineales; family Villigracilaceae; genus Villigracilis. The sequence goes on along the minus strand of VGNE01000032.1, from coordinate 27,734 downwards.
AGGTGACGCAGTATGTCTTTCATCGGGTGTAAATAAAGCGACTCAAAGGTTGTGCTTTGAGCATTCTTCTTGATACTTCCACAACGAAAACCTACTTGCATCCTACAAGCGCAACTTTATCATGGAATTCTCATCTTGGCAATTATTTCACCCGCTCCAAAACCATAACGGGAATGCGGCGGTGGGAGGCGCGTTGTTTGTATGTTTCATATCCCGCATAACAAGAGACCGCCATCTGCCAGTATTTCTCGCGTTCCTGCCCGGCCGTTTCGCGTGCGCGGTATTTACCTGCAAGTCCGCTTAGTTGAATACTGCAATCGGGATTCTTTTTAAGGTTATAGTACCAGCCGGGGTTGTGCCGCCGTCCAAAACTCGATGCGATCAGGGCAATTTTTTCGTCATCCAGCACGCCAATGAGCGGAAGCGTATGCAGCCTGCCCGTCTTTGCACCTGTGGTGGTCAACTGAACAATATTCCAGCCTAAGATTTCAGAGATGGAATATTTTCCCTTGGTGAGTTTCAGGATCATGCCATCTATGCGATGGGTTCTGCCAGCAAAGAAAACAGTGACAGGGCGAAGCATAAAGAAGCGATGCAGACACCGTTGAAAAGCATTTGGCTTTCTGATCATTTTTCCAGCCAGATGGTTACAGGGCCATCGTTATGGATTTCCACTTGCATGTGTGCGCCAAATTGACCTGCCTGAGTCGGCACGCCATGCCCGCGCAGGAACTCAATGAAACGATCCACCAGAGGAGCCGCAATATCGGGCAAAGCCGCATCAATAAAGGATGGGCGGCGTCCTTTGCTTGTATCGGCATACAATGTAAATTGTGACACGACGATGGCTTCACCTTTGACATCCAAAACGGATAAATTGGTTTTTCCTTGTTCATCTTCGAAGATCCGCAGGTTGGCCACCTTCTCCGCAAGGAATTGGGCGTGTTCCTCTCCATCCCCATGGCCCACGCCCAATAAAATCAACAGACCTTTTCCTATTTTGGAAATGGTCTGTCCTTCTACAGTTACATCTGCCCGGGAAACTCGCTGGATGAGAACACGCATGGAGGAAGAAAGGATGTAAATAAGTAAACAAGTAAACAGGTAAACGGGTAGACAGGTTGTCTGCGTGTGTATGCGTCTACCTGTGTACGTATCTCCGTGTCTACCTGTCTACCTTCATCACGGCAACTGCATCGCCTCTCGCACTTCGATCATAGTTTTCCGGGCAATGGCGCGGGCACGTCTGCCGCCATCATGCACAACATCCTGGACGTAGCTCTTTTTTGAGACAAGTTCGGCGCGTTTGGCGCGGAACGGTTCAAGATGTTTGTTCAAATTAGTCGCAAAACGCAATTTACAATCCACACAGCCTATACCGGCTGTGCGGCATTCAGTATTGATCATATCCACTTCATCTTGCGGCGACATGATCTTGTGCATGGTAAAAACATTACACACATCAGGGTTGCCCGGGTCGGTCCGTCTCTGGCGCGCAGGATCAGTGACCATTTCACGTACACGCTTGATGGTCTCTTCCGGCGTGGAGGCAAGTTCGATGTGATTGTTCAAACTCTTGCTCATCTTGTCTTTACCGTCGATGCCCATTACTTTCAAAACTTCGGTATGTTTCACCTGCGGCTCGATCAACGCTTTGGTATTGTAACGATAATTGAAAGAACGCACGATCTCACGCGCAAATTCAATGTGTGGCGCCTGGTCAATGCCAACGGGGACAACATCCGATTTGTAAAGCACGATGTCCGCAGTCATCAAAACGGGATACCCCACCAGTCCATAATTGATATTCTCCGGTTGTTGGCGAATTTTTTCCTTGAAGGTTGGCAGATCTGTCAACTTGCCTAATTGTGTCACCATTGAAAGATAGGTGTGCAACTCCATCACTTCTGGGACATGCGACTGCACAAACAGGATCGACTCATCAGGACGTATCCCCGCCGCGAGCCAGTCCAGCGCCATTTCAAAGGTGTTCAATTTCAGGTCCTGGGTGGTATCCACCGTCGTCAAGGCATGGACATCCACAATGCAATACACGCAATCGTATTCATCCTGCAACGAGACATAATTCCTGATCGCGCCAAGATAATTCCCCAAATGCTGGCGCCCGGTCGGACGTGCGCCCGAAAAAACTCTGCCCTTTTTGGTCATTCGTTATCCTCTTAATCAGCCATCTTTGAGATGATGTTGACGATTTCGCCCGCTTCTGCGTGGCGCTTTGTATCCAATTTGGAGTAGATCAATTGCCCGTTCACGCTGACCTCGAACTTGCCTCCGTCCGACGGGATCAGGGACAGCGACTCGACGAGGTGCTCATAATCCTTAAGGATTTCCTCCACCAGGCTCACGGCCCGGTTGGTGTAATGTCAAACTGCGCAGTAGGTGATTTCTATTTTTAGCAAGTTTATCTCCATGATTTAGGTGACCGTCACTCGAAATGAGACTGTCACCATTGTTAGAAAATTATAACATGCCACGTCCAAGGCTTGCCCCACCCTGTCAACCGCGCTATAATCCTTCAAGTAGTTTGCGAAAGAAAGCAAGGAGAAAAATAAATGCCTGTTTATACTTATCGTTGTGAATCATGTGGAATTCAGTTTGAACGCCACCAATCCTTCACCGACGCGCCATTGAAGACCTGCCCCGAATGCCGCAAAAAAGCGCTCAAAAAGGTGATTACTTCCACCAAGATCATCTTTAAAGGTTCCGGGTTTTACGCCACAGACCACAAATCACCTTCGGGCGATAGCTCCAAAACGAAAAAAACCGAAAAGAACGGCAAAGAAAGCACTCCCAAAGAGCGCGCTCCCATGGAAAGTAAATCCTCTGAAGGTAGATCCACTACAAGCGAAAAATCAGAGTGAGCCGCGATTTAAGAAAACGCGACAAATGTCGCGCTTTCTTTTTAATTCAGGATTTTCGCTCAGCCAGGGTTAGAGAACGCCGGCTATGGTAAAAATGATGTGATTTAGCGTAAAAGGCGCTGTTCCAGCGACGGTTATTAGTGACAAGCGAAGGTCCTGTAATTAATAAGGAGAAAAACTATTCAAAGGCCGCTTCAAAAGGCTTCGTGAAGGCCAAACGCACAAACTAACAAGTGGATAAATTATAAATGAAAAAGCAGCGTCGTTATGGCGCTGCTTTTATATTTATCGAAACTGATAGATCCTGATATTGCCCCTTTGACCAATAAACCGCAGCCCAAGCGCCTCCAGTTCCACTTCACCATAATAAATGGGCGGAAAAATCTCACCGCGATAAAAACTATTCGGTGAAAGCGCAAGAAATCGAATTCCCTGTTCTTTGGAAGCCCTGGCAAAAACTTCCCATGTGTCATTCGGCAAGGGAGGGAATTCATCGCTGAAGCCCCAAACCCAGTCCTCGGACCAGTTGCCAATTTGACGTGACCGGTAAGGCATGGTATTAGGCGTATAAAAATCATAACGGTCTGCGAAAACTTCGCTTGGAGATTTCATGCCATGTGAAAGCAAAGTCTGCTCGATGATGACCAACACCTTGCTCTCAGCGCGGCTGGCGCGAATTAATCCACTATCATATCCCGCCCATCCATAAAATATTTGAAAACCAGCCAGAACAAACAGGGTGCCAACTAACCCTGTAACCCACCTGCCTGGATTTATGTATTCCTTTATTTGGTCTGTCATAACCACCAGCAACACTGCCACAGAAGGCAAATATATACCCATCAAGATGACTGGCGAACGGGCGCTATCCCCAAGTGAGATGGGGATTGCATACAATAAAATAAATACGAACGAAAAAAGGGAATAACGTGAATACCGCCCTTTGGGAGATAATAAAAAGGCAAGGCCGGATGCCCAGGCGTGTGAAATAAAATATTTGAACAAAGGCAGGTATAAATCAAAAAAACGTGCGCGGTCTTTGGCAATGGCTTCATAAAGTGAAAATTTTTCGATCTCAGCGGGCGTGGGTGGATTTGTCCAATTTACCCCATGGAAATATTTATATAAATTGAAAGCTTGCGCGGTTTCAATTGCACCATGCCCTGATATCAGGTTTACAGCCACTTGCAATGCAAAAACCGCTAAAAATGCAGAGAGCATCAAAACACGCGAACGAAGGGGACGAATCCCAAACAGCAGGAAATAACCAAAAAATATTGCGAAGGCGGACACAATCGCATGTGTGCGCCACAAAAACGCCAGCCCTAATGAAATGCCGATCAAAACCGAATTCAGGGAACTTAATTCATTCTGATTTTCCTCTAAAAGGTTGCGCCGGAGTAAAAATACAGCGAAAGCCGTAAATGCAGCACTGCCGATATCCGGGCTGAGCGTATTGGCGTTTTGAAAAACAAAAGGCGCGGCAATGGAACAATAGAACGCAATGATCGTGGCGGGGATGGATCGGGTGGAGGCGATCAGCGTCGAAACGGAAGCAGTAAAAAGTCCCGCGAGAAGCGCATTGAGAAGATATGCCAGTGGACGAACATACGTAAATGGCATCTGTCCGACGAGGAAGGCATATCCAAATGGAAAAAAACCATTATAAAGAGACTCGGGTTCAGCCAAGGTCATGCCGCGACCATAGTAAAGGATATTCCAAAAATCATTGCTCATCGCGTGGAATTGAATGAAATGCCCCAATGCAAACGTCAACCCTGCGCCAAGCACAAAGAATAAAATGAACCATTTAAAATTAGCGCCAAGAATTTTTTTCATTAAAATTATTTCCTGCGCATCCAGATCAACACAACCGTAAATGGGATCAACGCAAATGCGGCGCTGACAAACGCCATCACGTTATATCCTAGGGATGCAAAGATAAAACCGCTTCCCAAACTTCCGAGCGCGGAGGCAAGACCAATCAGCAGATCATTGAAACCCTGGGTGCGGGCGCGCTCCAATGGAGAAAGTTGATCTGCAAGCAAAGCGGAGCCGCCCACGAAACAAAAATTCCATCCCAACCCAACCAAAAATAATGCCACGCCGAGCGGCAAAACATCGGGTGAAATGGTGGCGGCAATACAGGCAACCACCAGAGTTGAAGAACCGATCAATATTACAACTCCGCGGCCCCAACGATCTGCAAGCCGCCCGGAGATGATCGAAAAGGCATACATGCCAAAAGTGTGAGACGAGATCACGAGCGAAATATCAGGCAAGCCATGATTATTTTCGCGCATGTGAAGCGAAGTGATGACCATGACCAGCACCATTACCATTTGCCCCAGCACCATGCTGACCACCGCCACAAGCGCGGCAGGCTGGCGAAGAATCTCAAGCACGCTTCGCACTACCGTTGAGCGGATGATTGTATCTGGATATTTTTCCGCGACTTGTTGGCCGATCTCGCGCGGATCGGGGCGTAACCCGATAAACACAACGACTGCAGCAATTGCAAATAAAACCAGACTGACAAGATATGCGCCAGCCAATTCATCAATCCCCCACGATCCTACAATTCCGCCCGCAGGTCCGGCCACGAACGGGCCGATCACCGAACCAACCGTCCCGCCGATGACCACATTTGAAATTGCGCGTCCGCGATGTTCGGGTTTGTTTACCTCCGCGGCCGCGAAACGACCCAGTTGCACAGCCGCGTTTGCGACTCCCATCAACACCATTCCTCCGAGAAACAATGCAAAGGAATGAATTGCAATTGCATAAAACGTCATACCAGACCCAATCACACCCGCGCTTAAACCAGTCACCAAGCCGCCGCGCCGGCCGATTGCGTCAAACACATATCCCCACATATAAGCAGAGAATGCGCCCGCCAGCAAATAAACAGCCGTAGGCACACCCGCCCAACTTGGGTTTTGACTGAGTTCCTTTCCCACAATTGAATTGAGCGTCGCCGCCGCAATAAAACCTGCGGAGGCCAGGGATTGCTGGGCAAAAAGAATCGCTGTAATTTTTCGAGCCATGGATTCGAGATTGTTCATATCATTTCCTGTTTTCAAAATAAAGCCGAGTATAACAAAACTCACCCCGAAATAATCATTCGAGGTGAGTCAATTACAACTTGCGTTTCGCATATTACGTTTTACGCATTACTTCTCACTTCTTCTTCCCGACCTTCTTCTCAATGCCCTTCTCTGCCCGCCCCATGACATCCATAACAGCAACGGCAGCGATCTGCACAATAGCGTTGACATCATCGCCCGTTTGCAGAACGTGCACGGGCGCACCCACCCCCAGCAGGATCGGACCGATCGCCTTGGCATTGCCCAAGCGAGCCAGCAACTTATAGGCAATATTTGCAGATTCAAGCGAAGGGAACACCAGCACATTCGCATCCTTCACAGCGCTGAATGGATAGCGTTCTTCCACGATCTCTGGCACCACCGCAGTATCTGCCTGCATTTCACCATCCACTTGCAGGTCGGGGCGGCGCTCTTTCACCAGCGCAACCGCCTTACGTACCTTTTCCGAAAGCGGATGCGGTGTGGAACCAAAATTCGAGAACGAAAGGAAAGCCACATGCGGTTCAATTTCAAGTTTCACTGCATAATCAGCCGCGAGGCAGGCGATCTCAGCCAGGTCTTCAGCTGTCGGGTCAATATTCACGGTGGCATCTGTAAAGAGGAAAACTTTATCTTCCAGGATCATGATGTAGACACCCGCCGCGCGGGCTGCGCCTTGAGCGGTATGGTGGATCTGCAACGCAGGGCGGATCACGTCAGGATAATCATAGGTCAAGCCTGAAATGAAGGCGTCTGCATCACCCATTTTTACCATTAACGAGCCAAAGACGTTGGGGTCCTGCACTTTCTTGAGGGTGTCACTTGCCATGACACCCTTCCGCTGACGAATTTCATAAAAGCTTTTGGCGTAGGCATCCAACTTATTAAAGACAGCGGGGTCAACAATTTCAGGCTGGTAATCCAGGCTGAGATTCTTCAATTGTTCTTCGATCACATTTTTGCGCCCAATCAAGACAGGCGTGGCGATGCCCTCTTCCTGAATTTGATATGCGGCGCGGATGATCTTCTGTTCCTCGCCTTCCGCAAATGCCACGCGCTTCGTGCCGCCTGAAGAACGCGCCTTGTTTTGGAAGAAATACCGAATCCGTTCACCCTTGCCCTGACGATATGCCAACTGTTCGCGATATTCGTCAATGTCAATATTCTTGCGCGCAACACCGGTCTTCATCGCCATCTCAGCGACAGCGGGCGCTTCCCACAACAGCACTCGCGGATCAAGCGGAGTAGGCAAAATATATTCACGCCCAAATTTCATCGCCACGCCGCCATACGCGCGGATGACTGAATCTGGGACGTCCTCTTTTGTCAATGCGGCTAACGCCTGCGAGGCAGCGAACTTCATCTCTTCATTGATACTTTTCGCGCGCACATCCAACGCGCCACGGAAGATGAACGGGAAGCCCAGGACGTTATTGACTTGATTTGCATAATCCGAACGGCCCGTTGCAATGATGACATCCTTGCGCGCTTCTCTGGCCAGCTCAGGTTTGATCTCCGGGTCCGGATTCGCCATCGCGAAAATGATCGGGTCCCGCGCCATCAACTTGACCATATCCGGGGTCATCACATTTGCCACAGACAAACCATAGAATACATCAGCATCGCGTAAGGCATCTTTCAAAGTGCGGGCTTCGGTCTCAACCAGGAAGCGCTCTTTGTATTTATTCATCCCCTCTGTACGTCCTTTATAGACCACACCCTTGCTGTCACACAACATGATGTTCTCGCGCTTCACACCCCATCGGATCGCCAACTCCGCGCAGGAGATCGCCGAAGCGCCCGCACCCGAAATGACAATGCGGATCTCATCATGTTTCTTGCCCACAATCTCCAGCGCATTTGCCAAAGCCGCCGAAGAGATGATCGCCGTGCCATGCTGGTCATCATGGAATACAGGAATATCCAGCATCTTCTTTAATTCTTCCTCAATGTAAAAACATTCAGGGGCTTTGATGTCTTCGAGATTGATCCCCCCAAACGTGGGGGAGATCGCCGCCACAATTTTGATAATTTCATCAGGGTCGTGCGAGTTCAACTCAATATCAAAAACATCAATATCCGCAAATTTTTTGAACAGCACCCCTTTGCCTTCCATCACGGGTTTGCTCGCCAAAGCGCCGCGGTCACCCAGACCCAGGATTGCCGTGCCGTTGGAAACAACCGCCACTAAATTTCCCTTGGATGTATATTCATAAGCATCCTCAGGATTTTTTTCGATCTCCAAAACAGGTTCAGCAACGCCGGGTGAATACGCCAAACTCAAATCCCTTTGCGTATCCATGGGCTTGGTCGGCACAATTGCAATCTTGCCGGGTTTGCCTTTCAAATGATGATATTCAAGTGCATCTTCGCGCGTAATCTTTGCCATAGTGTCTCCGTTATTTTAGGTGATAATCCCCTGATTATTGCATAACTTTTGTAAAACCACATAGTTCCATTTGTCACGATTCTGATATACGCTATACCCCCCTGCCATGAAAAAGTTGTGTTAACAAATCTTAAAATTCAAGTATAATTTAGGCAATAAATAGAAACTTCCGCCGTATTCGCGGCCTTTGCTTGAAATTGACTGGTAATTCGCGCACGATTTCTCCCCCGCTAGAGGCGCTAGGGAGTTACTCTGTGAAGTCTCATTTAGGAAAGAATTTGAGAAAACAGCTGGCTTCACCTTAACTATCATGCCGAACGTGATGTAAGACCTGTCACGCGATTTTGACCTACCCAACTCCCGCTTCCTTCGGGATGCGGAAACTGGTCAACCAACCCAGACATTTTCCACAGCCGAGGCCGTTCAGACGGAAGCCTCGGCTGTATGCGTTTAATATGAAAAAAATAACTGCCCTGGAAGCGCAAAAAAAGAATCCCAATCGGGTAAACATTTACCTTGATGGAGAGTTCGCCTTCGGGCTGGCGCGCATCACAGCCGCCTGGCTGCAAAGAGGCCAGGAATTAAGCGATGAGAATGTCGCGCAACTGCAAACCGAAGATGCGAGTGAACGCGCCCTGCAACAGGCCATGCTCTTCCTGAGCTGCCGCGCCCGTTCCGAAAAAGAAGTAAGGCAAAACCTGCTCAAGCGTGAAATTCCGGAAGCGGTCATCGAGCAAACGCTCGAAAGACTTCGCCAGAGCGGGTTAGTCAACGACAACCAATTTGCCCGCGTCTGGGTGGAAAATCGCAATACCTTCCACCCGCGCAGTCGCCGTGCATTGACGATGGAACTTCGTCAAAAAGGACTCGATGATGAAACTGTGCAAGCCGCAGTTTCAGATGTGGACGAAAATGCCCTTGCCTATGAATCTGCCAATAAACGAGCAGGCAGGTTCAAGGATCTGGAAAGAGGCGAGTTTCGCAAGAAACTGTCGGAGTATCTCGCACGACGCGGCTTCCCCTATTCCGTGATCGCACCCGTCGTCACCCAGGTGTGGAACGAGATGCATGCGGAAGAAAACCATTTTAAAGATGAGGATATAACATGAATCCGCTTAACCTATTAATAGACATATCTGCGCTCATTGTGGGCGTTTTGGCTGGGTATTTTATTCACCGCTACCAGGCCGAACGCACTGCAAAAGGGCAGCAAGAAAAAGCAGAAGACATACTAAAAGCGGCCAACTCGCAGGCGCGCATGATCGAAAGCGGCGCGCGCGACAATGCCACCAAGATCGTGCAAGCGGCGGAGTCCGAGATCAAAGAACGCCGCATCGAGATGAACAAGGAAACGGACCGCCTTGAAAAACGCCGCTCCGAACTCGACAGCCGCTTCGAAAAGATCGAACAACGCGAACAAACCTTGAACAAGCGCCAGTCTCAAATTGACAAACGCGGCAATGACATCGAAAAACTTTACGAAGATCAAGTGAATAAACTTGAACAGGTCGCGCAATTAACGCAGGATGAGGCGCGTAAAGAGCTTTTTGCGGCAGTTGAAAAAGAAGCGCGCGGCGACATGGCGCGCATCATCCGCCAGATCGAAACCGAAGCGCGTGAAGAAGGCGAAAAACGCGCCCGTAAATTAATTGCGGATGCGATCCAGCGTGTGGCCTCTGAGCATGTGGCCGAAGTCACCCGCGCCGTCGTCACCCTGCCCAGCGAAGAAATGAAGGGACGCATCGTCGGACGCAACGGGCGTAACATCAAAGCCTTCGAGCAGGCCGCGGGTGTGGATGTGATCGTGGACGATACACCCGATTCAGTCACCGTCTCCTGCTTTGACTCGGTACGCCGCGAAATTGGCCGCCGCTCTTTGGCAAAATTGGTATTGGATGGCCGCATTCATCCCGCGCATATCGAAAAGATCATAGAAGACGAAACCAAAGCCGTCGAGAAGATCATCAACGAGGCGGGAGAGCAAGCCGCATACGAAGCCAACGTCACGGGCTTGCACACCGAAGTCCTGCGGATGATGGGCAGGTTGAAATTCCGCACCTCGTATGGTCAAAACCAGCTCGCACACGCGGTTGAAGTCTCCAAGCTCGCGGGTATCTTAGCCGCGGAACTCGGCGCGAATATAGAACTCTCCAAACAGGGCGGCTTCCTGCATGATATTGGCAAAGCCATGGATCACAATCAGGATGGCACACACGCAGGACTTGGCGCGGAATATTGCAAGCGCTACGGCGTCAACCCGATTGTTGTGAACGCCATCGCTTCGCATCACCATGAAGTGGATCAAGAGACCGTTGAGGCCGTGATCGCTGAATCAGCAGACGCAATTTCAGGCGCACGCCCAGGCGCACGCCGCGAAGACCTGGAAGCCTATATCAAGCGCATCCGCTCACTGGAGGAAATGGCGATATCCTTTGAAGGCGTACAACAAGCCTTCGCCATTCAAGCGGGACGCGAAGTCCGCATCCTCGTCAAACCTGACTCGATTGACGATCTCGCCTCCGCGCGGCTGGCGCGTGACATTGCCAAAAAGATCGAAGAGACCATGCAATATCCCGGCCAGATCCGTGTGACGGTGATACGCGAGACAAGATCAACGGAATACGCGAAATAAAAACAACACAGACCCTAAAGATTTCATTAATCTTTAGGGTCTGTCTTTGACTGAATTCCTCGTATGAAGTAATTCATTTCTTTACTGAAACTCATGAGTTTCATGCGAGGAATTTTTATTTCCCCTGTCCTTATCTGATTTGAGGAAGGCAGGAAGGGATTGGGATCGTATAATTGGAGCAGAGGTGAACCAATGACTACTTTTGAACAACCCCTCTACGCGAAGTTGCCAAGCTGCCTGTGTCCCGTCAGATAGATGTGCTGGCATCACTCCGCATTTTGAAGATTAGCCTGCCAGAGGGTGAAAAGATCAGGGCAGGTGTCAAAGAATCCCTGAAATACACGCGCGAGACAGTGCATAGGTTTAACATTACTCAGGATGATATTGACGCTGAAATACACGCAGTGCTGAACAAGGAAGTAATGAAACGTATGGTAATCGAATAATCTAATCTTAGGAGATATAAAATGTCAGAAATCAAATATGAAATCATCAAAAAGATAGGCGTGCTTTCCAAGTCCGCTTCGGGGTGGGCCAAGGAGCTCAACTTGATGAGTTGGAACGAAAGAGATCCAAAATATGATATCCGTGAATGGTCACCGGACCGCGAGAAGATGGGTAAAGGTGTAACCCTTTCCAGGGAAGAACTGCTGGCGCTGAAAGATTTACTGAATAACATTGAACTGTGATTAGGCACCGTCCATCAAAACAGGTTTGAACCGTAGAACCTGCGTAAAATGGATTACCGTCGGTTTCAACTCCAAATCATCTATCAATTCATTCAATTCATTATCGCTCAGTCTTCGTCCTTTACCTGCGTATGCGGTCAGCGCGGCTTCCAGCATATTCGTGCCAAACGAGCGGCCCTCATAACGCGGCGTGGTGGTGATGACCGTCTTCACGCCGCGCTCTTTTAGCAATGCGATATTATCTTCGGTGGTGGTGTTGGTCACCACTGTTTTACCAGACATGTTTTTCGGCATGTATTTCCGCATAAATAGAAAATCACCCGCGATCAAGTCAGATTCTGCAAAGTATTTTGTATACTTCGGTTCCTGCTCCGCGCCGTCGCTGCCGTAAAAGATCATGCTCATGGGGAAATGACTGACAAAAGGTAACATGACCCTTGCGACTCGTTTGAAGGCTGGGATTCCATAAATGGGGATTGGGACTCCCAGCGCGACCATCAAATCACCGAACACGGTACTATCTGCGACTTCCGCTACTGCTTCGGCCAACCCAAGCCGATCAATAGCAACGGGGACGAACGCCTGTTTGAAATGCGCATCTCCCAATTGGGGTTTTGCCAGCTGAAACACGCGGCGCTCGAGTGTGTGTTTGAGTCCTCTCCCGTCACAGAGTGGAGTCTGCTTGACGCCAGAGACAAGTTTCAGCGCGGCATGAAGCGGATATTCCTTTTCATCCAAACGCAGATATAAATCCACACCGCCGACACCGAAGGCATCTATCTTCCCATCCAGATCCAAATACAGCTGGCGGGCTTTTGCAATATCGCCATCTGTACCAACACGCTCAACAAGAATCTCCTGCCCGTTGAGATTGATCTTCACACTTTTATCACGCTTGGAACTTCCAAGGCTGATGCTAATTGCGTGTTTCATGATAGCCCCACAAACGGATTATTCATCTTCTCCTCGCCCACCGTCGTTTCAGGGCCATGACCTGATAACAGTCTCGTCTCATCGGGCATAGTGAAAATCTGCGTGCGGATACTATTCTCCAAAGTAGCCCAATCACCGCCGGGCAGATCGGTGCGACCAACACTTCCGTTAAAAATCAAATCGCCACAAAAACAAACGCTTCGACTACGGGTGTCCGCCCTCCGCTCAGCGCGGATATTTGCAGCATAAAACACGCAATGGCCTTTGGTATGTCCCGGTGTGTAACGCACTTCAAACTCATTAGAACCAAGTTTTAGAATTTGGCCTTGATAAAAATCAATTGTCGGTTCGGGCCCGGGGTCAATGTCAAAACCAAAGACCGCGCCACCTCCGCCCGCGCGCCAGAGGACATGGTCATCGGGGTGAAGCGCGACAAGAGGAAGGGGATTCAGCGCATCGGCGATTTCAGCGGCGCCGCCGATGTGATCGAAGTGCGCGTGTGTATACCATAAATGTCCAATCCGCCAGCCGCGATCCTGTGCGGCTTTAAGGATGATGTGGCCATCCCACGAGGGATCAATCACAACCGCTTCTTTGGTTTGTGGATCAGCCACAAGATAAGCATTGGTCTGCGCGGGACCTAAAGTGAAAGAGACAATTTCAAGCATGATAGTTTACCTTTCCAGGTTCAAGGTGACAGTCACTTTAAGAAGTGACTGTCACCTGTTCTTTTCGCGGAGAGAAGAAATAACTGACAACAATCGAGACAACAATCAACCCAATTGCAAGCGGATACACAATGAATGGATCGCGCTCAAATAAAAATCCTGCAATCGGCGGTGTGATAATAAAGATCACCGCACTGATGGTTTCCATGATTCCGTAGGTAATTCCCATTTGCGATTCATGCACGAGTTCGCGCGCCTGCGCCATCGCCATGGGGCGGCCTGCGCGAAAACCACCGAGCAGAAAATATCCCAGCGCAAAGACGGGCAGGCTCGTGCCTTTCCAAATGAACAAGGCGAACAAGATCACCAATGCCTGCGCGAACAAAAATCCGCGGCGAGGATTGACACGGCTGAATGCAATCGCTAACAATGAATTTCCCAGCGCGCCTGCTGTAAAGATGATCCCGGCTCCACTTAATGAAAGTCCGCGCACACCTTCGAGAAAGTTTGGCGTAAGCGGCTGGGATAGATACATCGAAAATATTGCAAATGCAAGAACACCCATCAGAGCAATGAAACGTTGATTACTCAACAGGTTTGGCGGCGGAGCATCAGGATCGTGATGGTCAATCGGCTGATGCTCAATGAAAAATATGAACAAATTCGAGAAAACAAACACGACCGCGGCAACCAGAAAGCTCATCCGCATTCCATAATGATCGCCGATCCACCCGCCTGTGATGGGTCCCAATACCATGCCCATGCCGAATGTCGCGGTGGTCAGCGAGAGCACGGTTCCCACAGGCCACTTGCCGCGCGCCGCAGTCACATAACTGCTCAAAGGCGATGAAACAAAAGCGGTGAGTCCATAACCGAACAAGCCGATCAGAAAAAGCGGCAAAGCCAGAGCAAACCCCATTACCAGAGTCGAGACCAGGCCAAGCGCCCAGGCAATGGTCAGCAAAGGTTTACGCCCAATTCGATCCGCAAGACGGCCGGCTGGGATATGCGTGACCGCCATGAAAAAACCGAACGCGCCCAGGATCAAACCAATTTCATATTTACCCACAAGAAACTGGTTATCAAGATAGATCGGCACAAAATTGAAAAACATCCCCTCGCCAAAGCCCCAGAGAAACAAAGCGGCGGCGACAAAAAAAAGATTACGATTCAAGTTGACTCTCCACTTTACGGATGAACTCCACAGCGGCTTCAAATACTTGACGACGAGCCGCATCCCGCGTAACAACGTGGCCTGATCCAGTCACATAAAGTTTTGTCTTGTCTGACGCGCTTGTGAGATCGGCGTATATCATCTCCAGGCTTTCCGGCGGGACGTATTTATCATCATGCGAATGGATGAGCAAAACCGGCACATTGACTTTAGGCAACGCGGCGCGCATCTCGCCCAGCAACTTGTTCAACTCCCCAATCGAACGGACGGGATTCTGCGGATAAGATACATGATCCTTCCATGCTTCCTTGTCAAACCAACCTGCCCCGGGCTCTTCATCGCTCTTCGGCATAAACGGGACAATCTTACTGATCCATTCGATGTGCCTCAATCGAGGATCATCCGGGAGTTTATACAGCGTGGACATCGCCACCACACCCACCACACGCTGCGCGAACCGTGTGGACATCAGCAAACTTAACACACCGCCCATCGAAAGCCCAACAAGGAAGACTCGGTCCACACTGCCACAGAGGAGATGAAAGCCATCTTCAACAGAAGCAGTCCAGTCGGTCCAGTGTGAAGCGATCATATCTTCGGGGATTGTGGCATGTCCGGCGAGTCGAACTCCAAGGCAGGTGAATCCTTGTTGATTGAGATATTCCCCCATCCAGCGCATTTCCTTGGGCGTGCCAGTAAAGCCATGAACGAGCAAAACCCCTGTTTTATTTCCTTGTAGAATAAAAGGCTCGGCAGTTGGAATGATTTGATTTTTCACGGCTTGATTATATCAATCAACCCATGCAAACCCAACTCGTAAGACCTCCAGCCAAAACCAACAACCTTCCCCTTGCACACCGCAGAGATCATCGAAACATGGCGGAATTCTTCACGCGCATATACATTGGATAAATGCACTTCAATCACTGGGATTTGAATCGCGGAGATCGCATCACGTAATGCTACGGATATATGGGTATATCCGCCAGGGTTGAACACAACTCCGTTCGCCCACATGCGCGCATCATGCAACGCATCAATCAACGCGCCCTCGTGATTCGATTGGATGCATTTTATTTCCACGCCCAGTTCTTTGCCTAACTCGATCATCTTTTTATTAATGTCATCGAGAGTCATCGAACCATATACTTCGGGTTCGCGCGTGCCAAGCAGGTTTAAATTTGGGCCATGCAAGATCAAAATTTTCATATTCATCCTTTCCATCACTGATCACTAATTACTGCTCACTGATCACTGCCTCTAAATCCGTCACACGCACCGCGACCAGTTCCACTCTGCCAATCTCAACTGGCAGCGCAAAGCGGATGGCTTTTGCATTCTTCTTTTTATCCACCCGCATTGCGCGGATAATTTCCTCGCGCGGCATATCTTGCGGGATGTGGATGGGCAACCCCAACGCTGATAATGACTCAGCCACCGCCTCCGCCAACCCGACGCCTGCCAGCCCAACCCGGGCAGAATACTTCGCCTCTGCCACCATCCCGATGGCAATGGCTTCTCCATGCCGCAAGTTGAATTTGCTGACAAGTTCAACCGCGTGCCCAACCGTGTGACCCAAATTCAACGCAGCGCGAAATCCTTTTTCATACGGGTCTTCTTCGATGATTTTAATCTTCACCGCCATCGCGCATTTGACGATTTCATCCAAGTTATTTTTTACCCAATCCAGTCCTCGCGTACATAATGCGAATAACTCAGGATCAGAGATAATGCCATGCTTGACCACTTCTGCCATGCCGGAGATCAACTCCGCTTCGGGTAATGTGCCAAGCAATTGCGGATCAGCCAAAACCAATTTCGGTGGATGGAACGAGCCGATCAAGTTCTTGCCTTCGGGCAGGTCAAAGCCTGTCTTGCTGCCAAGGGAAGCATCCACCATTGATAGTAATGTCGTCGGCACAGCCACCCAGTCAATTCCGCGCATATAGGTTGAAGCGGCGAAGCCTGCCATATCTCCAATCACACCACCGCCCAAAGCGATGACTGTGCTTTTGCGATCAAGTCCATTTTCAAGAAATGATTTCCATAAATAGGAAATGGTTTCGAGGTTTTTATGTTTTTCGCCTGCGGGAACAATGACAGACTTTGGTTCAAAACCCGCATCCTGTAAAACTGCCTTCATTTTTTCAAGGTGAAACATCGCCACGTTTTCATCGGTCACAATGATCGGGTTTTGCATGTAGGACAAATTGCCAATTTGTCCTACGACCACATCATACTCGCCCATCGCAGACAAGTGATGCCGTCCCAATACCACCTGCGCACGATGCGCGTTTTGTTCCGCGGTTTTTCCATCCACGTGGATAAGCAGAGGAAAGGAATTGTAATGGTCACCACGCTTTACAAGTAATGCCGTTAATTTTTCACGCAGATCACCCACCAGCAAAGGACGGTTACCAGACTCTGTGTTGAGCCTTCCAAGTAGAGTTTTCAATTCCGCCATGAGCAGGATCACTTTGCCATGGCTCTCCGCAAAAGCGCGGTTCTCGTCTCGCAAAAGCGCGCCAGCGCCAAGAGCAATTACCAAGGTAGGGCGGGTTTGTAACCCGCCAGGGTTTGTGGGATTTGTCACGCTAGAAGCGTGACCTACGGCTTCTTTTAGCGCAGCTGTTTCCAAATCACGAAAAATGGATTCACCTTGTTGTTCCATGATGCGCGAAATCGCCATACCCGTGTTCGTTTCGATCACGCGGTCAAGGTCAATGAATGGCAGTTTGAGATTGCCCGCAAGTTTTTTCCCAACTGTGGATTTGCCTGTCCCTGGGGGACCGTAGAGGAAGATGTGTGGCATAGTTCTCCATCCGTCATTGCGAGGAGCGCTCTTGTTCTTCGCGACGAAGCAATCCCCCCATGCGCAAGGAGATTGCTTCGGGCGGAAGAGCGCCGCCCTCGCAATGACGCGTAATATTTATTCCCAAAATATGTGCGCGATATTATCCATTGGCAGGTCTTCAAGTGTTGCTTTTTTCAATGTTTCAAATCTCGGTTTCATTTCGTTTATTGAATCACCGCCGAGTTTTTCGATCAGCGCGTCTGCTAAAACAAAGGCAACCATTGCTTCAAGGATGGGAACAGCGCGTGGTACGGGACAAAAATCGGAGCGTTCATATTGGGTGGGAGATTCTATCCCTGACGCAAGGTCAACTGTCGGCTGGGGAAGAAGCGTGGTGGCTATTGGTTTCATCGCCGCACGGATGACAATCGGCTGTCCGTTGCTGATTCCGCCTTCGATTCCGCCTGCGCGGTTCGAATTACGTATCACGTATTGCGTATTACGTAATTGAATTGGGTCATGCGCCTGTGTACCAACTCGTTTTGCATTCTCAAACGCATCGCCAATTTCAACACCTTTGATGGCTTGCACGGACATGATCGCCATGGCGAGTTTGGCTTCGAGGCGTTTATCCCATTGCACAAAACTGCCGAGACCGACGGGAAGGTTGAGCGCGACGATTTCAAGCATACCGCCCAAAGTATTTTTTCCGTGAATGGCCTTCTCGATTTCGTCGCGCATTTTTGCGGAGGATGATTCAACCGGGCAGCGCACATCGGATTCATCAGCGCGGGTAAAGCGTTCTTCAAAAGGCATGTTGCCAAAATCGGTTTGCACTTCGCCAATGGATGAAACGTATCCGCCGATGATGATTCCAAATTGTAAAAGGAAATGTTTGCACACCGCACCAACCACGACGCGCATCGTGGTTTCGCGTGCAGAGGCGCGCTCAAGGGCTGGGCGTAAATCCTTGTAACCGTATTTCACCGCGCCTGTCAAATCCGCATGACCTGGGCGCGGGGCGGTCATCGGCTCAATGGCTTTGCCCTTCCAATTGAGATGATCATTGTTTTGGACGAGCAGGGCAATCGGCGCGCCTGTAGTTTCGCCCGCCATGACTCCGCCGAGAATTTGAACAGTGTCCCTTTCGATCTTCATGCGTCCGCCTGAGCCGTAGCCTTGTTGGCGGCGGGCAAGTTCTTTGTTAATAATTTCAGCAGTGATAGATAAGCCAGCAGGCATGCCGTCTAAAATTGCGGTAAGTGATGGTCCGTGCGATTCACCTGCGGTTAAGAAGCGTAGCATAATTTCTCCGTGTTTCCTTGTGTACGTGTTTACCTGTTTACGTGCTTCGTGTTGCGTGTTCCGTTATGAAATTGAAGATAGCATGATTTCACGCGGTGGGTTGTGACCTGCCCAGATTTCAAAGGATAGCGCGGCTTGTTCGATTAACATGCCAAATCCATTTGTAGCAAATAAACCTTTTGCGCGGGCATCTTTCACCAGCTTTGTCTCACGTGGATTGTAGACCAAATCGTAAATTAAAGTATTTGAAGGCAATGACAGATTTGCAGGCAGGGGAGATTGGTCTATGTTTGGAGACATGCCAAGAGGGGTAGTGTTTACCAACAGGTCGAAGGTCGAAAGTCGCAGGTTGGTGGAATGCGTAATATGTAATTCGTAATTCGGAAATGAAGTTAAGAGTTGTTCGGCTTGTTCTATGCGGCGCGCGGCAATTGTGACGTTCCAGCCACCATTGAGCAAGGCGTAAACTACTGCATGAGCCGAACCTCCCGCGCCAAGTACAAGAACATTTTTATTTAATAAATCTCTGTGTCTCTGTGTCACCGTGGTTAAGAATCTTTTCAAATCAGTCAAAAATCCCTGCGCGTCGGTATTATGTCCAGTCAACTTATTATCTCGCATATAAATTGTATTGACCGCTCCTATTGATATAGAAGTGTCTGTTAATTCATCCAACAACGAAATTACATTTTGTTTGTGTGGAATAGTGACGTTAAGTCCCTGCATCTCGCCCGCGCGAACATGGTTGAGTATATCCTTCAAGCCTTGTTTGTCATCGGGGTGAATGGGAAACAGTGAATAGTCACCTTGCAATCCACATGCTTTCAATGCGGCAATGTGGAGTTTGGGCGAGAGGGAATGTTCGAGGGGGTAGCCGATGAGACCGAGGTGGAAGGATGAATTCATGGAATACGAGATACGAGTCACAAGATACAAGATACGTGTTGCGTTGTTTACCTGTTTACTTGTTTACCTGTTTCCTTTCTACGATAACTGTTTGAGTACCTCAAAATAATTTGGGAATGTTTTGGAAACGCAGGATGGATTTTCAATCGTGATGCCTTCCACGCGCAAGCCGATCAGCGAAAAGGACATTGCCATACGGTGATCGTTATAGGTTTGGATGGAAGCGGGGCGCATCGTTTCTACGGGATTGATGGTCATGCCGTCTTTATGTTCTTCCACACGGATGCCGAGTCTTGCAAGTTCGGCGCACGTCGCATGAACTCTGTCAGTCTCCTTGACTCTTGCAGAGGCGATTCCGCGAATGCGTGTGGGTGAAGAAGCGAAAGGCGCAATCGCAGCAAGAGTTTGGGCGGTGTCGGGGATGTCGCGCATATCCACATCGGCACCAGCCAATGCTTCTGTTCCAGTAACTTCGATAAAGTTCTCCCCTTCTGTAACCTGACACCCCATTTGTTTCAGAACATCGAGAAATGCGATATCGCCCTGCACAGATTTGCGCGAGATGTTTTCCACTCGGACAGTTCCACCGCAAATGGCAGGAGCGGCGAAGAAGTAGGAGGCGGCAGAGGCATCGGATTCAATGGCATACGTAATTCGTGATGCGTAATTCGTAATTGGAATTCTAAAAGATTGATATGCGTTTCGTTCGATCTCCACGCCGAAGTCGCGCATGATAGCGATGGTCATGTCTACGTAGGGTTTGGAGTTCAATTCGGTTGAAAGAGTAACCTCAATCGGGTTTTGAGCATACGGAGCAACCATGAGCAAGGCAGATAAAAACTGGGATGAAATATCGCCTGCTATCTGCGTTTTTCCACCAGGCAAACCGTTTACGATGATCTTGATGGGGGGACAAATCGTATTGCGTGTTGCGTCCCTTCGACTGCGCTCACGCGAAGCGTGTAGTTGCGTGATTGGTTGAATGATTGCGCCAAGTTGCGTAAGAGAATCAACAAGGTCGCCGATGGGACGTTCTCTCATGCGCGGCTCGCCGTCCAAAATGTATTCGCCGTTGCCAAGAGTAAGAAATGCGGAGAGAAAGCGCGCGGCTGTGCCTGCGTTGCCGATGAAGAGTTCGGCTTGGGTTGCGGGAATTTTTCCGCCTAAGCCCGTGACGGTCATTTCGTGGTTGGCTTCATCAAGATGGACACCAAATCCTAAAGTTTGCAATGCCCTGGCAAAGTAAAGCGAGTCGTCGGAAAAGAGCGCGTTGGTTAGGCGCGTGGTGCCATTTGCGAGTGACGCGATCAGCAAGGCACGGCTGGTCAACGACTTGGAGCCCGGTACGCGGATGGTGGCGGAAAGGGGGTGAGGGATGGGGGTAATTTGCATAAAAGGTGGTTGAGTGATTGGAGACTGGAGATTGGAGATTAGCGATTGGGGTGGAGCAGGTTTTCATAAGAGTGTCGTGATTCGTCGAGAAGAGTTGCCAGTGTAGGCGTGTCTTCGTTTTCAATTGCAGATTCAATCCGATCAAGCGATTCGCGAAAAACAAGAAGAGACCGCAACACATTTTGGCGATTTGATTGCAAAATGTCCATCATCATGTGGGAGGGAGTGCCTGCGAGGCGGCTGGCGGAGCGAAAGCCTGGACCGATCAATGAACCAAATTCCTGCGGCGTTGAATGCGCGAGAGCAGAGGAGAGAAGAAATGGTAAATGACTTGTGGATGCAAGGATGCAGTCATGCTCTTCGGCAGTCATTTCGATAAGATGCGCACCTATTGTCAAAATAACCTGCTTGACAGCAGATTTTGCTCGTTGGGTAGTTCGTTCCAAAGGTGTAATTACAAAGGGAGCAGTTTGATATAAATTCGGGTCTGCATTTTCCAAGCCAAGTTTTTCTTTTCCGCAGATGGGATGCCCGCCGATGGGATCAAATCGCTCTGGCAGGGTGGACATGGCTTGCGCAATATTTTGTTTCGTTGAACCAAGATCAAGCACGATACATGCGTTAGGCATGAGGGATGGCAAATGCTGAATGATATTTATGATTGACTGCACGGGAGTCGCGAGGATGAGCAAATCCACTTGCGGGAGTTCCCTCACCCCTTGCCCCTCACCCAAAAGGAGAGGGGGAACACTCTCAGCGTGGTCAATGATTTTTTTGGAAAGAGCAAGTTCGAGCGTGGGAAGATGCGAGTCGAATCCGATCAAGGTATGGCAATGCCCTTTGAGTCCGAGCGCGATGGAGCCGCCCATGAGTCCCAATCCAAAAATTCCAATTGTTGAATCTTTCAGCGAAAAGCCTTCCTCCATTTTATTTACCATCCTGCAGTGACAGGCTTCTGGATGGGCGCAACGCGGCGACCCATGACCTCGGCAATCGCTTTAACTTGATTAACCATCTCGACAAATTTTTCTGGCTTAAGGGATTGTTTGCCGTCAGATACAGCATGTGCGGGATCGGGATGCACTTCGATGATGAGACCATCTGCGCCCGCGGCAATTGCGGCCCGCGCGATCGCGGCGACATAATCGGCGTGACCTGTTGCGTGCGATGGATCAAGGATAACAGGCAGGTGAGTTAAGTTTTTCAAAACAGGAATGGCGTTGATATCGGTTGTATTACGCGTGGTCGTTTCAAATGTGCGAATACCGCGCTCACATAGCATAATCTGCTTGTTTCCGCCTGCAAGGAGATATTCGGCAGACATGAGCAGTTCTTCGATGGTCGCTGAAAGACCGCGCTTGAGTAAAATACTTTTGCGCGTTTCGCCGAGCGCGCGCAGAAGATTAAAGTTTTGCATGTTGCGTGCGCCAACCTGAAAAACATCCACATATTTCAGCATGAGATCAAGTTGAGTCTCTGACATAATTTCGACCACGATAGGCATTCCAGTTTCTTCGCGTGCCTCCGCAAGGTATTCAAGTCCTTCTTCACCGAGACCCTGGAAAGCGTACGGCGATGTGCGCGGTTTGAAGACTCCGCCGCGCAGGGCATTCGCACCCGCCTCACGGACAGCGTGCGCGGTTTCGAGAATCTGCGAACGGGATTCCACCGAGCAGGGTCCCGCGATGACAATGATATCATTGCCGCCGACTGTGAAACCATCTATCGGGATAACTGAATCCTCGGAATGAAACTGTCGTGAGGCAAGTTTGTACGGCTGGGTAATGCGCTGAACGATGTCCACACCGTCCAAGCCTTCGAAGCGGTCAACAGGGATGTTATGTGTCTCGCCGATGGCACCGATAATCGTCGCTTCGACTCCTTGCGAAAGGTGTACGGCCAATCCCATTGCTTTTATTTGTGCGATCACCGCTTCCACCTGCTGCGGCGTGGCGTTGGATTTCATTATGATCATCAAGGTGTAACTCCTAAATACAAAGGATGAATTATGAAGGATGAAGAACGTAAACAAGTACACAGGTATACAAGTCAGTTGATCGTGTTTACGTGTTTCCCTGTCTACTTTTTCACTGCGCAGTGACCAAGTCGGGTCTTAGTTTAACCGCGTCACGTAAATACACATGTGTAATTTCATTTTGCGGCATCTCCGTGTTCCAATGGACAAGCACACGAATGACTCTTGGCAAACTATTTGGGACAGGAATTTCCATCGTGCACATCAACGGGACGAGTCCCCATCCCATTTGTCTCGCCGCCTCCGCGGGAAAGGTGGATGTGAGGTCATCAGTCACGGTAAAGAGCGCGCTGCCCACGTCTTCGGGTTTCATGCTTTCATTCGCGTCCAAAATTGCTTCAAGTAATTCCCGTGTGGCCTCGAGAATTAATTCAGGTTCATCTGCTGAGATGGTTGTCGCGCCACGAATTCCACGGATTGCCATTGATTGCTCCTTGTTTTTCCTCTCCCTTTGGGAGAGGGCAGGGTAAGGGGTAATAAAAAAGAGCGAGACCAATTGGCCTCGCTCTTTACGTGAACAGAGTTTTCTGTCTACTTAAGCGCCACCAACGGCAACCGAGTCTCGGAAACCGTAATAAAAATAAAACGCAAACCAACGAGTGGACTTAAGCATGTTGGGGGCTATTCTATGCTCGTCGCGCAGATGCGTCAAGGGGTGAATATAGATTGGCTACCCCAAAAAACAAACAAAATCCCGTCTACGACTCCACTCACTGCAGATGGGATTCTCAGAACGGCATTATCCCCTAAATCTTGGGTACGATCCCAGTACACGCAGCATCACAGCATATTCCCCCAAATGATCGAGTGCACGTTTTGTTTTATCTTCATGCGCTGCGCCGATGAAGTCAATGTAAAACAAATACTCCCACGGACTTCCCTGCAAGGGACGCGATTCGATTTTGGTCAGGTCAATGTCACGCAGGGCAAACACGCTTAAGGCTTTGAATAATGCGCCTGGCACGTTCTTGAGCGTGAACACAATGGACGTTTTTGATTCGCCTTCAGATATTTTCGTTTCGTGCTGAATGGCAAGGAAGCGCGTGTAGTTTTCCGAGTTGTCTTCAATTCCCTCCTCCAGGATCTGCATCCCATACAATTCCGCCGCGCGGCGTGAAGCAATCGCCGCCACATTGCGTGCGCCAGATTCCTTGAGCATTTTCACACTTCCCGCCGTGTCGTAGACTTGCTCCACCTTAATTCCGTTATTCCGCAAATAACCCGCGCATTGTCCCAGCGCCTGCGGGTGGCTGATGGCTTTCTTGATATCTTCTTTTTTCACATCTGGGTTTGCAATCAAACAATGTCTCACGCGCAAAAGATATTCGCCAACGATGTGCAAATTATTCCGCAACAACAAATCATAATTTTGATGAATACTCCCGGCCAGGGAATTCTCAATCGGGATTAAAGCCGCCTCGCACTTCCCCGAATTGACCGCGTCGAAGACCGCGTCGAACGACTCGCATGGGAGGGTCTCCACGCTTCCAAAATACTCAAAAACTGCCTGCTCAGAATAAGCGCCTGCTTCGCCTTGAAATGCGACTCGCATAATTACACTCCTTTATTTTTCCTATCTCGTAATCCGTAATTCGTAATGCGTAACAGGCATTTTACGAATCACGAATTACGGAGTATGTGGTCTTGATACGCTCGACCACCGACTGTTCACTGATAACTGATTACTGTTTTTCCGCCCACTCAACGATCTTCCTAAAGCCCGCTTCCACATCTTCATCTGAAGCTGCTATCGTCATGCGGACAAAGCCTTCACCCTGTTCGCCAAACGCGGAGCCGGGGACGAGACCCACGCCTGCTTCTTCGAGAATCCGTTCGCAGATTTCGGTGGAGGCCATTTTCAGCGGACGAAAATCAAGGAAGAAATAAAACGCGCCCTGCGGAGGCGTGACTAGTACCTTTTCGCTTTCCAATTCATGCGACAGGCGCAAGACCAAATCACGGCGACGCGCGTAAGCGGCACGCATGTTTGCGGTGACTTCTTGAATCGCGGGGTCGCTCAATGCGAAAGCCGCAGCTTTTTGAATGAATGGCGCGACACAGGTGATGGAGTTTTGACTTGCCTTTAACGCATTCTCAATGACTCGCGCAGACGCGGCGAGATAGCCAACGCGCCAGCCCGTCATGGCATAGGATTTGGAGAGGCTGTTGACGAGTAATGTCCGTTCTTTTGCGCCGTCAAAGGCTGCTGCGCAGGTTGGACGTTCGCCATAATATAAACTTCCATAAACTTCATCACTGACAATCCATAAGTTATTTTTGGCGGCAAAGTCTTGTAGTTTTTGCACATACTCACGCATGGGATATGCGCCCGTTGGGTTGGATGGATTAGTCAAGACGATGACTCGGGTCTTTGGAGTCAATGCTTTTTCCCAGGCTTCAAAATATGGGATGAATCCATTTTCTGCTGGAGCAGGTATGCGGATAACATTTCCACGCAACATGATGGCCATGTTGGAATGAGTTGCCCATGAGGGATCGGGAATTAAAACATCATCGCCGGGATTCAAGATGGACTGCGTCGCGGTGTAATAGCCATGAATGCCTCCGTGTGTCACCAGGATTTCCGTGTGCGGGTCGTAGGTCACGCCTTCGTCGCGCATCAGTTTGGAGGCGATAGCCTGCCTGAGGTCCAGGAAGCCGCGTGAAGGACCATAGTGAGTCAAACCATCTTGCATGGCTTTGATGGCAACATCCAGAATCTCTTGCGGAGTCCCAAAATCAGGATCGCCAACATGCAGGCCTACGATTTTTTGTCCGCCGACTTTCATGGCACTAATGCGGTCGAATATGGCAACAGTAGATGACTGGCGGATGAGTTCAAATTGCTGGTTGAGATTCATGGCTGAGTCCATCGCGTAAAATTTCCGTTTAAACTTGCGGTTTGCCGAATTTACCATGATGTAATGACCCACTGAATAGATGATAAAGCGCTTCGAAACTCCGCTGCAAATCGTTTTGCTGTTTCGACGGGAGTCATACTCTCCCCAATCGTTTCCACACACGCCGAGCCGACAATGACTCCGTCCGCCAGCGCGCCGACTTGTTTGGCTTGCTCAGGTGTGCCAATGCCAAATCCCACGCATACAGGCACAGACGTGTGCTCTCGCACGCGGGCGATCAAATCGCCAAGTCCATCTGAAATGGGCGTGCGCGCTCCCGTCACGCCTGTAACTGAAACCAGATATATAAATCCCTTTGCATTGCGGGCAATCATTTCCATGCGTTCATTCGGCGATGTCGGCGCAAGCATCTGGATCAACGGCATATCGCCCACCAATGCTTCAAACTCCCCTGCTTCTTCCAATGGAAGATCGGGGATGATAAATCCATCCGCACCTGCGTCGCGCGCGTCGTGGACAAATTTCTCCAGTCCATACGCCAGCATGGGATTGAAGTAACCCATCAGAATCAATGGGATGGTCACACCGCGTCTGCGTAATTCCGC
Organism: Chloroflexota bacterium; assembly: GCA_016866215.1. Classification (GTDB taxonomy): domain Bacteria; phylum Chloroflexota; class Anaerolineae; order Anaerolineales; family Villigracilaceae; genus Villigracilis. The sequence continues at coordinate 1,383 of VGNE01000032.1, read as the reverse complement.
AACAGCCGCGAGCGATTTCTTGACCGTGATTCCTTTTTCAAGTGCGATCTGTGTAGCCTTTTGAATGACAGGTCCATCCGCGAGCGGATCGGAGAATGACAAGCCCACTTCGATCAAGTCCGCGCCGTTTTTTGCCAGCGCTTCAATCACGTCAATGGATGTCTCCAAATCAGGATAGCCCAACGGAAAGTAGGGCATGAAGATCGGGTCGTTTTGAAAAGCAGATTCAATTCGATTCATAGGTTCCTCATAACTGGAGATTAGAGACTGGAGACTTCACGACTCACGGTTTTTTTGCTCGTCATATCCAAAGAAAAACTTCGGTAAAAACGGTCATGCCTTTTGGGGAATCACACCAACATCCAATCTCTAATCTCTAGTCTCCAATTCTCCAATCTCTTTAATTACCGTATTCAAATCCTTATCCCCTCTTCCAGATAAATTGACCAGAATCACCTGGTCCTTCTTCATCTTCGGCGCGCGCTTGATGACCTCTGCCACGGCATGAGATGACTCGAGCGCAGGGATAATTCCTTCAGTGTGGCACAAAGTTTGGAAAGCGCTCAACGCCTCCACATCTGTCGCAGATGTGTAAAATGCGCGCTCGTTGTCTCTCATCATAGCGTGTGCGGGACCAACCGCCGCGTAATACATTCGCGCCTGCTTCGCGGACAGCGTGGGCGGTTTCAAGAATCTGTGAGCGGGATTCAACGGAACATGGTCCAGCCATGATAACGATGTCATCCCCGCCGACTTGTATTCCATCAATCGGAAAGACGGAATTTTCTGGATGCACCTGACGTGAACCAAGTTTGTAGGGCTGTGAGATTCTTTTGACGCTCTCCACCTCTTCCAAAGCTTCAAAGGCATCCATGGAAGCGGTATGGAGTCCCCCAACTGCGGCGATGATAGTGGTCTCTTCGGCGTGTGTGATATGCGGAGTCAGTCCATGCGCTTTGGCGGTATTCAACACCGTTTCAATTTGCTGACGCGTGGAATTGGGCTTCATGATGATTAACATAGAGACTCCTTTAAAGGATGAAGAAAGTAATCAGTTATCAGTGGTCAGTTTTCAGTGGTGAGTAATTGGTAAATGGTAATTGGTGTGCGAAGACAGACTTCATTCAGTATCTCACAATACAACGGCAACCCACGATTATCGTTTTTCCAATTTGCGGCAAAAACGTGGAACGTGCGCTTTAGGTCAAGGACGTTTCCGTTACTCAACAAAATACCCGTAGGCATGTCACCCTCCCGAAGGACATCGGGACGATGTGAGCGACAGCGAAGGGTCTCTACGATAAGCTCAGAATGACATTGCGTAAGGTTAGTGATTAGGATAAATATCGTGTTATTACGGCTTCTCCAACCCATGCGCGGTCA
>VGNE01000031.1 GCA_016866215.1 Chloroflexota bacterium | reverse complement strand
GCGGTTTTGACCTTCCGGATGAATGCCATGGATCCAATTTTAGCCCATTACCAAACCCGTTAGTGTCCCGATTATTCTGTTTTCCCTCTCCAATTCCCATAAAAATCGAGGCTGTGAGAAACTCAGGAGGTGACAGTCACTTTCAAAGTGACTGTCACCTTAATTTACGGGGAAAATCTTTGTTATACTCTTAAAGACATGAACGAAACCAAGTCCCCCACCTTCCACATCCGCGAAATCCCCATTTATGGCGACGCCATCCTCGCGCCCATGGACGGTTACTCCGACTGGCCCTTCCGCTCGATTTGCCGCGAGTTGGGCTCAGCCATGAGTTACACCGAATTCGTCAAAGTGGAAAAAATCCTCAGCCGCTCGAAGGAACCCGCCAAGCGGCTGTACTTTACGGATGTCGAACGTCCGATTACATTCCAAATTTACGGCGATGACCCAGACCTCATCCTTAAAGCCGCGTTGAAGATTCAGGAACTAAACTCAGACATCATTGACCTCAATATGGGCTGTCCCGCAAAAAGCATCGCAGACCGCGGCGCAGGCGTTGGCATGATGCTATCTCCATTGATCATAGCCCGCACATTCAAGAAATTAACCTCCGCGCTCAGAGTCCCGATCACGGGGAAAATCCGTTTAGGCTGGGACAAAAACAAAAATTACAAACTGATCGCGCGCATTGTGGAAGAGAACGGCGGCTCGCTCATCGCCGTCCATGGACGCACAAAAGAACAACGCTACGCCGGCAGCGCAGATTGGGATGCAATTGCAGAGGTGAAATCGCTTGTCAAAATTCCCGTTATCGGCAGTGGTGACGTGAAAACAGTCGCTGATATTGATCGGATGAAAAAATATACAAATTGTGATGCAGTCATGATCGGGCGCGGCGCACTTGCCAATCCCTGGATATTCGCCCGCCTCGACCGTGAACAAGTTACACCGGGACAAGTACAGGAAACCGTCCGCAAGCATCTCGCGCGCAGTGTTGAATTCTATGGCGACGAAGACGGCTCGCGTCTCTTCCGCAAATACGCCGTGCAATATCTGCTCATGCAAACCCTCACGCGTGAAACCCGCAAACAAATCCTCAAGCCAATGCCGTCGGGTGAATTCCTTGAAATGCTTAATCAAATCTACGCTGTGACGGCTTAACGTATAATCAATCCATGCTCCTCGATCTCCCTCTCATTCTCGAAACACGGCGCAATCACGCACTTGAACATGCCGCCATTCACATCCTCAACCGCCAATTTCCCGGTCAACACATGGCTGGGCATTCCAACCCAACTGGTTTTTATTTGCTCGGCGATCTGCAAACACAGGATATTTGGATCGCTGCAACCGAAGCACACACGCGATTAAACTCCGGTGAAAGCGGACTTGCGATTCACCCCGGCTGTGGCACCAACCTTGCGATTACCACGCTTCTTGCCGCGACCTTGGCCTGGTTCCCGCTGCGTGGAAAAAAATCCACGCTGACGCGACTCCTGCTCATCCCATTGGCATTGCTGTTCGCTCTGGCTGGCTATCACCTCAGCCGCCCGCTTGGCCCCTGGCTTCAAAAATATGTCACCACCGAAGCGAATCTTGGCGCCCTGCGAATCGTGGACATCATCCCCATTCGCAAAGGCGTGCACAGAATCATCACCAAGTAGGTACATAGCGGCGCTGTGTACCTGCCAATAACCCATGCCAAATATATTCTTCTTCCACGGCAACGACGAATTTGCCATCAACCGCAAGATCAAAGACTTCGAGTCTGATTTCAGTGATGCGACCACAGCAGGGATGAACACTGCCCATCTCGAAGCGCGCACAATGACAGAGGATGACCTGAACAATGCGGTCAATGCCATGCCCTTCCTCGCGCCAAAGAGACTGGTCATCCTATCGAATCCATCCTCCAAATATAACAACCCAGCTTCACGCAAAAAATTCGGGGAATTCCTTAGCAAGACTCCCGATACAGCCAAATTCGTCATCCATGAATTGATCGAACCGAAGGAAATTGAAAAACATTGGCTGGTGAAATGGGCGGGAAAAAACCCAACACTGATAAAAACACAGGCGTTCCTCTTACCCAAACAAAGGGACATGCCCGGCTGGATCATCGATGAAGCCAAGAATCAAGAGGGCAGGATCGAGTCCGCCGCCGCCGCGAAACTTGCTGAAATGGTCGGCGTGGATACCCGCCAGGCCGGGATGGAAATTGCAAAACTGCTGGCCTATGCCAATTGGGAGCGGCCGGTCCGTGTTTCCGATGTGGAAGCGGTTTGTGTCTTCACATCCCAACAAAGCGTGTTTGACTTTGTGGATGCGTTGTCACAGGGCAATGGTAAAACCGCGCAAAAACTTTTGCACCGCCTGCTTGAAAATGAAGAGGCGTTTTCGTTGTGGGGTATGGTCGTCAGGCAATTCAGGTTATTAATTCAGGCGCGTGAAATTTTGGATGGCCGCGGAAACAAAGATGATGTTGCCAGGGCTTTGGGTGTGCATCCATTCGTCGCAGAAAAAACAACGGGGCAGGCAAATCGTTTTTCAATCGAAGCGCTTGAAAATATTTATCATCGCCTGCTGATCATTGATGAAAGAGTCAAAACGAGCCAGATCACTTTGGACCTGGCTCTCGATACTTTGATCGTTGAGCTCGCGGGCGATAGAGTTTAGAACAATGTTTCCTGTTTCACAGGTCCGCTTAAACCTTTCCATCCATACGTCTTAAAATCAATTCGACCGCGCGGGTTAAATAGCACGCCTTCCTCTTTAAGCAGAAGACGTTGCCTGTGCGCGCCTGCGCCATCCCGCTCACTGATCTCACCTTTCGAGTTGATCACGCGCTGCCATGGCACATCATCGGGACAATGCGCCATCGCGCCGCCTACCCAAAGTGGACCAAAGGCAATGTATGTTTCAATTTCCACGCCCTCGGGTGGCGGAAGCATTTTTGCGATCTGACCGTAAGAGGCAACTTTTCCACGCGGAATCAAGCGGGCGATTTCCCAGACTTGGGCATAAAAGGCCTGCGGGTTTGGGGGAGATGTAAATTGGGGCATAAGGGCTATCCTTTATTTGGTGTATCGCGACATAAATATCGCGGTACAAATTTAGCGGGGTGATAGATAACGATAATACAATGAGTGCCTGACATTGGCAATGAAATTCTGCGAAAGTTTATCCTCCATGAACTGCAAAGTGACAATTTCATCCGCAGTGAGTGAGCCGGGATGCTCATGCTCCAGCGCGCCAGCCTGCTCAAGGTGCGTAACAGGCTTGGGCGGAGTCGTGAGGCGTTGATCTTCATCCAAAATAAAATAATATTCGAAAGTTCTGTAAATCGAGCGGTTGATCTCGTAAAGAGGGGTCAACGCGCCGATGAGAAGAATGACGATAATAGCCATTCGATATAAGCGCGAAGATAGGTTTTGAAAAATAACTTCCCCACACATGATCATCAAATAAAACAGCGGCGCGATGGATGCGCGCATGGCAAAATCACGTCCATTGCCGAGTTGGATGAAGGGGATGAAGATGAGCAGCAAGCCTGTGACCATCCAGCGCGGGTCGCGCCACAAGCGCGGAGCAAGTATGAGCCAGAGGATGCCGCCTTCGAGCAAAAAGAAAATGAGGATGTCCTTGATTGCAATGGATTGAAACCCGCGCTCCTGTGCGGCGGTGTTGGATGAAAAGAAAAGATAGGAGATGATGACGATTATTGCGCCTGCAAACAACAAACCAAAACGAATGTGTTTGAATGGGTTTTTGATGTTTGTTTGCTTAATCCACTCAATGAGCAGATAAGGCAATAACCCAATGGAAGCAAGCGGTGCGAAGAAAAAGCAGAGCGACCAGATGAATGCTAATTGTCCTCTTATGTCATTTTGGGCGACCCGCTCTTCCCTGGCACTGCCCGCCACATCGTCCCGAAGCTTTTTCGGGAGGGCAGGTGTGGGGAGCGAAGAATCCCTGCCGCCGGGTGGGGGACCCTTCGCGGAGTTTATCTTGAGCGAAGCATTGTCCTGAGCTTGTCGAAGGGTCGAAAGGCTCAGGGCGACAAAAATAGAGACATATAACCAGGCAGGGACAGCCTGATTAAAGACCCAGAACAATTGCGTGGTAAAGGATGAATACTGCAAATCGCCTGACCAAATTTCAAGATGCTGAATGGGAGGAAAAAGTGTTGGATAATCCGGCGCGAGGATCAGCGTGCCGAGCGCATCCATACCGCTGAAGAAGATGAGCAGAAGCGCAGTTTTGAGTAAGGTAGTTTTGAGTTTAATGTTGAGATGCAGAATGGTGAGAAAAACGCCAGTCCATGTCCACAGGAAAAGGAAAAAGTTTGCGAATTTCCAACCGAGGAGTTTGCCTGCCAGTGCGGCCGGAAGCCAGTAGCCCACATAGTAGACCAGTGCTTTGATCGGTCCTGCTTGAGGTGTGGAATAAAAAACAGGCCAATCATAATTAATAAGATCGCGCAAAACCGCGTTGCGCCAATGATGGTCCCAGTTTTGGAAGGCATATCCGCCAACACCGGAGAGGAAGACCCAAGAGCCAGTGATCAGTAAACAGTAAACAGTGGATCGGAAATTGGATGCTGGGAATTGGTTAGGCAGGGTTTGTTTGAGGAGTTGCCATAAAACCCAAAGGATGAGGGCAGTCACTGGAATCGCAATGGACAACCGCAGCCAGCCCATGCAAAAGATGATGAATGGGAGGGTGAGGTAGAGATAAGTGATGCGAAAAAGCCAACGGGTTTGCATGGTTATGTGTATCGCGACATATATGTCACAATACGGTTTTAGTGTCTTTCATAAATAACATAATCGTCTTTCTGAATTGTAACGGAATAATTTTCATCCAGAAACGCGCGTAATTCGGGGAATTCGCGGGAGGTGTCTTGACCTGTGATCCAGGGTTTGTCTATGGCTGTGACTTCGAGGATAAAATGCGGAGATGATTTTTGCAGTTCATCCATAAAGTCTGCGCGCAGGCTTTGGATATAGGGGGTTGAAACATGATGATAAAAATAAAAGTCAAAGATATACGGTGTGGCCAGTCGCGCCCGGGTTTCGAGCATGGCAAGCAATGTGCCGCCTGTCCAATCCAAGGGTTGGACGATATCGCCATCCTCAAGATTATTTTCGAGAAAGAGCGCGATCTCATCCGCGCGGTCTGTGGAGGTGACGACGGGTTGGCGGTTTATCTGGCGAATAAATGCGGCGGAGGGGCGGACGCTAAAAAGGATGACTGTGAAAAGGATGAGGGATAAAAGAGAAAGGTTGAAGGTAGAAAGTTGAAAGTTGAAGGCGTTGCCCTGACGGTTCGACTTTCGCTCACCGTGTCGAAGGGTTGAAGGTTGAAAGTTAAAAGTTGAGAGGCATAGGGCTGCTAAAAGGATGATGAAATAAATAAATGGGATATAGTGATAGGGAAAGAACTGGCCTGATAACGCGGGGTAAATTGCATAGCACAACGCGAGACTTGCCAGCAGGCAGGTCTGCTTGTTTTGATGTAGATACCCCCCAATGATCGCAGGAATTAACCACAATCCACTTCCGCCGAGACGCCAGACCTGATTCAGAAAAAAGGATATTCGCTCCGCTTGGGGGGTGATCTCCATTTGACCGTTGATCTGAGAATATAAAGGCCAGTAGTTTGAAGCGATATTCAGGAAGGGAGTCAATGCGTGATTAAAGGCAAGCCATGCAATCACAATTGCAATTGGGATCGTAAATCCAATTGCGGCGGGGAGAATGCTTGTCGCGGCGGCCTTGAGCAGGGACTTGTTGAGGCGTTTGGAAATGTCCGCGATGTCAAAGAGCAGGAAGGGGAGCAGTCCGAGCGCGGCGTGGGGTTTGATGACTGCCGCCAGACCGAAGAGAATGCCGAGGCTGAGTCTGTGTCTGGGAGTCAGAGAGTCACGCATCCCCACCAAAAGAGATAATGCAAGGAAGATCAGCAAAAGATATTCGCGTTGAAGTGAGATGGATGGCCCGCCTTGAAGATATTTCAGACCAAAGAGAATGCCGGCCGCCAATGCCGGTGTTTTGCCAAAGCGCCGCATGAAACGATAGGTGATGAAAATGAGCGCGGCCAGCAGAAGAATGTCGAGAATACGGATACGGAAGGCGTTGAAGCCGCTGAGACTGCCCAGCAAATAATAGGCAATGTAACTACCCGGCATTTGAAAGTCGAAAATGTCACGATAGGGAATGCGGCCTTCGCTGTGCATGAGAAAGGCCTCGTAAAAAAGCGGCGCTTCGTCATGTGCAATGGGCCATTGCAAAGAGAACGCGACTTGAACGATGAGGGAAGTAGCGAGCAGAATGAGGAGAACTTTTGGGAGGTAGCGCATTATTTAGCGATGAGCGCTGAGTCCGCCGAAGAGTTTTTGAAGGAGATTCATGGTTATCCTTTTGACCCTGGACGGTAGACCGCCGACGATGGTTGATTGTCCATGGTCAATTACTCAAAATTTCCACTTCTTCAAAACATCCATGGCCTTGTAATAGGTCAGATCCAATTGCAGTGGCGTAATGGACACGTGTCCTTGAGCCAGCGCGCCAAAATCTGTGTCATCTTCCACAATGCCTGTGGGCGCTTCGCCGCCGATCCAATAATACGGTTTGCCGCGCGGATCAACACGCTCGTCCAATGCGTCGCGATAGACACGCAGTCCCTGACGCGTGATCATAAATCCCTTGAGTTCAGCCTCATTCAAATACGGCACATTGACGTTCAGTACCACGCCTTCGGGCAAGCCATCTGCGATCACTTTTTCAGCCACGCGCCGTGCTATGGATGCCGCGCATGAATAATCCAGCGCGCCTTCGTGACCTTCGGGCGAGTCAAGTGAAATTGCAATACCTTTCACGCCTGCAATCACGGCTTCCATCGCAGCGGTGACAGTGCCCGAATAGGTGACGTCATGCCCGATATTTGCATTGGGGTTAATGCCTGACATAACCAGGTCAATTTGCTCTTCGATCAAACCAAGCAAAGGCAGTGCAACACAATCCGATGGCGCGCCATCAGACATGAACGCGCTTGTTCCGTCCGCTAGAAATGTCTCCTTAACCCGCAATGGACGTTCCATGGTCTTCACATGCCCCGAAGCAGACCAGTTCTTATCGGGCGCAAAGACAGTCACTTTGCCAAGTTTGCGCATTTCCTGCGCGAGGGCGAGGAGTCCGGGCGCTTGCACGCCGTCATCGTTGGTTACTAATATGTGCATGATTTTGATTTCCGATTTTTTGATTTACGATTGGTGATTGGAATTATAACGCTATATATCCCCAGCTCTTCTATGCTCAAATAAAAACGTCCCGCGCATCTGCGAGACGTTCATTTACTTACACTGTTCTCAACATAACCCCATTTTGTGACGGGTCGTACAGCAGCAGACCCTCTTCTATTTGATTGGATGGAATTCCTGCTTTATTAATTCTTTCTATGACATCATCCAACGCTTTTTGATTTGGCAGGTCAATGGTGAAGTAACGCAGGCCAACCGCATCTGTTTGCGGAGGCGGCGCGCCTTCGCCCTGCCAGGCATTCAAACCCAGGTGATGATGATATCCGCCCGCGGAGATAAAGGCGGCCTGGAAGGTGGACGACATGCCCATCACATCGAACCCGATCATGCCGTGATAAAAATCCACGGCCTCCTGCACATTTCGCACATGCAAATGAACGTGTCCGACGCGCGTTTCGAGTGGAAGCGGGTCATCCAATTTATCATCTTCTTTGAGATGGCTGAACAATGCTTCCACATCCAAAGGTTCGCGTCCACTGCTCAATGTGCCGTCGGTGCGGCGGGTGACAAAATCATTATTCTCAATGATGAACGTGCCATCTTCGGGAGATTCACAATACAGTTCGATCCCATTCCCTTCAGGATCATCGAGATAGGTGGTCTTGGTCATAATATGATCGGTCGGATGGTTGCGATATTTCAACGCAGACAAACGCGCCACAGCCCGCGCCAACTCACGGCGGTTCGGGAACAGGACAGCGAAGTGGTACAACCCAGTCACACCGCGATATTTTTTCAGGTCCGGTTCTTCGGTCAGGCGCAGCAAGTCCGCGCCGCCCGCGCCAAGACCTGCTTTATTGCCCTCGCGCCAGTGGAGTTTGAAGCCCATGGCTTTTTCGTAAAACAGGATCTGATTCTCCAGACTGGCTATGGTCAATGAGACATGACCCATCTTTGTGGCGGGATGAATCGAAAAATCCTTTTGAACAGGTGAGTTTGTTTGTATGGTCATAGTTTTTTTTCTTCTCCTATCGCAATTCCATTGTGGAATACCGTCACTTTATGCTCTGCGCTGATGTAGGCATGGACCGATGTGCCAGGGTGGATTGACTGGGTATGCGGTTTGAAGGCATGGATCAATTTCCCCGAAGCAAGGCACAGGCGATATTGGTAATATGCGCCGCGGAAAAAACGCGCCAGCACCAGCGCATTGGCGGGTCCGCTTTGCTCGAAGTTCACATCGTCGGAGCGCAGGGCGATCTCGACGGTTGAGTCAATGGGCAGGTTCACTTTTTGGGGGATCAGACCGAGTTCGGTTTCGATGCCGTTCTCCTTCACCACGCCGGGCAGGAAGTCACTGTCGCCCATGAACTCCGCCACAAAGCGTGTGGCTGAGTCGTGGAAGATCTCTTCGGGCGCGCCCACCTGCTCCAGCCGCCCGCTTTGGAACACGGCGAGTCGGTCACCCATGAAGAGCGCCTCCTCCTGGTCGTGCGTCACGAACACCGCCGTGGCAGACATCGCCTTCAAAATCCCGCGCACCTGCTCGCGGACTTCGTGGCGCAAGTCCGCATCGAGACTGCTGAACGGTTCATCCATCAAAACGAGGACAGGACGCGGCGCCAACGCCCGCGCCAATGCCACCCGCTGACGCTCGCCTCCAGATAGTTGATGCGGGTAGCGCTCCCCGAAATTTTCCAAGCCAACGAGTTTCAACATGCCGATCGTGATCTCGCGCGCAGTCGCGGCGGGCTGACCCTTCAAGCCGAATTTGACGTTCCCGGACACGGTCAAATGCGGGAAAAGCGCATGATCCTGAAAGACCATGCCGATGCCGCGCTTTTCGGGCGGGGTGAAATGCCCGGGGCTGGCGACCAACCCTCCCTTAATGTGAAGCGAGCCGCTGTCCGGGCGTTCGAGGCCGGCGATCAATCTCAAAGTCGTCGTCTTGCCGCATCCGCTTGGACCGACAAGCGCGAGGATCTCACCGTTGCGAAGCGTGAACGAAATATCATCCACTGCGGGCGTGCGGGCGGATGGAAATTTTTTGGTGACGTTGCGAAGTTCGAGTGCGTTCATCGGAAAATTTGTTCCCGGCGTAATAAAAAATATAACGGCGCAGCGGAGGCGATCACCAGTAACAGGGCGGCGGGGGCGGCTTGGATGTAAAAGCCTTCGGAAGCCCAGATCCACACGCGGACAGCGAGGGTATCGAAGCCTGCGGGACGAAGCAATAATGTAGCAGGTAATTCTTTGAGGGAGGTTAAAAAGACCAGCCCCGCGCCTGCGAGCAGACCCGGCACGATGAGCGGCAGGATGACTTGAACGATGGTTTGCAGGGACGTGCGCCCCAGCGTGCGCGACGCCTCTTCCATCGAAGGGGAGAGTTGATTCAGCGCCGATTCACTTGCGCGCACCGCCTGCGGCATGTGACGTAGCACGTACGCCATGACGACGACCAGCGGCGTGGCATATAAAAACGGAAGATAACGATTGACCAGCAGTACCAAACTCAGGGCAATGACTACACCGGGGATGGCATAGCCCACCTGGCAAAAACGCGAGATGGCTTGCGTGAGTTTATTGGGATAACGCACTGAAAGCAATGCCACAGGCAATGACAGAAGTACCGCAATCACCGCCGCCAACGCGGAACTCCACAGGCTGTTCCAAAAGTAATTACCAAACGTCTGTGACCCCGAGCGCATGATGGATGCAAGTGTGTCGGGGTCGAGCAATGCCTGCACGCTCCACATACTCAGCACGATGAGAGGCACGAGCAGGCTGGAAAAGACGACAAACGCGACAAGCAAAGAAGCGGGAAGTTTCCAGCGTTTCAAATGATGAGGCGGCGCGGGTCTCCATTGACTGTCCACTTGCGTGAAGCGCGCCTGTCCCTGCAAGCGAAGTTCGCCCCACAGGATGATGATCGCGATCACGATCAACACACCGCTCAAGACCGCCGCCGCGGAGCGGTCATACCTGCCTGAGAGCTGCACGAAGATCGCGGACGAGAAAGTTTCATACCGTAACAGAGCAACCGTGCCATACTCCGCGAGGACATCCAATGCCACGAGCAATGCGCCCGCTGTGATGCCGGGGCGCAATGCAGGCAGGGTCACTTCCCAGAGCGTATGCCAGTTACTGCGCCCGAACGTACGTGAGGCTTCTTCCAGCGACGCGTTCAATGAGCGGAACGCTGCGCCGCTGAGCAGATAGACATACGGAAACATGAACAAGGTCAGGATGAACACCGCGCCCCCCAATCCCAGGGGACTGGGAGTCGGCACGGGCTGACCAAACCACTCCGCCAGCAATTGCGGAATGGCACCTCCGCGCGGACGAAGCAGGGTGAGATGCACGATGCCTCCAATGTAGGGGGGAATTGCCAGCGGCATTGCCAGCATCCAACGGAAAATGCGGCGAAAGGGCAGGTCCGTGCGCTCGGTGAGGAAAGACATGCTCACGCCGACGAGGGTCGCACCGCCGGTCACTGCCGCGGTCAACAGCAAGGTGTTCGCCAGCAATTTCCAGATACGGGTTTGCAGGAGGCGCATCCACACCTCCGCGCCGCCCGTGAATGCGCGGAAGAAAATGTACACGAGCGGAATCGCCACGAACAACGCCACCAGCCCCGCGGCAAAAAGGAGCCGGGGGCTGATGTTGTAGTTGCGAAGTTGAGGTAGCGTGTTGCGAATCTGCATTTTGAAATTATCCCTCATCCCCAACCCTTCTCCCGAGGGGAGAAGGGAGTCTTGTCCCCCTCTCCCTGTGGGAGGGGGGCTAGGGGTGAGGGCAGGGGTTACGGCAGCCCAACCGCTTCCATCAGATCGAGGGTACCATCGAGATCAAGTGCGGCTTCCGCTACGTTCACATCCGCAAGGCGGAAGTCATCCAGCGGTTGGACGCCATCCTTCAACGGCACACCAGCGACGAGCGGATATTCATAATTCAACCCCGCGAACAATTTCTGACCTTCCGCCGAGAGCAAAAAATCCAAAAAGGCTTGCGCGGAGGGGACGTTCTTTGCGCCTTTCACAATCGCCGCGGAAGTGGCGTTGGTGATCAAACCGATCTGTCCTTCGCCCTGGTCGGGGATGACGATACCAACCGGACTGCCTTCCGCGAGCTGCAAATAATAATAATAGTGATTGACCAGACCGATCTTGAACTCGCCCGCGCCTACCGCCTTGCGCACATCGGTATGACCGCCGAAGAAGGTCACGTCATTCGCCATCAAAGCGACAAGCCATTCCTGCGTATCCACGTCGCCGAGCAGTTGACGCATCGCGGCGATCTGCGCCTGCATCCCGCCGTTAGTCGAGCCAGCCGCAGCGATCTGCCCCTTCCACTTTGGGTCGGTCAAATCAAAAATGGATGTCGGCGCTTCCTCCGCGCTCACGAGTTCTGTATTGTACATGATAACGCGCGCGCGGCGGGTGATCCCGACCCAGCTGTCTTCAGGTCCAACAAATTCAGCGGGCAGCAACTCCGCGCCAACAGGACGATACGACTGAAAAATGCCCCGCTGATACAAACTTTGAATGGTAAAAATTTCCGTCGTCACGAACACATCCGCCTGCGGGTTCGACTGTTCCTCGATCAACGCATTTGCCAGTTCGCTGTTACTGCCGGACTTGAGCAAAATCTTCACATTCGGATATTTCGCCTGGAACGCATCCAACACCGGCTGGATGAGCGACTCGGAACGACCCGAGTAGATGACCAGATCGCCCGAGATGGCGGACGCCTCAGTGACTACGGGCGCGGCTGGTTCTGTTGCGGGAACCGGTTCCTCGCTGACGGCCTTCCCTCCGCCGCACGCGCTGACGAGCAGAGCCAGCGCGAATAACAAACCAAACAGTTTCTTGCTATAGCTTTTCATCGAACAAATCTCCTTGAAATTGATATGAGCAGACAAAGATAATCTCTTTCGTCTGATAGGACGTAGTATAATGACAGCTAATTGAATAATCTAGATATTTGTATTAAAATTTACCTATATTGGGTTGAGAACGGTTTTCAACCTGGTTGAAGATTTTAGGTAGATTACAGTGACAGTCACGTTGCAAACGTGACCTACATTTTTGGAGTTTTCCCCTCGCATGAACGTCAGCCATACCATGCAGCGTTATGCTGCAGAAATCTATCGCTTACAGCAGGATCATCAGCAGGTCCCGCTTTCGCTTCTGACTTCGCAAGTTGAGTCATCGGCGCAGGCAACTGCCAGCATGGTCAAGCGCCTGCAAAAACACGGCTACCTCGCGCATAAACCTTATCACGGTGTGGCGCTCACCCCTGAAGGCGAGCAAATTGCCATGCCTTCCCTGCGTCGTCACCGCCTGACGGAAGTCTTTCTTGTCAAGGTGATGAAATATGACTGGGCGACTGCCCACGAACTGGCAGATACTTTCGAGCGAGGCGTCAACGACCAGATCGAAGACCGTATGGACAAACTCGCGGGCTATCCTACCCGCTGTCCGCATGGTGAGCCGATCCCTTCCAAAGACGGCGTCATGCCCCGCGTGGCTGACGTGCCGCTGATTGACGTCCCCTCCGGCTCGGAATGCCTCATCAGCCGCATCCGCACTCATGACCTTGAAAAACTGACCTACATCGGTGAACTCGGACTCGTGCCTGGCACCCCGTTCCATTTGCTGAGTTGCGCCCCGTTCAAAGGTCCGCTGCGCCTGAAGATGGAAAGACACGATCATCTCATCGGCTTCGAACTCGCCAGTTCCCTGTGGGTGGAAGTGTTCAAGCAGGGCGCGGGAAATAAACTCCCCCTGAAGAAATAAAAAAAAGTAGGTCATGCTTCAAGCATGACCTACTCGCTTAACTAACCTCTTACTAACGTATCTTTGAAAGCTAGAAACGCATTCTCTTCCGATGGGTCAATGCCATACGCCATGGCAAGATAATATGCCATGTAATCGCCGAAGAGGATCAGCGTCCACAAATGAGCGATGATGGATTCACCGCGCGCGTCGATCACATCCGTGTTCAAGCCTTCCAGCATGAATGCCTGGCGCATTAGATCCGAGCGCAAACGGTTGCGGGGATGGTCACTCGGGGCGCGCATGAACAGGGTCATCGTGTGGGCGTTGAGGGTTGGGTTCGGGTTGAGGGTGGCAAGCAAGGTGTTGTGACTTGCTTCGGGGATGACCTCAAAATTTGCGCCTGCTTTGGCGAGTTGATTGATCTGTGTCTTCCATCTTCTGGCAACCGGCGCAAGGTTTTCAGTGCCGACGAAGGTGACCCAGCGTCCCACCAATTGACCTGCATAGCGTTTGGCGGGATTCTTCGCGGCGATCACATCCGCAACGATGTGCTGCTGTGACCTCTTCATCATGGCGACGGCTTCAGCGGCATATTTCGCTGGGTCGGGGATGAAACCGAGGCGGGCGGATAATGCGAGCAGCAATGCAAATGGATAAGCGATTCCCGCATTGGCTTTGCCTTTGTGGCCGAACTTCCAGGCGGGTATGTTTTTTGCGGTTGCGCGTTTGGTCAATTCCCCGCCCGTGGAAATGACAAGCAGACTGCATTTATGTTTCAGCGCAGTTTCAAAGGCATCCAACGTCTCTTCGGTGTCCCCTGAATGGGAAATGCAAATGACCAAAGTCCCTTTGCCATTTGCGGTTGCAGGCAGGCCGTAATTGCGATGAACGGTCGCGGGGAGGCGCATGTTCGAGAAAACAGAAGCAACTGTCAGTTCGGCGGCGAGCGCGGAGTCTCCCATCGCGGCGATGACGATGTTTTGGATGTCCTTGAAATCAGGCAGCGGCTGAGTCTGTCCCAATTCCCATGCGGTTTGCAATTGATCGGGCAGCCCGTCAATTTGGGCAAGCATGTTTTGGGTGTCTATTTTTTTGAAGAGATCGAGGTTGTCTAAATTCATAAATATTCCTATATGCTCTCGCGACGCCCCGCCGCCGAGGACGGCGGCTTGAGCATGTCATCAACTCGCGTCCTTGATGAATTTCGTCAGATCCTTCTTTATGGCTTTGAGCGAAGGCAGGTGGACGTACATCATGTGACCCGCATCATAATACGCCATGCTGATATTTTTACGCAGGGACGCATCCAGGCCGAGGTGATCGAAGGTGTATTCGGTGGCGAAGTAGGGCGTGCCGAGATCGAAATAGCCGTTGGCGACGAAGACCTTGAGGTATTTATTGAAGGTCATGGCACTGCGTAATGTTTCAGCGACGTTGAGATATTGATTCTGGAAATAACTGTACGACCAGTTCGTCCACACTTTTTCACTGAGGATCTCATAAGGCAGGTCTGTTTCAAATTTGAGTTCGGTGCGGATGTAATCATTGAACGCCGCAGTATACGGACCTGAGACCTGCGCGAACAGTGGATCATACTCATAGGTTTCGGTAACGCCGATGCGGTCGATGCCGGTGTAGCGGCTGTCCAAACGGCCGACGGTTTTTCCACGCTCGCGCAGGAGTTCCTTGAAATAATGGCGGTCAAGAATGCGCAGGTTACTACGTTGGATGAATTCCTGCGAAATGCCGGTGTAGCGTGAAAGTTTTTCGACGATGTTGGCGCGCTCCTCGGGTGTGAGCGATGCGCCTTTAAGCAAGGCGGAGGCATATTCACCCATTGCAAATTCCTCGGCTTCTTTAAGCACGGTTTGCAAGGGCGCTTTGAAACTCAACTTACCGTGATACCAGGCCGTCGCCGCATAGGCGGGCAGGAAGAGGATGTAAGGCAGGTCGTTGTTGAGATTGAAATCAATGGTGGTGAAATCGAGCACGGCGGAGATGAGCATGAGTCCGTTGAGGATCATGCCGTGACGGTCCTGCAAATAGCCTGAGAGTCCTGCCGAGCGTGTGGTACCGTAGGATTCGCCCGCGAGGAATTTTGGCGAGAGCCAGCGGTTATACCGCGTAGTGTACAAACGAATGAAATCGCCGACGGATGCAATATCCTTTGTAAAGGTATGCCATTCCTTGGACTTTTCACCTTCCACCGGGCGGCTGTAGCCAGTGCTCATCGGGTCAATGAAAACGAGATCGGTGTCGTCAAGGATGGAGTATTGATTGTCTGTCAGTTTGAAGGGCGGCGGAGGCAGTTCGCCTTCATCGGTCAGCACCACGCGGCGCGGACCGAGCACGCCCATATGCAGCCACACGGAGGATGAGCCTGGTCCGCCGTTGAATGAAAATGTGATCGGGCGTTTGCCTTTGTCCTTCACGCCATCTTTTGTGTAGGCGATAAAGAATATCTGTGCGCGGGCCTTTTCGATCTCGGCGTCTTTTTCTTTATCCATGATCTCTTCTTTGAGGACGATTGTCCCTGTTGTGACGGTGTATCTGATCGTCCTGCCGCCTATCCTGACCGAGTGCTTGCTCTCGACAAGATTATCTTTGGGGATGGGTTTTTCTTCCTTCTTTTCGTCTTTCTTTTCTTCGGGCTTTTTTTCTTCTGCCATGTTAAGCTCCTTATCTATTTTGATTGACCAACGCGTATATTTCTTTTTTATTCCAGCCGCTTTGTTCTGCCAACTCGGATGAAATCTCTTTTGCAGATTTCTCTTTTTTCAACTCTTTGTTAATTGCTTTCAATAACGCTTCCTTTGTCCACACGGTTCTTTCTTCTTTCTTCTTTCCTGCCACAACAAGCGTAAACTCGCCGCGAGGCTCTTTGGACTTGAAATGTTCAATCGCGCCGCTGACTTGTCCGCGCCAGTATTCTTCGTACATCTTGGTCATTTCGCGGGCGACACAGATGCGGCGGTCACCTAAAACGGAGAGGATATCTTCAAGGGAATCCACAATGCGATGAGGGGATTCGAGGAAGATGAGGGTGTATTGCAAATCGGCAATTTGCATTACAGCTTTTCGGCGTTCACTGGATTTGTGGGGGAGATAACCGAGATATAAAAATGAATCTGTCGGCAGGCCGGAGACTGTCAGGGCAGCGATTGGGGCTGAGGGTCCGGGAACAGGCATGACGTTAAAGTTGGAGGCGAGGGCGGCTTGGACGAGTTCGTAGCCGGGATCGTTGATGGCAGGCGTGCCTGCGTCGGAAACCAATGCCACGTCACCCTGGGAAAGCTTTTCGAGAATGAGATCCAGCTTATTGAGTTTGTTATGTTCAAAGTAACTGGTAAGCGGGGTTTTGATGTCGAAATGTTTGAGCAGTGTGCCGCTATGGCGTGTATCTTCTGCGGCGATGAGAATGCACTCCCGCAGGATTCGCACCCCGCGTGGACTCATATCCTCCAGATTGCCAATCGGTGTTGCGACGAGATACAAAATACCCATTTGGTTATTTTATCACCCCGTTTGAATAAAAGAAAATCGGGCGTATCTCACGCCTGATTTTTTTATTCACAACCTTTTAAAGTGATTTGCAGAAGAGTACAGCCTGCTTCCTGCGGTGGGACTGTCACGCAGCATTGGTTTGCAGGATCAAACGTTACATCTGATGAGCATTGATTGAGATCAGCCTCGGAAAGAACAGGCGGGGTACACACCTTCACGTCCATCGCAAGGAAATTCGTTCCAGAGCAGAGCAATAATTGTTTCGGTGCAGGTTTTACTCGCAAAACGCCGCCGAGGACGGCTGCCGGAGCTTACCCCGACAGTTTTGCGCTAACTCCAAGTAAAAGTGGCCGTCTGGGATTAAGTTGGAGAAAGAGCCTTATTAATCGGATGCGGTTTGAACGCCATGAATGGATGCGGTTCGAGTTTGCGTCATAACGCGGTAGCCGGCCCATATCAAGGAGATGCCAATCAGCTTGGTGAAAAAAAACGATTCCCCATAACCAAAGCGGGTGAATATACCGTCAATGGCGGGGAACAATGCGCCGATGGCGATCAGCCAGTTTCCCAGCACACGGCTTCCGCTATTTAATTTGCGGGCATATTGAATGGCAGACCAGGCCGCACCACCCACCAGAAAGATCATCGCATACGTGTTTGGCAAAATGGAAAACAGGCGCGCCCAGGTCCATGTCATCACCTTGCCTGTTAATCGGGTCGGGTCAACCAGAGACATATCCACCGGTGCGAGCAGTATGGCAATGGATGCCACCGCAACATAAACGATAAAGAACCACGCGAGAACATCGGCCGTTTTCTTCTTAAGCAGAAGATAGACGGTTCCCTGCGCGAGGGGGAATGCGCCCAGCAATGCACCTGAAATGTACCAGGCTTTCATATTGAAGATACTCCAACCGACAAACACATTAATGGATTCGGTCAATGTGCCAATGCCAAAACAGCAGGCGCCGATGGTCCACCACATCAGATATTTTGCATCCGGTTTGCGCCGCCAGTGTTTGTACAGAACCACCGCAAACGAGAACGAAATGATCGTGGTGAGAATGGGGATGTAGTGCATGATGTTTTGCATGAGAAACTCCTTTTGTGATCGCCCTTCAATGAAGAATGGCTTAATCAACGCTGATTTCAACGATTGGCATTTCCAAGAGACTCATAGGTTTGTAACAAGCTGATCAAAATATCGTCGGTGAAGGTGTGTATCTTTGAATACATCCGGGTTGCCTGGGAAGCCGGCACCTTTGCATCGCCGTATACTTTGATGATGGATTCAATTAACGTATCGCGGAAGAACAAAAAGGCTTTGGCCGCATCCACATAAGTAAGGTTATAGCGCCTGGCCCGCGAGGCATATTCATACCCAATCGCATAGGCCTCCGAAGCCGCGTCTTCACCGTTTGCAGAAACATAATTCATCAAGCCGTGGAACAACGAACGCGCGCTCAGGCGATATTGCGCGCGCGCATCCTCATCCAGTTTTTGATACCAGGACTCAGCCTGCAGACTGCCCTCCGAAATTTGCATGCGGACATTTCGGATGACTTCCTGCATCATGTTCTCAGGCTCGATCGCGCGCGACTTCTGGCTTGATCCTGCCCAAAGGGAAATTTCACTGCGCTTATAGCGGCGATGCCCGCCCTGGGTCTTATGCACAGGCAGTATGCCTTTATCGGACCAAAGCCTGACCGTGCTGGGATGCACACCCAACACTTCTGCCGCGTCACTTAAGGAAAGCCATTCTTCTGCCATATTCTGCCCTCTGGAATCCGACGGCTTGCCGTCGGCGTGGAGCAAGTACCACGACTCCAAAATTATTCCGCTACCAATGCCACCTTGTCATCGAACGATGGTCCTTCTACTTTCTTCCTAAACGCCTGAACATCAATGCGCGTCAGCAGGATGGCGGCGCTCAATAGCATCAGGGCTTCGATGCCAAACACGATCAGATACCCGCTTAATGCGGATTTGGTCACCTGCGTGGCCACATCCGCCACAACTCCGGCCAGCAGTAAGCCTGTCAAACGGGACATGCCATTCGAGAAGCCCCAGGCGCCGATATACAAGCCGACCTTTCCGGGGACCGTCAGGTCAAACATCAA
The DNA here is from genome assembly GCA_016866215.1 of Chloroflexota bacterium. GTDB lineage: Bacteria > Chloroflexota > Anaerolineae > Anaerolineales > Villigracilaceae > Villigracilis. Next base: position 24,270 of record VGNE01000031.1, on the reverse strand, counting down.
GGACAGGTTTGCAATTGTGGAAATACCCGTGCCAAAGCCAAGCAGCATAATGCCAATATAAAATACATTCAGGCTGTGCACCCAACCGCTTAGGATGATAAACAGGAAACCAACGAGCGCGCCGAGGTTGCCAGTTTGGGCAACGGCCTTCTTTGGCAGACGCCCTTCCAATAAGCCTGCAATGATAAAAGCGATCAATGTGAAAACGCCGCTGATGGACACAATGCGGGTGGTGGCTTCAATGGACATTCCAAAGGCTTGCGCGCCGAATGGTTCGAGCAGAACGTCCTGCCCGAGGATGGCGGCCAGAAGTAAAAGCAGGTAAATGAAGAATGTCTTTGCTACAGGATTGGCTGTGATGGCAGAGGTCATCTGTTTCATGGTATATGACTCGGACACGGCTGCCCCCCTTTCATCCCCCCATTTTCGCATTTCTTCGTCCATCGTGATGCCAGAATCTGTCTTGGCGAAAATGGGAGTGGAACGTGGCTCAAGTTTGATGAGGCCGAGCAGGCCCAAGGTCAGGGCGGAAGCGCCGACGACGTTAAAGGCCTGTGAGAGGGTCTCGGGCGAGTAGGTTGTCAACATGCGGCTTAATCCGATGCCCGTCGCAATTAAACCGATCACCATCATGAAGAACATGGTCGCAATGGTTTTGCCGCGTTCCTTTTCACCGGAAAGTTCGGAGGCGAGGGAGAGGTAGCAGACTGCCGAGAGGTTGAAGCCCATTCCCCATGCACCAAAGGCGAGCAAGCCTGCCAGGATGCCGAGTGCAAAGTTGTCGTGGATCAGATATGCGATGCGTGGGGAGATGACCAGACCCAGCACACATAACACGAGACCCATCAGAATGTATGGTGTGCGGCGATAACCGAGGATGGGATGACGGTCTGAAAATGAACCGATGGCAACTTGAATGGGTGAGATCAGATAGGGAAGCACCGCCAGGATCGAGACGAGGGTCTTTGAGATTTCGAGGTCGAAGATCATCACGCGGTTAAGCGTGCTGTTGATCGGGACGAGGGTCATCGCGACGGCGACATGAATGAGGCCCAGCTGAATGCGTTTTAATAACATGGTTGCCTATGGAAAATCTGACATGTTTACTGTTTGAGTGGTTAAATAACGCGAGAGCGTTTTGCACGCCCTCGCCTCCGTTCATGAAATTTTACTTTTAAGGGCCGAATCGTCAATGTAGATTTATACAGAATTTTACTAGAGATTTATGAGCAGATACAAAACCCTCATCCCCAACTCCTTCGACAGCCCTTCGACGGGGTTTCGACAAGCTCAACCTATCAGCTCAGGATAACAGCTCAGGACGCCACCTTCCCCTGTAGGGGTAGGCAGGCGGTGTGTTGAGCTTGTCGAAACAGTGAGGGAATCAGTGCAGACCAGACTCTAAAAATGCTTTTACAACAGCGGGATCAAAATGTGTTCCAGCCAGTGAGCGGATATGCGCGAGGGCCTTTTCCTTCGACCAGGCTGGGCGATAGGGTCGGGCGGAAGTCAAAGCGTCCCAAACATCTATCACGGAGAAGATGCGCGCGGACAGAGGAATTTGCTCGCCCTTCAATCCGCGCGGATAGCCGGTGCCATCCCATTTTTCGTGATGGCAATAAGGGATGTCTATGGCGGCTGATTTCAGGTAGCGGATGGGGGAGAGCAATTCAAACCCGAAGGTGGGATGCTTTCGCATGATCTTCCATTCATCTTCAGTCAGGTCCTCGGCTTTGAGCAGGATGTGGTCTGGAACACCCATTTTACCGATGTCATGCAGAAGGGCGCCGCGACGGATATTTACCATCTGATCGCCTGAAAGACCCATGATGCGCGCCAATTCAAGAGTTTGTGCAGTCACACGCAGGGAATGACCTTCGGTTTCCTTGTCGCGTAAATCCAACGCACGCGACCAGCCTTCAATGGTGGCATCGTAAGCCTGAAATAAGTCACTATTGGAGACTTGCAGGTTTTCGAATAATTTGGCATTATCAATGGCGATGGCGGCCTGCCCGGCCATTGCGCTGAAAAATTCATGCCATTCCATATCACGCTCAACCAGCGAGCGGTGAAATACTTCGAGTACACCGACCACTTTGCCCTTCACGATCAGCGGCGCTCCGTAATAACTTACAAATTTCTCGTCTTTCATGAATCCCGTCTGAAATAGATCATTCGGTTCATCTTCCATGTTGGGGATCTCGACGATCCGCCGTTCGATTGCGGCTCTGCCGGCGTAACTTTCACCCAGTTTAATGCTGGTCGTTTTTATGGCAGCGCTCCTAAAACCATGCCCGGCGCCATACTCCAATCGATTGAATGCAGAGTTCAAAAGCAGGACAGAAACCGCATCCACATCCAGCAGTCTGGTTGTATGCGCTATCAGGGTATTCAAACTCAGGCTCAGATCGAAGGTGGAGGCAATCGTCTGATCAATTTCTCTTAAAGCGGAGATGCGTTCAAGCTGGACACGGAGCTTTTCCTGCGCCTGCTTGCGCGCGACGATCTCCTCCTGCGCATGCTGATACAGCCGCGCATTATGGATGGCAAGCGCGGCCTGATTGGCAAAGGCTTGCAGGTTTTCAGTGTGAACGGAGGTGAAAAAGTCCGGCGTCCCGCTATCCAGGAGGATAAAGCCGACGATCTCTTCATGGATGGACAGTGGTGCGCCGAGGTTTGAGCGCAACCAGGAGGTTTCCGGAATTTTCACCCAGCCCGCATAAGCGCGGGTATCGGCAACAAGCACAGGCTTCCCAGTTTCGAACATTTCCCGCAGATTAGTTGTTTCAGTTAGCGAAAGTTCAGAAATAAACTGTTCAACCGGAAGGCCGCGTTCGGCGTACCCCTGTGAGCGCGCCACACGCAGGACACCTTCTTCGATCAGCAGGATTATGGCGGAATCGTGCGGCACAACACGCCCCACGCTGACGAGGATATGATCCAGCACTTCACCAAAACCCAAAGTACGATTGAGCGTCTCGGCTGTATCGCGCAATGCCTCAGCCAGAGTGCGCTGATCGCGCTCGGCTTTCTCCGCCCGCATGCGCTCGGTGATGTCCTGCGCTACAACCAGCGCCGAGTCATGTTCTTCCATTCGCAGAGTGTGGGAGGTAATTTCAACGTCAATGATGGTTCCATCCTTGAGGAGATGACGCCACTCCCCCGAATGTTGCAGGATGGGTCGCTGCTCCGCAAGGTCTTTCGTCAATCGGGGCACATCTTCTGTGGGGCGGATGTCGACGATCGTCATGTGCAGGAATTCTTCGCGCGTGTATCCGTATTTTTCCACTGCTGAGTCATTGACGGCCAGAAAGGCAAGCGTCTTTAAATCATAGACCCACATCGGGAGCGGGTTATTCTCAAACAGGAAACGATATTTCTCTTCACTCTTATGGAGTTTTTCTATCGCCAGAACGCGCTCGGTGATGTCCGTGAAAACAGCCATAGAGCCTTTGAAGCGCCCATTTTCAAAGAGCGGACTGCCGCTTACCAACTGGTTGATCCGTTTTCCGCTTTTGTGCAGAAAATCTATTTCATATTGCGAAGCCTGGCCAGCCAACCGCCGATTGTCCGCTTCTTTAATAATTTCATGCTGATCAGCAGGGATGAATTTTGTCCAATGCTCTCCGATGAGCTCCTCAGGCGGGTAGCCGGTAATGGAGGAGACCGCCGGGTTTACAAAAGTAAACTCACCGTCGGTATTTTGGACGACAATTCCTTCCGACATGTTGTTGATCAGATTTTCATTAAACTCTTTCAAGCGCTTGATCTCATCCTCGGCGCGTTTGCGTTCGGTGATATCGAGCATGAAACCCTGCCAGACGGTGGGCTGGCCCGAGGCGTCATGCAGCTGCCGCGCCTCCTCATGCACCCACACCAAATGACCATCCCGATGTACAAGGCGGTATTCAATGTTGAATGGTTCGCCGGTATTATTGGTGCGGATTTCCTCGTCCAGGACTCGCTTTCGGTCTTCGATGTGGATAAGGTTGTTCCAGAGTTGGGCATCTTCTATCCAGGCCTGTGGTGAGTAACCCGAAAGCGTTTCGATTTGTTGACTGATATAGACAAAAAAATCAGGTTGACGCGGATCAACGGTGTAAATGACCGCCGGGGTTTGCTCAATAAGCGAGCGGTAATGAAGAATATTTTCGATTTGCAGCTGGGCAGTCTGCTTGTTTGTGCGAACGGTCTTTTTTTCAGGGGGCTTGGATGCGGCTGCTTTATGCGTTGTCTGCGCTTTTTGTGTTTTCGATTTCCCCCGGCCGATCAGTTTCGTGGTCTTACGATCCGCTTTCATGTTTTGCTCCTTAAGTCAGAGAAAAGGAAGCGATGAAATATATTTGTACTATTCAGGGAAATATAACACAATTACAGATAGTGTCCCCGGTCATGACGGACTTCCGAGTTATGACAGAACGCGGAAGTCCGTGAGCGAGGTATATCATGCTATCCCTCAATTATCTTCATGAGCGCGTCTTTTAGCCGCTGAACTTCTGCGAGGGTATTGTAATGAGCGGCGCCCACGCGCACCATGCCGCCCTGCTCTTCCAGCCCAAGCCTTTCGGTCACGTTGATGGCGTAATAGTTTCCGTCCCAAACATATATTCCCTCTTTAGCCAGTTTTTCAGCAACGACTCGCGGGGGCATATCTTTCAATCGGAAAGCAAAGGTCGCCACGCGGTCTTCCAAACGGCGAACATCTGTCAGACCATAGATATGTAGTCCAGGAACAAACTCGAGGGCGGAAAGAAGCGCGCGTCCAAGTTCGAATTCATAGGAGCGAATGGCAGTCAAGCCCTTCTTAAGTTCCAGGCGGCGGCCTTGATAACCTTCTTCCTTCAGCCCATCCACATACCTGCCGCCAAACTCTTTGCCGATCCATTCAAAATATTCAATCGCTCCCAGCACGCCTGCAATGCCTTCATGATTTTGTGTGCCGGTTTCGAATTTGCCGGGAATTTTATCTGTGGCAGGGCGTACTTTATAGGCAAATAATTTCTCCAATAAATCGCGTTTGCCGTATAAAATTCCCGCATGGGTTCCGAAAAATTTATAGGCCGAAGAAACGAGGAAATCACAGTCCAATTTTTGCACATCGATCGGTCCGTGCGGAGCGTATTGAACTGCGTCCACATACACCAGCGCACCCGCCTCATGCGCCATCTTGACTATCTTTGCAACCGGATTGATCGTCCCCAGCGAGTTGGACGCATAACCGACAGCCAACAGGCGTGGTTTTCGTTCGAGGGCTTTTTGTAAACCATCCAGTTTCAGCGTGCCATCCTCCACGTCGAAATCCACCCAATTGACTTTAACGCCGCGGTCTTGCGCGGCCAATACCCAGGGAGTCACGTTGGCATCATGATCAAGACGGGTGACCACGATCTCATCCCCTGCCTTCCATTCTCGCGAGATCGAACGGCTGATGTGCAGGGTCAAGGTAGTCATGTTGTTGCCGAAGACGATCTCCTCGGCAAATGGCGCGTTGTAGAAATCTGCCATGGCGCGATGCGCTTCATCCAGAACTGCGTCCGAGGCGATGCTGGTTTCGAATGCGCCATCGTGGTTGGCGTTGCATTCCAGCAAGTATTTATTGATACGGTCAAGGGATTGTTTTGCGATCTGGGTCCCGCCGGGGTTGTCAAAGAAAACAGCGGGGCGGTTTAAGGCTGGGAATTGCCGGCGTATAAGGTCAAGGCTTGCGCCGAGCGCGGTTGACGGGTTTAAAGACATGCAAATCTCCTTTAATGAAATTCAGACACTATGAATGTATAATTAACTTCACGAAAGTAATTGGCGCTCTCTGATGCCGCGCAAAGCCTTGCGCCAGAGTGCGCAACCTACGCTGATAATGAAATTGTACCTCACAGAAAAGGAGATACCATGTTTGACAAAATCCTACTGGCGGTTGATGGCTCGGATCATGCACTCCACGCCGCGCGCAAAGCCGCTGAATTGGCGCGCGCTATGAATTCAAAAGATTTTCGGATCGTGGTGGCTTATGATTTCATACCGCCCTATCTTGGCGAGCCGAACATGCAATCCGCAATAAATGCGCGCATGGATGATGCAAACGCTTTCGTGCAAAAAGCCATGGAGACAATCGGGCAGATCCCCTGCGAGATTCATACCGAATTGATCGAAGGATCGCCTGCTGAAGCCATTATTAAAGCGGCCAACAGTTTCAAGTGTGATGTGATCGTGATGGGTTCGCGCGGGTTGGGCACACTGGCTGGTTTATTGCTTGGAAGTACCAGCCAAAAAGTTGTGGCGCACGCCCCCTGCCCCGTGCTCATTGTTCGCTAGCGCGTCTCTCGGCTTCCAAAAATTCTTCCGGCGTATTTAGATTCCAAAAACATAATCCCGAAGGATCCAGGGATTTTATTTCAACCGATGACAATGCCCGCGTTTTGACTTGTGGAAACCAGGCGATCACTTTCCATTGGTCTGCATCCATGGCGGATTCGATGGCAGGCAGACAGGTCTCACGGCGGTACAAGGCATGGAAAGGTTCATAGCCTGCCTCCGTTTTTACGATGACGACATCCGCTTCTTCCTCGACCATGAGCCTGCGCGCGCCTTCGATCAGCATTGGACTCGCGAAGGGCATGTCACAGGCCACCACCGCCACGAATGGAAAAGCGGCGGAAGCGATGGCAGTGTAGAGTCCGCCCAACGCGCCGCGCCCAGGCTTGAGGTCCGCGACGAGGCGCATATTCAAGAATTCATAATCTGCGGGGCGATTCGTTGTTACAATCATTTCATCTGCAATCGGAGTCAATCTCTCGATCACGCGTTGAATGAGTGGACGTCCGAGAAATGGCTTCAAGGCTTTATCCTCGCCCATGCGGGAGGATGTGCCGCCGGCTTGTATGACCACGGTTAACATAGGACTATTATAGATGAGTTCCCTCGCAAATGTATTGGATGATTTGACGGTGGAAGGCGAGTTATACGAGAAACTCGAAGATAACTCCCTGCGCTGCTTTGCGTGCGGACATCGCTGCCTGATCCGCGAGGGCAAGCGCGGGATATGCCAGGTGCGATTTAATGAAGGCGGCAAATTACGCGTGCCGCATGGATATGTCGCCGCGTTGCAGGTTGACCCGATTGAGAAGAAACCTTTTTCACATGTCATGCCAGGCTCGAATGCGCTGACGTTCGGGATGCTGGGATGCGATTACCATTGCATCGGATGCCAGAACTGGTTTACCTCGCAATTTGGGCGTGATGCCAATTCAAGTAGCGCGGTTAGTTTGGTTAGAAAGATTACGCCCGCGCAAATCGTTGAACATGCGCGCATGACAAAAGCTTCGGTGGTGGTCTCTTCATATAATGAACCGCTGATCACAAGCGAATGGGCTGTGGAGATTTTCAAGGAAGCAAAACAAGCGGGATTGATGTGCGCGTATGTTTCAAACGGCAACAACACACCTGAAGTGATGAAATATATCGCGCCGTATTTGGATGCCTACAAAATTGACTTGAAGTGTATGAACGATACAAATTATCGCAAGCTGGGCGGTGTATTGCAGAATACTTTGGATGGGATCAAGCGCGCGCGTGAAGCAGGCCTATGGGTGGAAGTGGTGACTTTGGTGATTCCGGGCTTCAATGATTCAAATGAAGAATTGTGGGAGGCGGCGCGTTTCCTTGCAGGTTTATCTTTGGATATTCCCTGGCACGTCACAGCATTCCATAAGGATTACAAAATGACCGCGCCTGACAATACTGACGCGCAGACCTTGATCCGCGCGGCGGAGATCGGGCGTGAGGCCGGGTTGAGATATGTCTACGCCGGGAATTTACCTGGGAATGTTGAGACATATGAAAATACCCATTGTCCGCAATGCAGTTATCGGCTTGTGAAAAGAAGCGGGTACGTTGTTCATGAATATAGGCTTACGGGTGATGGTAGATGTCCGAAGTGCTGGGAGAAGATCGCGGGGTTATGGCCAAAGGATCCATCTGCGGCCGGGTTAAATGGAGTTGGATATCCATTGCCTATATGGTAGATTTCATTCTTGTTGTATAATCTGGGCTTGTCAGGAGGCATGAGAAGAGAGCGAATTCTTTCCCTTCTACCCTCCATTAAACCTATTTCTCTTTAAGGAGGAGAAACATGAAACGAAACCTTTCTGTTCTACTTTCGTTATTGGTGCTTGCGAGCTTTGTGCTTGCGGCTTGCGGCGGCGCTGCCCCCACCGAAGCCCCCGCAGCACCGGCAACGGAAGCCCCGGTGGCGACCGAAGCCCCGGCAGCTTGTGGGCCTGCTGGTACCGAGCCGATCGCTTTCCCGAGCGGCGGCAAGTCTGTCACCGGTGCCTGGTCTCAGGAACCTGATAGCATTGTTTCCTATTACACCCAAATGTCTTATGCGGTCTGGATCACTCAATTGACCCTGGCTGGCTTGGGCGAATGGGACGACGCGGGCAACTTGGTCAGCGAATTGGCCGCAGACGTCCCGTCTTCCGCTAACGGCGGCGTTTCCGCCGATGGTCTCACCATTACATGGAAACTGCAGGACTGCCTCTTCTGGTCCGATGGCGAGCCGTTGACTTCGGCTGATGTTAAGTTCACCTGGGAATCCATTATGGATCCCGGCAATGCTGTGCTCAGCCGCACCGGCTATGACAAGATCGCCAGCATTGACACACCCGACGACACCACGGTTGTATTGAACTTCAGTGAACTCTACCCCCCGTGGCAGACTCTCTTTACCCAGGGCCCCAACAATCAGGGCGCAATTTTGCCCAAGCATGTTCTTGATGGGCAGACCGGGCTCGAAGGCAATGCCTTCATCCACCAGCCGACCGTATCCTCCGGTCCGTGGGTGATTACCGACTGGGTCGCCGGCGATCACATGCAATTGCTCCCGAACCCGAATTTCTTTAAGGGCCGCGCCAAACTCGATCAGGTCTTCATCAAGTTTGTACCCGATCCTGAAACCGCTCTGGCCGCCCTGCAGACCGGTGACGTAGACTGGTACCCGGATTTCTCTGAGTCCGATATTGCCACAGTCAATGCGCTCGAACCGGCTGTCCACTTGAAAGTTGTGCCCGGCGCTGATTTTGAGCATTACTTCTTCAACCTCGGCACCACCGCCGGCGTGGATGGAGCAGGCATCAGCGATTTGAACGGCTTCTGCCCGTTCAAGGATATTCGTGTTCGAAAGGCCATTACCCTCGGCATCAATCGCCAGGCGTTTGTAGACAGCCTGTTGGAAGGCAAGACCACCGTACCCGCCTCCCAGTTCCCGAACTCCGGCTGGACCAACACCAGCCTCGTTCCCGATGCGTATGATGCTGATGCGGCCGCGGCTCTGCTCGAAGAAGCCGGCTACACCCTCGGCGCTGACGGCATTCGCAGCGGCACTTGCGATGGTGTTGACACCAAACTTTCCTTCAATTTTGAGACGACCACCAAGCAGTTGCGCGTGGACATCGCCCTGGCAGTCCAGTCTGACCTGGCCAAGATCGGTGTTGAATTCAAGCCGATCCACACCCCGGCTGGCACCTTCTTCGCATCTTATTCAGATGGCGGCGTACTCGGCATGGGTAAGTACGATATGGCTGGTTACACCACCGGTTTCTACCCAGACCCGTTTGTCGGTGCGGACAGCTACACCTGCAAGACCATTCCAAACGCGGCCAACCCGTCCGGCACGAACAGCTATCACATCTGCGATCCCGCGCTTGATGCTTTGTGGGCCGCTTTGAACGCGACGGCTGACCCGGCCGTCCGCAAGGTCGCCGCGGATGAGTTGCAGAAATACATTTACGACCAATACTATGTGGTCATGATGTACGCGCGCGCCAACGTCTATGGCTACGTTGACCGCTTCGTTCCCGCTCCCTTTGGTTTCTTCAGCAACCTGAACTGGAATTCTGAAGAATGGGATGTTAAGTAAGTCGTAAGCCTTGATTAAAATATGAGAGGCAGGAAAGTTCCTGCCTCTCATACTATTACTATCAATTGATCAGCTTTATAACAGGAGGTCGTTTATGTGGTCTTATATTGCGAGACGAGCCATTCAGGCACTTTTCACGCTTTTGATCATCACGATTTTATGTTTTATCCTGACACGCCTTTCTGCTGACCCCCTGGCACAATACGCAACCAACCCAAACATGACTGCGGCAGATAAAGAAGCCCTGCGTGAAAGACTCGGGTTAAATCAACCCCTGCCCGTACAGTATTTTAAATGGCTCGGGCTGGCCCTTCAGGGTGATCTGGGTAATTCCTTCTTCTCAAAACAGCCTGTCTCGTTGATGATTTCACAACGCCTGCCTAATACCTTGAAATTAATGGTCACTGCTGAAATTATCACAATCATTGTGTCCCTATTCCTGGGTATTGCCTCGGCGGTCAAACAATACTCGCTGGTTGATAACATCATTACGACCTTTTCATTTATCGGTTTTTCGATGCCGATCTTCTTCATCGCGCTGGGCGCGATGCTCATCTTTGCGGTTAAATTCAAAGAATGGGGATTCCCCTACCTAACCACCGGGGCGGATATCTGGGATCAAAAGGATCCCGTGCAATTTGTAAAACATATGATCTTGCCTGTTTCCTGCCTTGTAATCATCAGCACGGCGGGATATGCGCGCTTCATTCGCACCAGTGTTCTCGAAGTTCTTGGGCTGGACTACATTCGCACCGCGCATGCAAAGGGACTCAGCAGCCGGGTCGTATTGTTCAAGCACGCCCTCCGTAATGCAGCGCTGCCGCTTGTGACAATTGTGGGCCTGGATATTCCATATTTGCTGGGCGGCGCCCTAGTGACCGAATCGGTGTACGCCTGGCCCGGCATGGGACGCTTATTTTGGGAATACGCTCAACGCGGTGATTTCCCGGTGGTGCTTGGCGTCCTATTGATCGTCTCAACGGCGGTGGTGGTGTTTACGATCATCACCGACATCGTGTATACATTTGTTGATCCTCGTATTCGGCTCAGTTAACGGAGTTACCTTTTATGGCTACTGACATTGCATCTTTGGATACCCCTGTAGTGGGGCGTGAACCTATTCAGCCGGTTCATACCCCCGGCCAATTGATCTGGAGGCGGTTTCGAAAACACCGCATGGCTGTCTTTGGCATGGTTGGATTTGCTTTGTTAATAGCCTTTATTGTGATCGGCGCTATCCTGGTGAGCGAGAAAGAGGCCAACGAAGTGGACCTGCAGGCGCGCTTAAGTCCTCCATCCCAGGCGCATTGGATGGGCACCGACAGCACCGGACGCGATATCTTCTCCCGCATGATACATGGCGGGCAAATTTCGCTGATCGTAGGTTTCCTAGCGGTTTTGTTCTCCGTCAGCCTGGGAACAGTCATTGGAGGCACGGCTGCGTATTATGGCGGCTGGGTGGATGTTTTGCTAATGCGTTTCACAGAAGCGATGCTTTCCATTCCCTCGTTGTTCCTGTTAATCGTGCTGGGTAAATACCTTGGCAAAGACGTGCAAACGATCACAGTATTTGGCCAGAGTTTCAGCGGAAGCGTAGGCATCGTGATTGTTGTGATCGGTGTTACTTCATGGATGTACCTGGCTCGTATCGTGCGCGCCAACGTGCTTTCCTTGAAGGAAATGGATTACATTTCCGCATCAAAGTCATTGGGGGCCAGCGATGTGAGGATTTTCTTCCGTCATCTTGTCCCAAACACGATGGGCGCGATCATCGTCTCTTCCACGCTTGGGCTGGCTGGCGCGATCCTCAACGAAGCCTATGTCTCGTTCCTGGGGCTGGGTGTTCAGCCGCCGACCGCTTCATGGGGCAATATGTTAACCAGCGCACAATCCTTCATTCAACGCGGCGCATGGTGGATGTGGGTCTTTCCCAGCTTATTCATCATCATCACGATTCTGTGTATTAACCTGATCGGCGACGGATTGCGCGATGCCTTTGACCCGCGCAGTCAACGGCATTTGTGACCCATAGTTCATCAAAAAGGCTCGGTACTCCCTTCTGATCCTTCCATCCGTTACAATTACAGAGTGCCGCATAAATAACCGGAATTATCTTTTTTGCTTGTAATTTCTTCCAGAAAGTTTAGTAATTTATGCAACAAGCGGTATTTACAGCAGGATGAATTCAGCTTTCTCATCCTGCTGTAATTTTTTACTATTATGTTAAAAAAGACAGTAAAATTTCTCTGGCGCCTTGCGCTTCTATTAATCATCGCTTTGTTCCTGCCAAAATTGGTGGTTTTGATCTTTGCCTCGCCGCGCACATTCAGCGTGGAGAATGTTCCCCCGGCGCGTATTGCGATTGTTTTTGGCGCAGGCTTGCTGCGCGATGGTTCCGCAGGTTACGTTCTGCGCGACCGCGTGGAAACGGCCGTGAAGTTATATCAACAAGGCAAAGTGGGCAAATTGTTGATGAGCGGCGATAATCGCTTCACCGAATACAATGAACCGGAAGCCATGCGTCAATATGCGCTTAACCTGGGCGTGCCGGATGAGGATATTGTGCTGGATTACGCAGGCCGCCGCACGTACGATACCTGTTATCGCGCAAAAGCCATCTTTCAAGTGGACTCTGCGATCCTCGTCACACAGGCTTTTCATTTGCCGCGCGCCTTGTTTTTATGCAACTGGTTTGAGGTTGCATCCAGCGGCGTGGAAGCCGACAATAAATATTTTCGCAAAGTCTCGCGTTTGTACTGGAGCACACGCGAGTTGTTTGCCAACTTTCAAGCGGTGTGGGATGTGATGGTCACAAAACCTGTCCCCGTGCTTGGAGAAGTTGAACCGATAATTGAATAACTCGTCATTGCGAGCGCTCTTTGCGAAGCAGTCTCCCTATTATTTGAGATTGCTTCGGACTGGGTTTCGATACGGACTTCGTCCTACTCAACCACCAGCCCTCGCAATGACGGAAAACAGAATGGAGAACTCAATGAACCGCGATGAAGCCCTTGCTCTTGTACGTGAATTTGTTAAAAGTGAAAACCTTGTGCGTCACATGCTGTCTGTTGAAACAGCCATGCGTTTTTATGCAGAGAAGTATGGGGAAGATGCTGAACTATGGGGGTTGCTCGGCTTGCTGCATGATTTTGATTGGGAGATCCATCCTACATTGGATGAACATCCACAAGCAGGTTCAGCGACCCTGCGCGAGCGCGGCGTGAGCGAGGAGGTCATCCAGGATATCTTGAGCCATGCGGATCATACCGGTGTTCCGCGAGATACCGTCCGCAGAAAAGCGCTGGCCGCCTGTGATGAGGTAACCGGTCTCATCACAGCGGTCGCGCTGGTGCGTCCTTCGCGTTCATTGTATGACCTTGAAGCAAGTTCGGTCAAAAAGAAATGGAAGGACAAAGCCTTCGCCGCCGGCACAGATCGTAGTGAAATGGAACATGCCGCAAAAGAACTCGGTGTTGATCTTTGGGAGCATGTGGGCAATGTCATCACAGCCATGCGAAGCATCGCGCCAGAGTTGGGGTTGGTGGGAAACATTCAATAATTTTCCACTACAGTGTGTTTGGCATCTGGACCATCAAACACATATCACGCATTACAAAACCATGCCCGCCTGTCTACGAATTTACTTGTTTCCCTGTCTACCCTGCTCCATGCCCATTTTTCTTGAGGATATCCTTCAAGGTCATGCCAAGCCGTGTGATGCCTTCGCGGATGATATCCGGCGAAGAGAAGGAAAAGTTGAGGCGCATGGTATTGTCGCCTCCGCCATTGGGGTGGAAAGCTGCGCCCGGCACAAAGGCCACTTTGCGATCTATGGCTGCTTTTAGCACCTCGGCCGCATCAATGTTTTCCGGCAATACTCCCCACAGGAACATACCGCCTTGCGGCTTGGCCCAGCGCACCTGTGGCGGGAACATTTCATCCATCATTTCGAGCATCACATCGCGGCGTTTCTTATAAGTGGCGCGGATCAATTTGACATGCTCGTCTAAAAATCCGCCTTTTGCCACTTCGTACGCCACATGCTGATTAAAAGACGAGGTATGTAAATCTGCAGCTTGTTTTGTCATCACCAGTTTACGGATGACCTGCGGCGGGGCAACCACCCATGCCAGGCGCAGTCCCGGAGCAAGCAATTTTGAGAACGTGCTCAAATAAATCACGTTGCCGCTGTATTCACCGTCACCATTTTTACGGAAATGATCATCCAGATAGACGACGGAAGGAAGATGCTCACCGTCATACCGCAGTTGGCCGTATGGATCGTCTTCAATGATCGGCACACCATACTGATCTGCCAGCTGAACCAATATCTTGCGGCGTTCAAGGCTGAGAGTCGCGCCGGACGGATTTTGAAAATTCGGGAGCACGTAAATGAACTTTGGCCCGATGCGAAGCGCTTCCTCCAATTTATCCACGATTATCCCGTTTTCATCCGAAGGGATGGAAATATATTGCGCGCCGTACGCATTCCAGGCCTGCAATGCGCCGAGATACGTAGGCGACTCCACTACAATATAATCGCCGCGATTGATGAATAATCTGCCGATAAAATCCAAGGCCTGTTGCGAGCCGGATGTGATCAATATATTTTCAGATGTGATCGGCACGGTGTACCGCGCTGTGTGCCGCGCAATCATCTCGCGCAAAGGGCGATAGCCCTCGGTGGTGCTGTATTGCAAAGCCTGCGCGCCCTGGTCACTGAGCACGCGGTTGCAGGCCACTTGAAATTCCGCCACCGGAAAAACCTCGGGTGCCGGCAAGCCTCCCGCAAACGAGATAATATCCGGCTGTTCGGTCAACTTTAGTAATTCACGGATGACAGAACTTCCCATTTTTTGCATACGGTGCGCATACCGATATTCCCAGGGTGTTTGCATTTTTACTCCTTGCTGAAGAGACGAAAAAAACCTGACAGGTACACAGGTACCCATCAGGCTTGCTGACTGTAAGGCGGGAAAACGCCAGAAAGAGGCAGCCCCAAAATCTGTATCACGGCATCCTTATCTTACACATTTTATTGAGATGGCGCAACTGTTTAAAGTAACTTTAATTTGGATGAAAACCATGACAAATTACCTAAAATGATTTTCAATGGAAGGGCGCGTGTAAGTATATTAAGGTGTAGAAAGAGCCGCTTCGGGCTTGACCCAAACATGCTCCTGTGCCTCATCATTGAATTTCACCTGGAGAGAGTCTGCATGGCAGACCCAGCCGAAGAGGTGATTGGTTTTTCATACGGGGGTTGTGATGATAAATAACACAGCGAGCAGGAATAACAAGCCGGTGAGGGCACTGGAGCCCCACACGATAAAGGCCAGCACGCGTTCATGCTCCCAACGATAAAAATAGAGACCCGCGATCCACCCTGTAATAGAAAGCAGGAGGCTGGCAACAGGGAAGAGGATCAATTGCGAGGATGGTACGCTTTCAGGCGCGCCGCCAACAAATTGCGGGCTGAGCGCAACTTGCGGCGTGGAGGGGATGATGAGGCTTGCCCAAATGAACAATCCTAAATTCAAAAATAGTGCACTGAGCCAAAGGTAACGCGCGAGCCCGCTTTCCCAGGCCTGCGTCACCACGAAGGATGGGTACACTGATTTTGCTTCGGTGTGGGTGATGCTTCCCAATTCGGTTGCGCGCGCGAATGTTTGCGCAAGCGCGGCGGGATTATCGGGCGAGATCACAAACACCCGTTTTGCCGTGGCAATCAGCAAAAGTTTTTTCGGGTCTGCCGCGAGAAATTCAACCAGGCCTAGGTCGGGATGACGCCGCACTCCTAATAACCCGCCAGGCCATCGAAACGAAGGCAGTGAAAGCGGGTGCGCCAGGTCATCGGCGGGACGGATCCATTCGATATCTGTTAGCGGAATATCTTCCACACGCAAGCCCCAATGGATGGCGAGGCTGTCGCGGTCCATGTAGTAATCTGCCCGCCATAAGGCGTAAGTGCGATATAAAAAAAACGGGATTGGAAGGAAGGCAGCCAGCGAGACCAGCAGGGAAATCAAAAAAACGGGGCCAACCTCTGCGCTGGAAAGGTTTACGAATCCGATTATGGCAATGATCACCAGCACCAGCAGGATGAGTCCGTGAATGATCAAACCGCGTTGTTTGGGTGGCGGGAAGTGTCCAATGTTCATGATTGGTTAATATGAAGCATGCGAAAGCAGATAAGAAAATCCCAATGAAATAGTGATTTAAGCAATAATCCGGGGTCGGCTGCGAGGTGTTTTTGAAGTTGAAATTTTATACGATGCTATCAATGATTCTGCTGGAATACCCAGCCCTGTATTCAGACGTTGAATCATGGAAAGTGAAAGAAGGCGTTTGCGGTTGAGAATTTCTGAAACACGTGCGCGGCTTCCAATATATGGTTCAAGATCAGCGCGGGTCAAACCTCGGCTGTCCATCGTGTAAAGAATCATTTCTATGGGATCAGGCAGGGGGATGGAATAGTGTTCGTCTTCGTAGGCTTCAACTAATGTAGATAGAACTTCAAGACGATCACCATCAGGTGTGCCGGGCTCTGCGTCGAATAACCGTTCGATTTCCTTTAGCGCAGTCTCATAATCTGAATTTGTTTTAATAGGTTTGATGTTCATCCTATTCTCCTAAACCGTTTTGGCATGGATACGATCATATTCCTGATGCGTACCAACAAAATGAATATAAACTTGTCCAAAACGGTATTGAATTATCACGATCATACGATACTTATTTCCTTTAATATTAAATACGACTCGATTATCCACTAGAATACTGGCATGAGGATAGATTTCTTTTATATCTGTTGGGCTTGTCCAATTCGCATGTTTAACATCTATATACCAGGCTTGTAATTGCTGGCGAGAGTCTGGATGTTTTTCCCAGAATTCGCGTAATATCTTTCGGGAGATAATGCGCATGAGAGGATTATATCACATTGATCCCAAATTGGGAGCGAGAATACTGGTTTTTATGAATGGAATTGCATCTTCGATTGGAACAAGTTGATTCGCTTTGTCTGTTCTTGCTTTGATTTCGATCTTCCCCTCTTTGAGATTCTTTTCCCCAACTGTAATTCTTACTGGACAACCGATCAGATCCGCATCGTTGAATTTGACACCCGCGCGTTCATCGCGGTCATCGAAAAGGACGGAAATGCCCTCATTTTGCAAGGCGTTGTAAATCTCATCGGCTTTTTCAAATGTGTTGATCGTCTTGCCTGCGATGTGCATGAGATACACGTCGAAGGGCGCGGCAGATTTTGGGAGGGTCAATCCTTTTTCATCGTGGTGAGTCTCTGCGAGGGCGAGCAGGATATTCTCGAAATTAAATTCAGAGCGCGCAGCCAGGTTGAGCGTAGGGAGGGTGGCAAGCGGGCTGGCACAGTGTATGCAAGGTTCACCCGCTTTGGCTTGGATTAAGTCTGCGGCAATTTCGGGAGAATAATCTCGTCTGCAATTTGTGTTAAGCAAGTGATAACCGTCCTCGTTTGCACCCGCCGCCAGATTTGGTGATTGGGGGATGATGTCGTCCATGACGATGAGCGCACGCTTCGCGTTCAATCCAACAGGTGACGCGAATCCCGCTGCTGCGCCTGCGTTTGTGATTTCCTCCGCTGTTGCCATGCGGACTTCGCCAATAATGTTCTTAAGTTTTGCTTCGCTCAGGGTCATGTCACCGCGCAGGACGACGAAGACGAATTTATTGTCTGCGATGCGAGTGTACATCAACGCCTTGGCGGTCTTCTCTTTAGGGATGTTCAAAAAATTCGCCAGCGCTTCGATGGTGTGACAGTCGGGCGTCAATACTTTTTCGAGCGGAAGTAGTTCCTCATGGGGAATGGCTGTCTTTTTGAATTGCGCCAGTTCGAGGCGTTCGGTATATTTGCAAGATTCGCAATGGATGATTTCGGTATTTCCAGTGGAAAGTGGAAAGTAGGTTTCGTGGTCGTTGGTTAGTAAAGGCAGGGACAGAAGTGAGAAGAAGGAAGGATTGGTTGATAGATTTTTTAGCCTTGCAACCGCCTGCTCTCCCAGCGGCAGGAGTTCATTTTCACGAGTCAAATATCCTGCACGAACGAGGAATGCGAATCCCTCTGTCCGCGCGTTGTTGGGGACTTCCCGCTGGGTTTGAATTTTGAGTTCGGTGTATTTCATGGTCATAAAAAGACCCTGACAGTTTTTCATGGCCGTTAGGGCTCAGTTATTAACTTTTTACGGCTTTCTTCTTCCCCATTATTTTTTGAGGCACTTTATTGACAGGTTCAGGGAGTTGTGCAATGAACTCTGCCTGGGCAGTCTCCGAAGGCGTGGACTCGGGAGCAGGCTCAAGTTCAAGCTCGACCGTTTCTTCCATTCGAATTTGGCCTCGCAGAAAAGCGCCCTCTTCGGTCACAAATGCGGTTGTGACTACATCTCCCCAGACCCGCCCGGAGGCGCGGATTTCCAGTTTTTGGGTGGTGATGTTGCCGCGTACCGCGCCTGCGACGATGACGGCGTTGGCGCGTACATTTTGACAGGTGACGCGCCCCGTCTCGCTGACGACTAACATGCCGCGCAGGGAGATCTCGCCTTCGAATGCGCCTTCAATGCGGATGCCGCCCGAGCCGTTGATGTTTCCATGCCAAACCACGCCAGAGCCGAGCACGGAGGTGATACGTTCCACTGCTTGCACGGGTTGGGATGTTGATTCAGTGGGGCTTGTGTTGCGCTTGAACATAAAAGTAATTTTACCTTGAAAAAGGTAGACACGGAAACAGATAAGCAGGTAAAAAAAGACACGCAAACATTTTCTGTTTACGTGTCTACGTGTCTACGTGTCTACGTGTCTACGTGTCTACGTGTCTACGTGTCTACGTGCCTGCCTGTTTACTACTCGCTTTTCTCACTCATTTGCACGCCGACGGTATTGAAGCCAGAGTCAACATATAGCACTTCGCCTGTAATGCGCTTTGAAAGATCAGAAGCAAGGAAGACAGCCGAGTTGCCCACATCTTCGATGGTGATGTTTTCGCGCATGGGGGACATATCCGCAAAATGTTTGTACATATCGCGGAAGCCGCCCACGCCTGCCGCCGCCAATGTGCGGATCGGACCCGCCGAAATCGCGTTCACGCGAATCTTTTGCGGACCCAGATCATAAGCCAGGTAACGAGTGGATGATTCCAACGCGGCCTTGGCAACGCCCATCACGTTGTAGTGCGGCGCAACTTTCACCGAACCATAATAAGTAAGGCACATCACCGAGGCACCAGGATTGAAATAAGGCAGGAACGCATCGGTCAATGCAACAAATGAAAATACGCTGATGTCCATTGCAGTTTTGAATCCATCGCGGCTGGTTTTGTGATAAGGCTTGCTTAATTCCTCGCGCCCGGCATAGGCAATCGAATGCACGAGCACGTCAATCCTCCCAAAATGTTTCGCGGCTTTCTCCGCCACCAACTTGATCTGGTCATCCTGGGTCACATCACATTCTTCGACCCATTTGCAGTCCACCTGCTCAGCCAGCGGCTTTACGCGCTTCTCGAGCACTTTACCCGCATAACTGATTCCCAAATTTGCGCCTTCGCGTTTGAAGGCTTGGGTAATGCCCCACGCAATCGAGCGTTCATTTGCGAGACCAAAAACCAGAGCGTTTTTTCCTTCAAGTAAACCCATTGTTCCTCCAAAAAAAATAGAGAATCGAGAGCAGATGACTAGATTTTAATCGCTAGTCTCTATTCTCCAACCCTTTACCAAAAACCTCCAGGGCTTGGATAACCACGGCTCCGGTGTTTTATTTAAACCCACACGAGGGCCAATCGTCACGCTTTTGTCTGGGACGACTTGCCCCGCTTCGATCCATAACCCCGAGCCTGATTCTGTCAAATTGACATTATTTTGGCTTTTCGTGATTCCCATCGCCTGAGTCAGTTTGCCCGGACCGAACGTATCGCCTCCGCTGCGTCTTTCCAACATAACCTCGATTCCCTCAACCGGTTGAATCGCGCGGATCAACACCGCAGCAGGAAAACCCTCGCGCTCAGTGATCGCGTTCAGCATCCAATGATTGCCGTATGTGAAATAAACATACGCATGTCCCGGCGGACCATACATGGGAACGGTGCGCGGAGTGAGTCCCGCCTTGGCATGGCAGGCCAAATCCTGCTCGCCGATGTAGGCTTCGGTTTCAGTAATCAACCCCACCAACTCCACTCCGTTGAGAATCCGCACGAGTCTTGTGCCGAGGAGTCCGCGAGCGACTGCCAATGTGGGGCGGCTGTAAAATTTAGAGGGGAGAATCATTCTGATTGGCATGTTTGAAAGTTGGAACGTTCAAACATATAAACCTGTAAACGTGAAAACAAGTTATTTAAATCTTGCATCCCGTTGCAGTGTCAACCTCAGCCCATCCTCCAGTTTAATGGATGGGACGAATCTCATTTTTTCCTTTGCAAGGCTTAAGTCCGCTTTCATGTGTGAAACGCCGCCTGAGGTTTGGGCGTTGTAGACCACGTTGGCTTTGCTGTTGGTCACATCCAACACAACGCGGACGAGGTCGCGGATGGCAGTCTCTATACCAGAGCCAACATTAATGACCAGGTTATTTATATTCGGCGCAGTGGAGGCGGCTACCATCGCGCTGACTACATCGTCCACATAAATGTAATCACGGGTTTGTGTTCCATCGCCGTGCGCGACCAATGTCCCCCCGCGCAGGGCCTGGCGAAGATAATGCGGCACAACGGGTGGATGAGAGGGCGGCAGGTGTTGACCCGGTCCATACGCGTTGAAGATACGCAAACTGACGGTTTCAATGCCCCATAACCCGCCAATCGTGCGGACGTAATATTCCGCCGCGAGTTTGGAGACCGCATATGGCGAACGGGGATTCGGCGTGGCAGACTCCGTCAGGGTTGAGTCGCCCAAGTCGCCGTATACCGCTCCGGACGAAGCCAGAACGACGCGTTTGACTCCCACGTCGCGCATGGCTTCCATCAAAGCCACGGTTCCACCCACGTTGACGGCATTATAGTCGCGTGGATATAGAATGGATTCCTGTACTGATACGCGCGCGGCGAGATGATAGACCACATCCACATCCTGAAGCAGGGTCCACAACTTGGGACGGTCGCTCACGTCCCCGCGCGTAAAATGGACATCCGGCGCGAGCGCCTGCGGGTCGCCGGTGGAGATGTCATCGAGACCGCGCACTTGATGTCCCTCGCGGGCGAGGTGATTTGCAAGAGAAGAGCCGAGGAATCCCGCGGCTCCGGTGATTAAAAAGTTCATAGGGAAGGGATTATACCCGCAATATTGGCGCTCACTTTTGATTGACTTGCGAAAGTTAATGTGTTATCTTTACCGCCGATAGGAAAACAGTAAGTTACGTTGGTATGAAGAACATCAACAGCTCACGGTTTGACCGTGGGCTGTTTTGTTTTGACCTCCGATGGAACAAACAGATTTACCTAAAATATTTTTTTATTGCCAAAGGAGGCAAAAATGTCTGACAGAATAATTGGTACAGTAAAGTGGTTCAACGGTGACAAGGGCTTCGGCTTCATCGAGCGCGAAGGTGGAGCGGACGTGTTCGTCCACTTCTCCGCCATTCAAGGTGACGGTTTCCGTAACCTGCAAGAAGGCCAGAAGGTCGAATTCGTTGTTGAAAAGGGCCCTAAGGGACCGCAAGCAACGAACGTCACAGTTCTGAGCTAGTCAACCAAAAAGAGCCCCGCGAGATCGCGGGGCTCTTTTGATTCATGGGGGAAGGGAATGTTATTGTACTGATGATTGTAAAACCCACCTCTTATCAAGACGGGTCCTTTTCTTACGCAGGTATCTTTTTATTTTCTCGCGTGAGTTTTATCAGTGTGCGCAGGGCTTCATTCACCGACTCAGAATCTGTGAACACCTCGGCCACGTCAGGCGAAAGGACAACAATATTGTTACCTTCTTTAAAGCGTTCAATGTATTTACCACGAACGCCATTGCTGAAATCATAATTGTCCAGCAAATCGTCATCGGGCTCATGAATTGGGTTTTGTTTGTTCTTCATATTTCACTCTTTCACGGTTGTTGGCCAATCTTGAACTTATGATTCTAATTCGTTCACCTCTATCAGCGTGAGATACAACAAGCAGGCGGTTTTGTTTTGATTTGCCTATAATGATATATCTTTCTTCGTTTTCTGAATGAAGTGGATCATCAATGGTTGAGGAGAGCGGGTCATCAAAAATGGTTGCGGCTTCTTCAAAAGAAACACCATGTTTACTGATGTTTTGCTTTGCTTTGTTTGGATCCCATTCAACGATGGCTCTCATGGCTTTACCGTTTTTTTCATTCTATCATACATCAAATCGTGCCTGTCACTGATCACTACTCACAGAACTTACCTGCTCTTCCTCGGCGCGAGTCGATTCCTGCCATAACTCTTCGGCGTGGGCGCGGGGCGCGGGGGACGGCGCGAGTCCTCTCGCGGGGCGCCTCTGCCTCGGTTATCGCCAGCAGTTCTCGGCGGGGCGGCTGCGGTGTAGTCGAATCCTTCGAGAGTCTCGCGTTTGAGCGGACTTCCCATGATGCGTTCGAGAATCCGAATCATGTCGTTATCTTCGGGTGTGACCAAAGTGAACGCGTCGCCTGTGCGTTGTGCGCGACCCGTGCGTCCAATTCGATGAATGTAAGCGTCGGCGGTATCGGGCATGTCATAGTTGATTACGTGCGAAATGCTTTCCACATCCAGCCCGCGCGCAGCGATGTCAGTGGCGACCATAATCTGATGCCGGCCATCTTTAAAGCCTTTAAGTGCAGAGGTACGTTGTCCTTGTGATCGGTCGCCATGCAAACTTGTTACCTGATGCCCTGCGCGCTCGATTTGCTGCGCCACTTTTTGTGCGCGATATTTTGTGCGCGCGAAGATCAGCACGGAATTGGTATCCGTTTTTTTAAGCAGCGCCAGCAGCAACTGCGACTTCAAATGCGGCGGCACAGGATACAGCGCGTGCGTCACAGTATGCGCGGGGCGGCTAATGCCCATCGCGATCTTCTGCGGATTCTTAAGTGTGCTCGATGCGAGAAATTCCACTTCAGATGGGAACGTCGCCGAGAACAACATGGTTTGTCGTTGCGTGGGCAAAGCCTTGATAATACGCTTCACATCGGGCAGAAAACCCATGTCGAACATGCGGTCGGCTTCATCCAGGACAAGGATTTCAATTTTCCCCAAACGAGCATGACCTTGATTGTAGAGGTCTAGAAAACGGCCCGGGCAAACGATCAGAATTTCTGCGCCGTCACGCAATGCCCTGACTTGAGGCGCGGGTCCGACTCCCCCGTAAATGGTAGCGCTGCGGAGCCTGGTCCCAGCGGACAGTGCCTTCACGACATCATGAATTTGCTCAGCCAGTTCGCGCGTTGGCGTGACAATCAACACGCGTGTCACATTGCGCGGACCTTCGAGTAGTTTATTTAAGATGGGGAGGACGAATGCGGCGGTCTTACCTGTGCCTGTTTGAGCGGTACCGATAATGTCACGTCCGCGTAAGGCGGCTGGGATGGCTGCCTCCTGGATGGGCGTGGCGATATCATAGCCAGCCTTTTTGATTCCCTGCATAAGGCGGGAATCCAGATTAAATTGTTCGAAGTTCAAAATATTCCTTTTCGTCAGAAGTCTATCAATGTTGGGAAAATGAGCGAATGCTCAGATAAGAACAGCGCGGACTGCTGATATAAGTGAGTCAACGGATTTTGTAAATCAGGGACTCGATAAGTTAGTTATGGGAAGATTATAGCACTGAAAAGAATGCATAGTACGTCGTACTTCCCTTACTTAGCGTATTTGTCTTGACGATGTGAGTTGTTTTGGTATAATCCCCCTGCTTAATCACTCGCCGACGTAGCTCAATCGGCAGAGCACCCGCCTTGTAAGCGGGAGGTTACGAGTTCGATTCTCGTCGTCGGCTCTGTGATCGCTGATTGAAGAACCATCGGTTGGTGATCAGCTTTAATTCATCCTGGGCAGTTACCCAAGCGGCCAAAGGGGACTGACTGTAAATCAGTTGTCAGAAGACTTCGGAGGTTCGAATCCTTCACTGCCCACTCCCTGCTTTGGGAAACAGCACGTTAAGCCCTCATAGCTCAGTTGGTAGAGCACACCCTTGGTAAGGGTGAGGTCACGAGTTCAAGTCTCGTTGAGGGCTCAGTTGCTGAAAAGCATTCTTGTATATATTAAAAGGAGATTGAGAAATGGCGAAGGAAAAATTTGACAGGAGCAAGCCGCATCTGAACGTGGGGACGATGGGACACATAGACCACGGCAAGACGACACTGACGGCGGCCATTACGAAAGTAGCCGGATTTACGGGACAGGCT
>VGNE01000030.1 GCA_016866215.1 Chloroflexota bacterium | reverse complement strand
GGTCTTCAACGTTTTCTTCACTTTTGTGTATACTCGGTAGCGATCAGTCATAGAGGACACCTCAGTTGGTTTGGTGACCCTGAGTTTACTCTATGACTGATTTTCCTCGTATTTGTACGGTAGAGAAATCAAAATCCGATAATCGTTCTTCTGGCGGCGCGCTTTGGCGTCGAAGTTTTGAATCACAATCTGGCGCGTGGCTTCCCCTGAACCGCCAGTAAAGCAAAGCGCATCAGTCGGATGTGCCTTGTTGACGTTCTTTGCCAGGTACTCCGCCGTCTCTTTCGATTCGGTAAAGAGAATCAGTTTATTTTCTTTCAGAAGTTTGTTCGTTTCAAGTTTTTTCAGCAGGGCAAGCAATTTCGGGTCGCGGTCAATTCTCTTCCATAGGCTTTTTACCTGCTGGAGAATTTCCAGGTCGTTTCTCAAATCCAGAATGAAGTTATCTGTAAATTCCTTGCTGTCATGCCGTTCCGCTTTGCCTTCGTCAATCAAACGCTGGACAGCCTCATCGTCGTCGTTTTCCAGCAATTCGAAAATCTTGTTGATGTGCTTTTTGCTGAGATAGACATTGCCTTTTTCGTACTCGGCAATGAACAGTTCGTAGGAATGGATAAACCTGTCAATCGAGTTCTTGAAGGCAAAGAAACTGCTTTCCAATCTTTTGACCAATAGGATTTTCATGAATTTGCCCATGTTGCGTTGGGCTTGTTCTTCCAACTGGTCGAGCGTCTTTTTGGAATACAACAATGGAGTGTAACGGGCATAGGTGAATTTTTGGGAGATGAGTCCAATGGTGGTATTGAATATCTCATCTTCCTGCTCGTTGAGTTCATAGAACAGCGGCTCAGGGTTGGCGACATCGGGGAATTTCAATCCCTGCGCCTTCAAATCGTTGCCGAACCAATGAGATATTTCGTTTCGCGTGCGCCGTACCATTAAATATTTCAAGATTTTCTCGCGTATCGCATGAGCGTTTTCCCGAACTACACGCAAATATTCTTCATTATCTTTTTGGCGATCCAAGCCTTTGAGTCTCTTTTGTAATTTGCCAAAGAAAGATTC
This sequence comes from Chloroflexota bacterium, assembly GCA_016866215.1. Classification (GTDB taxonomy): domain Bacteria; phylum Chloroflexota; class Anaerolineae; order Anaerolineales; family Villigracilaceae; genus Villigracilis. The sequence continues at coordinate 42,534 of VGNE01000030.1, read as the reverse complement.
AAGGTCGGGCAAATTGGGTATTGTGCTTTTACGAGAACTTTGGAATAACTTCAATTCGCTCAAAATATCTTTGGGCGAATTGTTGTAGGGCGTGGCTGTAACCAGGATCACCCGTTTGCCTCGGCAAATCTCCGCAAGTTTTTCGTAAGTTGTGTTCGTTTCGGTTCTAAATCGGTGCGCCTCGTCAATGATGATGTTGACGTATTTCTGTGTTCCTCTTTCCAGGATATCGTCAAGTTTCCCGATGGATTCGAAATCAGCCGCGCGCACGCCAAAATCAACAAAAGCATTTCGCCATGAGCCTGGGTTATCTTCATCCAGAAGCACAGGCGGGGCAATCACCAATGTTCTGCCATCCAATTGTCCTGCCAACAAGGTGGCAATATAGGTTTTTCCCAACCCCACTACATCGGAAATAAAGACGCCCCCATATTCTTCAAGAATTTTCTTGGCATTCAATACGGCTTGTTCCTGATATTCGAGTTTCAAAAAGTTTTCGGGAAGGTAATTCGCAAAGACCTCATCCGTTTGGCTTAGTTCATCCTTGAAGTATTCATATAGCAGCTTCAAGTACAGTTGATAAGGTGAAATATCTTGATTGAGCCACGTTTTGGTTTCGATGGTCTCGATATATTTTTCGCTGATGTCAACCGCGTCTTTCCAGAGTTCATTGAATTTATCAAGGGCAAATTGATAATCGGCTGGATTCTTCAATTCGACATTGAATTCAAGGTTATCCATTAATCCCGCTTGGGTCAGGTTGCTTGAACCTGTAATGACCCTGCCCTTATCGCGGTCGCCTTCCTTGAAGGTCATAATATAAACTTTGGCGTGAATGTTTTGAGACGGATAGGCTTTGATCTCAAGTTTCCCGTTCCTGGCCCATTCGATAAATTTTATTACGCCCCGTTCCACATTTCGATTATCCTGCGACTCGTCAAGTTCCTCTGCAACCTTCTTTTCGACAATCTGTTTCGCTTCCCCGTGTGAAAGGATGAGTTCAAGTTGTTTTTCTTCCTTTGCAGTGGTAAGCATTTCATAGGTTTGCTTGTCCGTGTTAATCCCAACCAGAATTCTGATTTTCTCCGTTTCTTCAAGGGCGGGGTAAATTGCATAAAAGCCGCTCGTGAAAAAATATCCCACTAACACATCGAAAAAACGCGCGTCTTTGATCAAGACATGAAACCTGTCTTTCAAAGTTTGGTTTTCTTCGTTGGTGATGAAAGTAAGGTCAGTGGTCATCGTGAAAATCTCCGCGCCGAAATTATAGCATGGCAAACAAAGACCTCCGAGACGGCTCGGAGGTCTTACGCATCACGCACCAATCTCTCCTCCCCTCACTCCCCCGTCGGCACCCAGATATTCTTCACCTGGGTCGCCTCGTGCAGGAACTCGTGACCTTCGCCTTGTTCGCGGGACATCCAATCGCGCGGCAGGCCGTAGCCGACCCACGTCCGCTTCATGTTGGCGGCGGACTCGTACTCCACCCAGTAACTGCCTTCCGCCGAGCCGAAGTACCAGACCGCGTCCACGTCTTCGTGCTGGACGAGAGTCTTGGTCAGGTGGTCGCGGTCGCCCGTGACAATGTTGACCACGCCGCCAATTCCTGATTTGGCTATGTTTTTTCCGTGTGCGTGGAAATGATCCGCCCCTCGAGAAAAATGCGTTTGGGGTCTGGCAAGCCGCTCGCGCCGATTGTTCCATCTGGCCTCAGAAACTGATGGACGATTGCTACAGGTTCGCCCTCTTGGGTATAGTAATAAACGATCTGGCTCCAAGTACAGACAGGTTCCCCCGCTGGCGGCGGGTTGGTTGGATGTGAGTTTCTTTTCACGTGAATGGTCAGTTCGCCAGTTTTCACTTTTTCGAATATTCCCCTCTCGTTGAAAATTTGACGTATAATATCTTTGGAGACCCATTCAACGCTGGTTTCATCGGAAGGAAAGGCTTCTGACATGATTTCCTCTATGCTAAGAGACACGATCCTGGATTTCGTAGAAAATCGGATTACCACTCACGATTTGGAAGAGTGGTTTGTTCCGCGTCTGCCCGCTTTAATCAGGTATCCCGATTCAGCGGACGCCGATGTTATCTCCGCGATTGAACTGGGCTTGACGGAATTGGATTTAAACATTCGTACTCGCGAGGATTTCGTCGAATTTCTGAAACAGGTGTTACGAGAGCATTCTGTCGTGATCACCTACCTGCGCGCCACTCCAAGCACGGTAAACCAAACTGGCTCATCGAATGAGACATCCAAGCAGTGGCCAATAGGTGTGTATTCAGCCAATATCATCAGGGCGTCGTCGGTCGCTGTTCAGTAATCCCAACTACGAGACGGTTATATTTGACGCGCAGCGGGATGGATGTCAGTTTTGTTTCACCCAAATAGACATTGAACCAATAAAGCCCTTCGAGGGTGAAGACGAAATTCATGTCGGCCACGATATTTTGGCCTTTTTCTTCACCCTCGAAATGAACAGTCACCTCGGTTGGGGGTTGTGTCGTTCCATTTGGTAATTCAGGGACGATTTTTAAATTATGCCTCCCTCTGGCGGCTCCAGATTTAAGCATCAACACAAGTTTTAGTGTGTAACCAAAAGGGGACATTTCATCTGGCGGCGTTGGACTCGCGACGCTATGCGTGAGAGTATCAATAATCCTTAACAAGGATAAAACGCCAGCCTTATCTTCGATTACCATGTCGCAAAAACAGGCGGCTTGAATATAGGGACCATCAGTGGATAGCGGCATCGCATCTACTCCTTTTTTCATTCACGATTGAGCGAAGGTTTCAAGCGCAAACTTACTCGTTCAAGTCCAATTTTACAACAAAACTCCTTCAAAACTCTGGGGCAACATCCTTGCATCCGTTTTCCGAGAGCAGTTTTCGCACCACGCAACACGTAACACGCCCCACGCCCCACTCACCATTTACCATTTACCAATCTTCATCCTTCATCCTTTCCCCCTCACTCCCCCGTCGGCACCCAGATATTCTGCCCCTCCCCGTCCCTCCCCAAATCCGAAATAGAGAGTTGGGCAATTTCCTGAGTTTCCACAGTTCGGATTTGGAGAGGGTGCCTGCATGGTGGGACGGGTTCTTAATCTTTCAATTACTTCTTTGCAGTCAAACTCTGCAGTTCACTCCGAATACGATCCAACACCTTTCCGCTTACCCGCCCAAATGTCTTGACCACAATGGACTTGGAAATCGTGTAGATTTTGTCCACGCGTACTTTGCCGGGGTGGTTAAGCGTCCCTTTTTCAAGATCATCGGAAGTGATCGTAAAACTGTAATCTGCTTCAACAGGGTTGGATGTCATTGCCACCACAACCAAATCTGTTGTTTTCTGGTTGTAAACATTGTTTGAGACAACAATAACAGGGCGTCGTTTCTGCGACGACAAGTCGGTGAACGGAATCGGAACCAGCAAAATATCCCCTTGCTCAGGCATTGTTCCAATCCTCATCGTCCAGCGGGTTATCCCAAAAATCGAGACTGCTTTGCGAGGCATACAGCAAATCGGCAAACACGTCGCCCGCTTCTAACACAAAGACAGTCACATGCGCGCCAGCAGGAAATGGGACAGTTAACTCAACATGCCCATCCTTACTCACTTCCACATCATATTTAAGAGCCGTTTGCGCCAACATAATAAACTCCTTCTCGACAACGCAATTATACCTGTCACTCCCCCGTCGGCACCCAGATATTCTTGACCTGAGTCGCCTCGTGCAGGAAATCTGCTAATCCTGAAATTCATCCCGCAAGATTTTTTCGATTTGTTCCTTCAAAACGGGAACTTCATCTGTTGCCGCGATCCAAGCAATATCCCAGCGAATGGCAAAATATTCATGCACGGCAATATTCCGAAAACCGATAATATCCACCCACGGGATTTCTGGAAAGCGGGTTGTAAACTCTTTTGGCAGGCGGGACGCGGCTTCGCCGATGACAGTCAGTTTTTGAAGCACGGCGCTATTCATCATCTCATTCTGCTCGAATTCGTAATAACTCTCGCCCATGACAAACCGTGCAATGGCTTGCGCAGCCTCGACAATGTCCGTCAAGTAAAGTTTTTCAGGACGCATACACTTCCTCGATATTCGAGAGGACGGAGTCGCGGATGACGGGCTTCAAGCCATCCATCGGAACCAAGTCCACTGGGCGATTGAATAACTCGGCAAGTTCGCGTTGCATTCGGGAAAAAGTGATGAAACCGATTTTTGCATTTGGCTGAAAGGACACCAATACATCCACATCGCTCTCCGCGCGGAAATTCTCTCCAAGTACAGAACCGAACAAAGCCAATTTCTGCACGTTATAACGGCGACAGAAATCAGCCAATTCCTTCTTGGGAACCTTGATCTTCACGCGGGAAGGGTTTTTGGTAGCCATATTTTAATTATACCTGTCACTCCCCCGTCGGCACCCAAATATTCTTGACCTGAGTTGCCTCATGCAGGAACTCGTGACCTTCGCCCTGCTCGCGGGACATCCAATCGCGGGGCAGACCGTAGCCTGTCCACGTGCGCTTCATATTGGATACGGATTCGTTCTCGACGTGGTAACTGCCTTCTGCCGAGCCGAAATACCAAACCGAATCAACATCTTCGTGCTGAACAAGAGTTTTGACCAGATGGTCGCGGTCGCCTGTGACGATGTTGACCACGCCGCCAGGCACATCAGACGTGTCGAGCACCTGATAGAAGTCCATGGCGGAGAGCGGATATTTCTGGCTGGGTATCATCACCACGGTGTTGCCGCGTGCAATCGCAGGCGCCATGAGTGAGATAAATCCAAGCAAGGGCATTTCATCGGGGCAGGCAATACCGATCACTCCGACAGGTTCATTGACTGCGACGGTGATTCCGCGCAGGGTGGTCTCTTGCACGCTGCCGCCGTATTTGTCCGCCCAGGCTGCGTAGGTGAATAATCTTTCAACGGACGCGTCCACTTCGGCTTGCGCGGACTTCTGCGTGCGTCCTGTCATTTCAACAATGCGTTTTACAAATTCAGCATTGCGGGCATCGAGATTCTCCGCGATGAAATATAAAATTTGCGAACGGTTGTAGCCATGGCGCATCGCCCAGCCTGATGTCCGCGCTTTGTGTGCGGCTTCGACTGCATCACGAATATCTTTGCGATTGCCATCGCCAACCTGACCGACCAATTTTCCTTTCGCGCTCAACACGCTCAAGGTGTATGCGCCATCGGGGCGGACTTGCTTGCCGCCGATGTACATCTTCGGGGTGCGGTCAATCGGGGGTAGCGAATGTCCCTTTGCCCGATCAGTCGTCGGCTGAGAAGGAAGCGCTGGAACGTGTTCGCCCCACTTCTTCTTTTCATCCAGAACCAACTCAGGGCGTGGACGATCCATCCATGTCGGTCTTAAATATTCAAAGAGACCTTCCCTGCCGCCTTCGCGCCCGAAGCCCGACTCGCGATAGCCGCCGAAGCCCGACGCGCCGTCGAATTGATTGGTGCAGTTGACCCAGACCGAGCCCGCCTTGATCTTGCTCGCGACATCGAGCGCGAGGTTGATGTTATCGCTCCAGACACTCGCCGCGAGACCATAGCGCGTGTTGTTCGCAAGTTCGATGGCTTCGCTCGGCGTGCGGAATGTGAGCGAGACCAGCACGGGTCCAAAAATTTCTTCTTGAACAGTTGACGCCGCGGGATCAAGACCAGTAATCAAAGTTGGTTTATAAAACAGCCCCTTTTCGGGCAGCGCGATATTCGGCTGAAAACATTCACCGCCTTCGGCAATGCCCGTCTTCACCCAACCATCAATCGTGTCCCATTGCGACTGATCGACGATCGCGCCCATGTCAATGGATTTATCAAGCGGGTTGCCCACGCGCATGTGTTCCATGCGATTCTTTAATTTTTGGATAAACTTCGCCGCGACATTTTCCTGCACTATCAGCCTTGACCCTGCGCAACAGACTTGACCCTGATTAAACCAGATCGCATCGACCACGCCTTCAACTGCTCCATCCAAATCGGCATCGTCAAACACGACGAATGGACTCTTGCCACCCAACTCGAGCGACAGTTTCTTGCCCGAGCCAGCGGTCTGATGGCGAAGCGTGCGCCCGACATCCGTTGAACCCGTGAAGGCGATCTTATCCACATCGGGATGTGTGACGATCACCGAGCCTGCGCTGCTTGAACCCGTGATGACATTCACTACGCCCGCAGGCACTCCCGCCTCGGCGACAATCTCTGCGAACAACAAAGCCGAAAGACGTGTGTACGAAGCGGGCTTCAACACAACCGTGTTACCCATTGCAATCGCAGGCGCAATCTTCCACGCCAGCATGAGCAATGGGAAGTTCCACGGGATGATCTGTCCCACCACACCGACGGGCTGATAATCGCGCAGTTCGGTTTCCATCAACTGTGCCCAGCCTGCATAATAGTAAAAGTGACGCGCCAACAGCGGCACATCAATATCGCGCGACTCGCGGATCGGCTTGCCATTATCCATGGATTCCAACACCGCCAGCAAGCGATGATGTTTCTGAATATTCCGCGCAATCGCATAAAGATATCGCGCTCGCACCACGCCAGGGGTCTTGCTCCATGTCCCAAATACCTCATGCGCCGCAGCGACAGCCGCATCCACTTCTTTTTGTCCCGCCTGCGTGGTCTCTGCCAATAACTCGCCATTCGCTGGATTGATGGATGAATAGAACTTCGCACCCTTCGGCGTCACCCATTCATTGTTGATGAACAAGCCGAACTTGCGTCCATGCTCATCCAGCCACGCCTTGACAGCATCAGGTGCTTCGGGTGCGGGTCCGTATTCCATGCTTTTGAAGATTTCAAGTAATTTTGACATAATAAACTCCAATTACATCCTACTGCTGGTGGTTGAGTAGTCCCGCATGCTCGTGGCGGGGCGCATCCAAACCAGCAGAGTATTATTCCAAAGGTCGCTTAAAAAAGTAAACCCATCCTTTTTTAAAATTAACCAATTCCCAACCATCTTTGCCTAACAGGTTAAAGTAATCAGGTAAATTTGGAATGTTCACAGCATCTCTGAATATTGTTTTGCCATTTGCTGTAACCAAATTTTCTTTGTTTAGTGGGCTAGAATAATGAACTTCTACTTGAAGGTATTCCCATTTTGTCATATTTACCTCACTGCTTCCTCAACACATCCAAAAACGGAATGGCTTTGACAATTTTAATCCCGCGATAATCGCCATGCAGGGAATCGAAATGCGGGTCGTAGGTCACAAGGTAATTTGCGCCACCCTCCACTGCGCAGGCGACGATGACATTATCGTCAGGGTCGGAGAGCAGGGCTTCGATTTTCTCGGCAGGGACATCCACCCACTCTGCCGCACGTGCAAGAGCAGAAACCTGTTCGTCAATCTCATCGGAAGGAAAATTACGCTCCTCGAGTTTTTCGATGAATTCCTTGGCGATCTGGTCGCAGATGACAATTGTAAACTCCTTCCTTTTCCAACGTTCCAACAATTCACGCGTGGGACTGTTAGCATTTTTGCTCAAAGAAGCGGATACGAAAACATTGGTGTCGAACACAGCACGCAGACGTTTAGTCACTTTCCCATTCCCCCTCAATAGCTGTACCTTTTTCAATAGCTTCTATACGTATTCGCTCCGTCGCATCGATAAATCGTTGTACAACCTCTTCATGCGAAAGATGTTTCATTTCCTCTGCGCGGGCTTTGGCTTTGGCAAGGATTTCTGCTGCCAATTCCTTGTTTGGACGCGCGCGCTGTTTTTTGAGAGTGTCCACCATCTCAATCACAATCAAGAGTTCTTTATCTTGTAACTGCGCCACTTCAATGACCGCCTTGCGGACCAAATCTTGTGACGCGAGAGCATTTGAGTTCATTTTTTACTCCTTTCAATAAAGAAAATACTAACTGTTAGCATATGCGACATCATCCTGTAAGTCAGTCTCATCGTATTGGCGCGGGATATTGCGCTTGCCAAGCAAAACACCCAATTCCAACAGTGTCATTTCTGCGAGTTCAGAGGCTTTTCCAAATGAAAGGATGCCCTGCGCGTACAGGCTGACTGCCAGTTCGATCTTCAACTGGCGCTGCTGTTCCTTGCGCGGGATACGTATCGCACGCGCTACAGCGTCGGGTATTTCTATTAGTATGGTCATAACTCACCTTTCGTTTCTCCGTCATTGCGAGGAGGGTGCTTTTCCCGACGAAGCAATCTCCAACAATGTCATGAGATTGCTTCAGGCTATCGCCTTCGCAATGACTACACAACTCTATCCCATCGGCATGTGATGTTTCGCGGCGTAGTGACCTGTGAGGTAGTGATACAACTGCCGCTCGATGTCGGTCAAAAGACTACTTGCACCGATGCGGAACAGATCATTCTTCAGCCATTCATCACCGAGTTCTTCCTTCATCAGCGACTGCCACGCCAGCGCCTGCTTCGCGGAGCTGATTCCGCCAGCGGGTTTGAATCCCACTTTGTAGCCGTAGCGTTCGAGATAATCGCGGATGGCACGCGTCATCACCAGACTAAATTCCAGTGTGGCATTGACCGACTCTTTGCCCGTCGAGGTCTTGATAAAGTCCGAGCCTGCCATCATTGCCACGAGGCTGGCTTGATAAACCTGTTTGAGTGAACCCAAGTCACCTGTCGCCAAAATGGTCTTCATGTGCGCGTCACCGCAGGCTTTGCGGAATTGCTGCAACTCGTCGTACATGGACTGCCAATCGCCAGTCAATACATAGTTGCGGGCGATAACCACGTCAATTTCTTTCGCGCCTGCTTCCACGGCTTGCTCAATTTCCTGGATTCTTTGTGGCAGAGGAGTCTGTCCCGCAGGAAAACCTGTCGCAACAGAGGCAACTGGAATGTCCGAGCCCCGAAGCGCATGAACTGCGTCCGCGACACGGTTGGGGTACACGCACACCGCACCGACGGTGATCTTCTCCCCATCGAGTCCAAGTTTTTCCATCATATCGGGGCGGATCGGATTTCTGGCTTTGGCACACAGCCGCTTCACGCGCCCGGGTGTGTCGTCGCCCGCTAGAGTGGTCAGGTCAATGTTGGTGATGGCGCGTAAAAGCCAGGCTGCCTGCCAGTCCTTTTTGACGGTGCGGCGGCCAGTCAATGTGGCGGTGCGGCGCTCCACCGCGCTTTTGTTGACGTGCGCGCCCATCACCCAGTCAAGGTCAAGGGGCGTGCCGGGGTTGCGATTGTTTTGGGAAGTCATGGAAACTCCAATTTCATTGTCTGACATGATTATACAGCGAGATGGATTAGGCGAGGGATGTAATTAGAACCCATTGCTTAACTACTGGGTTATACAATCAAACCACAATTTATTGTTAAAAAGGAGTTGACATGGAACGCTATATGATCGAATCACCCCACCCGATCGAAAAATGCACTCAGGTTCTGCAAGACCTGCACGCTGCAGGTTATCTGCATCATTTTGAGTGGGGCTGCAAGGACAACGACCACACCGGTTGGGCCATTGTGGAAGCGGAGAATATCGAGCATGCCCGTCAGATCGTCCCGTGGTATTTGCGGGATAGAGCGAGAATTGTGCACCTGGTCAAGTTTGATCTCGCAACAGACGTCCACAAAAAAACAGGATAAGACATGATGGAAAATTCCCGAAACTTTGGTTTCGGGAATTTTGTTTACGGTCTCATCTTATGCAGGCTCAGCCGACCTTGCGACGATGTCTTCCAACATCTTCGTAGTCAGTGATTTGGGACGCTCGAGCGGTTGACCCAACGCACGTGCCCACACGTAGTTAGCTGTCACACCGAGGGCGCGGCCAACGCCAAATAACACCGTGTAAAAGTCAAATTCGCGCACACCGTAGTAATACTGCAAGGTGCCGGAAATGGCATCCACGTTCGGGGCAGGATTCTTGGCTTTGCCCTGTTCCTTCAATACGGCAGGCACAACATCAAAGACCATATCCGCAAGGCGGATAAGTTCATCCTGCGGGAAATGCTTCTTGGCAAATTCCATCTGTGCGGTGAAACGTGGATCTGGAACGCGCAAAACTGCGTGCCCGTAACCCGGGATGACTTTGCCGCTGTTGAGCGTATCCCATGCGAATTTGTATAAGTCATCGCGTGATGGCACACCGCCGAATTTCTTGTGCACATCCAGCAGCCAGCCAAGACACTCTTGATTGGCAAGGCCATGTAAAGGACCCGCCAGACCGCACATCCCAGCAGAGAAAGCATAATAAATATCCGCAAGAGATGATCCAACCAGATGCGTGGCATGTGCGCTGACGTTTCCAGACTCGTGATCTGAATGCAGAATGAAATATAAACGCGCAAGTTCCGCGTAACCTTTCCTATCCGATACGCCCATCATCTTGGAAAAATTCGCGCCGTAATCCAATTTGGGATTGTATCTGGGTTTCTTCTTCTCGCCAAAGTATTTATAGCGATAAATGAACGCCGCAATGACCGGAAGTTTCGCGGTCAGGTTCATGCTGTCTTCCAGCGCGGGTTCCCAGTAGGCATCCTTCTTCATGCCTTCGTGATATTTCTTCGTGAAGGCTGAATCTCTCGCCAAAGCCATAACCGCTTGGGTGAACAAAATCATCGGATGCGTGTCTTTGGGCATGGCCTTGAGCATTTTATAAACGTAGTCAGGAAGTTCAGAGCGCTTCGCCCATTCGGCTTCCACTTCCAGCGCCTGTTCCCTGGTCGGCACTTCGCCGATCATCAGCAAATAATACAAACCACCCACCAACGGCATCTTATTGCCGCGCCCCTTGGACAGGGACTTCAACACTTCGGGGATGGACATGCCGCGGAAACGAATGCCCTCCGCAGGGTCTACGAAAGAGACGTCCGTCAACAGCGACTTGATATCACGCATCCCGCCAACGATCTGTCCAATATTAACTTCGGCAACCTTTACTTCAGAATGATCCTTGGCTAGTTTTTTGATCCGTTCGCGCCACTCGGGAAGCTGGGCTTGAATTTTTTCCTGTAAAATCATGGGAAACTCCTTTTATAAGTACCAAGTATACAAGTACACAAGGTAAACATGTTTACGTGTCTACCTGTTTACATGTTCCGTTTATAAAGCCACCAAATTCTTCAACGCCTCATGCGTTTCTTTCACCGACGCAGCAGACTTTTCAAACATGGCTTTTTCATCGGCGTCGAATTTGTACTCGATGATTCTTTCCATGCCGCCTGCGCCCAGCATTACCGGCACGCCGAAGTACATATCGTTCAAGCCGTATTCGCCTTCCATGTGAGTGGCACACGGTACGATCAACTTCTTATCTTTGAGGATCGCTTCCGCCATTTGCACACAGGCGAGGGAGGGCGCATAGTAAGCCGAACCGGTTTTCAGCAAATTGACTATCTCACCGCCGCCCTTGCGTGTGCGATTCACGATCGCTGCGAGTTTGTCGGCGGGGAAATAATCACGCAACGGAATGCCCGCGATATTGGAATGGCGAGTAAGGGGAACCATCTCGTCGCCATGCCCACCCAGTACATAACAATTAACATTTTCAACGCTCACGCCTGCTTCCATCGCAACGAAAGCGCGCATACGGGCCGAGTCCAAAATACCAGCCTGGCCGATCACGCGCGCGCGCGGCAACTTCGTCATTTTCATGGTGAGGTACGCCATCGTGTCAAGAGGATTCGTCAGAACAATAAAGAACGCGTTCGGCGAATTCTTCAACGATTCGGTCGCGGCTTTACCGACAATTTCAGCATTGATCTTGAGCAGGTCATCGCGGCTCATGCCGGGCTTGCGCGCCACGCCTGCCGTGATGATTACAATATCGGAGTTCTTCGTGTCGGCATAATCATTCGTGCCGATCGCTTTTGTATCTTTGCCGATAATGGGCATGGCCTCCAACATATCGAGACCCTTACCCTGCGGCATGCCCTCAACCACATCCACCAGTACCACGTCAGCAAGTTCGCGCTCGGCAAGCCAGTGAGCGGCCGTCGCGCCCGTATTGCCAGCGCCAATAATAGAGATTTTCTTCATTCTGCCTCCATATAAAATCGGCGTAAAAGCGCCGTTGATTTTCGATATATTCTATCTGAAAGAGCAATATGCCAAAAGTACAAAATGTCACTTTTTTGTGTTTACAAAATGGCGAAGACGAATTAAAAGAAGGACTCCCTTTACCCGATTCGGTAGGGGGAGTCCTTCTCTCGCTTCTTTCTCGACCTCTAGCTTGATTCCGTTTCTTCGAGGAATCGCGTCGCCTGAATAGCTGCTGCGGCGCCCATCCCCGCAGAGGTAATGACCTGCCTGAAGTGCGGGTCAGCCGCTTCCCCAGCCGCAAACACGCCGGGGATATTAGTTTCCATCTTGTCATTTACGATGATATAGCCCAGGTCGCTCATCTTCAATTTATTCTCGAACATCTGAGTATTCGGCGTATGACCGATGAAAATGAACAAGCCATCTGTTTCAAAGATGGTTTCATCCCCGGTCTTTACATTCTTTAATTTCAAGGCTGTAAGTTTATCTGAGCCCACCGCTTCAGTCACAACCGTGTCAAGGATAAATTTCATCTTTGGATGCTCTTTCGCACGCTTCTGCAAAATTGCGCCCGCGCGGAATTCATCCCGACGATGGATCACGGTCACGCTGGAGGCGTAGCGTGTGATGAAGAGACCCTCTTCGAGCGCGCTGTCTCCGCCGCCGACGATCACAACTTTCTTATCCTTGAAGAACCAGCCGTCACAAGTGGCGCAATATGAAACGCCGCGCCCTGTCAACTCAACTTCACCCGGAACATTGAGATGATTTGGACTCGCGCCTGTGGATATGATAACCGTATCTGCTTTGTATTCTCCGCTATCGGTGATCACTTTATATGGACGCTTCGAAAAATCCACTTCATGCGCTGTATCGAACTCAACCTTCGCGCCAAAGTTTTCGGCTTGCTTTTGGAACAACTCACCCAATTCCGGTCCACCCACACCTGTTGGAAAACCAGGGTAATTCTCGATGGTAAACGTCAACGCGGCTTGACCGCCCAACTGCATACCCGTCAACACAACAGGAGCCAGTTCAGCGCGCGCCGCATACAATGCCGCCGATAGCCCCGCCGGCCCCGACCCCAAAATCAATACTTTTACGTGCTTCTCATTCCCATTTGTAGACATTGTATCTTCCTATGCAGTGAAGTTCACCTGATTATATTTTTTCGACCATCACCAAGACGATGCTTTGTCCCTTGTTATTACCGCCCCGCATTGTATCAGACGCATAAAAGCGCGAAAAGTTACAAGTCTCGTAACTGAATATGTTTTGCAAGCCAATCTGTAAATCCTTCTCGACCAAGTTGCCCTGATGCAACAGATAAGATAATTTCCGCCTGCTCATCTATACTCGCATTGATTTTATATCCGTTCAAAACCAAAAACGCTTCCATTACAGCATGTCCTGTGCGTTTGTTACCATCTGCAAATGGATGATTTTGAATTAAAGAAAATCCCAGCGCCGCAGCTTTGTCTGCGAGAGTGGGGTAAAGTTCCTGATCATTAAATGTCATATAAGGTTGCGCAATTGCAGACTCCAATGCGCCGAAGTCGCGAATCCCGATCAACCCACCCGATTGTTGCACGACGCGCTGATAAGTATCGAGCGCTTCACCGACTGTGATATAGCGCATTATGATTATGCCAGTCGTTTGTAAAGCTCTTTGTTTTTCTCAAGAACGTATTCGAGCGCTTTTTGAAAATCCGCTTGTGGGCGCGCGATAAGTTCTTCCACGCTCACCCGAAGAAGCTCTTCGGGAGCAACACGAAATTGTTTTGCAAGTTCTTTCAGTCTTTGCAAGCGGTCTTCTGAAAGGGTAACAGTAATTGTGACCATAGATACCTCTACTTCAATTATACATCTTTGTTTAACCAACCTCCACAAACTCTCCCGCACTCGTCCACAATTCCTCCACAATGGATTGATAATCTTGAGAAAATTTCGCTCAGGAGAAATCAACCCATGAATACCTCCGAAACATCAAATCGTACATATGCACGAGTCGCAGGTTTCACATTCCTCTTTTATATCGTAGCCGGCGTCACCAGTATGGCGTTGAGCAGTGAGTCACAGGTGGGAGATGTGCTTTTGTTGGTCCAGTCCTTTTCAGCTCTTGTGCTGGGTGTGACCCTGTATGCGCTCACCTACAAGCAGGGACTCGCTCTCGCCATGCTGGCTCTGACCTGTCGTGTGCTCGAAGCGGTTCAGTATGGCGAGAGCGCAATCTATTTTGCCGTAGGCAGCCTGCTCTTTTCCTGGCTTTTCCTGCGCGGACGAATGATTCCAACTTCGCTGGCTCAATTGGGCGTGATCGCGTCTGGTTTGCTAGTTTTGATCCTGCCCCTGCAACTCGCCGGACTGTTCGGAGGGTCCATGTCATGGTCGGCATCGACCACCTGGCTGGTGTGGTTACCCATGTTGGCGTTCGAGGTAACGCTGGCGTTATGGCTAATGATTAAAGGCGTCAGCGTCGAACAGCAGGAAAAACCCACGCTCGAATCTGTCTGATCTAACCATATGAAGGAATAAGGAGAATAAACGATGAAGCGCGAGAGTATTTTGATCGAAGCAGATGAACTGCTAAAGAAATTGGATGACAAAAATATTCGAATCTACGATGCCACCATTACCGATGACGTCTACTTGCAAGGGCATATTCCTGGAGCGGTGTATTTCGATCATGAGAGATTTTCAGATCCCACCAGTCCGTATACATGCACAATATTGTCCGAAGACAAACTTGTTACGCAAATCGGTAGTGCAGGTATATCGAGCGATTCGGAGGTTGTTGTCTATGCGTGTGGAATGCTTCCATATGCGGTCCGCGCCTGGTGGGTGCTCCGTTATGCGGGTCAGAACAATGTGCGCATTCTCAACGGAGGGCTTACGGCGTGGAAAAATGCCGGGGGAAAGATTGAACAGGAAGCTCATCAGTATGAGCCGTCTGTTTTTGAAGGTCAGTTCAGGTCAGGCATGTTCGCCAGCAAAGAGGAGATATTGGCATCCGCAGAGGATGGCGATGTCGCCGTCGTGAACGTATTACCGCCCGTCAGTTATGAAGCCAGGCACATCCCAGGCTCGATCAACCTGTCCTGCATGGATTTGATGCAGGGAGATATGATGCAGGGAATGGATTATTTCCAGCCTGATGAAAAACTCGCGCTTCACCTGGAGTCTCTATCCCAACGCAAACGCATCATCACCTACTGCGGCGGCGGGATCGCGGCGGCAGTTAACGCCGCGGCGCATTTGATGACGGGACATGAAAACGTCGCGGTCTACGATGGTTCGTTGTATGAATGGCTGGGTGAAGGACTGCCCACGAACGGAAACGGAAAATGGGAAGTGTGGAAGATGCAATAATCGACCACCTTAACCACAGGAGAGAAACAAATGAAGACTCGCACTGCTTCCGAATTATCACCACAAGTTTACGCGCGAATTGCCGGGCTGCTCTATCTGATCGTCATTGCCGCGGGGATCATTGCCCAGATGGTCATCAGCGGCAAAATCATCGTAAAGGACGATGCCGCGGCTACGGCAGCCAACATTCTGACCCATAAGAACCTGTTTCAATTGGGTTTCACGGTCTACCTTATTGAAATGGCTTCCCAAATCGCCATGACAGTTCTTTTATATGTTTTGCTGAAGCCGGTAAGCAGGAGCATTTCCTTGCTTGCGTTGTTTTTCGGTCTTACCGGTTGCATCATCAAGACGCTTAGCCGCCTCTTTTACATTACTCCGCTGCTTGTCCTGGGAGGTTCTCACTACTTGAGTGAATTTAACGTTGAACAATTACAAGCATTTGCGCTCCTCTTGCTCAATGTGAATGACCAGGCTGCCGGAATGGCGCTTCCATTTTTCGGATTTTCCACCCTCTTGAATGGTGTTTTGATCTTTAGATCCACCTTCCTGCCCCAAGTTCTTGGCGTATTGTCAATGCTGGGAGGATTGGGCTGGCTGACCTACTTGTATCCGCCGCTTGGAAATCAGTTCTTGCCCTACATCCTGGTCATCGCCCTTATTGGCAGCATCTCGCAAATCCTGTGGCTTCTTATAAAGGGTGTAAATACACAAAAATGGATGGAGAAGGCCAACTCGGCCATAATTCTCTAAATTAATAAGATTACCCACCCGACGCTTTCTACTTTATGATTAGCCCGCATCGAATTCTGTGCATAATAGTTGAAAGGCTTTATAAAGACCATGAGAAGTCTTAGAATACACAGCGTTCTCGGATTGTTGATTCTCGCGATCGTAGCTTGCGCCCCAAAATCCAAGCCTCCCTTGAATTCAACAACATCCAAACCTTCGCCCTCTTTGCCATTGGTCCAGTCGACAAGCGAATCAGACCGCCCGTCACTACCCGATTTGATCATCAACTTCATGTATCTCGAAATGGATGGGAGACAAGGTGGCTGTGTGAACGCTTATTCACCCTATGGGATTCGAGTGCAAATCAAAAATGTCGGTGCCGCTAATGCCGGACCTTTCTTTGTCGAGTTGAATGGTATTCTCCAAGAGGTCCATTATGGTCTACTGGTGGGTCAATCGATTGAGCTACATTTCGCAGGCACTATACCGAGCGGACAATATGAGGCAACTGTGGATGTAACCAATCAAGTTGTCGAGAGCCGAGAAGATAATAATACTTTTTCATTTCATGCACCGACCCCAACCCCGCCGCCACTGTGTGTCCCCACAGTCACCGCAACCCCATAAAGGCTCTACCGATGGACAGCGTTACTTGATGGATGTGCAAAATAGCAGTTGATGATGATTGACCCAGCCAAATTTGCCTTGTTCGTCGGAGTCTCATGGGCGTTGATCCTTGCTCCGGGGCCCGATATGCTGTATGTGATTACCCGCGGGATGGCTCACGGGCGCCGGGCAGGCATCGTGTCAGCAATTGGCGTCATTTGCGGGATCCTGGTCCACACCACGGCTGCGGCATTCGGAATGACTTTGATCTTCCAGACATCGGCGCTCGCCTTTCTCATGGTCAAATATCTCGGCGCAATCTATTTGATCTATCTTGGCATCAAAGCCTGGCAGGATAAAAGCATCTTCAGCCTTCAACCCTCATTCGCAGGCGCAAGTTCCCGATCTCTTTTCTGGCAGGGTGTAATGTCGAATGTCCTCAATCCCAAGATCGCCGTTTTCTTTTTGGCGTTCCTGCCGCAGTTTGTGGATCAAGGGAGCGGGCAGATAACCCTGCAAATGACGATCCTGGGTCTGACATTCGCGCTCTTCGGGCTGTGCTTTCTGGCCCTGGTTGGCTATTTCGCTGGGTCAGTTGGAGCGTGGATGTCAAACCAGCCTCACTACACAAAGTTCTTCCGCTGGCTCAGCGGCGGCATCTTGTTCGTTCTGGGCGCGCGCCTGGCGTTGACCAATCAGCGGTGATCTCAGAGGAAATCCAATGGAAATTAAATACTTCGCCTTCTTGAAGCATCTCATTCGTTTCAATCGGCAGGTCTATCTTGACCACAATGCAACCACGCCTGTCAGCAGCCATGTCCGCCGCAAAATGGATCAGGCTTTGAAAAATCATTTTGGCAATCCATCGTCGTTCTATGGCATTGCCAGACGATCTGCCGGGTTGGTGGAACAAGCGCGGGAACATGTATCGCAGGCTATCCATGCTGACCCGTCCGAAGTCATTTTTACTGCTTGTGCGACCGAATCGAATAATGCCGTCCTCAAATCAGTTGCCGCCCACTTCCATCCCCAAAAGAAAAAGATTGTTTCCACGCCGATCGAACATCCTTCCGTGATGAATGCGCTGGCGTATCTGGAAACCCAGGGCGTGGTTGTCGAATATTGCCCGGTAGACGACAAAGGACGTGTACGACTGCCTGAATTAGAAAAGCAGGTTGACGAGAACACATTTCTAATCTGTTGCATGTTAGCCAACAATGAAACCGGCGTCATTCAAGACCTCAAGGCTGTGACGAAAATCGCCAGACAACACGGCGCGTTGATATTGGCAGACTGTGTGCAAGCATTGGGGAAGATACCGATCGATGTCCACGCATGGGATGTGGATTACGCCTCGTTTTCGGCGCACAAACTGTATGGACCGAAAGGCATTGGCGCCTTGTATGTCAAAGATGGCAGTCCATTTACTCCGTTACTGCATGGCGGTCACCAGGAAAGCGGGTTGCGGGCTGGCACCGAAAGCATCCACAATATCGTTGGGTTTGGCGCCGCCTGTCAGGATGTCAACAAACTTCTAGCTCATGGCGAACAGACTCGTGCCTTGAAACAGCAGTTGATTCAGCGAGTCAAGGAAATCAAACCGGATTGTGTCATAAATTCTTTGGAAGCAGAGTGCCTGCCGAACACACTCAGTATTACGTTTCCCGGTGTGGAAAATGCCGGGCTGATGGGGATGCTGGATTTTCGCGGGATCGCAGTCTCCGCCGGTTCGGCGTGCAGTACGGGGGAAGACACGCCCTCACACGTTTTGAAAGCGATCGGCTTATCCGATCAGGCTGCACGGGAGACCGTTCGGATCAGTTTCGGGCATGATACCTCGGCGCGAGACATCCGCTATATGACGCAGGTAGTTCGGGATTATATCGAAGGTCGAATCTCGTTCGTTCACATGATCACGCCCGCTCAATTGAATGAAAACATTCTATTTGACGAAAAGACCTACATCCTCGATGTGCGTCCGCCGGACGACCGGAGGAAATTCAAGGGTCTGCCGAATTCTTATGAGGTCGATCCGTTATTCGTCGAAAAATACTTGAAACAACTTCCACGCGATAAGGATATTCTGGTGTATTGCCCGGGAGGCGGGCTTTCGGTCATGATCTCTTATTTCTTGAAAGCGAAAGGCTTTAAGCACATCACCAACCTGCGAGGCGGTCTCGATGCTTGGAGAAAGCGGCGTAGTGATTTATATCAAAAATACGCCGGGCAAAATGTGACCGTGCTTCAACCAGACCCGGTGGAAGTTGTTCAATAACTGCGACCGCGGAATCAGCGCGTAGCAACAACCGCTTGATTTAAGGATGCCATCATGAAAGCAATTCGCTATGAAACTTTTGGGCCGCCGGAGGCGCTTCAACTCACAGAGGTAGACAAACCCGCGCCCACGGAGAAGCAAGTCCTGGTAAAAGTTCATGCCGCGTCGATCAATGCAAAGGAGTGGCGACGCTTCACTATGCCCTTGTTCCTGGTACGCTTGCTAACCGGCGGATGGCTCAAACCCAAAGACACCGCCATTGGCACCGACGTTGCCGGAATCGTTGAAGCAGTGGGCGAAACCGTCACGCGTTTCAAGCCGGGCGATGAAGTGCTTGGATGCGCGCACGGTTCGTTCGCCGAGTACGTCCTTGCGCGCGAAGCTTATTTGACGTTGAAGCCTGACAATCGCTCTTTTGAAGAGTCCGCCGCTGTGCCGCTCGCGGCGCTGACAGCGTTACAGGCAATTCGCTACGCGGGCGGGTGTCGCGCTGGTCAAGAGGTATTGATTCAAGGCGCTTCAGGCGGAATTGGGACGTATTCCGTTCAACTGGCGAAAGCCTTCGGCGCAGAAGTGACCGCCGTGTGCAGCACGTGGAATGTGAGTCTGGCGCGCTCTCTCGGCGCAGACCATGTGATTGACTACACCCAAGAAGATTTCACGAAAAGCGGCAAACAATATGATTTGATTTTTGCAGTTAACGGCTATCGTTCGTTGTGGGCGTATCGGCGCGCGCTTAAACCACAAGGGATATATGTCTTCGTAGGCGGCGATTTTCCGCAAATATTACAAGCCCTCTTGTTTGGGAAATGGCTCTCGCAAAAAAGCGGCAGGACGCTGGGGAACATGGGTATGACGAAAATTAATCAAAACGATTTGGCGCAACTCAGTGAACTCCTCAAAGACGGCAAAATCGCGCCCGTCATTGACCGCTGTTTTCCACTCGTAGAAACCGTCGAGGCGATTCGTTACATTATCAATACCCACGCACAGGGCAAAATCATCATCAAAGTTGTGCAAGATCATGAAAGCCCATCACCCAGAAACTTATAACACTTCTCAGGAGAAAATCAAATGACAACCCATGACACCAACAAATCGCCAGTCTAAAAGTGAAAGAATCAAAACTACATTAAGGAGCGATACACAATGAAAGCGATTCTCTACACAAAATATGGTCCGCCGGAGGCGCTTCAACTCACAGAGGTAGACAAACCCGCGCCCACGGAGAAGCAAGTCCTGGTAAAAGTTCATGCGGCATCCGTCAATGCACTTGAGTGGCGAGGGTTCACGATGTCACCGCTCATTCTTCGCTTAATGGGAGGGTTGCGCAAACCCAGAGACCCGAAGATGGGCGTTGACGTTGCTGGGACGGTTGAAGCGGTTGGCAACAGTGTCACGGAGTTTAAGCCAGGAGACGAGGTGTTCGGGGTAGCCCCGGCTGCGTTTGCCGAATATGCGTGTAATGGCGAGAGTAAATTCGTACTGAAACCAGCCAATGTATCGTTCGAGGCCGCGGCAGCCGTTCCTGTGGCGGCACTCACCGCCTTGCAGGGTCTGCGCGACAAAGGACAGATTCAATCGGGGCAGAAGGTTCTCATTGACGGGGCGTCTGGCGGCGTGGGGACATTTGCCGTGCAGATCGCCAAATCCTACGGCGCAGAAGTGACCGCCGTGTGCAGGACGCGGAATCTGGACATGATGCGTTCAATCGGCGCAGATCATGTCATTGACTACACGCGCGGAGACTTCACCAAAAGTGGACGGCAGTATGATTTGATTCTGGCCGTGAACGGGCACCATCCGATTCTGGATTATCGGAGAGCGTTAAGCCCAACGGGAATTTGCATTGTGGCTGGTGGTTCCTTTTCTCAGGTTCTCCAGGCAATGTTTCTTGGGTCAATCATCTCGCGGCTTGGAGGCAGGAAGATCCGTTTCATGGGAATCGCGACGACCCCTAAGAAAGACCTGCTGATTCTCAAAGAACTGCTTGAAACAGGCAAACTCGTTCCGATCATTGACAAAAGTTACCCGCTGAGTGAAACGGCTGAAGCGATCAAGTATCTTATGAACGAACACGCCCGAGGAAAAGTTGTGATCAAAATTGCATGAGGTTGTCCAATTCATCCTTCATAATTCATCCTTCCTCCCTTATACTCCTCCCCATGCCCCCTCTCATCCTCGTTGTAGACGACGAACCCAAAGTCGCCCGCCTCGCGCGCGATTACCTTGAAAAGAACGGCTACCGCGTCCTGACCGCAGGTGACGGTCAATCCGCGCTGACAACTGCCCGCCGCGAAAAACCGGACCTCATCGTCCTCGACCTCATGCTTCCCAACATTGACGGACGCGAAGTCTGCAAGATCCTGCGCCGCGAAAGCGACGTGCCGATTATCATGCTCACCGCCTTATCTGAGGAGATTGACCAGGTGACAGGTCTTGAAATCGGCGCGGACGATTACGTCACCAAGCCCTTCTCGCCGCGCGCGCTGGTTGCCCGGGTGCGAGCATTACTTCGCAGGTCGACAGGCGAGATCAAAGCGCCAAGCATCATCCGCGCGGGCGGGTTGGAAATTGATTCGGAAAAATATAAGGTCACTTTCAATAACACGCCTATTCATCTCACGCCGAACGAATTCAAATTGTTGCACCTGCTCGCCAGCCGTCCGGGCCAAACCCTCACCCGCGAGCAATTGCTCGAAGACCTGCACGGAGCCGCATCCGGCATTGACCGCAGCGTGGACTCACACATCAAGAATCTCCGCAAGAAACTTGAAACTACATCGGGCGAGTCCATGATCGAAACCGTGTACGGAATTGGATACCGCTTTCTCAACGTTGAACGATAAACGTTTAAGAATCAAGCCGACCTTAGACTTTTGACTTTTGACCTTCAACCAACATGGCTCATCAACCACCCCAACATCCTCCCCCACATCAAAAACGCCGCGCCCGCCGTTTTTTTGTACCTTTCGCGATTTTCTTCATCATCTCCGCCTTCCTTTTCGTTGGAGGCGCCGCGGCAATTCTCTATCTCATCTTTTCGGAATACTCCGGCGTCAGGAATATTTGGCTTCTGCTCTGCGGCGCTCCCTCCATTTTGGTTGTATTCGTTATCATCACTATCATCAACTTATACAACCGTTTTGGCAGACCGCTCGAACAACTCTTTAAAGCTATTAATGCTGTCGAGGAAGGCAATCTTTCGGTGCGTGTGCCTGAAAACAATTCCGACATGTACAGCGATTTAGTCAAACGCTTCAATAAAATGGTCAGCGAACTGGAGCGCGCCGAACAGCAGCGCCGCAACCTCACCGCCGACATCGCTCATGAACTGCGCACGCCGCTCCACATTATTCAGGGCAATCTCGAAGGTGTCATCGACGGTGTTTACGAACCCACGCCCGAGCACATCAACAATACATTGGATGAGACCAAGCTCCTCGCCCGCCTTGTGAACGACCTGCAAACCCTCTCCCTTGCTGAGACAGGACAACTCCCGCTTCATCCCACCCGATTCCTGCTCGCCGACCTGATGCAGGATCTCACTTCAAGCTTTTCCTCCCAAGCCGCATCCCTCGGCATTGACTTGAAAACTAACATCAGCGACTCTTCACAGGAAATCACTGCCGATTATGATAGGCTCAATCAAGTGTTATCCAACTTGATTTCCAACGCGCTTCGTCACACGCCTAAGGGTGGGATGATTTCCCTCGAAACAGAACCAATTGTCGGCGAGCGCGAAGCGAGAGGCGTGCGGATCATGGTCAAAGATACAGGCGCGGGAATCCCTGCCGAAGACATTCCCTTCATCTTCGACCGTTTCTGGCGCGGCGATAAATCGCGCAGTGAAAGAGTAAACAGTGGGCTGGGGCTTGCGATTGCAAAGCAACTAATCCACGCGCATGCAGGGACTATTGAAGTGCAAAGCGAAGCGGGCAAAGGCACAACATTTATCATTGATTTCCCAGAAGCCTAAGTGCGTCGCACCAGACAGGTCGGATATTTCCGCTAAAGAAGAAAAATCTTCACTGATGATTCTTCCTGTTGAGTAAGGTGCGATGCACTCCTTTTTAACGGTAGAATAACCTCCAATGGAAATTTCAGAAAAATTACAGGGTATTCTTATCACCCTGCCTTCCAAACCAGGCTGTTATATCTATCGCAATGCCGAGGGGACAATTATTTACGTTGGCAAAGCCATCAGCCTGAAGAACCGTGTGCGTTCCTACTTCCACGCGGACTCAAGTCACGATGGCAAAACCCGCCGCCTTGTGCGTGAGATCGTAGATATTGAGTGGATCGTGGTCGGCTCGGAGCTTGAGGCGTTGATTCTTGAGATGAATCTCATCAAGAAGCACCGCCCCAAATACAATATCCGTCTCAAAGATGACAAACGCTATCCCTATATAAAAATCCATTGGCATGAGTCGTATCCCAAGGTAACTGTAACGCGCCAAATGGTCGAAGATGGTTCGCGCTATTTCGGTCCGTACACCTCGGCGTGGGCGGTTTATCAGACATTGGATGCACTGCGACGCATTTTCCCCTACCTGACCTGTGACCGCGAGATCACGGGACTCGACAAACGCGCGTGTCTTTACTTTGACATCAAGCTGTGTATTGCTCCCTGTACCGGTGCGGCCGACCAGGCAGGCTATCGCCAAATGATCTCCGACCTGATGAATTTCCTCGGTGGCCACAGCGAAGACATCGTGACACGCCTTGAAGCCGAGATGCAAAAGGCCTCTGAAGAAATGCGGTTTGAAAAAGCCGCCGCATTGCGCGATCAATTAAAAGCGGTGAGCTCCATTATTGAAAGACAGAAAATTGTTTTTGCAACCGATTACAAAGACTCAGATGTCCTGGCCATGGCGCGCACAGACGGCGAAGCCTGTGTGCAGATCTTCTTCATCCGCGGCGGCAAGTTGATCGGACGGGAATACTTCATCCTCGAAGGCACGGAAGATACAGCCGACCAGGAAGTTATGGCAGAGTTCGTCAAGCAGTTCTATACCGAGGCCGCGAACATTCCAGAGCAGGTGATGCTTCCGCAGGAAATAGAAGAAGCGAAGATCATCGGGCAATGGCTCAGATCCAGGCGAGGCGGCAGCAAGGTGGAGTTGGTTGTGCCAAAGGAAGGTCAGCCGCATGAGCTGGTGCAGATGGCCGCTGAGAACGCATCTGAGACCTTGCAAGCCTTACGCGCTCAATGGCAGGCGGATGCCCACAAGCAGGAACAGGCGCTTGGCGAGTTACAGTTTGCATTGAAATTATCCGCGCCGCCCAACCGTATTGAATGTTATGATGTCAGTCACACACAGGGCATGGCAACTGTCGGCGCAATGATCGTGTTTCAGCAGGGCGTACCCGCCAGGAACCTGTATCGCAAATTCAACATTGACAGCGCCAGCATCGGCTCACCCGATGATTTCGCTTCGATGGAGGAAATGCTCACCCGTAGATTCCGAAGGTGGCGCGCTGCCCAGGAAACGGAACCAGGTCCAGGGTCCAAGAAGGATGCGTCTTTTTCCTTCCTGCCCGATCTAATTATTATTGATGGAGGCAAGGGTCAACTGGGACGCGTGGTCAAAGTCCTCAAGCAATTTGGCTTGTTTGATAAAGTCCCTGTGGTTGGGCTTGCAAAACAGGAGGAGGAAATTTTCTTTCCGTATAACAGCCAGCCTTTATTATTGCCGCGTCATTCGCAAGGACTGTATCTTGTGCAAAGAATTCGCGATGAGGCGCACCGCTATGGGATCACGGCACATCGCGCAAGACGCTCCAAACAAGGACTGGCGTCTCAACTCGATTCCATTCCTGACATTGGACCAGCTCGCAGAAAAGCCCTCTTGAAACATTTCGGTTCCATGGATAAGATTAGGGAAGCAAAGGTTGAAGAGTTAGTCGCAGTGAAAGGCATGAACCAAAGTGCGGCAGAATCAATAAAGGCGCATTTGGAATAGGAGTAAGCATGGTCACAGAAATGGTAGTCATACCCAAGGGAACCCACAACATCCTACGAAGATTGACAGGGCAATCCCGTCCTGATATCGCTTTGTCGCTCGCCATTAAAGAACTGATTCACTTTCGTATCGAATCCACGAAAGCGCAAATTGCCGCGTATGAGCAAAAATATGGAATGGTCTTCTCTGAATTCGAGCAAGCGTGGAAAGACGGAAAAATTAAAGATCCGTATTCATATCCTGTGGAGCAGGATTATATGCAATGGGAAACTGCGCTTGTAGATATTAAGTTGCTCGAGGAAATTTTGGAATGGCAGGCTTAAGCATGGAAGAATTTGAACGACGTTTGGAGGCTGTTTGTTCAAAGTCGTCTTTTGTAAAAAGCGCGACGTTATTTTCTTCGACAGCGAGCTCTAATCTTTGGCGAGTTATGTTAAGCGACGATTCATTTATAGACATATATTACAGTGAAGTCGTAGGCAAGACTTCTTTTGCTCACATCAAAAACAAACAAAGAATTTTTGGCGCGGATAATGCTGGCGGCTGGCATTGGCATCCGCGGGAAGACCCGCAAAGACATGATTTTACAAATACTGAAATCACCTTCGATGAATTTTTGAAACTTGCGGAAGAGAACCTGTCAAAATGAAACTGGTCTGGATCGTTGACGATGATGAGGAAATGGGGCGCGCTGTCAGCTTGATGCTTAAACTGCTGGGCTGTAATACAAAGCACTTCCATAATCCGCGCCCGGCCGCCGAGGCGCTGCTTGCAGGCGGCAAGCCCGACTTGATGATCCTGGATATCAATATGCCCGAAGTTACAGGGCTGGATATACTTGAATTCCTGCGCCGCCGCAAAGAGTGGAAAGACCTGCCCATTATTATGCTTTCCTCCGAAGCGGCAGATGTAATGGTGGACAAAGCCCTGCAATTGGGCGCGGATGGCTATGTGATGAAGCCTGTTACAATTGAAGAACTGGAAAAAGTGATGGCACAGGCCTTTTCCAGGCATAAAATGAAATGAGTGAAAAATGGCCGGAAAAAATTCAAAAAATAAGAAACCAATAAAACCTGCGGAAAAAAACCCGGTAAATCAAAACAGATCGGCTCAGATTTTGTTTGCAATATTTGCGGTCATTTTGATCCTTTCCATGGTGCTCTCGGCAGTCACGAGTTTTTAAGTCCGTCCCATATTGGTGTAATCTTGCCTGCGCGGCAATCTGCCGCGTTTTATTTTGAACAGGCCGTGGTGAAGGCGATCTCTCCGACGACACTTGCGCCGCGCGCACAATTGCCCTCCCGAAAAAGCGTCGGGACGATGTGGCGGGCAGTGCCAGGGAGTGCAGGTGAGACATGAGGAAAAACCATGCTCGACAAATTACAGGCCATTGAAGAAAAATATGAACAACTTGACAAGGAACTGCTGGAGGTAGGCAGTAACTATCAACGCGCCGGCGAGATCAACAAAGAACGCGTAGACCTGGAACCCCTCGTTATAAAGTCGCGGGAATACCGCCAGGCGATGAAAAGCCTGGAGCAAGCCAGGGGCATGATCATATCCGAAAATGATGCGGAGTTGATCGCGCTCGCCAAAGCGGACGTGGATGAGCTCACCCCCAAGATCGAAGCCCTGGAAAAAGAGATCAGAGGCATGCTTGTGCCTAAAGACCCGCGCGATGACAGGAACGTCATTTTTGAAATTCGCGCAGGCGCAGGCGGTGACGAAGCCGCCATCTTCGCGGCAGACTTGTTCCGCATGTATACGCGTTACGCGGAAGGCAAACGCTGGAAGATCGAAGCCATGTCCGAAAGCGCCATCGGCGTGGGCGGTTATAAAGAAGTGATATTTGAGGTCAAAGGCAAGGGCGCATACTCAAAGTTGAAATATGAGTCGGGCGTGCATCGCGTGCAGCGTGTGCCAACCACCGAATCACAAGGGCGCATTCATACCTCCACGGCCACTGTGACCGTACTCGCAGAAGTGGACGATGTGGAAGTTGACATTCCCGAATCCGATATTATTATCGAAGTCTATCGCTCCTCTGGCGCGGGGGGACAAAACGTGCAGAAGAACTCCACTGCCGTGCGATTGCATCACAAGCCAACGGGTATGATCATCACCTGTCAAGATGAACGCTCGCAGCTGCAAAATAAATTACGCGCCCTGAGCATCTTGCGCGCCCGATTGTATGAAATCGAAGAAGCGAAGGCGCGCGCAGAACTCGAAGCAGATCGCCGCTCGCAGGTTGGATCGGGTGATCGTTCGGAAAAAATCCGCACATATAATTATCCGCAAAATCGCGTTACAGATCATCGCATTGGATATTCAAGTTACAACCTGCCCGCGGTCCTGGATGGCGCGATAGATCAATTCATTGACCAACTCTCCACTCAAGATGAGTCGGAACGCCTGGCCGCGACAGGTGTGGATGACGATGAGTAAATCATCAATGTGGCGGCCAAAGGGTCGCCACATTTTTTTGAGGCACCCACATGAACCGAATCAAAACTCCCCTGTACATTATTGCGATCATGTTCGTTGCTTTTACAGCGTGGGCTGTACGTTCGCGCGCCTTGAACAACCTCCCGATTGACTATGACGAAGATGACTATCTCCGCGCGGGACAGGAATACGCGCATCTCTTCCGCACCTCAAACTGGTCTGGCTTCCTGGAAACAAACTACCGCCCCGAGCACCCCCCGCTTGCAAAGATCGCGTACGGCATTGTATTTTCCTTCCTGCCGGAGCAACCGCTCGCAGCCGATGTATCCATTACGTCACAACCCGCTTCATCTTTACCAGAAGATCTATTCGATGCAGCTCGCACAGCAACCGCGATCTTCGGCACATTGACTGTGGCTCTGCTCGCCATCGTCAATCCGCTTGGTGGATTGTTCCTCGCGATCCACACATTCACCATCAAATACACAAGCCAGGTCATGCTCGATGGACTTTCAGCACTCCTTAGTTTGAGCGCCATTCTGGCGTACGTTGAACATAAAAAAAGAAATCAAAGTGCATGGTTCATTGCCTCAGCAATCCTTCTCGGCTTTGCCGCAGACTCAAAGTATCTGCACGGTACAGTTGGCTTCGCCATTCTTGTAGATTGGCTCATATCCAGCAAAGAATTCACCCCCTCAAGAAAAATAAAATCGCTTCTGCCGATCCTCGGCTGGGGATTGCTTTCACTTGCGATCTTCTTCGCTGCCAATCCATATTTTTGGCCTGATCCAATTGGGCGCTTACAAGAATCTTTTAGCGCAGTAACATTTACAACCACCAATTCAAATGTCACAAATGCGGGTTACCCATTCTGGCAGCAACTTAACTGGTTGATGATGTCTGTCCCCTGGCGCAGTGAACCTCCCGCATTCGTCTTCATGCTCGATACATTTATCGCGATGTTGGCGGTCTTTGGTTTCAAAAGCATGTGGGAACGCAACCGTGTCTTTGCCTTGTGGCTTGCAATCGATATTCTCGTCCTTATCGTGTGGCGCACAAAATGGCCGCAATATATTCTCATTGTCACTGCGCCGTTGTCATTATCCGCCGCAGAAGGTGTGCGCGTTCTTTGGAATAATTTATTAACATGGTGGAACTCAAAAAGATCAAAAGCCGCATCTGTTTTCCATAAAACTGAATCTCGCCGCGCCCTACCATGGTTGACTGCTGGTTTGATCGCCTTCGCTATATTTACAATTTTCCCAATGCTTTTCCAGATCGCCATCTCCACAACCGACTTCAATGTCACATCCATCCGTGATGGGTTTCAAGGCGGCATCTGGCGCACCTTTTGGAATGGCATCACAGGTCAAATTCCCATCACTCCGCTTGATACCGAAACACATCCCAGTCAAGTCAACTTCACAGGGCTGACTTCATATCCGCAAGTCTTTAACTTTATCGCTGGCGCACCAAGCGGACACAGCATCCTCTTCTTCAATATCATGTGGACATTTCTATCCGTCATCCTGCAAGGCGTGCTTGGTGTTTTTGTATCGCTTCTCCTCTGGCAGCGCGGAGTACGGCTTGGAAAATTCTGGCAGGCTTTATTCATTCTTCCCTGGGCAATTCCTGAAATGGTCGGCGCGCTTATGTGGTTGAATATCTTTAATCCAGAAACAGGCTGGCTGGCGCTGGCTGTAAAATCCCTCGGCCCAAACATACCTTTTGCTTTCTTAAACGGCTGGGAGAATACACCCAGCTTATGGCTTATCATTTACCTCCTGCCAGCCATCTGGTACGGATTCCCGTTCATGATGTTAGCCGCAAGTACGGGGTTGAAAATGATTCCGCATGAAGTTTACGACGCCGCATCCATTGACGGAGCAAGCCCGTTGCAAACCTTCCGCTATGTCACCTGGCCTTTGCTTCTTCCCTTGCTTTTGCCAGCCATCGTTGTTCGCGGAATCTTTGCATTCAATCAGTTCTACCTCTTTCAGGCCTTTTATTATCAAGATGCCACTCTCGCCACCCTCTCCTACAATATTTTCAACCCAACCGGCTTCGGCATCACGGGTCAATTTGCGGTTTCGGCAGTGATCAACATAATTACTGTGCTGATACTGATCATCTTCGTATTCATCTTTAATCGCTGGAGCAAGGCAGATGAGGGAGTGGTATATGCGTAACATATCGTTCATCAAACAGCTCGCCACGCAGTTCATTCTGTTGCTGATTGGCTTCTTCGTTGTCATTCCCATTTGGGGGACTCTCCGCCTCGCATTTGACGGCTCTCTTAAAGGACGCCCAACTGAGTTTCGCTTCCTTCCAAAAGAATGGTCAGGCGAAGCATTCATGCAGGTATTGGATAAACCCTATCAATCGGTGGATTTCCACATCCTATTAAAGAACAGCCTCACGGTATCGTTTGGCGCGGCCTTTATCGCAATCATTTTGGGTTTCAGCCTCGCCTATGCATTTGCACGCTTCCGCTTCCCTGGCCGCGAAGTGGGTCTCTTTGCAATCCTGCTGACAGCATTTTTACCGCCAGTCGCATTCATGACCCCGCTTTATATTCTGCTCACCATGCTAAAGATCCGCACCACTTTACTTGCATTGGTGATCGTGTATGCTTCCTTCGCCATGCCATTTTGTATCTGGAACATGCGCGCCGCATTTCAAGCCATTCCAAAAGAAGTGGAGGAAGCCGCCTTCCTCGATGGTGCAGGCGACTTCAAAACTTTTCTCTACATTACATTACCGCTGGCACTGCCTTCCATTGCGGTGGCAGGGTTGATCGCTTTCTTAATGGCTTATTCCGAATTTACCATAGGCTGGCTATTCGTTGAAAAAGGTGACAATGTCACGCTTGCCATGTCCATCTACGCCATCCTGCAAAGTCAATATTTAGGCGGCGCGCAACCGTGGAGCTATCTCGGCTCGCTTGCCATCATCATGTCCATTCCGGTCATCGTGATCTTCCTCATCTTCCAACGCACCTTACTCGAACGAATGATGTTTGGAAATGCAGAATGAACGCGAGAGAATTGCTCAAGCAGCTCAACTCACAACTTAAAAACGATTCGACTGAACTCGACGCGCAGATCATTCTCGCCCATACTCTGGGACATCCGCGCACGTGGCTGCTCGCCCACCTGGATACGCCTCTCACCGTGCCGCAAATTGCCGTAACAACCCAGGCATTCGACGAGTACCAGGCAGGGACTCCGCTTCCCTACATCATCGGCCACTGGGATTTCTTCGGACTCGAATTCGACATCACAAAAGACGTCCTCATCCCTCGCCCCGAAACAGAACTGCTCGTCGAAAAAGCAATTACCTGGCTTCAAGCCTCGCCAGAACGAAGAACTGTTGCAGATATCGGCACAGGCTCAGGCGTGATCGCTGTTTCCATCGCCATGCACATGCCGGATGCGCGCATCCTCGCAACAGACATTTCGTACGCCGCATTGCAAGTCGCAAAACACAATGCACAAAAATTCCACGTTCATCATCAAATAGATTTTGTGGAATGTGATTTGCTCCCTCATTCATCCTTCACCCTTCATCCTTCATCCTTTGATCTTATTTGTGCGAACCTTCCATATATCCCCACTGAAACGTTACAGCAACTCCCCATCTATGGCCGCGAACCCACCCTCGCCCTCGATGGCGGCGCAGACGGCCTCGACCTGTATCGTCGCCTCTTCAAATTCGCGCCCGATTGGCTCGCGCCTCATGGAATGCTGCTGCTTGAGATCGAAGCCTCCCTCGGCGTACAAGCCCTCAGCCTCGCATACGACTCACTCTCCGATGTCACCATCCATTTACATCAAGACCTCGCAGGCAACGACCGCTTGCTGGAAATCATGTTCATATGAAAACAGAGATCGTACCCACAACTGAAATTCGACACGCGCTTGAAATTTTACAGAGCGGCGGGCTGGTCGCTTTTCCCACCGATACCGTCTACGGACTCGGCGCACTGGCATTTGACAACACTGCCATTGAAAGCATTTACAAGGCAAAGGATCGTCCCATCGAAAAAGCCATTCCCATTTTGATCGGAGATTTGAGCGACCTCGACAAAGTTGCAGACGACATCCCAAATATGGCTCTCTGTTTCGCCTCCCGCTTCTGGCCTGGACCTCTCACTTGCATTCTCCCCAAAAAGCAGACTCTCCCCCTGGCCATTTCTGCCACTTCCACCGTTGCAGTCCGCATTCCCGATCATGCAGACGCGCGCGCACTCTTACGTGCGGCCGGAGCTATGGCAGTCACCTCTGCAAATATATCGGGTCAGCCAAGTCCATCCACTGCGCAGGAAGTATATGACCAACTCAATGGACGCATTCCATTAATATTGGATGGCGGAAAAACGCGCGGAGGAGTTCCATCCACATTGGTGGATTGCACCGGGGAAAAGCCAGTGGTATTAAGAGAAGGACCGATATCGCTGGATGAATTGTTGGCCGCGCTCAAATAGGATAAATAACTCTCATCTTCTCTTTAGGCATTGCTCAGGTTACGTTTAACTCGCTGAATATAATAAGCATTACATTCTCCTGTGTAAACCGCCGATGACTTGGGCAAGTCATCGGCGGTTTGGCTTATGGGGGCAGGTATACAAGGAAACAGGTAGACACGTACACCAACTCGCGATCGAACTTGTGTACGTGCCTACCTGTCTACGTATTTACTATGAAAGCGGCCACGTCGGCAATACATCAATATCCAATTGCGAGACATGCCCAAGCGCGTAACGGTGATATCCCGCCGAGGCAATCATGGCGGCGTTATCAGTACACAAGGATAACGGGGGAATATGAACAGGGAATTCAATCTGCGCTCTAAATATTTGGCGCAAGGGGCGGTTGGCAGAGACCCCACCCGCAACCAAAATTTCTTTAACGCCAAACTCATGTGCAGCATTCATTGTTTTCCTGAAAAGCACATCTATAACAGCCTGTTGAAAGGATGCGGCCAGGTCTGCGATGGGCAATGAATTACTTTTCTTTTTCAATTCACGCACTTCATACAATACGGATGTCTTCAATCCGCTGAATGAAAAATCCCATGTGCCTTCGAGCCAGGCGCGCGGGAATTTAAATCGATTCGGGTCCCCCTCTTCGGCGGCTTTTTGGATGGCGGGTCCGCCGGGGTAGCCAAGTTCCAACAGGCGGGCAACTTTGTCGAAGGCCTCACCAGCAGCATCGTCGAGGGTGGAACCGAGTCTTCGATACGTCAAATGATCGGTCATGAGATTCAATTCGCTATGTCCGCCTGAGACGAGCAGAGCCATCAAAGGGAATTGCGGCGCAGGAGGAGCAGTTTCGGCCGCATTGTGAACCCAAGCCGAATAAAGATGGCCTTCAAGGTGATTGACGCCTACCAACGGCAGACCCGTGCCAAGCGCAAGTCCCTTCGCCATGTTCATGCCCACGACCAGCGAACCCGCGAGACCAGGTCCCTGCGTGACGGCAAGCGCGTCAATATCTTTAAGCGTGAGATGCGCCTGCGCGAGCGCCTGTTCCACAACCGGCGTGATGCTCAACACATGCTGACGCGAAGCCACTTCAGGGAACACGCCGCCATATCGCGCATGGATTTCCATTTGCGAAGCAACCACTGAGGAAAGAAGCGCGCGTCCATTTTCAATGATTGCGCAGGCGGTTTCATCACAGGAGGTTTCAATAGCAAGAACGCGGGCGGGATTTAGGTTAGCCATTGGGATCATTTATGCTTTATTGATAGCAATGATTCTATCAACCACTTCATCCATCTTTGATTTTTTTATATCACCAGCTTTGTAGTGAACGATACGCGAGTCGGCCACATTCCCTTTTACAAATTTACCCATGCCGCATCCTCCTCAGGCGAATCCCAATCTCGGCGAACAACTTCTTCGGACGCTAACATGGTATCCAGCGCATACGATTTGCCAGCTTCGCGCAGCATCGCTTTGGAATTTTCGCGCGCGGAAAGGAAGGCAATAAAGTCATAAACTTCAGCAAGTTTGTCAGATGACAAATTGCGAAGCGATTCGTTTATCTGGGATATAGCAACTGTTTCCATTGGTTATCTCCTTTCTACTATTTTACCGCGAAGAACGAGGGCATTATCCTTTCTTCCACTTCTTCATCGGCAGGACAAAATCATATGGATACTCAGCAAGTTTTTCAATGGTTCCATTTGGGTTAACCCAAAGCGTGTCTTCGATGCGAAAACCCATGCCTTTTTCAGGATAATACAAACCAGGCTCCGAAGTGATCACCACACCGGGAGTAAGGCGTTGGTCATCTCCCGTGGTAAAACTGCTGAACGGTCTTTCATGAATATTTAATCCAACACCGTGGCCGAGGCTGTGGACATATCCTTCCACGGGCGCTTTTGTATTCAGCAGCGTCTGGTGTCCTTTGGACTCAAAATATTCACAGGTCATTTGATGGTAATGTTTGAAGGGCGTGTTCAGGTCAAAATTATCCATCAACTTTTCGTAAATATCCATGACCTGATCGTACAGTTCCTGAGCCTGGGGGGTGGCATATCCCAAACTCCAGGTGCGAGTGAAATCGTAATAATAGCCGCCGCCCGCCTCGGCTGGATAAATATCAAACACAATGGTCTGACCAAGTTTCATTAGATCTGTGGGGTTGCCAGCGGAATGAGGCACGCCCGCATCACGCCCGATCGCAAAAATAAAACCAGAGGGCAGTTCCGCGCCCTGCTCCGAAACCCACAAGCGGATCCTGGAATGTACATCCCCCACAGTTAATGGACTGCCATCTTCTTTCAATAAAACTTCATCCACGCGGACATCACAAGCTGTAAGATACTCGCGAACTTTGCCAACCACAGATGTCGTCACCTGACCCATTTTGCGGATGCGCGCAACTTCATTTTCATCTTTTGTTTCCATCGCGCGCATAAAGAGAGAATCCTCACGGGCTTCACCTATGAACTCGATCTTCGGCATCAACTTTTTCAAATGCGAAAGCAATCCAATGATCGCGCTGAGGTCATAGGTTCCATATATTCCCACACGTCCCGAAGTAACACCAACATCGTTAAACATCAACTCACAACGAAAAGCGCCTGCCAGTAAGCTATCCTTATTCGCTTTTTCGAGCAGTGCCTCATAGTCATATTGGCTGTAAGGAATTAACTTCAAGCCGCTTTTGGCGGCTTCATCACGTTCCATATCACCGAAAAAGAAAACTGCCAGTTCGCCTCTTCTCTTGATCAACGTTGCGTGGCTCACATGTCCGCCGCCCGTTAAATATGTCATTGGCGGATTGTGTTCAGCATTTCCAAATACAATGATTGCATTCAAATTTCTAGTTTGCATAAGTGCATCTAGTTCTGATTTCATGATTTTCCTTTTTAAACACGAAAGTCTTTAACGCGAATGTCTCGAATGGACGAATAGCGCGAATGTTTTTATTCGTTTTGAAGAAGGTCACGGGGTCGCGGAATACGCGACGGAAAATTGGCTTTACCTTTTTTATAGACCACGCGGCTGGATTGTACTCGCGCTGCGCCAAAATTGATAACAATCGCCAATTCAAGACCTGTTGCTTTCAAATAGGATAATGCCTGCTGTTCATAAATTTTTGCGATTTCACTAACGGCTTTGTATTCAAGAATTACACGTCCATTTGCCACGTTATCAAGGATAAATTCGCCAATCGGTTCATCCTTGTAAAATACCTTGACCGGTTTTTGCCGTTCCAGATTAACTCCCCGTATTACAAGTTCACGGTTCATGGCTTCTTCATAAATCGCCTCGGGAAAACCTGGACCAAGAGCATTATGCACTTCAAACGCTGCTTGCATAACCAGATATGATAATTCTTTTTCAACAATATAAATCTCAGACATCTCAGTACCCATTCGCTTTATTCGAAAATTCGCGTCATTCGCGTTAATAATTTAATACATTTTTTAACCCGACCAGCAGCGCGCCCTCCTGTTCCGGCAGTACGGTGCGCGGGTCGAGCAATACTTTATCATTTTCCGTGCGCGCGATCACTGGCGGATTATTTTTCCGCAAGCCGCGTAAAAACTTTTCTGCAGATTTAACCTCGAGTGACAGAAGAAAGGTCGGCATGGACTCGCCTGGCAGACTTCCTCCACCTACAGTGGATTCACCTTCTACGACCGACACTTCGACATTGCTCAGTGCAAGCCCATGACCCAATTCCGCCGCCCACGCCTCCGCCCGACCTCGAACCTGCTTCAGCGTCAGGGACATCATCTTCAGGATGGGCACTTCACGCTCCGCTTCGTCCTTGAGGTAATGCAACAGCGTGGCGGACAACCCAGCCAGACAAGTCTTGTCCGCGCGGACTGCCCTTGCAAGAGGATGTTTCTTGATCTTTGCGATCAAGTCCGCCTTACCAATAATGATGCCAGCCTGTGGACCGCCAAGCAGTTTATCGCCGGAGAAGCAAACAATATCAACTCCCGCCTGCATGGACTCCTGTACAGTGGCTTCATGCGCGAGCCCGTATTTGGCGGTGTCGTATAACGCGCCAGAGCCAAGGTCATCTACGACAGGAACGCCAAATCCATGCGCGGCTGCGACAATTTCATTCAACTCAGGTTCCTCGGTAAAACCCACCAGTTTGAAATTGGAGCGATGTGCATGCATGACAAGTCCGGTCGCTTCAATGAGGGCTTCTTCATAGTCTGATATGTGAACTTTGTTGGTCGTGCCTACTTCCGCCAGTTTTGCGCCCGATTGCTTCATCACGTCAGGCACGCGGAAACCGCCGCCGATCTCCACAAGCTGGGAGCGGGAAATGACTACCCGCTTCTTATTGGCCAATGCCGATAAAACCAATAAAACAGCCGCAGCATTATTATTGACAATGAACGCTGATTCTGCGCCTGTCAATTTTTGTAAAAGAGATTCAGCGTGAATAGATCGTGACCCGCGCTGGCCTTTGTCAAGGTCATATTCGAGGGTGGAATAGCCGCGTGAAACCAGGTCCATGGCATGGATGGCAGACTTGCTCAGGGGGGCGCGCCCCAGATTGGTATGCAGGATTACGCCCGAAGCATTGATGACCGGGGTCAGAGTCGGCTGTGTCCACGCGGTTAAGGTGGATTCTGTTTGGGCGAGGATTAAATCAATTGATAGCAAAACAGTTATCCCTCCGGATTTGAAGCGGGCTCTGGTCTCATCTAAAACAAAGCGGATGGCGTCCAGAGTCAAAGATCGGCCGAATCTCGCAATCAGCTGCGCGGCAACTTCGGTTCGTAGAATCTGTTCCACCGAGGGAAGGTTACGGAGAGTCGTCATCTGTAAAGACCGGCAGGCGGCGGTTTGCTTTCTCACGAATGCGTATGAAATATTCAGCAGCGATTAATCCGCCAGCAAGACCAAGGATCACATACAGTGAAACGAGGCGGCCTAATTGAAGCCATGCAAGTGTAGCGCCATAGACGCCCACCCACAATGCCTGGCGCACAATGACATTTGATTCTGCGAGGGGTTCAGTCGGAAAACGGCGATGCAGAAAATCACCAACCGGCAAGGCAGTGCCTGTGAGCGCCATGATCATGAACACAAAAAATCCCCAGCGCGCCCATACAAAGGGAAGGGAAAAGTAAATCACAGTGAATAACCCGCTCCAGCCTATGAGAATGAGCATGATGGCGGACAGACGGTAATTACGAAAGGTATTTTGTTGTGAATCCATTACATGAATTATACTTTGGAATAGGACGAGGTATAAGTAATAAGAGACGAGCAGGCAGAAGTGAGAATGAAAGTCCTATTGTTCGAGTAGGGTTGGATTTCTTCCCTGCACGGAAGGCAGTGCGGTCCAAAAATGCGCCCCTCGAAGAGCACACTCGACAGTCTCGATACATCGTTTGGGGCAACTCGACGACCAGAAAATAGAATGGAGGATGGTATGAACGTCTCTGAGGCAATTCGTTTAAAGCGTGCGGTCAGAAAATTTCAAGACAAGTCCCTGCCCGATGAGGTGGTAGTTGCAATTCTCAACGCAGGGCGCCGGTCGCAATCGTCGAAAAATAATCAGGCATGGCAATTTATTGCGATACGGGATAAAACCATTTTGAAAGAATTATCCCAATGCGGCGAGTGGGCGGGACATATCGCAGGCGCGGCTTTGTGCGTTGCCATCCTCACCCCTGATCCAAACGAGAAATTTCAGATCATGTTCGATGCCGGTCAAGCCGCGGCATTTATGCAACTCGCCGCATGGGAACTGGGAGTTGGCTCCTGCCCCGCTTCACTTTATGAATTTGATAAAACGCGCGGGATATTAGGCTTCCCCTCTGAATGGCATCTGCGAGTCGCTTTATCGTTTGGATATGCAGTGGAGGAAGAAAAAATATCGGCCGCGCCGAAAAAAGGAGGACGGATGTCGCTGGATGAGGTAGTCCACTGGGAGAAGTGGTAAGGAGGCAGATTGCTGCTCGTTGGGAGCGATACCCGCCAGGAAATCTTCATCCAATGTTAATCGTGATCAGGGATAAAAGACATGAGCCGGGGTAGTTGAAGTTATTTAACGGATCTGTTTTACTTTTAGTGTAAATGCGAACGAACCATGTTAAACTAATCACATGACACTCCCTTTCCCCTCCACTGGAAAATCAAAAGATGAAGTCCTTGCAG
This sequence comes from Chloroflexota bacterium, assembly GCA_016866215.1. Taxonomy (GTDB): domain Bacteria; phylum Chloroflexota; class Anaerolineae; order Anaerolineales; family Villigracilaceae; genus Villigracilis. The sequence goes on along the minus strand of VGNE01000030.1, from coordinate 4,474 downwards.
CCATGCGCGCGGCGCGCGATCATGATGTGCAATGGCAAAAGGGACGCGCCTTCAGTCTGGTCTACCACGCCGGGAAGGATGTGGATGACCTGCTCAAGGAAGCGTCTCTTTTATTTTTCTCCGAGAATGGCTTGAACCCCGCCGCCTTCCCGTCCCTGCGAAAATTTGAAACCGAGATCATTTCAATGACGGCTTCGCTGTTGGGCGGCGATGACAATACGACCGGGACGGTCACATCCGGCGGCACAGAGTCGCTCTTGATGGCGGTCAAGACTGCCCGTGATTGGGCGCGCAAAAACCGTCCAGAAATTAAACAGCCGGAGATGATCCTGTCGATCAGCGGGCATCCAGCCTTTGAAAAAGCGGCGGAATATTTTGGAGTCAAAGCGGTTCATATTTCCGTTCGAGCTGATTACCGCGCCGACGTGGAATCAGCCCGCAAAGCTGTGACCGCCAATACCATTCTGATGATCGGTTCAGCTCCGGCGTATCCGCATGGGGTGGTGGATCCCATCCGCGAGTTGGCGGCAATTGCACAGGAACATGGAATCCTTTTTCACACGGATGCCTGCGTCGGTGGGTTCATGCTGCCCTTTGTTCGCAAACTCGGTTACAGCGTGCCTGACTTTGATCTGTCTGTGCCGGGCGTGACCTCGATTTCAGCGGACCTGCACAAGTACGCTTATGCCGCCAAAGGTGCATCCGTGATTTTATATAAATCTGCGGAACTACGCCGTCATCAAATGTTTGTTTATACTGATTGGCCGGGCGGAATTTATCCATCGCCCGCGATGGGTGGCACGCGTCCCGGCGCTCCGATCGCGGCGGCTTGGGCGGTACTGAATTATCTCGGTGAATCCGGTTATCTTGAATTGACCGATCTGGTGATGAAAGCCGCGCGTCAGTTGCAGGAAGGTGTGAATGCAACACCCGGATTGAAAGTGATCAGCGACCCTGAGATGAGTGTGTTCGCGATCGGCTCCGACCCTTCGACACGCTTCGCGTCAGGGCTGGATGTTTATTCTCTGGCCGACGAATTGACGAAGCGCAACTGGCATCTTGATCGTCAACAATTCCCGCCCACCTTGCACATGACTGTGCAGTTTGGCCATGTCAATGTGGTGAATGAATTTTTGAGTGACCTGGCTGATGCAGCGAATGCCGTCCGCAAACCAAGTTTTGAGAAGACAGCCAACGCGTGGCTGATCAAGATCGCGAATTTCCTTGTGCGGATTTTGCCCGAAGCCTGGGTCACGCGCCTGATGGACAAAGCCTCGTCCGTGCTGGGAGGCGGAAGTGGTTTGCCCGGTAAGATGGCTCCAATGTACGGGCTGATCGGTTCGCTTCCCAATCGAGGAGATTTGAAGGAAATGGTGTTGGATTTACTGGATGGAATGACACGTTATAAAAAGTGATGTCATTGCGAGGAGCGTACTTGTTCTTAGCGACGAAGCAATCTCCTGTTTCGATGAGGAGACTGCTTCGCATAAAGCGCTCGCAGTGACATATCTTTCGCCAAAGGAGAAAACATGACCACAACCATCAAGCAGGGTTATCTTTCGTTTTGGACAAAACTGGCTTACGGCACCGGTGATTGGAGCCTTGCAAGTTTCGGCACACTCCGCCAGGTTTTTTATGCCATCTTTCTCACGGATGTGGTTGGGCTTGAGCCGCGCCTGGCTTCCTTTGCGGCCTTGATCGGCATACTCTGGGATGCGGTCAATGACCCGATCGTGGGTACCATCAGTGATCGGGTGCGCTCACGTTGGGGTCGCCGCCGTCCATTCCTTTTACTTTTTTCAATTCCATTTGGATTGAGTTTTATTGCTCTTTGGTGGGCGCCGCCGTTCCATAATCAGTACCTGCTTGCCGCCACGGTCTGTTTGACCTTTATGTTGAGTGACACACTTCAGACTCTGGTTTCCATCCCGTTTTATGCCCTGACCCCCGAAATAACATCGGATTACGATGAACGCACAAGTCTAAGTGGGTATCGGATGTTTTTCAATTTGCTGGCTTCGCTGGCGACCGCAGTTGCCGCACCGGCTATTGTGGATGCGGCTCTGGCGGGCGGCGCAACTCAACAGCAGGGATATTTCATTGTCTCGGCGCTATTTGGCGGCTTGGCAGTCATCCCGTTTTTTGTCATCTTTGCGGTTGTGCGTGAACGCGGCAACGCCGCCGATGCTGCTGAACCTAAAATCCCGTTTTTACAAACTTTACGCACTGCCTGGAAAAATGTTCCTTTCCGATTTGCGACCGCCCTCTATATGCTCAATTGGATCACCTTCGATCTGGTTGCATTAGCTCTGCCTTTTTATCTGGCTTACTGGGTGGCCAAAGGTGACCTGCTTCAAAAGGCGCTCGGACTTCCGCTTGAATCAGCCGTCTTTGCCTGTCTGCTGGTTACTTCGGTCATTGTCCTGCCGTTTTGGGTCTGGCTGGCGCGAAAAATTGGCAAACAGCGCGCCTATATGATCGGCATGACGTTCTGGGCAGTCGTCCAGTTGCTGATCTATTCCATTCAACCGGGGCAGATCACCTACATCCTTGTGCTGGCTGTCATGGCAGGCATCAGTGTCTCGACAGCACATGTTTTGCCGGATGCCATTTTCCCGGATGTGATCGAATGGGATGAATTGCGTACAGGCCGCCGCCGCGAAGGGATCTACTACGGAGTCAAAAATTTCGTGCGAAAATTGACCGGCGCACTGGCAATTTTTATTGCCCTGCAAACACTCGGCTGGTTCGGATATCAATCCCCTCCCGCCGGCGCGACACAGTTTTCGCAATCTGCAGCCACCTTACAAGCCATTCGCTTTTTGATCGGACCTTTGGGCGCGGTGCTCCTATTCGGCGCTGTCACGATGGCCTGGTTCTATCCATTGACAAAGGAAAAACATATCCGAGTCCGCGCCATGCTGGAGAGAAGGAAAGAACGGGCTTCGGCGAAGAAGGTGAAATAGCGTAAGCCATGTGAGGCGAGATGAACCGTCAGCACAAGATCGCTCCCCATGCGGGGGTGGTCAAGTCTGTGCTGCGGTTGTTCGATGAGCTGGTCAAATGCGATGAGGAGGGGGTGTTGAAGGGGGTAAGAGGGGCGGCGGAAGGCGCTGAATAATGTTGTAGGGTCAGACGGATGTCACTAAATGTGGTGATACTCTAGGAGAAATGGTGAAAGTACCAAGATATACTTGCTAAAATTACCATGGCTCATCACGAACAAATCATATGAAATCAAATAATCCACTCAAAGAATATTTTTTACGATTACTTCAACAATCCTGGATTTTAGTTACTGGAAGTGTTGGTTTTTTAATTACCTTCCTAGTAGGCATTTTCGTCCCAGAACTAAACATTCGGATTGTTTACATTATCATTTTTAGTGTGGCACTAATAATTGGGGGATATTCAGCTTTTGCAGGCTTATTGAAAGAATACGGAGAACTTGATCAAAAATTTCACGAATTAGAAGAAAAGAAACCAAATATTGTTGTAGGCTTTAGAGAGAATTCAAATCTGCTAAACAGAAGCGTAGAATTAAATATTACAACCCTATCTGCAAAACCTGATTTCGACAAATGGGTTAAAGAAAAATACGAAAAGCTAACCAGATACGAAAGCATAGATTCATCTTTGATTGGTTTAACAAGAGCTATAGCAGGATTAGCAAATTCAGAACCCAATCCTAACTATAAGCATGAACTAGAAAATTACCTTCGAGAATATCGAGAATATTTAGTCGACATTTATGAATGTGGTATTGATAGAGCATTTGAAGTCAATATCGCAGTGGAAAACAAAGGGTCTTATCCCGCAAATAATGTTAGCGTAGAACTAACAATGCCAAGAGAATATAAGCCTTCGAAAAAACACCAAGAATTCGACAGAAAGACAACACTAAGAAGGCAAATTGAAAGCCATCTTCACGAGCCAATTGAGCCAGAATCGCACATCAATCGTTTGAATAGCCTTGCAAGCTTCGGTGTTTATTTACCCGGATTTGATTCGATAACACCCGTTAATAGTAATGACAATTCAAACACAAATGGTCCATACATCGAGGAAAGAGAAGGGTCTTATGTTATTACTTATACAATTGACAAGTTAATTCAACATAGACCTGAAAAAGAATTTGATCCATTTTGGGTTTGGCTAGGTGAAATAGAAGAGTCTGATATATGGGAAATTCCGGTAAGAATTACAAGTGCTGAACTTCGTGAACCCTTACTGGACACAATTTTTCTCAAAATAAATATTAGTAAACTTTTAGAAAGTTCTGCAAATTAATTCCAGACTTTTCTTTTTTTACAACCTATAAATATTTATATAAGTTTCATGATGGTTCAGGACTTTCGCTTATGCAGGCAAAAAAGCCTGAATTCGAGGTGTAGCCAGTTCGGCACGCAGGTAATCGCTCAACAAATCATCTTTGGTTTGGTAAAGCGTTTTGCCCAGAGCCTTTGCCTTGACT
>VGNE01000029.1 GCA_016866215.1 Chloroflexota bacterium | reverse complement strand
ATATAAAACACAACATGAACTTCCGCAGATTCATGCTCAGGGGTTTGAAAAAGGTAGAGATTGAGTGGGGCTTGGTCTGCATGGCTCACAATTTACGAAAACTGGCGATCCCATGACCGCCAGTTTTATTATCTCTCGCTCTCTCCTGACTCTTTTTCCATGTTTTCCATCCTCTTTTTAGACAACCCCTGCACTCTTTACTTTTTCAGGAATCCGCCGCCTGACAGCTTACTTTCCGGCCTGCCGGAGCGCCACGCATAATATCCCAGCGCGGCTCCGCCCAGCAGGAACAAGCCTCCAATAATACCAAGCAGCGGAGATGTGCCGCCACTGCTTTCTCCAGCCGCACCGGGGTCCGCGACCACATCCCTGGATTGGATCCCAAAATCTACAAAGGCGCGGTCGCCGGCATTTACATCCAGGGAATAATCCAAGTCCATGGTCGGGTTGTAATTATCCGGGATACCCATCGTAATGTTGTAATTCCCTTCAGGGATATCGGAGAAACAGATACCCTGATAGGCTTCAGGGTCAGTTGGAATGATCATATCCTGCGCGGCAGAGTATTCGCCATTGATCTCCGTCAAACTGACCGCGCCGCCCGCCACAGCAGGCTCGGTCTCTTCGCGCAGGGCATTGCCGTTTGTATCCTCAAACAGCAAAATGCAAACTTCTGTTGTGCCAGATAAAGGCGTGAAAGTGACCGTCGGCGTTCCAAGTGCAGGTCCAAGGCCTGGGGTGGGCGTCCCCTCCAACAAGACAATACCGATCAGCAATTCCTGCCCGGCAATCAGTGTACAATTTTCATCCAGTTTGGAATTCAACTGGCGGAGTTGGTCCACAGTAATGCCATTCAAAGCCGCCACGCGAATACAATTATCGCCTGGCTGCACAACATAGATAATACGGCCATCCGCGCCCGCGGTGGGCGTGGGGGGTAACTGCTGCAGACCGGGCGCGGCGTTCGCCGGCAGCCACAGCCCAAGCCCGAGCAAACTGACAAGGGTCAACAGGATCATAAAACGCTTTGGGTTCATTTGCAAAATTATATCAGATTCATTTTGGTATAAAATAAAGCGCAAACAGGAGCGCCATGAAAACCTTGATTAAGAACGGAACATTGATCAGCCCGTCAGACACATTTCAATCCGATATTTTGATCGAGGATGAAAAGATCACTCGCATCGGACTTAAACTGGAAGTTGATCCTGCACGAGTGATCGATGCTTCGGGCAAGCTGATCCTGCCCGGCGGTGTGGACCCGCACGTCCATTTGGATCTGCCGATGTTCAACACCGTTTCATCCGACGACCATTACACAGGTCACAAAGCCGCAGCATTTGGCGGGACAACCACCGTAATGGACTTTGTTCCCCTCTCTCCTCGCCCCTCTCCTGCTGGGAGAGGAGTTGAGGTGAGGGAAGGCGAGGGCGATTTCAAATATTCCGTTGATTTATGGATGAAGAAAGCGGAAAAAGCCGCAATTGACTATTCCTTCCATATGAACCTCACGCAATTCAATGACAGGATCGCCAAAGAGATTCCATCCTTGCGAGGCATGGGCATTCAAACGCTTAAAGTCTTCACAGCCTACAACGGACGTTTACGCATTGACGATGGCAGTATCTTCAAAGCCATGCAAATCGCCAGAGACAACGGCTTATTGGTCATGGCGCATTGCGAAAATGGTGATGTCATCGAAACGCTGGTTGCGGACGCCCTTGCTGCAGGGCATACAACTCCCGAATGGCACGCATTGACGCGGCCCGGCTGGGGCGCAATCGATGCCACATTACGAGTAGCAGGCATGGCCGCAGATGCGGATGCGTCGGTTTACATCGTCCACATGAATGCAGGCGGCGAAGTGGACATGCTCAAGTACGCCCGCGAACGCGGCGTCAAAGTAATGGGCGAGACTTGTCCACAGTATTTGTTTTTCACGGCGGAGCATTTGCGCCGTCCCGATGGCGCAAAGTGGATCTGCTCACCGCCGATACGAACGGAAAAAGACAACACGCGTTTGTGGGAAGGCCTGCGCGACGGCATTTTGCAAACGGTTGGCACGGATCATTGTCCATTTTTCTTTGACGGCACACAGCCCATTATTTATGAAGGCAGGGAGATCGCAATTGCGGGCAAGGAACTTGGTAAAGATGATTTCACAAAAATTCCAAATGGCCTGCCAGGTATTGAAGACCGCCTGCCTGTCTTATGGACTCAAGGTGTGGGCACAGGCAAGATCAGCGCGAATCAATTTGTTGAGTTGACCAGCGCCAACCCTGCCAGGATATTTGGCCTATATCCGCGCAAAGGTTCCCTGCTGGTAGGCGCAGATGCGGATATTGTGATTTGGGATCCAGAGAAAAAAGTGAAATATGGCGTGGCGCGATCTCACCAGCGGACCGATTACAATTTGTATGAGGGTTGGGAATTGAAAGGGGTTCCCGAAAAAGTTTTCCTGCGCGGCAAGTTGATCGTGGATGGAGCACAGTGGCTGGGCAAGAGTGGTGATGGAAAGTTTTTGAAAAGAAGTGAAGGCGAAGTTTTATAACTGCTCCGCTGGTTGAGTAGTTTCAAGCTGCCTTGCGGCGAGACACATATCGAGACCAGTAAATGATAAAAACACTCTCTATCACATGTGGTCTCGATACGGTCTCGGCTGTCGCCTCGACCTGCTCGACCACCAATTAAAGGAAAACATGCCAATCAAAAAACCCATCATTCATTGTGACGCCCTGGTTGTCCATTGCATGGACTATCGTCTTCAAAAATTCCTCCAGCCGTGGATCACGGTCCGTTTTGGGTACGATAACTTCGATATCGTCGCTTTGGCCGGCGGCGTGCACGATTACGAGATGATCTTGAAGTATGTCCAACTGGCTGTGCAGATCCACAGTATTGAAATAGTGTGCCTCATCAACCACGAAGATTGCCGCGCTTATGGACGTGACGGGACTTACAAACGTCACAAGCATGATTTATTGGATACACAAGAGAAAATCAAAGCTTTGTTTCCTCGTTTGAAATTGGAAGCCTTTTATCTGTATTTGGATGGAACTTTCGAACCAATTTCATAAAACCAAACTCATCAGGACTTTCGCTTGTTTCTAAGAATCGGCGCTGGAGAGCGCCTTTTACGCTCAATCACATTATTTTTTGCGTAATCAGCGTTCTCTAACGCTGGTTGAGCGAAAGTCCTTCTCATATATTCCTCGGGCGTCGTCGCGTGATCTTCTCCATAACCGGTGCGTGGATTTGCCCCCTCATCAGCGGGTCGTATTTATTGGACTCAACCGGGTCCTTCATGTTAAAGATTTTAGAATAGGAACAAAATGAAAACAAAACACTGGGTCGTCTTCATCACCCTCGGACTTATCTGGAGTTCATCCTTCCTGTGGATCAAAATTGGCGTGCAGGAAATTGGTCCCATGGCGCTGGTTGCATTCCGCATGTTGTTTGGTGCGCTCACGGCGGCAGGCATTGCCATTTATCAAAAAGTGAAATGGCCGCGTGATTGGAAAACCTGGGGCATCTATGCCATCCTTGGCCCCACCAGCCTCGCCATTCCCATCTTCTTCATCTCATGGGGCGAGCAGACCATCGACTCAGCCGTCGCATCCATTCTCAACGCCACGGTTCCCCTCTTCACGATTGTCATCGCGCACTTCTGGCTTCACGACGATAAGATGACCGTCCCCAAAGTACTTGGCCTGCTGATCGGCTTCGGGGGCGTTGTCCTTCTTTTTAGTGAAGACCTGCTCGCCAGCAAGCACCTCAACGTCATTGGGCAGCTTGCCGTTGTTCTCGCATCTCTTTTTTATGCCTGGAGCGCGGTTTTTGGACGCAAATACACACAACATATTACAGGCGTGGAGCGCGGAGCGCTTCCGCTTATTACCGCAACGATCTTTATGTGGGCGATTGGCCCTATTGCAGAAAAACCATTTTTAATCCCCACACTGCCCATTACCTGGGTTGCGGTTCTTTGGCTCGGCATACCTGGCTCAGGCCTCGCCATAATCATGTTATATTATCTTCTTCATGAAATCGGACCAACCCGTACGACACTTGTCACTTATCTCTTTCCAGTTGGCGGCGTCATCCTCGGCGTGATCTTCCTCGATGAACAACTTTCGTGGCAATTGCTCGCGGGCAGCGCACTGATCATCGCGAGTCTTGCAGTCGTGAATTACAAATCCCGCACGTCTCCTTCTAATTTAATGAAACGTGCGGGGAAACCAAAAAACACATGACACGCGCAGCGCATCATTCAGGTTTTATCGCCATTATCGGACGTCCCAATGTGGGCAAATCCACTTTGCTCAATGCGCTGCTTGGACAAAAGGTTGCAGCCGTTTCGCCGCGCCCGCAAACCACACGCCGCCGTCAGCTTGGAATCCTCACCCTCGAAAACGCCCAACTCGTTTTTCTGGATACACCGGGCATTCATCATGCTCGCCATAAACTGGGCGAGTTCCTGAATTACGAGGCTGAAGAGGCCGTGGCAGGTGTGGATGTGATCCTCTGGCTGGTGGATTCTTCCTCCGAACCGACAGAAGACGACATCCGCATCTCTGACCTGCTCAACAAGCTTCCGCTTCGCGCTCACCGCTTGCTGGTCCTAAACAAAATAGACATTCCCAACGCTGACGCCGAAGGCGAATCCGCTCACAGCGAGGAATATGTCAAATTGCTGAATCATGCCGAGGCGCTGAAAGTGTCCGCTACGAAAAGGCTTGGGCTGGATGAACTGCTTGAGAAACTGATCAGCCTGCTTCCGCAGAGACCTCCCGATTATCCCGAAGAACAAGTGACCGACTCTTACGAGCGCGACATCGCCGCAGACCTCATCCGCGAATCCTGCCTGAAAATATTACGCGACGAAGTGCCGCATAGTCTGGCAGTCCGCATTGACGAATTCAAGGAACGCGAGAATGGCATGGCTTATATCGCCGCCACCATTTTTGTGGAACGCGAATCGCAAAAGGGGATCGTCATCGGCGAAGGCGGCAAAATGTTAAAGTCCATCGCAAGCGCCGCGCGCAAAGAGATCGAAGACATGGGCGGAAGAAAAGTTTTTCTCGAAGTGCGCGTGAAGGTTTCAAAAGATTGGCGCGATAATCAAAATATGCTCAATCAATTGGGGTATATAAAAAGGAAATAATGTATTCAGGTGACAGTCACTTTTAAAGTGACTGTCACCTTTTTTCTACCTTCCTTTTAGTGGCTTAAACCCCTCCCCCAACGCCTCATGCGCGACCCCGATCACCATAAAGGCTTCGGGGTCGATTTCATTAACAATCGTTTTTAACGTTGCAACTTCCGCGCGTGTGATCACGCAATACAAGACAGGCTTCGATGTTCCTGTAAATGCGCCTGTGCCTTCCAAGACGGTCACGCCGCGCTCAAGGTCTTCCATCACTCTTGCAGAAACATCCTCTGGCTTGTTCGTGACGATCATGGCCGTGCGGACAGTCCCGCCGCCCTCAAGCACTGTCTCAGCGACAAGCCCGCTGACGTATAAGGTGATCATGGCGTACAAGGCCTGTTTCCAGCCAAAAACGAATCCAGCAGATAAAATGACAGCGGTATCCACAACCAGATAACTTTGCGTCATGGATACTCCGCGCCACTTGTTGAGGATGCGCGCCAGAATATCGGAGCCTCCGCTTGTGCCGCGCGCGCGATAGACCAATCCGTAACCAATACCGCTGATGATCGCGCCGTACAATGAATTTAAGAAGATATCGCCTTTCAAGTCATTGATCAATACACTCGCCGCGCCATTGGGAGCGAAGAATGGCAGTTTCAAAAGTAAATCCGTGAGCAAGGAGTAGGTAACAATGGCAACAGCTGTCCGCAAAGCAAAGCGGCGTCCGCCGAGGAAACGCCAGCCAAGCGCGAAGAGCGGAATGTTGCCGATCAATACCATCAAACCGATGGGCCAGCCTGTAAAGTGATTGATCAACTGTGAAATGCCGCTCACCCCGCCCGAAGCCAGATTCGCAGGGACAAAGAATATTCGCAGGCTGACTGCCTGAATCAACGCGCCAAGCGCAATGAGAATGTAATCGCGGCTATTTATCCAATATTTTTTCATGGGAAATCCTTTTTATTATTTCACTCATATTTACACATCGCAGGGGCGACCCGCCCAGCGAACGCCAGCCTGTCGGATCATCCTGAAGGGTTACCCCTACCACGGGTAATGTCAAATCATTATAGCCGAATGATTTCGACCGTCTTTTTTTCTTTCATCCATTCAAGTGCCTCAGGACTTCGCTTCTTTCTTTTTTTGTTTCGATACATTCCGCGAAAACATGTGGGGCTACTCGACTTCAATTCTTTCTTCTCTCCTCTTTCTTCTTTCTTTCGCTCTTTTGGTACAATCAGCGCCTATGAAAAAATGGCAATTTTGGCTCGGGGTGCTAATCAGCATCGTATTTATCTGGCTTTCCCTGCGTGGACTTCACCTGAATGATTTCTGGGAAACGGTACAAAAAGCAAATTACATCTGGCTTATCCCAGGCATTGGCGTATATTTCGTGGGTGTGTGGGTGCGGGCGTGGAGATGGCATTACCTGCTTGGCCCCATCAAGAAAATTCCAACGCGAACCATGTTCCCCATCACAACCATTGGGTACATGGGCAATAATATTTATCCCGCGCGCGCGGGCGAAGTATTACGCGCCGTGATTCTCAAACGCAGGGAAGGCATTCCCGTCTCGGCTTCGCTTGCCACCATTATCGTGGAACGTATCTTCGATGGTGTGGTGATGCTGGCATTCGTCTTTCTCAATTTGCCTGAACTGGCGAAACTGACAAGCGCATCTGGCTTTGTGGGCAACATTCAACAAGCGGCGGTTGTTGGCACAGGTGTATTCCTCGGCGCGCTTGGCGTTTTTCTGCTGGCGGCCATGTTTCCACAGGTCACAGCGAAAAACGGCTTGTGGATCATTGAACGAGTCACGCCCAAACGCTTGCACATCAAGATCATTAACATCATGAATAAATTCCTGGATGGACTCGCTTCGCTGCGCTCTCCCTTTAACGTGTTGATGGTCTTCTTTACCTCGGTCGTCATCTGGCTGTTGGAGACGGGCAAATACTGGTTCGTGATGCACGCTTTCAATTTTAATGTGTCATTCTTCGCGCTGATGCTGATGAATGGCATTGTCAATCTCGCCACAACCATCCCATCCGCGCCGGGTTATATCGGCACATTCGATGCGCCGGGTATTGCAGTCCTTACTGCCTTTGGAGTAGATCAAGCCACTGCGGCAGGGTATACGCTCACCTTGCATGTTGCATTGTGGCTCCCTATCACCTTACTCGGTGCATATTACATGGCGCGCGAAGGGTTGAAGTGGAGCGATTCGTTGAGGGAAGAAACTGAAATTTAAACGTTTGAACGTTCAAACGTTTAAACGTGCAAACGAGGAAAAATGAAAATAGCAATTATTGGAGCAGGTTACGGCGGCATGGCCGCCGCATATGATTTGAAGAAGGCGGGTCATGATGTCACCATTTTTGAATCTGCTGATTATGTTGGTGGACTGGCTTCTGGTTTCAAAGAGCCGCATTGGAATTGGTCGGTCGAGAAGTTCTATCACCACTGGTTTCAATCGGACAGCGAAATGCTTGAATTGATTCGGGAGCTTGGATGGGAAGACAAGGTGCGATTCCCGCGCCCCCAAACGGTAATGTTGTATAAGAATAAATGGTATCCCTTTGACTCTATTTTCAAAATGGCTTTATTCCCTGGCTTGGGCTGGGGAATAAACAAGATTCGTTTCGGCTTCGTCGGTTTATTTCTCCGCCTTACGAACAACTGGCGCGCGCTGGAAAAAGTCACTGCCGATGCATGGATGATGAAGTGGGCAGGGAAAACTGTTTACGAGCAGATGTGGAAGCCGCTGTTGATCGGAAAATTTGGCCCATACTATAAAGATGTCAACATGGCGTGGATGTGGGCGCGCATCAAAGCACGTACAACACGGTTAGGCACATTTGAAGGCGGCTTTCAGAAATTTGCTGATTTGTTCGCGGAAAAATTACGGGAATCGGGAGTCGGGATTCGGTTTGGGGTGAAGGTAGATTCGATCAAGCAGGAGCAGGCTGGGTTGTCAGTTCGAAGCGATGGAGAATCCGAATCCTTCGATAAAGTATTGGTCACCACGTCTCCAAATCTGATGGCAAGATTTTGTCCGGACCTGCCAGAAAAATATTTAGAGGGTTTGCTTGGGTTGAAATCCATGGGCGCAGTGGTGATGACGCTGGCACTGAAATATCCGTTATCAAAAGATGGTTATTACTGGTTCAACGTGCCGAAGGATGAAGGCTATCCGTTTTTGGCGCTGGTGGAACACACGAATTTTGTGCCAAAGGAAAATTTCGGCGGCGACCACATTGTATACGCGGGTGATTATTTGGAATTGGGTCACGAGTATTTTTCAATGAACGATGATGAGTTGCTGGAAAGATTTATTCCCGCATTTCAAAAATTCAATCCAGAGTTCTCGCGCGAGTGGGTCAGGAAGATTTGGGTATCCAAAACTAATTATGCCCAGCCCGTTCCATTGGTGAATCATTCAAAGAATGTTCCTGCAATCCGAACACCGATCGAAGGATTATTTTTTGCATCCATGAGTCAGGTGTATCCGTGGGATCGAGGTACAAACTTTGCAGTGGAAATCGGAAGGCGCGCCGCGCGGATGATGTTGAAAGTCTTGTGATCAAAGGCACATGAAAAAATCATAACCCTGAAAAGATCGAGGCCAGCCCGGCATTTGGAAAATGCGCATACAACACATGGATGTTGCTGTTGCTGGGGTACGATGTAGATCATCTGCGTCAAATTGCTGCGATGCGGGGTTTGGCACGCACAAACAGATAATACAAAACTCCGAGTTCTTGAAGAACTCGGAGTTTTTGATTCAAATTATTTTCCAAACCACATGCGGGCGAGCAGGTTATCCTTCTTCAAAAACTGACGAAACATTGCCGCACCAAAATGAAGGACAATAAGCGCAAGCAACAGCCATGAAGTAAGTCCATGTCCCATGCGAGGCAGGTAATCAAAGAAATTCGATGGGTAAGGTTTTGCCGCGCTGAATACACTGGGCAGGTCTGCTATATAAAATAAACCAAGTCCGCTGACAGCCATGCTGATTAATAATAAATACAAAAGAAAGTGCACTGCTTTCCCAACAAAATTCAGGAAGGCATTACCGGCATCTGCAGGCGCAGGGCGTTTGGTGGTAAAACGCAGAACAAGGCGAATGACCAGCAGGATTGCAATTGCGCCGCCAATATAAGTATGACTTTGCAACACCATCACTTTTTGCGGATTGTCAGGCGAAATGCCTGGCATTACAAATTTGCCAATACCGAGCATCATAAAGACAAGCAAAGCCATCAACCAGTGAATGGCAACGTGGGCAGGGTGGTAGCGTTTTGGGGCGGATTCAGACATGAGTTTTTCTCCTCCGGCAAATGATTATAAGTTTGCATCAAGACAATTCCATAAATTGATTTCTTACAAGGCTAGGGTAGTGGTGTAAAATACACATTGTTTTATTTTCCCCGTCGTAATTCGCCGGGTACCTCAACTCTAAAGGAGAAAACCCCCAATGTATCACACCCTCATAATCGTCGGCAATGTAGGAAAAGACCCCGAAATGCGGTACACGCCATCAGGACAGGCTGTAACATCCTTTTCTGTAGCCACCAATCGTCAGTATACTGCCGGGAATGGTGAGCAGGTAAAAGAAACCATCTGGTTCCGTGTTTCCACATGGGGCAAGACCGCAGAGGTCTGCAATCAATATGTCAAGAAAGGTTCCAAGGTACTCGTTGAAGGACGCCTCACGCCGGATAAAAATACTGGCGGTCCCCGAGTCTGGACAAAACAAGACGGTACTACTGGAGCATCGTATGATGTAACAGCTGCCACTGTCCGTTTCCTCTCCTCACGCGGTGAAAGCGGTGAAAGCGGACCCATGGCAGGCAGCAGTGGCATGGAAATGGCTGAACTTCCTCCCGAGGATGACATTCCATTCTAATCACATCATGATATTCCCAGGCCTCGGAAGTCTATTCGCAAGTGAATCGCATCTCAGCAGATTTCCGAAGTCTTTGGATTTAACTTTTCGTAAAATATGGATAATCCCATGACCACTCCCCAAACCCCTCCCAAACTCACCGGCCCCATTCTTGAGCTTCCCGAGGATCTGGAAATTGTGTATGCAAACCTCGCGCGCATTGCCCACTCCCCTGCTGATATTGTGATTGATTTTGCCCACCTGCTGCCCGGCGAGCCAAGAGCAAAGATCCGCTCGCGTGTGGTGATGACTCCAATGAGTGCAAAGTTATTGGTGAGAGCCCTCACCGAAAATATTGCACGCTATGAAACAGCATTTGGAGAGATCATCCTGCCCACCAACACCACCCTCGCAGATAATCTCTTCCGACCCTTTCAACAGCCGCCCGACCCGCCCAAAGAATCGTAGAATCAACGTGCACAAACTCGAACAGATCACGGACGAAATACGAAAGATCTTTGACGCACGCACCTCTGCGCGCGATCATGCCCTTGCGCAGGCTCGTCAACTCACACGCGCCTGTTCGCTTGCCATCCGCGCCGTGCATCGTGATGAAGTAGATGTAATGAACGCGCACTTACAGGAAGCGCGTCAACTGGCGGATACGCTGCGCGCCTCCCTGGCATCTCACCCCGATCTTTTTTATGCGGGATATACCCAGGACGCGCTCAAGGAATTTGTGGAAGCGAATATCACCTGCGCCTTGATACGAAACGAACCGCTTCAGACTCCCGAAGAGCTGGTCGTTGAACCCTCGACATTTCTCAACGGGCTGGCTGAAGTCGTCGGTGAATTGCGCCGCCGCAGTTTGGATATTCTCCGTCATGGGTATTCCCCAGAAGTGGAACGCCTGCTTGGAATTATGGATGAGATCTATTCCGTCATGGTCACCATGGATTACCCCGATGCGATCACCAACGGCTTGCGCCGCCAAACAGACCTCGCACGCAGTATCATCGAAAAAACTCGCGGAGACATTACCTTTAGCCTGCGCGGCGAACATCTCGAACAAGCCATCAGCCAGTTAAGCGCCCAATTAAACAGCGACCCGCAAAACGGCGGCGTCCTGAGCGCGTCGAAGAATCAGGAAGGAAGCGGATAAATCAACATGGCAAAAGGTGGACGTCGCTATCCGCTGGTAGTCTATACTCACATGATCAATCGTTGGTGGCCCGCCATCTTCTCGATTGGACTTGCCTTGTTTGGTTTGTCCTGGGCTGTGTACAGTTGGGGGTTTGAACAATGGCGCTGGCTTACATTTGCCGGTATCGGCGGGCTTCATTTATTCCTTGGACTTTTATTATTAGCCATACGCAAAAGCGCATACGTGCAACCATTCAGTGACCATCTGCGGCTTGCCACCCCATTTTTTCGGCTCAACATTTCATACAAGCGGATGCTCCGAACATCTTCAACCAATATGGGCGCATTGTTCCCGTCCAACAGCGTTTCAAAATGGCAGGCAGAGATCATTCAGCCAATTGCCAAAATGCCCGTCATTGTGATTGAATTGAATGCTTTTCCCATGTCGCAATCATCATTGCGTTTATTCCTTTCACCACTTTTCTTTAAGGATAAGACCCCGCATTTTGTGATCATGGTTGATGACTGGATGCGTTTCAGTTCGGAGTTGGAAAGTATGCGCACAGGTTTAACCAGATCCAGCGCTCCAAAAAAACAGGATCATTCCATCCTGTCGCGTCTGCCCGATAATAAATGAACATCTACTTCGCTTGCTCCATTACAGGTGGCCGTGAACTTGAGACGGCCTATCAGCAAATCGTCGGCGCACTTTTAGCAGACGACCATGAGATTCCGACTTCGCTCTTGGCACAGTCCGAGGCGCTGGAGAATGAGGGCAAGCTCACACCGCAGAATGTCTATCAGCGCGATGTGAACTGGATAAAAAAATGTGATGTGCTGATCGCAGAGGTTAGTGTGCCTTCTCACGGAGTGGGCTATGAGATTGGCTTGGCCTTGCAACTCGGCAAACCCGTCCTATGCCTACACCAAAAAGGGCTGAAAGTTTCCAAAATGATCACTGGAAATTCCGACCCGGCGCTCACCATAAAAGACTACTCAAATGTGGAAGAGGCAATTTCGCAGGTGCAAACTTACCTGCTTAATCTATAAATGTTTGTGAATATTATCACATTCAATTTATGACATTTGACGATGGTTGAAAAAAGGTTTATCGAATAGTATAAATGCGGAGACGGAACACTGACACCTCCAACGCCCTCCTCCCTGTCTCCTCCTTTGGCGAAAGTTGCCGCCGAGTAAAACTCGGCGGCAACATTTTTAAGCAGGGATATTATTGTTTTTTATCCCTGTGTCGGCAGAAGAACGGTGAACGTAGAGCCCACACCCATAGTCGATTCCACCCAGATACGCCCCTGATGCCTATCCACAATGGACTTGACAATTGCCAATCCCAAACCAGAGCCTTCTACATTATCCGGGACATTTGAAGCGCGGTAAAACTTTTCGAATACATGGTTTTGATCTTCGGGCAATATACCCGGACCTGTATCTGCAACTTTGAGGATCGTCTGCTTATCCTGCATGAACATGCTCACTCGAATACCGCCGCCTTCCGGTGTGTATTTGATCGCATTGCCAACCAAATTATCAATCATCTGCCGGATACGAATGGGATTGACGCGTACCGCTTCTAAATTCCCTGCGACCTCTGTTGTAAGGTTCAGCTTCTTTTTCTTGATTTGGGCGTCAAACATATCGAGCGTGTATTTGAGCACCCCTTCAAGATGTACGAATTCACGACGTGTATCAAAACCTGCTTCGAGGCGGCCAAGATCAAGCAAGTCATTGACCAGAGAAGTAATATGCTGAACGCTCCCCTGCAAGAGTTGTAAAAATTCCCGCTGGTCCTGGTTGAGGGCACCCGTTCGTTCCACCAATTCGGCGTAACCGAGAACGGCAGTTAAGGGAGAACGCAGGTCATGTGAGATGGTATGGATAAAATCACTCCTCAGAACATCAAGTTCCTTTAGATATGAAATATCCTGCATCGTTACTGCCGCGCCTATCCCCGGGATGTCCGTATATTGGGCATTGAAAACGCGGCCGTCATCAAAATTGATCTCATGATATTTAAATGATCCCTCTCTGGAGCGGGACAACAGGGCGTGTAAGTCGCCATTTGTAATGGCATCCTTAAGTGGTTTGCCAACAACAGCCGCTTTACCCAAATTGAAATTATCTCGTATGGTGCGATTCACAAACAAGATGACTTGATTCTCATCCATGACGATCACACCATCCTGAATATTTGCAATGATCGCTTCCAATTGGGCGCGCTCGGCTTCTGAGATCTTGGCTTTTTCTGCCAGAGATGAAGTTGTACGCTTCACCTCACTTCGCAGCCAATCCCCCAGGTTTCTCGCACGCTTGAGGCTATTTTGAACTTCATCCACAATTTCAGCTTCGTTAAGCGGGGAATAAAGGTAACCGCTCAAACCAGCCTTCAGCACAAATTTGGCAAGCCCGGCTGTGTCCTGATCTGCATAAAAAATGATCGGTAAAGTAGGGAAACGTTCAAGTATATCGGCGGAAACAGACAAACCGTCCTGGTCGGCAAACTTCTCACCAATGATCATTAATGCGGGGATGGCTTCCTGCACAAACTTTTCCAAGCTTGCACGATCATGGGCAGTTGCCACTTTAAAATCCGCCGCATGTAAAGTCCGTTCCATTAGAGTCAGGAGAGGGGAGGGATTCAGCGCGAGAAGAATGAGAGACTGTTTTGCCATGTGATCAGTCACATACTATATTATTTATAACAAACGCTGGTCCGTGATTGACACCAACGCTTTTACCGTGGAAAGGGAGGTGGTCAAGTCCTGAGCATCAGGATCGCTTTCCACAATTAAAACTTGTTCCCCGGATGCCACGCTTATTAATTTTCCACAACAAGATTTTATCATCTTTTCGAGTACAATTTTGGTAATGAATTTTGAAAAATTTAAGATTGACACAGTGTTTCGAGCAGTTGCCTGAAAAAAGTGTACCTTTTATCTATGTTACTATGATCCGATTGATGGTTCGTAGGTCAGCAAAAAACATAACTTTTCAGGCACTTTCTTAGGATAAAGATGCAGCACCTGCCATATATTCCAGGATTGAAACCCGCTGACCCAGGACCGCTTTCGCGATTTCTGCCTGCGCTCGAAGATGGAGTGATCTCCGCCTGGCTCTCGCAGCTGGACCGTCCCTCCGCCTGGTTGCTCGACCCATTCGGATTCTCCCCGCGACTCGTCCTCGAAGGGGCGCGCAGCGGATACCGTGTGCTGGTGACCGCCAACAATCCGGTCACGCGTTTCCTGCTGGAGACTTTCGCCAACCCTCCGCCTGAGTCGGAATTCATCGCCGCCCTGGCCGACCTTGGCGCACTCAAAAAAGGGGACGAACGACTCGAAAATCATCTTCAATCCCTGTATTTCACAACATGCGAAAATTGCCAACAACAAATCCAGGCACATACCTTCTTATGGCGCAAAGGAGAGGATGCACCCTATGCGCGCATCTACGACTGTAAACATTGCGACGACACTGGGGAACGTATTGTGGCTGAGGAAGATATCGAACGCACGAAGAAAATCGCAGAAACAGATGTGTTGCACCGTTCACGCGCGTTTGAACGCGTCGTGTCGCTTAATGACGAAGACCGCATTTTTGTCGAAGAGGCGGTCATACATTATCTGCCGCGTCCGCTTTATGTGCTGACCACGATCATCAACCGCCTTAATGGCATGAATATATCCGCAGAACGAAAACGCGCGTTGACTGCTCTGATCCTGGTGGCATGTGACGCAGGCAACACGCTTTGGGCGCACCCAGCTGAAAGGCCGAGACCGAAACAATTTAGCACACCAAATTATTTCCGCGAGCATAATGTGTGGATGATGCTCGAGCGTGGATTAAGTCTATGGACGGGAACAGGCTCAACGGTCCCGTATGAGGCGTGGCCGAAAAAGATTCCTGAAAGCGGCGGTATCTGCATTTATGAAGGTCGTCTCAAAGACCTTGCAGATGAAGTCAAGAGGGAGATACCAATTGCGGCCGTGATCGGATCAGTGCCTCGTCCAAACCAGGCGTTTTGGACCCTCTCCGCTTTGTGGGCCGGCTGGTTGTGGGGCCAGGAAGCTGTCGAGCCATATAAAAACGCACTGCGCCGCAGACGTTACGATTGGGGCTGGAATGCAACCGCCCTGCATGGGACCTTCAATCACTTAAATAAGTTACTGGTGGATGGCGTGCCGATGTTTGGTTTGATCGCCGAGCCTGAGCCTGCCTTCATGACCTCGGTTCTGACTGCCGCGCAAACTGCGGGATTCAAATTGGAAAGCGTGGCGCTACAAACGGAAGACGACCCCGCGCAAGTGACATGGAAGAGCGCGCAAAAAACAAAAGCGGGAAATGTGGATGTTGAAACTGTGCGAAAAGCCATGCGCGAGCATTTATCTGCGCGCGGCGAGCCGGCTGAATATTTGCATATCCATTGCGCGGGATTGATCGCCTGTGAGACGGCCAATGCGCTCAAACAGCCAGAGCATGAATTTGATGAGGCCCTGCGAAAAACACAAAGCTTGTTTGAATCTGCATTGAAGGCTGGCAGGGAGTTTGTGCATTATTCGACAGGCGAGAATGTGGACACGGGGATGTGGGGTCTCGATACGGGTATTACTCGACCGCCAACCCAGAGCGAATCACTTTCTGACCGCGTGGAAGCTGCCATCGTCACATTTTTGCAAAAGCAAAACGAGGCTGTTTATCTTGAAATCGAAACGGATTTGTATCCACGCTTCCCGGGTTTACTGACACCCTCCAAAGGGTTGATCTACGCAGTGCTGAATTCATACGCCAATAAAGATGGCGCGCGCTGGAAGCTGCGCGAGGAAGATCACGCCCTGGCTCGGCGCGCAGATATGAAAAATATTTTTGAAAGCCTTGAAACAATGGGAAAGAGATTAAACTATCAATCGCAAATAAATGATGTGGAATTGACATGGAAGGAAAATAACAAAACCGTCAAAAAATTTCATGTGCTGGCCTCAGCAATGGTCAAGCGTGCATTGGAAAATGCAGATGAACAAACTGTGATCATCATCCCAGGTGGACGCGCCGCCCTGGTTGCCTATAAACAGGAACATGATCCATCGCTTAAAGAACGTTTGAAAAAGCACCCGGTTGTGAAATATCGTCTACTTCGCAGCCTGCTCGAGATCCAGATATTGTCGCGTGAAATCTTTGAAAAGCAAATCTCCAGCGACCCTGTGGAAGCGTCCACGCGGCAGATGATGATGTTTTGAATCAGTCGTCAAATTCCTGTTCGAAGCGCAATCGGCTTCAAATAAGAGTCCAGCAACGTATCCATCTGCTCAACTGACTCACAGACAAAGAACATTGGATTAAAAGCATAGACTGTTTTCGGGATTTGAGCAATCGTTTCAATATCAAACGGAGCCAATATCACCTCGCCGCCAAAATAACCATTACGATCAATTCCCAGTTTGTTGTACAGCGCCCGGATGACATTCCAGCCCTGATCTTCAGATGACATTTGTCCCTTTTCGTGCAGTTCATTGATACCAGCGGCGATGCGATTGATATCCTTTTTATGGGTGAGATAATTTTCTTGTAACTGCACAAATACATCCCCGCTGTAATCCAGCACATTGTCCCGGCCAAGGCGGTAGAACTCCATGATCGTATTCGTGAGTTCACTCCGCCCGGAAATGATACCCGCTCCGAATACTTTTATACGGTTGTCTTCCATGACCAATCCGAATTCGGTGCTGTACCATGCCAGGCGTTTAATAACCTCCCTCTCTGCCTGGGTCGCATTTACGTAAGCTGGGGCAAATTTATCCTCGATGCGCGCATAAAAACCCTGGGTCAAAAAAGGCAGATGACCGAAAATATCGTGGAACATATCCGGTTCCGGCGTAAACAGCATTTGCTCACGGGAACGCAGATAATCGGTGATCAGGAAAATACGCTGGGCAAACTTCTTATACCAGTCATCGGCAAGGGTATAACGGACAGCTGTCCGCTCAATGCGCCATCCAGTCCGAGGGGTAATGTGTTCGTTGAGATGCATCACCGTAGGGATGCGACGCGGGTCAAGCTTTAATAATCCCAATCCTTTTTTAAATTCCTGGCAGATGTGCTCCAGCAAATAGGTTTGATGAATACCAGCGAACAAGTCAGCCCAAATCGCATGTTGTTCATCGGAGAAGCTGATTTCCTGGTTTCCAACAGTATATTCTTGAGCCGCATCAATGTGTTGCTCGGCGATATCACCGGTGTAACCTGGCGGGTTTTGATTTTTTATCATGATTTTCACCTTTCAAATAAAGTAACATGCCTTGAGCCAAAGGATATTACCACCTCCAAAATCGGAGGTCAAGAATAGGACAAATCTGGTCTAATAAACTGCGCATTGCTTTGCCCTATGCCAGCATGATAAAATCTTAACCGTATGAACGATAAATCCCTAAACGGGAAAACCATTTTGATTACGGGCGCCGCGCGCCGGGTAGGGCGACTCTTTGCACTAGCCTGTGCCAATGCCGGGGCTGACATTGTCATCCATCACGCTCATTCAGATGATGAGGAAGCCTATCAGGTACAGGATGAGATCGAATCAATCGGACAAAAAGCCCACATCCTCGCTTCAGACTTCGGGAAGCCTGCCGAGGTTGCGAGACTCATTTCCCAGGCAAATGAATTTTCCCCGCTATTCGCTTTGGTGAACAGCGCTGCCATTTTTGAGCCGCTTTCATTTAATGACACGACCCGCGCCGATTGGGAACGTCACATGGCGATCAACCTGACCGCGCCATTTTTATTGAGCCAGGAATTTGCGAGACAGACTAAAGAAGGCCGCATTGTCAACATTGTAGATTGGCGCGCTTTGCGCCCCGGTGCAGACCACTTTCCCTACACCATCAGCAAAGCCGCCCTCGCCGCAATGACCAAATCCCTCGCAATTGCATTAGCCCCGCACATCACCGTCAACGGGTTGGCACTCGGTGCAATTCTTCCACCCGCAAATGGTTCCGCGAATGAGAAGCTCATTGAACAGGTCCCAGCCAAACGGTGGAGTGAAGCGGGAGAAGTCGAAGATGCGTTGATCTTTTTACTGACAGGCCCCGCATATATCACCGGTGAGATCATTCATGTGGATGGCGGTCGGCATTTAATATAATCGTCATTGCGAGGAGCGCTCTCCCTGGCACCGCCCGCCAGGGCAGGTGTGCACTTAGCGACGCCCGTCCTGAGCTTGTCGAAGGGAAGCAATCTCAGACACGGTGAGGCAGATTGCTTCGTGGCGCCGAGGCGCCACTCGCAATGACGAAAATGGAGACCTCATGGACAAAACATTTATCAAAGACCTGCTCGTGCGCGGCATTATCGGCGTGAATGATTGGGAGCGCAAGAAGCCGCAGGATATTTTGATCAACATTACAGTTTTTTCAGATACAGCCCGCGCGGGTGAAAGTGACGAGATTCAAGACTGCGTGGATTACAGCACGCTGGCAAAAAAGATTCAGGCACATGCAGAAACTGCCGCACGGCTGACCGTGGAATCGCTGGCAAATGATCTGGCAAAGATTTGCCTGGAACAAAACGGCGTGTTAAAAACAATCGTGCGCGTGGAAAAGCCCGGCGCCGTACGATTTGCAAAATCTGTCGGCGTGGAAGTAGAACGTAAGCGTGACGACTGATCTGCATCAAGCCTGGCTCAGCCTCGGCTCGAACATTGAAGCAGAAAGCAACCTCCGGAAAGCAGTTCAATTGCTCCGGGAGGTTGGAAAGATTGTTTCTGTATCCAGTGTATGGGAATCTGAGTCGATTGGTTTTGAGGGACCCAATTTTTTGAATGCCTGCATTTTATTCCTCACCCACTTGCAGCCTGTTGAATTAAAGGAACAAGTCATCCGACCGATTGAAGCAAAACTGGGACGCATCCGCAGTGCGGAGAAAAATGCCCCGCGTACTATTGACATTGACATCGTGCTATTCGATGACCAACCGCTCAACACGGATTTTTGGGATTATGCCTTCGTTACCGTGCCGCTGGCAGAATTGACTCCGGACTTTCAACATCCCGTCAGACACAAGAATTTATCTCGAGTCGCCGAGCAGTTACGAGGTCAGGTATGGATCGCGCCTCGTCCGGATGTGGTTATATCTTGAGTGGGCCTGCCCCACGACTGATGTTATCCAGGAATTCCTCGCGCGTAGCGATCTTGGTGCGGAAAATCCCCAGCATGGTGGAAGTGGTCATGCGCGCATCATGCTTACGAACGCCCCGCATCATCGAGCAAAGATGGAGGGCTTCCACCACCACTGCCACACCCTGCGGCTTCAGCAGGTTGTTGATGAAATCGGCGATCTGGCGAGTCATGCGTTCCTGCACTTGCAAACGGCGGGCGTACATATCCACAATGCGGGGAATCTTGGAGAGACCGAGCACCTGTCCGCGAGGAATGTAAGCCACATGCGCGCGCCCCATGAACGGGAGCATATGATGCTCACACAGACTGTAAAATTCGATATCGCGCACGATCACCATGTCATCATAGGTAACATTGAAAAGCGCATCATTGACGATCTTTTTCGGGTCCGCGCGATAGCCACTTAATAATTCAGGATATATGCCTGCAACGCGTTTGGGTGTATTCAACAAACCTTCACGCTGCGGGTCTTCTCCAAAAGCGAGCAGCATGGTCTGGATTGCGGTTTCTATCGCGTCCGTATCAATATCGCTTTCAAGAAATTCCTGCTCGTTCGCATCATCATCAAGATCATGTTTTTGCATTTTGTCTCCAAACAACGGGAATGAATTCTTTGATTTTATCTGATTTGTGGAATTATAAGGCCTCTGAAAGTTCGATTTTCAGAAGCTTCTTCAATGGTCATCAATTTACGTTATTAACAAAGTTTCGAAAAAGCCCTTTCAGGTCTCACACCCCTCTGGGACATCCGCTAATCGGATAGTGGGACTCTGAGATAAACGTTTCCATCCACTCCAACAAGCATCTCGCGGATCATATTTTCAAGTGCCCGTTTGACTCGTATTCGTTCTTTGATGTGCGGAGTATAGGGATTGTATGTCACAGGCCTGCCAATTTGCACAGTACGGCGTACAGCGTGAACTGCCAGCGGATAAAACCGCAGTAAGCGACCCGTGTGCTGAAAATAGAACTCGCCCAATCGCACAAAACCTTTTTTAAAAGGAGACATCTCAAATTGAGGGTCAAGCGGTTGCGTGGGGTCTTCGGGGAATATCAGCAGGAAGCGACCCTGAGCCAGCAGGTTAACGCTCTGATCGAAGGTGGCATGAAATTGATCGGGGTTTGGATATACAGGAATACAACCCATCCTGTTCAACATTGGAACGGAAATCTTCGAGATGGTTTTTGCCACCCATAAACTGAGCGGCATGGACAGATGTAATTGCCTTTCCACAAAATCCCAACGAAGATATTCGGGGGCAAGCTTTGCGTCCAGCATGTCGGATACCACCCAGGGGTAGAGTCTGAATGGCAGACAGGAGATCGCGGCAATCGGCCCCAACGCTTCAAGGTGATTCGCAACCAGGACCGCAGGCCCCTGCTCAGGCAAATTTTCTTCTCCCGTCACTTCTCCTCCCCAAATGAAGGCTTGCAATCCTGCGGCAAGGATACGGTACAACAGGTCTTCTTCCATGTTTGCCTCCATTAACACTATACAACATTCACAACCTGCCTGCAAGACGATTGTATAGAGATTATTTGCACATATTCATTTCCAGATTCTCTACCGTACATCCCATAAATTGATGTCGTTGCGAGCCGCCGCTCTTGTTCTTTGGCGGCGTGGCAATCTTCTTTTGAGTTGAAATATCTCATAAAACAGGGGATTGCTTCGGGCTAATGCCCTCGCAACGACATTTGTACGGTAGAGAATTTCCAGATATAGATTGACCCACCCCCGACAGGAAGTTCACGCGATGAGTGTCGATCACGTTCGATGGCGTTTCAGTAGAATGATTGGATTACGCCTGGCTGGCAAGATATTCTTTTGCAGTTTTCAAGAAATCCCAGGCTTGTTCAAGTATCTGGGTCACTTCGCTTGAGTTGAACCGTGTGACTTCGTCGTAATCGCCCAACATGCGGCGGCGAAATGATCCTGTCAGCAATTTGTGGTATTTCTCGTCAAAAATCTTTGTTTTGATATAGTGCTGTGCAAATGCTCCATGCACTGTTCCATGTTTGCTGTGTTGAATCTTTCATACTGGTACGCCTTCCACGCGCACGTTGCGGAGTAAAGGTTTATCCGCATTCAGCCAGTCTTTTTCCCGCATGAATATTGGGCTGACTGTAATCAGATATTCTAGTGACAACTCGCCAATCAAATCATCTGTACGATCCAATTCTATAGGGGCACGCTCGAAATCATTTAGTACCACCAAAGCATCCAGATCGGAGCCTTCTCGTTGATCCCCACGCGCATAGGAACCGTGCAGGTACAGCCTTGTAAGACGGTCTCCGTATAGTTTTTTCAGTCCCTTTTTGAGTTCAGCCAGTAATTTCTTGATATCCGCAGGCATGGGAATTTCTCCTGTCCCAATTATAAACCCAGCACCTCGCCCCAAAGCGGAAGCCTGTGCTGAGCCTGTCGAAGCATCTCTCAGGGGCGAGTTTTGTGTCGGTGAGTGCTAACCTCCCCATGCATGGACATTCATCGGTGTTTTCATTGCAACGTAAAAAAAAGGCGGTGGACTCTCCTCTCAGAAAGCCCACCGCCTTTTGCTCACTGATTACTGAACACTGATCACTAGCTCTTAAACCACTATACTAACCAAGCGCCCCTTCGCCACGATCACCTTCCTCGGTTCCTTCCCCTCCAAGTACTTCTGGACAACTTCACTCGCCAGCGCCGCGGACTTGATCTCATCCTCCGTCGCTTCGGCTGGGACAGTGATTCGGTCACGCACCTTGCCGTTGATCTGAACGGGCAACTCGATGGAGTCTTCCTTCGTGGCGGCTTCGTCAACGGTTGGCCAAGGTTGTGTGTGGATCGAATACGGCTTGCCCAACTGTGACCACAACTCTTCGGCGATGTGCGGCGTGACAGGAGCCATCATCTTCACATAGATTTCCTGCGCTTCTTTCCATGTGTTACTGCCAGCCGCTCCCGCCTCACGCGCCTTATACATTTCATTCATCAACTCCATCAAGGAGGAAATGATCGTGTTGAATTCAAAGTTCTCGAAGTCACGCGTCACCTTGCGCAGGGTCTGATGAACCTTTCGGCGCAGATTCTTTGTCACCTCATCGGAGGCAGGAACAGTTGTCGGCGGAGTCGGATCCGTGAACAACGTCCACACACGCCTCACCCAACGCACAGTTCCCTCTATGCCTTGAGGGTCCCACGGCGCGCCCATTTCCCAACGCGCGAAAAACATGATGTATGCGCGCACACTGTCTGCGCCGTATTTATCCACCAACACATCGGGAGCCACCACATTGCCCTTGCTTTTCGACATCTTGTCGTTATCTTCGCCCAGCACCATGCCTTGATTGCGTAACTGCATCATCGGCTCATCGCCTTTGACAATGCCCGCGTCGCGCATCGCCTTATGGAAGAAGCGCGTGTACAACAGGTGCATGGTGGCGTGCTCGATGCCGCCCGTGTACGTGTCAACGGGCATCCAGTAATCGTACTCGGCTGGGTCGAACGGACCCTTATCATATTTCGGCGACAGATAACGCAGGTGATACCACGACGAGCACATGAATGTATCCATCGTGTCGGTTTCGCGCGTGGCAGGTTCGCCGCACACTGGGCAGGTTGTGTTCTTCCAGGTCGGGTGCAGTTTCAATGGGCTCTCGCCCGTTGGTTTCCATTCAACATCTTCGGGCAACAGCACAGGCAGTTGATCTTCGGGCACAGGGTTCCAGCTGTGCTGTTCGCAATAGATCATTGGGATCGGCGCGCCCCAATAACGCTGGCGCGAGATCAACCAATCGCGATAGCGATAGTTGACCGACTCTTTGCCAATGCCTTGTTCCGCGATCCAATCCAGCACCGCCGCAATCCCAGGATTCTTTCTTCCTTTTTCTGTGTTGACCTTTGTCCCGTTGAACGGGCCTGAGTTGACCATTATGCCTGGTCCTGTATAAGCGGTATTTCTCTCGCCCTGTTCCGCTTCGGACTCACCCTCAGGCTGGATCACAAAAACAATTGGCAGTTTATACTTTTTGGCAAAAGCAAAATCGCGTTCATCGTGCGCAGGCACAGCCATAATTGCACCCGTGCCATAAGACATCATCACATAGTCCGCGATCCAGATTGGAATGCGCTCCTGATTGACGGGGTTGATCGCATATGCGCCCGTGAACAAGCCTGTCTTTTCTTTATCCGCTGCGCCGCGTTGAATTTCCGTTTGACGAGCGGCTTGTGTCTTGTATTCTTCAACGGCTTGTTTATTTTCAGTCGCAGTGATTTCATCCACGAACGGATGCTCGGGTGAGAACACCATGAACGTTGCGCCCCACAACGTATCAGGACGTGTCGTAAATATTTCAACGTTATGGTTGCCAATTTCAGTCTTGAATACCACAGACGCGCCTTCAGAGCGATCAATCCAATTCGTCTGCAAGGTCTTAACCGTCTGAGGCCAGTCAATGCCATCGAATTTCAACAACTCATCGGCATACTTGGTGGCTTTGAAGAACCACTGATCCAAATCCTTTTTGATCACAGGCGTACCGCAGCGCTCGCAATGACGGTCATCGCCCCAGACTTGCTCGCGTGCCAGCGTCGTATTGCAGTTCGGGCACCAGTCCACGGCAGACATCTTGCGATACGCCAGTCCAGCCTTATACAATTGAATGAAGAACCATTCCGTCCATTTGTAATATTCGGGTGCGGCGGATATAGCCTCACGCTCCCAATCGAACATCGCGCCCATTGATTTCATCTGCTTGCGCATCTTCTCGATGTTCTGGAATGTGCGCTTCATCGGGTGGACGCCGTCCCTGATCGCGGCATTCTCCGCGGGCAGGCCAAACGCATCAAAGCCCATGGGAAATAATACGTTGTAGCCTCTCATGTGCATGTATCGCGCGCGCGCATCCGCAGGCGTCATCGCATACCAGTGACCGATGTGCAAGTCACCGCTGGGATAAGGCAGCATGGTCAACGCGTAATGTTTCGGTTTGCTTTTATCAATCACTGAGCGATACAACTGGTTCGCTTCCCATTTGGCTTGCCATTTCTTTTCAATGATCTGCGGATTATAAGATTTATCCTGCCGTGGTTTTTCCTCTTTGGCGGGAGTCTCCTTCACAGGCATGATCGCCTTTGGTTTTTCTTTCGCAGGCACAAGCGCTTTAACAGGTTTGGGCGCAACCATCACAGCTGATGCCTTTGCAGGAACCACTTGTATCGCTTTGGTCTTTGGCGTGGTTTTCTTCGCTTTGGGGGACGATGCGGCGACAGGTTTCCTGGCAACCTTCACGGCTTTCTTCCCCTTCAGGGACGATGTAACAATAGGCTTCTTTGCAGCCACCTTCTTAGTTTTACTTTTCGCAGGCGTTGCCTTAACAGCCTTCTTCACCGCGACCTTCTTGATCGCGGGCTTGGTTACCTTCACAGTCGATTTTTTGGGAGCCGCTTTTTTCTTGGTTTCATTTTTCTTTGCTGTAGCCATTTTTACCTCATCATAATTTATGTCGTTGCGAGGGCGTTCTTGCTCTTTGCCCGAAGCAATCCCCCCTCAGCGACACGGGGATTGCTTCGCCACCAAAGTACAAGAGCGGTGGCTCGCAATGACGTAGTTGATTAAACAAAAATTCCTTCATCCACAATAGGGACGAAGGAAAGCTCCGCGGTACCACCCAGATTGCGTAACGCAAAATGCCATTTTGCGCCACACCTCTTTATTACTATAACGGGCTTTCCCGTCGCTGACTACTCGCGGGGTTATCGCGTTTCACCAGCGAAGTCCCCCTTCGACTATGCTCAGGGGAAACAGGCAAGTTCAGTCTCGTGTCCCCTTTAGGGGGTTGCCTTTGTGCTCCCGATCGGCACTGGTGCTGGGCTTCCACCTCACTTTCCCAACTCGCTGACGGGATGACCTACTACTCCTGCCATAACTTTTGTTGTATGTCGGAATACCATCACCGCACTGGCGTACGGCGCAAGTGTCCGATTTACTTTATTTAGTGGACCCAGAGGGATTCGAACCCTCGACCTTCTCAATGCCATTGAGACGCGCTCCCAACTGCGCTATGGGCCCCTTTTCGATTTTGGATTGTTGACACCTGCACTTGCGTACGGTGCAAGTGTTTCAGATTTACGATTTGTATGGGGTCTTACAATCGTCAATCTAAAATCGTCACTCGTAAATCTGTGGACCTGAGGGGATTCGAACCCCTGACCTCCTCAGTGCGATTGAGGCGCGCTCCCAACTGCGCTACAGGCCCAATTATTTTATCCCGTGTATTCGCGGGGCAAGGCGAAGAACATTCTACCTGAGGCATTTGGGAATGTCAATGAAAACCGTAATTTATTATGTGTTTGAGAGGAGGCACATGCTCTCTACTTGGCACCGCCTGCCAGCACCGGTATATCCTATCGATGTGATCGCCCAATGCAAGGCGTAGACTCCTTCGCGGAATGCTCGCAGAGACAGGCCACAATTTTTGCGGTTGCGATGGTTTTTACTTCACTTTTTCTCCAAATACGAGTTCCAGGAAATCCTGGGTCAGGATCAAGGGTTGCGGTTCCAGATCGGGAGTAATAAGCATCATGCCGTGATCGTCGCTTGCAGGATAGATCTCGGAGCGATAGTTCTCTCCGCTGGCGCCGTCACAAACAGGAGCAGATCCGCTATCCAGTTCGCCCGCCAGGCACCAGACCGGAGTCGAGGCGAGGTCTCTTACCACTGCGGCAAAGTCCATTCCTAAATAATTGCCCGGTGACAGAGAAAAAGCGCCCACGCATCCGCTTCCCGCCTCCTGATTGTAGAGCAGACAGCCATCCGGCGCGCCGTCCGCGCCGATGCTCGCGCCCAAGGACGTCATGCGGGTTGCGTCCACACCTTCCAATCCTGCTGCCGTGACGAAGGCCGCTTTGGCATCTTTCGCCCAATTGGAACGGTTGCCCAGTCCCTTTTCGCTCTCACCGTAATCGCGGAAATCAAAAGCGAACACGGCAATCGAAACCTCCGGAGCCATGGGTGGAAACCAGGTGGAATCCAACCATGGCGTGGACATGCCTGCCGGCAAGCCAGAACCGGCGTTCGCACAACGCTCGAGCGCGGCGGGATTCTCGTCGCGACGGTTTTGCAGCCAGGGTGCGATCTCGCACCAGTCAGTCAGGTCGCCGCCCGCCCAGTGCATCAGGATCATGATCGGCGCGTCGGCATACTTCGACGGATAGTAATAGCCCACCAGATTTTTTCCATCTTCGGCCTGGAATTCTACGCGCTGCGGGTCGGCGCTAATATTGGAAAGCGGACGCGACGGAACGGTTGCTGTTGCCGTTGGGGGAACTTCCGTTGCCGTGGGCGCTTCGGTTGGTTCAGGTGGCTCTGTTGCAGTTTCTGTCGCAGGCGCAGAGAATGTACATGCGGCAAGCAGGAAGATCAGCACGATAAATAGACAAAATGGTTTTTTCGCTTTCATGGCAGATTCTCCTTTTAATATGAAATCGCTGACTTGAAAATAGTATAGCAAAATTCGAGGCGTAATTCAACTATAGAAAATAACGTGCTATTTTTCACTTGACCCTCTTCTCATCTAGTCCTACAATTCAACCAGCGATAATCGGGAATCGTGAATTGTCCATCGTGTACACACTTCCCGAATCCCAATTCCCGAATTACGGAGACCAACAATGTCCGATTTTTTATTTCGTGGCGATCTCGCCAAACTTGACCGTGATGTTTTCGATCTGACCCAACTGGAAGCTGAGAGGCAGGCCAGGAAGCTGATTCTCATCCCCAGCGAATCCACTGCTCCGATGGCTGTACGTGAGGCATTGGCTTCGGCTTTCCAAAATATCTATGCCGAAGGCTACCCTGATGAAGAGTCGCGTTGGATGACTGAGGAAGAGATTCTCGATTATCCCGCGCGGCTTGCTCATTATCGCCGCAGCGGTGACCCGCGCTATTACAAGGGCGTGGAATATGCGGATGCAGTCGAAGCGCTGGCTCGCCGGCGCGCGGCGGAGGCTTTCGCGGCCAATGGTTATACCGCCGATCAAATTTATGTCAATGTGCAGGGACTTTCTGGCGGCCCTGCCAACAACGCGGTCTATCAAGCCTTGCTCAATCTCGGCGATACTGTCATGGGACTGAACCTGCTTCACGGCGGTCATCTCTCGCATGGCTCATCTGTGAATCGCTCAGGCAAGTGGTTCAAGGCGGTGCATTACACGATTGACCCGAATGAGAAGCTTGATTACGAAGCCATCTGCGCGCTGGCTCTCGAACACAAACCCAAACTATTGATCGCGGGCTATTCATCGTATTCATGGGTTCCCGATTGGAAGAAGTTCCGCGAGATCGCCGATGAAGTCGGCGCGTATCTCCTTGCAGACATTTCCCATATCGGCGGACTCGTTGCGGCGGGAGTTGTGCCTTCGCCAATTGGATATGCTCACGTGGTAATGTCTACCACTCACAAGTCGCTTGACGGTCCGCGCGGCGCAGTGTTGCTGACAACCGACGCGGCGATTGCAAAGAAGATTGAAAGAGCCGTCTTCCCCGGTGAGCAGGGCGGACCGCATGTCAATGTATTCGCTGGTTTGGCGTTGACTTTCAAACTCGCTCAAACGAAACAATTCAAAAAGTTGCAGGCACAGACGATCAAGAACGCGGTTGCGATGGCAGACAAATTCACAAAGCGCGGATTCCGCGTGCCGTTTGGTGGGACGAATTGTCACATGCTGAATGTGGATGTGACTTCGGTTGTCGGCGAAGACGGCACGAAATTAAGTGGCGATCAAGCCGCGCGCATTTTGGATATCGTCGGTGTGGTGGTCAATCGCAACACGATTCCCGGTGACAAGAATTCGGCCGACCCAAGCGGCATTCGTCTCGGCACGCCGTGGATCACACAGCGCGGATTCGACGAAAAGAAGACTCGCGAGTTGGCGAATATCATGGCGGATGTGCTTCTCGCCTGTGCGCCGCATTCTGTGGACACAGTGAAGAAAGGAAAACAGCGCCGTGCGAAACTTGATTTCAATGTGTTGAATGCAGCCAAATTGAAAGTGAGAAAGTTGGCAGAATCTGCGGGTATTGACTTCAAGTTCAAGAAGAGCGGTTACCCACACTTCTATTATGTTGACGATAAGTCCACGAGCGGTGTGTATGAATTGAGCGGACAGCGTGTGAGACAGGTGCTGGATTATGCTGCGTCGAGTGATCTTTCTGCGTTGAAGAAAGGCAAGACTCAAGCGACGGAGATTTCAACTCCGAAGGGCAAAGTCAAAGCGACGTTGAAGAACGTGGACGATATGACCTATCAATTGGCTGTGCCTGCGGTGAAGGCTTCTGCGGTTGCCACATGGCTACGCGATCTTTCGGATGGTTATATGTCGTTCAATTTGAACGGCGAAAAAGATTTCAGCACGAAGAGAATGCCTGGAGCGTTTGTTGTGAATGAGGTCAAGGCGAAACTTGCAGTGCCGAAAGAAAAAGCTAACAGCGGAGATAAACCTTTTTATATCGGGATCAACTCCGAGGTTAACGCGAAGCGAGAGGCGCTGCCGCCCTTCGAGTGGAACGAGTCTGAGAGTCCACTAAAACGCACGGCGTTGTATAATGTCCATAAATCAAGCGGCGGCAGAATGGTCCCATTTGCGGGTTGGGAAATGCCTGTGCAGTACACGGGGATTTTCGAGGAGCATCTTGCCACGCGCAATGCGGCGGGACTGTTCGATGTTTCGCACATGGGCGTGTACGATGTGCGCGGCGCGGATGCGGCTTCGTTCCTCGATACAGTCTGCGGCAATGACTGCGGCGGACTGCTGCCTGGCGAGTCTTTGTATTCGCACTTCCTCACGCCCGATGCGGACGTGATTGACGACACGCTCGTCTATCGCCGCGGCTGGGATGATTATCTCGTGGTCGTGAACGCGTCGAACGATGACAAGGATCGCATCTGGCTCGAAAGTGTGCGCGATGGAAAAGTGCGGATTGACAACGGGCGACCGTGGGCGCGGACATTCGGCTACGAAGCGGACATCCGCAACCTGCGCGACCCGAAAGCTGGTTCTGCCATGCGGGTGGACATTGCCCTGCAAGGACCGAAGAGCCGCGATATTCTGCTGGCAATGGGTGTGGACGATGAAACCCGTAAAAAAGTAATTGCGCTCAAAAGGACAGAGTTATGTGATGCAGTAATTGGTAATTTTGATTTGATTGTGTCGCGCACGGGTTACACAGGCGAGAAGATGGCGTTTGAATTATTCGTCCACCCTGAACGCGCCGTGGACTTCTGGAATGCGGTGATGAAAGCGGGCGAGCAGTTCGGCGTCAAGCCAATTGGTTTGGGCGCGCGTGACAGCTTGCGCACGGAAGCAGGCTTGCCGTTGTACGGTCACGAAATGGGACTGGGCTCCGGGGTTTCGATACGTGGCGCTGAAAGCGCCACTACTCAACCCCCAATGCGAGATTTAGGTGTTGCAGAGGCTGGCTTCGGTTCGTACGTCAAACCGTACAAGCCGTGGTTCATTGGGCGTGACGCTTATGTTGCAAGAGAGAAAACACGCAAGGGTGTGGTCATCCGTTTCACCTTCGATGACCAGCGCGTCCGCATGCCGCACAACGGCGACCCCGTGGACAACGCCAATGGCGAGCGCATTGGCTTCGTCACCTCCTGCGCGATTGATGGAGCAAGGTTCATCACAGGTCAAGCCTTCGTGGATTTGGCTTATGCAAAAGAAGGCACGCCGATCCTCATTCATCAAGGCGCTGTGATGGATCGTCCCGCCACGGCGGCGAAGGTGGTGTCGAGGTTTGCGAAGTTGTAAGAGCAAGTGAATAGGAAATAGTGAATGGGACGGCGGAGGGTAGGACGCCGTCCCATTCATTAAAGATAGTGGTATATTATTGGCATGAAGACATCTGCGATTGATTTATTCTGTGGAATTGGCGGACTTTCTTATGGTTTGCAGAAAGCAGGCATATCTGTTGTTGCAGGTGTGGATTTAGACGAATCATCCCAATTTGCCTACAAAGAGAATGTAAAAGCCGATTTTATTTTGAAAGACATTTCTAAATTTCGTGGGGAGGAAATAAACAAAAAATACTGGCGTAGTAAAGATCAAATAAGAATCCTTGCTGGTTGTGCGCCTTGCCAGCCGTTTTCCACTCATTCCAATAAAATAAAGAACAAGAAGCAAACGAAAAAATGGCGGTTGATAAGTGAATTCAAAAGACTAGTAGATGAAACAAATCCAGATATAGTAACAATGGAAAATGTTCCCAATCTGGCAAATCAAAAAATATTTGAAGGTTTCATTACTTTTCTTGAACAAAAGGGGTATTTCGTTTCCTATTCGAATGTCTTTTGCCCCGATTACGGAATCCCACAAAAGAGACGAAGGCTTGTTTTATTGGCGTCTAAATATGGAGAAATTTCCCTGATTCCTAAAACGCGTTCCGAAGAAAATTACGTTACATTGAGGGATGCAATCGAACATCTTCCTCCAGTAGAAGCGGGAGAGGTTTGTGAAAGCGACCCATTGCACAGAAGTATAAAACTTACAGGAATTAATTTACAGCGCATTAAAGCATCCAAGCCAAATGGAACTTGGTTTGATTGGAACGAGGAATTAAAATTAGCCTGTCATAAAAAAATTACTGGCAACACATATAAGTCAGTTTATGGAAGGATGTCTTGGGATGAACCTTCATCAACAATTACTACGCAGTTTCACAATTACGGCACAGGAAGGTTTGGGCATCCAACGCAAAATAGAGCATTAACTATAAGAGAAGCTGCTATTTTACAAACATTTCCTATCGACTACAAATTTTATGAAAATGAAAAAGATATTTTTATAAGGAAATTAGGTGTTCATATTGGAAATGCAGTGCCAGTGGATTTAGGCTTTGTAATTGGAAAATCAATCAAATTACATATTGAGGGACATCATGGCAAAACAAGGCGATCAGTTCTCGTTTGAAATTTCCTTAAGTGTTTTAAACCATTTAGGGAGGAATCTGTATAGAAGTTTTATGACTGTGCTTGGGGAAGCTATTTCTAATTCATGGGACGCCGATGCCACAAATGTATGGATTTACATAGATAAAGAAAAAAACTCTCTCGTCATCAAAGATGATGGTTATGGAATGACCGCAGAGGATTTTCAAAATAAGTTTCTGAAAATAGGGTATTCAAAAAGAAAAGATGGTTCGATATCCACCAGCAAGGGAAGATCTTTTATTGGCAGGAAAGGTATAGGCAAACTGGCACTTTTGTCTTGTGCTGACAAAATTAGTGTTTTGTCGAAGACAAAAGATGCTGAGAAATATATAGATGGGGTTATTGATAATTCGGATTTAGACCAAGCTATAACAGATGATTTGACGCCCCAACAGTACAAACTTGGCTCGGTTGAATATGACAAATTTAGAAGTTTCACGTCTAAACACCATCATGGGACCATAATCTATTTCGAAAATGTGACGGATGGCATAAAGAACAATGCAGAAATCCTCAAAAAATTAATTGCTCTTTATTTTCGATTCTCTCTTTTGGATAACAGTTTCAATATATGGCTTGGTACGGAGAAAATTACATATGAAAACCTCTCGGAGCTTGCAGACAAAACGCAATTTCTGTGGATTATTAACGAAATAAATGATCCATATATTGCAACTTTAGAAAAATTAAAAGAGACCAGAATTGTCAAGCGACCAATTGCTATCAAAGGATTTATAGCGTCTGTTGAAACCCCCAAAGAACTCAAGATTGCAGATATTGAAGAAAAGATTGGGGTTGATCTATTTGTAAACGGCAGACTTAGAGAGAAAGATATCCTAAAGCATATCCCTACAGCAAGGATTGTCGAGAGCTATCTTTATGGACAAGTTCACTTTAATGAGTTAGATGAACCTGAAAAAGACAGGTTTACAAGTAGCAGAGAAGGTATTGTTGCGAATGATCCGAAGTTCCAGGAATTGTTAGATCACCTGAAAGCCGTTTTGACGCGAGTAATTGATGATTGGGATAAATGGAGAAATAAAATCAACGAAGATGGTGACCCAGATAATCCGCGTTACTCGAAAAGGGACAGAAAATCTAGAGAGTTGTTCAATGCTGTTTCAGGTGATTATTCTTTGCCTAAAAAGTCAAAGAACAAAGAAGTAGTTAATCAATGGGTGAACGAGTTGGTGGATGACGCTCAATTTAATTTCTCGTCTTATGCGGAATGTTTTATCTCTGAAAATTTAGTTAGAAAGTATATCGAAGATAAAAAGATTCCTCTATCCCCAGAAGCCAAGAAAACCGTAAGCGATTTCAAACAAAAAGAGATGGCGAATAAAGGAAAAGGCAATATCAGCATTGATATAAGAAGATTGGCTTCCGATTTGAGTTACTTGTCGATGGATGACCTCGCAAACTTAGTCGATAAAGTAAAGGAGCCAGTTAAAGAGGCGGGTTTATCAAGAGATGCAAATGAATATAAACCTATCAGAGATGCCCTTGCACATACAGCCCTGTTAACTGACGCCGCGAAAAATAAACTCAATTCAGTTTATGAAAACATAAAAGGAAGAATACGAAGTTTGCTTTCTGGGCAATAAGTCTTGTTCTCGACATATGGATAAAAGATCAATAAAAAAGACACAACGAAAAATTCAAAATCCTAGCCCATCTTCCGATGTGGCTTTGAAAAGAATGCAAGCTGCAAAACCTAGAGATACTGCTCCAGAAAAGTCTCTTCGTTCAGAATTACATAAAAAAGGCTTGCGCTTTCGAATTGATATCAGACCCGTCAAAGAACTGAATAGGAGAGCAGATATTGTCTTTCGATCTGCCAAAGTAGCGATTTTTGTTGATGGGTGCTTCTGGCATGGCTGCCCCATTCATGGAACACAAGCAAAAGCCAATGCTGAGTTTTGGAAGAATAAGATAAAACAAAATCAAATACGCGATGCAGACACAAACAAGCGGTTGAAAAAAGCAGGGTGGAGAGTTGTTCGAGCTTGGGAACATGAAAATCCAGAAAAAGCCTCCGAAAAAATATACAGTATCGTTATGAAGCGTAAAAGATGAAAACTAAACCGCCCACGTTGATAGGGTGTGGGTGGACCTCACCCTGATTGAGTCCGCCTTTGAGCTGGACGATTTGCCCCCTCCGCCCTAACGGGCACCTCCCCCAAATGGGGCAATTTAAATTTAAATTAAAACAGTGAATACTTCGTTGTCCCATTTGGGGGAGGCAGGTGGGGGGCAGGTTTTGATGTAAAATACCGCCATGAACAAAAAACACATCGGAAGCAACTTTGATGATTTTCTCAAAGAGGAAAATCTTTACGAACAGGTACAAACTGTAGCCATCAAGCGTGTCATTGCCTATCAAATTGCAGAGGAAATGAAGAAAAAGAAACTGACCAAGACCGAAATGGCAAATCGCATGAAGACCAGCCGCGCCGCACTGGAACGTCTGCTCGACCCCGAAAATGCCTCGATCACCTTGTTCACGTTGGAGCGCGCCGCGTCCGCTTTAGGAAAGAAGTTGACGGTGCAATTGGCATGAATAAATCCTAGCAGGGGCGTAGGAATAAAAAGGTAAAATAAGAGCATGAACAGGAAAGTGCCACTGCGTATCAGGAAACTGATGAAAGAGTTGAAGGCAGGGCTTGTCCGCATTTATGGGGACAGGCTGAAAGCCGTCTACTTGTACGGGTCCTATGCGCGCGGAGATTATCGTCAAGGCTCGGATGTGGATGTGATGATTTTGCTCAAGGATTACAGCAATTATTGGAACGAGCAGAAGAAAATCAGCCAGTTGGCAAGCGATGTCTCTTTAGAGTATGACGTTACAGTCAGTTGTATTTTTATCAAGGAAATACAGTGGAAGAATTCAGCGAATGAAAAACCCCTGCTTTACAACATTCATAAAGAAGGATTGCCTGCATGAAAGAATACGCCAGCAAATTACTGGACAAGGCATTGGATGCCATCGAAGCCGCAGAAGGATTGACGAATATGGGAAAAGCGGAGATTGCGGTTGGACGCGCCTATTATGCGATGTTCTATGTTGCCGAGGCTTTGTTATATAACGAATTTGACATCAAACTTAACCAGCATGGCCAAGTCATTGCGGCGTATGGCAAGAACTTTGCAAAGACAAAGGCGCTTGACCCGAAATATCATCGCTGGCTTCGGGACGGATTTGAAAAACGTATTTCTGGGGATTATGGAGTAGATACGGGAATCGGCGAAGACGTTGCGGCGGATATGATCAATCAGGCAAGGGATTTTCTACTCGATGCAAGAAAGTATATGGAAAAATAAAATCATAGTAAACCGCCCGCGATGATAGGGAGTGGGGGTGGGTGGTGCCCCTATGTCCTTCGGACATCTCTCCCAAATACGACATTGAAATTATGTATGCGGATTCAGTGTCCGCAGTGATCGGATTTGGGGGAGAACTGGCGAGAGGCAAGTCTGCTGCGGGGGAAGGGATATGGTAATATAGCGATAGGAGAAAAACCATGACAAAAGAATTTAACGTCATTATTGAACGTGACGAAGAAGGCTATTATGTTGCCAGCGTCCCTGAATTGCCAGGATGCCATACGCAAGCCAAGTCATTGGATAAACTCATGGAACGAATCCGCGAGGCGATTGAGTTATGCCTGGAAGTGCAAGGCGATGTTCCAACACAAGAGTTTATCGGTATGCAACGTATTGCTGTGAATGTCTGATGCCAAAGTTCCCGCGCCTCACCGGTCAACAAGTTATTGCCGCGTTGAAAAAAGCGGGTTTTCTCGTTTTGCGGATCAAGGGAAGTCATCATTTCTTAAGTCATACCGATGGCAGGCGAACGGTTGTCCCTGTTCATCGTGGCGAGACAATTGGACCTGGTTTGATGCTGAAAATTATCCGCGATTGTGAGATGGAGCGCGAAGAGTTTTTGGAGTTGTTGAAATGATTTGCGACATTTGCGGCAAGAACGGAGCCGAAATCCGTTACGTCACACGAAGTTACGGCAAAAGCGCGAATTTGCTGATTATAGAAAACGTGCCTGTAGTCAGTTGCCCCAATTGCGGGGAAAGCTATCTCACAGCAAATACTTTGCATGAGATCGAGCGAATTAAGGTACATCGTAAGAATCTAACGAAAATAAAAAGCGTTGCTGTTGCAGAGTTTGTGGAAGCATAAGCAAACTATAAAATTGAAAAGTCCGAAGTCGCTGGCTTCGGACTTTCTGTTTGAGAATGTTCGCTGTGTGATAGTAAACCGCCCACGTTGATAAGGTGTGGGTGGACCTCTCCCCAATTGTGATGATTTTTCGTCAGGACGATCTCCCCCTCTCTCACGCTTCGCGGGAAAAGGGCAGGCGGGGTGTTGAGCTTGTCGAACCAGTGAGGGCGGGTGACAAGAGAGGATGAAGTAACATTATCTCTGATGCAATTCGCAATTCGAAAGGAATAATGACACATGGTATAATTCGCACGCTTGAAACTGGAGAGGTCGCGTAGTCTGGCTTAGCGCGCACGCTTGGAAAGCGTGTAACCCACAAAGGTTCGCGGGTTCGAATCCCGCCCTCTCCGCCAGAAAAAAACGCCTCATAGTCGGGGCGTTTTCCTTATTTAGGTTCTCGCGCCCCCATTGAGGGGATAATATTCGAATCCCGCCCTCTCCGCCAGAAAAAAACGCCTCATAGTCGGGCGTTTTCCTTTTAGGATATGCACCTCCGCTGAGGGATCGGGTATTTTCTTATCTGGCTATGGAAATATTCAACAAAAAAGACTTGAGCGTTTGATCAAGTCTTTTTTGATTTCCACCGATTACGGTGTCGGGGTTGCTGTCAGAACCGCTGGCGGGAGCGGTCTACCCGCAAAAATCACCAGATCAGCGATCGCTTCGGTATGACCGGGCACATCCGCTCGGGTAGCGGCAATGAATTCATACAATAGGGATGATTCCCAGTTGCCAGAGCCGAGAACGTCTGTGCCACTGGATTCGGCGTCGGCGCGGCGTGAACCGGCAAGAATGCCTGCATAGGTGCTCAAGTCCAGTTGTGCGGGGGAGACAGCCACATCCACTGAGTGACAGGAAACACAGGAAAGCGAGCCAGAATACCAGAGGTTGCCTTCGATAAAAAGAAGCTTCACTTCTTCAAAAGTAGACTCACAATTATGCCCGTTGATATCCACAAATTGGAACACATCCGTTTCAGAGGAACCAGCCGCAACCCATTCACCGATTAAATCCACTGCGGCGACACTGCATTGGTCGGGAACGGCAACTTCACTAGTGGTGATTTGCATGGCAGGCAGAGTGGCCGGAATAAGGGTTGGAATGGGCGTTCGTTCAACTACAAATGCGCCGCGATTACAAGTTAATGTGAATCCACAAGCATTGACATAGATAAAGCTGATCCATACCAGGAGTCCAAAGACAAAAACGACCAATGTGCCATAGATATATTTTCTTACATCGTCATTCATGAGAAATACCTCCCTATTGCCCTTCTACCGTTGTTAGCGTGCGGATGTAATTCACTACATCCCAGCGCTCACGCACAGTCAGGTTTTCATTGAGCGGCGGCATTTGCCCGGAGAATTGTATATCCGGGAACAAGCTGTTGTTTGGGTTAAATATGCCATTTGAAATGGTCAGGAAAAGGCTGCCATCGCTTTTGCTTTGAACCAGTTCGCTGGTCAGGTTGGCGGGCTTTTTCTTGACGAGAAAAGCCGCAATCGTTCCATTTCCCTGCCCATCCTCACCATGACACATCTGGCAATGAATGGAATATAGTTCTGCACCTCGTGCAAACGAGATTTCATCAGCAGGCACTGGATTGAGCGGCGCACCCGTGCCAGGAATG
Source organism: Chloroflexota bacterium (assembly GCA_016866215.1). GTDB lineage: Bacteria > Chloroflexota > Anaerolineae > Anaerolineales > Villigracilaceae > Villigracilis. Next base: position 9,161 of record VGNE01000029.1, on the reverse strand, counting down.
TAGGCGGCGCCTTCCACCGGAATGGATTGGGCGGGAACGGGCAGGGGTTTTTCCTGCGTGCCGTAGGAATCCTGGATCTCCATAAAGACGACCCAGTCAATTTTGATCACGTCATAGGCAAAGATCATCAACACGCCGGTAAGCGCGCCGAGGACGGCGAAGACGATGAGGAGTTGTTTTAAGAGTCTCATAGGTGCTGCGCCTCCGCAGGTTTCACGGATTCGGCGCCAAGTTTTTTCAAGGCGTCCATTATTTTCTTTTCCTCCACATACGAACATTCGACCAGGATGCAGATCTTCCCATCGCTGACCTCAGGCACGTATTTCATCGGGCGGTAGTTGGGGAAGAAACTATCCAAAAACACGCCGAGGAAGGTGGAGAGCAACATGCCGAGCATGGTTAGTTCAAATAACACAACAACAGTGGGCGCACCTGGAATGAACGCCTGTGTGCTTACTTGAATCGGATAGGGATAAAGGTAGGGAGAGACGAATGCAAGGAAGACACCCGCGCCAAAGCCCAGAAGCGCGCCGCCCAACGCGATGCGCGGGACGTTTGTCCATTGGCTTGGGCGTCCCAGCATGGCTTCGGTGACGGGGATGCCGGAGATGACGTTCATGCAGTCGTCGTGGACGCCGAGGGAGCGCAGATGCTCGATGGCATCGGCGGCAGGTTCGAGATCCGGAAAGACCGCCAGGATATCTACAAGGTTGGATTCAGCCATCGCGTCCTCCTATTCCAATTCGCTGACCGTGACCACGGTCTCGCGTCCAAATTTCTTGAGTTCGTGCGCCATCTGCCCCTCCTGCACTTCCCAAACTGGGATGAGCGGGATCAGTTTGGATGCCGTCATGTAGAGCAGGATGAAGAAGGCAAGCGTGCCAATACCAAGCGGAATTTCAATGCCGGGCTGGTACAGACGCCAGGTGAAGGGCATGCGGTTAATGCTGAGAGAAACGGGAATGATGATGTAGCGCTCGAACCACATGCCGACATTGATCAGCAAACCGACGCTGAAAACGATCCACGGCGTGGCGCGCCAGCGGGCATTCCACAATACAGCCCAGGGAATTGCCACATTGAAAATGAGCATGACAAACCACATCCAGCCCATGGGACCGGCTTCGTGGAAATGCAGCAATTGTTTCGTCCACTTGTCTCCGCCATACCATTGCACCATGTAATCGTTGAAGAAGAAATAAGCCCATGTCATGGAAATGATCAACATGAGTCTGCCGATGGCTTCAAAGTGTTCGGGACGGATGAAGTATTTCATGTTCTTCATTGTGCCGCGCACAACCACCAACACCATAACGACAGCGCCCATACCGGAATGAAGAGCGCCAACCACGAAGTACGGACCAAAAATGGTGGAGTTCCAGCCGGGGCGGGTGGCTGCGGCAAAGTCCCAGGACACGATGGTATGCACCGAGAACATGACCGGGATGATGGCAAACGCAAAGATGTTCATCGCGTTGCGCAGGTGCGTCCACTCGCCCTCTGTGCCGCGGAAACCAAGCGCAAGGATTTTGTAGAAAGTCTTGCGCCAGCCGCTGGAACGATCACGCGCCATGGCAACATCGGGAATCAACGGCAGAAACAAATACATTGTGGATGAAAGCAAATAGGTTGTGATGGCCAGCAAGTCCCAGGTAAGCGGGGAATGCAAATTGGGCCACAACATGCGCTGGTTCGGATAAGGCATGAGCCAGTAGGAAAGCCACACACGCCCCATGTGCATTAAGATGCTGAAGCCGGCCTGGATGAGGCCGAAGGTGGTCATCAATTCCGCGGCGCGCGTGAACGGACGGCGGAACTCAGCCTTGAACACACGCAAAATGGCAGAGATGAACGTTCCCGCGTGGCTGATACCGATCCAGAACACGGTGTTGACGAGGAAGATACCCCAGTAAGACGGGCGATTGACGCCAGCCACACCCAGGCCTTCTGCAATCATTACCCCCCATGAGTAGAACAAGCCATACGCCACGACCACGCTTAGACCTGCAAATACCACCCAGAACTTCCATGAGGTGGTATGCATTGACTCCATCACCATTTCATTCATTTGCCCGCGAGGAAGCGGGTCGAGCATCAAGTGTTTTTCGCGGAAGTGCGCTTCGGCATGATCCGTATGTTTGTTATGTTCTGCCATAATTACCCTCCCTTGAAGTAGGTCACATTTGGAAGTGTGCCAAGTTCTTCAAGATGTTTTACGCCGTGACTACGTTTTGCCAATTGAGAAACAAGGCTTTCAGGGTCGTCCATCCTGCCAAAAGTGATGGCATTCGCAGGGCAGGCTTGAGCGCAGGCAGTTGTGAATTCACCATCCATTATTTCGCGGCCTTCTGCTTTTGCCTTATCCTGCGCGTTGAGGATGCGTTGAATGCAGAAGGTGCATTTTTCCATGATGCCGCGGCGGCGCACGGTCACATCCGGGTTCAATTGGTTTGGCAAAGGCTCGGGGCGTTCATAATCGCGCCAGTTGAAGGAACGCACCTGGTACGGGCAGTTGTTCGCGCAGTAACGCGTGCCGATACAACGGTTATACACCTGCAAGTTCAGTTTTTCTGCTTGTGAATGCACTGTTGCAAACGCAGGGCAGACAGGTTCGCAGGGCGCGCTTCCACATTGCTGGCACAGCATCGGCTGATTGGGTGTCATCTTCACTTCGGGATACTCACCCTCCCAGAAGCGCTCGATACGGATCCAATGCATCGAACGGCCATAGCCCGAATCCTCTTCGCCAACAAAGGGAATATTATTTTCCATCGCACAGGCGGCCACACAAGCCTGGCAACCCGTGCAAATGTCCTGGTCGATGACCATACCCCACTTGCCGACATGTTCCTCGCTCAGCTTAACTTCGGAAATTTTCAGATCAGCTAATGTCACCATAATTATTACTCCTCGCCAAGACCAATGCCATACACACCCATCAAACTTTCAAGGCGTGAGAGCGGTTTCTTTTTACCAGTCTTTTCAACTTTGACTTTCATACCAGCAAAAGCAAGGTCACCCGCTTCATTGAAGTGTTGACCCAGCAGATCAACGGGGTTGACACCGCGCTTCTCGGCATATCTGCCAAAAGCAGTATGCCCCTGACCAAAAGGAATCGCGATCGTGTCCGGACGGATGGCTGGGTACACGTAAACGGCCGCTTCCAACTCCCCGGCCTCGCTCACGATCTTCACGACATCGTCATTTTCGATCCCAAGTTCATGCGCCGTGACAGGATTCATTTCGACCCATGTATTCCACATGACAGTGGTTGTGGGGTCGGGTAATTCCTGCAGCCAGGGCTTATTAGCGCCGGCTTCTGCCAGTGTCGGTGAAACGAATGGGACGAAGAAAAACTCCCCTTCGCCGGCAAACTCTGCTTCTTGAGCGCTGAAGCTGCGGTTCAACACATCCGCGGCATTGGGAATGCCGCGCGCATCGGATAATTTCCAATAGCCGCCATGCTGCTGGAAATAAGCCATGAAAGTAAGGATATCCGGAGCAGAGATGGAGCCGTCCGCTTCGCTCATCAATGATGTGACTTTGCTTTGCAGAAATTCGACTTCATCCTTGAAAGGCAGCGCTTGTGCAAATTTACCGCCAGCGAGTTGGGCCGCAGTAATCAATACATCTGCAGTTGCGCGGGTATTGTAGTATGGTGAAACGACGGGCTGTGCGCCGGACAATACCGGTTTAGCTGACCCGGTTGCTACACGCTGATATCCCCAGGATTCAAGTCCGTGATGATCAGGGAAAACAAAATCTGCTTCTCGTGCGGTTTCATCCGGGAAGGTTGCAAACGAAATGATCTGGGACACATATTTGCTCGCACCGCCAAATTCAAGCGAGGTCGGCAACTCAAAGAGCGGATTGACACCATGCACAAATAAGACTTTGATCTTGCCATCGTACATCTTCTGAACAAGTTCCCGCATTTCCTTTGCGGAAGCAGGACCCTGGTATTCCGTTTGATTTGGGGCAAGGGCTGAAAAGTATACACCGCCGGGTTTTCCAAAATTATCGGACATGGCATTCAAAGCTAAAACAGACTCAGCAACGGCAAGCCCATTGCTCTGCCCGAGCGCCGCGCCGCCGGGAATGGCCAGCGCGCCGCTGGAATTGGCAAACATCCCAGCGAGGTGTTCAAGTGTTTCAAGTTTGATACCGGACTTTGATGCCGCTTCAAGCGGATCCACACTTGAGAAAGCGCGCGGCATGGGGCCGTCGCGTAATTCAGAGACGAGTCTGCCGATTGCAAGCGCAACGAGAGCCTCGCTCCCGGGGCGAAGCGGGATCCATTCATCCGCCTTGCCGCCTGTCGCAGACATACGTGATTCAAATTGCACGAGGCTTCCGCGTTTCTTCGTTTGACCATCACGCAGACCTGCGAAACCACGCATGTAGGAAACGGGCGAGAGCCAGGTTTCAAGGAAATTCGCGCCAAAGGAGAAGACCACTTGTGCCCCGCCCACATCAAAGAAGGGCAAGCTGGCTTCACCAAAAAGATTCTTTGCTGCTTTGCTTAGCGTGGCGCGGGATTCAAACATGCTCAACGCGCCAAAGCGGACAGGGGCGTTGATACCTGTCGCCTTTGCAAAATCACTGGCAAGGTCAAAGAGATGGTCGGGAGCCATGCCCATCAAGAAGGCAATTTCTTCGGGTTTGTTATTTTTGAGGGCATCAGCCACCACTTGAATAGCGGACTCCCAATCCATAACCTGCATGGATTCACTGCCGCGTGAATCGCGTTTGAGCGAATCCGTGACGCGGTCTGGGTTATATAAACCGTGCAAGGTTGCCTGTCCACGGGCGCAGGTCTTGCCGAGGTTAAGCGGATTGTTCGGATTGCCTTCTGTTTTGATCGCGCGTCCTTGCGAGGTGCGAACGACGAGTCCGCACCCGGCCGCACATTCGCGGCAGGTCGTGGCGTAATATGTACTCTGACCGTTATAGTTGTATTCGGGCATCTGCATATAGGGTTCGCGCTTTACGTAACGCGAAGCAGGTCCGCAACCGGTGAGGACTGCAGTGGTCGCCGCGCCTACACCAGCCAGCTTTAGAAAATCACGCCGGGAAAAATTTTTGCTCATAGTTGATTCCTTTCGCCCGGATTAATAATGACAAGTGCCGCAGTCGCTGAGCTTGACCAGTTTTTCCTGATCATCATCCGCGGACTTAACATGACAGTTCAAACACCATCCCATGTTGAACACCTGGGGGTTTTGAGCAACGGTTACTTTGGTCATATCGCCATGACAATTTTCGCAGTTTTGTCCCGCTGCAACATGCGCGCGATGATTGAACTGAACGAAATCCGGCACAATGGCAACCGGCACCCATTCAATGGGCGCACCGCTTTCCACCGCTTGTTTCAGCGGGGCAAGCAGTGCGCTTGTTTGGGTCTTGGCGATCTGATTATGACAGGCCCAACACTTGGCCGAAGAGGGAATTCCCGCTGAAGGTCCTTTCGCTGCGCCTGGATGGCAGTACAAACATTGTATGCCAAAAGCAATATGTGTCTGATGAGGGAATTGAATGGGCTGTTCCGGCGGTTGCTGAGTCGCATAGAGACCATAAGCAGCAAGGCTGAACAGCGCCAGTAAGGCGATCCCTACCGCGATCAGACCCAGAGGCTGTATCAGCCATTCAAAAATTCTTTTGAACATGGATGCTCCTGAAATGGACTTAAGCGCAGCGCCGCCGTTGCAAAAACGGCGGCGAAGGCTGAATTAACTCACTCAATACAGTGAAAATAAAAATATGTAGAGGAATCCGTCATGGCAGGAAGATATATAAAACCCGTCCTTATAAGCATCAGGACAGGAATTGGCAAGATAACTTTCATGAGTACTTCCATGACATTCTCCATAATAAAAATCAATCGCTGAACCCCGCCAGCAAATAACTCGGCGGATTATACAATGAAAATGCAAAGAAGTACATATAAGGGCTGAATTGTACAATTTCGATACATGATACAATTATATCGAATGAAATGATGAAAACAAATCATATTTTTGGGATCCTCCTCACATTATGCCTGATCCTTGTCTTTGGGCTGGCAATCACAAATTTCAACCAGCCGGTTGTCTTGGCACAAAACATGGAGGCGACCCCTGTGCTTCAACAAGGCACTCCCGCACCGATCCTGCAGGATCAATCCGAAATTGGCTCCACGGATGGCATCCTTGTCATGGGCATTGTCATCGTGGGAATCATCATTATCCCTCTTCTATTTCATAAAAAAAGAAATATCTGATGCCAGGCGCGTTCCCACAAGTTTGTTCTGCAGAAGGTGACTCAATAACAGAAAAAATTCCTCTGGCTTTGCCAGAGGAATTTTTATAACGAAATCAAGCCAAGCTCAATCCCCCGCCGAACTGTCTCGGTTCGGCTTGAAATTCCCAACTTCGCATACAAAGACGAAAGGAACGTGTAAGGGGTAAAAAGCGAAATAGTAAATTTTGTTTTACGTTTAAATCCCTCTGGCTCTTTGTTCCAGCGGCGACAATTCGGCATAGATCATTTCATGTGTGGGAGTTGGCACACCCACTGCGCGGCCCATGCGAATCACTGCGCCGGTCTGTTCGTTCAGTTCAGAGGGACGACCTTCCATAATATCCTTTTGCATGGAAGCCATCACATCCGGTTGGAGGGTGTCAATGCGTTTCATTGTTTCCGCCACAAGGTCATCTGAAAGCGGGATTCCGCGGGCGCGCGCAACTGCGGCAGTTTCATTCATGGCATTGTAGAGCATTGCGCGTGTTTCAGGCTTGGTGCGATATGCTCCAATAGGCTGGCGTGTGAAAGCGCCCACGCCGCTCGTGCCGGAAATAAAAACGAATTTCTCCCACATCGCAACATTGATATCGCCAGGTGTATCCACCGTGATGCCCTTCAGCGCGGCAAATATTTCGCGCAATGAATCAACGCGTGCGCTTTTGGAATGATCCAATTCACCCAATGCGATGAACGGTTGAATACCCACGTGGCGAATGTATCCCGGCGCGGCAACAAAGACGCTGATACGACATAATCCGCCCAGCACATGTTCGCGCCCGAATGCGTCAAGCAAGGCGTCCATATGTTCCATGCCATTCAACAAGGGCAGGATCATCGTCGTCCCCCCCACCAGCGGCTTCATCTGTGTGATGGCGGAATCCAACTGCCATGCTTTTGTGGCGAGGATGACCAAATCCACGCGGCCAATGGATTGCGGCGAATCTGTCGCGTGAGCAGAATGGACGACAAAGTCGCCGCCGATCGAATCGACTCGTAAGCCTGATTCCTTCATCGCGGCAAGGTGCGCCCCCCGGGCGATGAAGGTCACATCCTGCCCGGCTTTCGCAAGTCTGCCGCCAAAGTATCCGCCAACGCCGCCTGAACCAAAGATCGCTATTTTCATGCAGGTTCTCCAAATCCGTACCAATTGATATGTGATATGAAAATTCAATGCAAGTATATCTTACACAATAAGATAAGTTTATTATCAGTACTTCAGGACAGCAATTCTACTAATGAACCAGGTTCATACCCATCAGAATGGCGGGCGCGCCGCCATGACTACACTCAATGGACATTATCGGAAATTAATTCGGGACGCTGATGGGCTCACGCGAAGAGACCCATTTATCAATCCCCCATCCGTGGACTTGATCTGCCGTTCCAGACGTTCCTTTTCTAGCGGACTTTGCGCGGAGGCGAGACTCTTGCGCAAGCAACTTCAGGTGACAGTCATCTTAAAGATGACTGTCACCTAGCGCCTTCAATAATCATTATTTCTTCCTCGCTCAACCTATAAAGTTGATACACCCATTTATCAATCCCCCATCCGTGGACTTGATCTGCCGCTCCAGGCATTCCTGGCGGGGTGGCGGAGCGTTGCCTCAGGTTTGAAACATCCGATAATCGTGCAATCTAAAAGGTTATGGAAAACTGCGAATTTTCCAAAACCTTTTATTTCAGAATATTTTTTAACCCTTGACAACTGCTACCCATCGGTAGGCGGTGGTTTATTTGTGACTTGTTACTCAACTTGCACATCGTTGATTTCTATGTGTAGTTCACCTTGATTATTTTCTACAACAATATCCTTGCGAATGTTTATACTTTTTCTTTTCATATTGCCAGTAATGTAAAGATGAAAGACGGCGCTTGTGTGCTGAGAAAACGCCTGGTCTTCACGAACTGTGTGAATAAGGTATTTGTTGTTTTTTTGATTTATGGTAGCAAAATGCAGATACTCATGGCTTTTTCGTCTTATCATAATTTTTGGTGAAGTAGAGTCTTTCCACTTCACTGCTCTATCATCGTTGATATTTACCCATTGTTCTTTTTTTCTTATGGTCGCACACATATCCTTTGCATCTAACCACCATTCGCCATTTTGAACCTTAATATATATTTCATTCGATGAGATTGTTTTTGTGAATTTTAGCCTTGCGGATTTTTGCTTTGGAGTGTATTCACCAAACGTGATAGATATTTTAGAGAGTTTACTAAAGATATTTGCCAGTGGAATAGATAATATGACTGCAATGATTACCCAAATTACGGCTGTGCTAACAATTTCCCAAAAACCATTAGCGTTGAATACGTTCATTTTGTCCAAATCAATAAATGCGAAAATAGCAAGAGCGGCAAGAATTAATGCTGCTACAACAACTGGTGTGAATTCAGATAGACCATAACCAATATTCTTAATGATTTTTCTGAACATCAATATATCCTGTTACATAAATTGTTAGGAGTTTTATCGTTTGTATTTGAGAAACCATTTCCAAATATCAACATTATTCACTTCGACAAGGTGGTCTCCTAGCTGGCTTGTATTCAATACGGGCGCGCATGTCTTGGGCGTCCCTGTAACTGTGTGCGTTTCTGCAATTATGTGTTTATCTGGCCAACTAACCAGTTTTACACTTACTTCAGCGGTTGCTCGTATCACATAAAAACTGCTACCATATGTGCAAGTTTCGGTGTCGGTATAATCAACTGATACACACAGTAGCGCACCTACTTCTTCGAGGCTTAATGCAGAATCAGGAAACATTTTAGGATTTCCTCAAGAAAGGCAATACAGGATTAGCGAACACGGAGCAAACTCTGGAAACTACTTCTTTAGCGGATAATTTTCTGTCAGGTTCAACAATTTTACGTTT
>VGNE01000028.1 GCA_016866215.1 Chloroflexota bacterium | reverse complement strand
GGTTTGCTTCTCGCCTGCCAGCCACCGTTGCGTCTGGTCATGGCTAACTTCGCCGTTGAGAAGTGAAGATAATCCCGTTGCGCTTGTTTGTCCAAAGGCACTAATCAGGTAGTCGCTGTACAAATCAAGGAGTTTGCCGTTTTTCATCTGTCAAGTTTACGCTAAAACTGCGTAAGGTGAGTTCTTAACTTCCAATTGAACTGTCTTGTTGCTTTCGGTGCAAACTGCTTCAATAACCGCGTCACAATGCAGCACGGCGGAGATGCCGAGCATGTCCCAGGCGCAGTTGGCGTAATAAGTCCTGCCATTCGCATGGACTCGAAAGTCCGTTGAAATCCCGGAGAACGGGTTTGCCATACGGATCGTCAAGGTCTCTGGCTCTAGAAAAAGCGCGTGGCGATTGTGTAATTCCTTGTAAATCTCGCCAGCTTCTTCATTGCTGATATTGAAATGATTCGCGGTCTCGTCCACGCTTGGTGGGTAAGTGGTATCCGCAAACTGTTAGTAGACGAAGGCGCGTACCTGCCAGAGGAGAGATTCGTTAGTCATTTCTCTCTCACCCTGGCCTTTCCCGCCGGTAGATGGGAAGTGTGGCGCGTTCTGTTTTTCACGCCAGCCAATTTTCGATCTTCAATTTTAGGATGCGCTGAAATTCATCCACATTATTTGTGACCAGAATTGTGTCCAGGCTTAATGCGTGCGCGCCAATTAGCATATCCATTGAACCGATCACCTTGCCTTCGCGCTCCAGGTACGCGCGCACAATCCCGTAGGCAGCTGAAGCGCGTTGATCGAAATCTGCAACTTCAACGGGAAGAAGGAACTGGTCCAAAGCGGATAAATTCTGCTCAACTTGATTGCTCTTGTTTGCCCCAAACGCCAATTCAGCGATAGTGATACTTGAAACGCCGACTTCGCCTGGCTCGCAATGAGTCAATCGTTGGATGAGTTTTTGCGGTTTTTGACGAATCAGGCCGATGCAGATATTCGTATCCAGCATGTATTTCATGAAAACGCAGCCTCCCGATTTTGAGTGGGAGGTTGGTTTCGTTCGACCATGAAATCTGCTGAAAAAAGCGAAAGGCTGTCAAGCATGGTGTCCCAGGGCGTTTGGTAGGGAAGAAGAACAACCGCGTTGCCGACCTTTTTGATATAAACACGATCACTTCCAAAGCGGAATTCCTTGGGAAGCCGCACTGCTTGACTTTTTCCATTTTGAAAGAGTTTTGCTGTTTCCATTTCGTCTCCTTTGGTATATATTTAAAGTATATACCTTTTCAGTTTTTCGTCAAGTTCGCATTCCCTTCAAAATCTCTTCCGCTCTATCCACTCTCACAACCTTCTCCGCCACCATCTGCGCGGCGACCTTTTCGATCAGCTCACCACTTGCGCCTGCCGCAATCGCGACCTGACGTGCGTGCAGCGACATGTGTCCGCGTTGGATGCCTTCGGTGGCTAAAGCACGTAGCGCTGCCATATTTTGGGCGAGTCCCACCGAGACGATGATTTCGGCAAGTTCAGATGCGGTTTTTACTCCCATCAATTTGACCGCGGCTTGCGCGGCAGGGTGGACTTTGGTCGCGCCGCCGACGATTCCCACCGCCATCGGCATTTCGAGCGTGCCAACGAGGTTGCCATCCCTGTCCTTGCCCCAGGTGGAGAGGGAAGTATATTTGCCGGAACGAGCCGCATAGGCATGTGCGCCCGCTTCGATGGCGCGCCAGTCGTTGCCTGTGGCGATGACAACTGAGTCCACGCCGTTCATGATGCCCTTGTTGTGGGTCGCAGCGCGGTAGGGATCTGTTGCCGCGAAGGCCCAGGCGGCGATGATGCCATCGCGCACGGTCTCACCTTTGAAGGATTCAAATCCGATAGTTAATTCACTGACTGGAATGGTACAACGCGCGCGGGCGATTCTGCGGTCAGCCAGGTTGGACAAAATGCGAAGATGAACTTTTCCGCCTGTGATGGCTTCGATTTGCGGGGCGAGTTTTTCACAGGCTGTGTTGACTGCGTTCGCGCCCATTGCATCCCGCACATCATAAATGAGATGAATGACGATGAACGATCCGATGGCGGAATCTTCGATCATGCGGACTTCAAGGTCACGCGCGCCGCCGCCGAATTTTTTCAGGATGGGGTCGATTGCATCTGCTGTTGCGAGTAACTCGGCTTTGTGCTCATAGATCTTCAGCCGCGCTTCATTCATGTTGACCACGTTGATGAGCTGCATTTGTCCGATCATCAACGGCTCGCTGGTGGTGGCTGTAAATCCACCGCCTGCGCGGGCCAGTTTTGCCATGAAAGAGGCGCCGGCTACAACCGATGGTTCTTCTATTACAAAGGGAATGAGCACATCGCGTCCATTGACCATGAAGTTCAAGCCGATGCCTAATGGCAGCGCATACATGCCGATCACATTTTCGATCATGTGGTCAGCTGATTCGGCGGAGAGTCCGCCTGTAGTAAACGGGAGCAGGTCTTCGGGAGTCCGATCCGCAGCGTCCGCAAGTTTGGCGCGGCGTTCTTCGAGGGTCAGGTTGTAAAATCCAGAGATACGTGAATTTGTCATTTTGTTTCCAAGTATAGATTTGGCTTTCTTTCAAATGCTATCAAAAAGCATTTCATTGATTATAATGTCTGTATGCTCCTCACCCGCGAACAATTACAGGAAAGATTATTTGCGCTTCATCGCGCAAGTTTGGAATTGGTAAAGGATGTTTCGCTTGAGACCTTGCTTGAGCGAATTGCATCCACGGCTTGCGAGCAGGCAGATGCGCGTTATGCTGCGCTGGGGGTTCTGGATGATGAAGGCAAACTCAAGCAATTTGTTTCTGTTGGCATGACAGACGCTCAAGTTAAAAAAATTGCCCACCCCCCTGTGGGGCGTGGTTTACTCGGGGAATTAATGGATGCCAAATATCCTTTACGCGTTCCCGTGATCTCGGAGCATCCGCGCTCGGTGGGTTTCCCCGCGCATCATCCAAAAATGACCTCGTTCCTGGGTGTTCCGATTCGCTCAGGGGATAAACAGTTGGGGCAGATCTATCTTACTGAAAAAATAGGCGCATCCGAATTTGACGCGGACGACGAAATGATCATTCAAATGCTGGCCGCGTACGCCGCTACTGCCATCACGAATGCGCGATTATACGAGCAGATGAAGGAACGCGACCTCGCGCTGACTCGCCGCAACGTGGACATGGGACTGCTCAACGGCATCGCATCCACCTTGACCTCGAGCCTGGAACTCGATGAGATTCTTAACAAGACCCTCGGGCTTGTGATGAACTACATGAAAGTGGAAGCAGGCGATATCTTTTTATTGGAAGAAGACAAAACCACACTGCGTATGGTCTTACATCGCGGGCAAGCCGCCGAGGCATTTTGGACACGCAATGTTTTTTCCGTAGGCGAGGGATACCCTGGGCTTGTTGCAATGAGTCGCAAGCCTATAATTGGCAGGCACCTTCCGAGTGATACGAACTTTTTACGTAATGCTGTTGTGGAGGCGGGTTTTCAACAACTTGCTTGTATCCCCCTGCTTTCAGGGGAAAACCTCATGGGTGTGATGAGTGTTGCCACCCGCGCCAGGGAACCGTTGGATGAAAGAAATGTTCAAATGCTAGTTGCAGTTGGTACCTGGGCCGGGCTTGCGATTGAGAATGCGCGTTTGCATTCCAATGCTCGCCGATTGGCTGTGCTTGAAGAACGTGACCGCATCGGCATGGATTTGCATGATGGCATCATTCAGTCCATTTATGGGGTGGGGTTGGCGCTGGAAGGGGCGAAACTCACCCTGAATGAAGACGCTGGAGGTGCCAAGGAACGAATCCACCAGGCCATCGATGGCTTAAACCAGGCGATTCGGGATATCCGCGCCTATATTCTTGATCTGAGGCCGCGTCAACTTGGCAATGAAGGCTTGTTAAAGGGGATTAGACGCCTGATTGCTGAATATCGCGCCAATACCTTCTCTGAGGTAACCTTTAATGATCCTGATGAGCTAAAAGATCCTCCACATGCGCAGTCATTGGCCTTATTTCACATCTGCCAGGAAGCTTTAGCCAATGTTGCCAAACATGCAAAGGCAAGAAAAGTGCAGGTTTCACTCTGGATGACCAATGAACGCGTCTTATTGGAGATCCATGACGATGGGAAAGGTTTTGATCTGGACCAAATAATAACTTCCATTGGACATGGACTCGCGAATATGCAAACTCGCGCACATTCAGTCGGTGGTGATATTGATATTTCATCAGCAAATGGAGATGGAACGACCATACTTGTCTGGGTTCCTCGCGCCATTAAACAATAAATCATGCGAATCAATGAATCATTGCGAAATGAATCACAGGAACTCGTGTCTCATTATTGATGAAACAAAAAAGTATTACATTAGTATTTTTTAAGATGGATACATCCTGCAGGCCCTAAAATTGCCCTTCATGCCCATATATGGGGGGGCTGGGGCGTGGATGTGGGCGTTACTGGCTGAAACACCTGTTCTAAACAAAAGCGTGGTGATGATTGAATGCGAAATGATCCTTTAACATATACAAACCTTAATAAAACACATCTTTTTAACTTAACGTAGGTCTAACGCCTGTTATCATTTCAATGTATCTGCTAGAATATATGCACGCTGATATAAAGGACGCTTGCCTCAGGCATCCGAATCCCTGTAAGAAACTTTAGAAGAAAATTTGTTTTATGCATTTACTAAGCCGCGATCAAGGCGGGCTAGTTCAGTACACTCTAAAATTCACAAAACATCACATAGAGGAATGCCTATGAACGCAGAGCAGGCTTGGCAATCAGTACTCGCACAACTTCAAATGGAAATGCCGCGCGCTTCCTTCGACACATGGGTGCGGGATACGCGTCCCCTGGTTTACGAAAATGGAGTCATTACCGTTGGCGTTCGTAATGCTTACGCGCGTGACTGGCTCGAAAACCGCCTTGCGACGAATGTCAGCCGCTTACTGATCGAAATCCTCAATTCAAACGTATCGGTAAAGTTTGTTGTCTCGCAGTCTGACGAAACCGTCTCATTTTCTAACCCTGACGCAGAGCGTGATGCATCTTCCATTGAAATAACGCCGCCCGAGCCAAAACCACGCCATATGTCCCTCAATCCGCGCTATACCTTTGATACATATGTCGTTGGCTCTGGCAATCGCCTTGCCCATGCGGCTTGTTTGGCTGTGGCAGAAAAACCTGCCCGTGCGTATAATCCGCTTTTCCTCTACGGCGGTGTGGGACTTGGCAAAACTCACTTATTACATGCCATCGGTAACGCCTGTCACGCCAGCGGCCTCAACGTTTTATATGTTTCATCCGAAGAATTTACGAATGACATGATCACCGCCATTCGTACCCACACCACCCAGGCTTTCCGCGAAAAATATCGCTCTGCAGATGTTTTGCTCGTGGACGATATTCAATTCATCGCAGGCAAGGAATCCACGCAGGAGGAATTTTTCCACACCTTCAACACCCTGCATGGACAGGATAAACAGATCATTGTATCGTCTGATCGTCCCCCCAAGTCACTGATCACCCTGGAAGAACGTCTGCGTTCCCGTTTCGAGTGGGGCTTAAGCGCAGATATTCAAGCTCCCGATTTTGAAACCCGCCTTGCCATTTTGCGCTCCAAGGCAGAACGCACCGGACGGCATATTTCCGATGAAATCCTTGAAAGTGTTGCGAAACAAGTGCAATCCAATATCCGTGAACTTGAAGGCGCCTTGAATCGAATCATTGCTTTTGCGGACTTAAGCGGATCTGCCCTCACTCCCAGCCTCGTGGAAATGGCATTATCTGACCTTCTGCCATCCCGTAGTGATATCGAACCAAATAAAATAGTTACCCAGGTAGCCGAGTATTATAAGTTGTCGATTGAAAAACTTATGGGACGTGACCGCACAAAAGAGGTGGCGCATCCTCGTCAAATCGCGATGTATTTATTACGCGAAGAGGCCAAAATCTCATTTCCCCAGATTGGTGAGACATTGGGTGGGCGCGATCATTCCACTGTCATGTCTGCTTTCGACAAGATAAAAGACCAATACAAAAATGGCGATGGTCGTGTCCGAAAAGATATAGATTTTCTCAGACACCAGTTGTATGATAAGGCTGTGGCAGCCTTATAACTTTTATTTTTGATTTTACGCACGCATATCCAAATGGATGTGCGTGTTTTTTTATTCACCAGGGAGGTCTGAACTATCCTGTTTGTTAGTTGAGAGGACGATAGGCGCGCTTCTCAGTTGTCGATTGGATCGGAGCAGGACAGCGAACATCCCGATGCCAAGAACGAGCAATCCGGATAACAAGGCGGGGGCAAAATTGGACAGCCATTCGGGTTTCCCAATGGATTCGCCGATGGCTGAGAGACCTGCTCCAGCGGCGCAGGCATTCCACAAGCCGTGAATTAAGACAGCTGCAAAATATGCGGCAAAGAACCGTCCAACCCGTTTTTCATGAAAGGCTGAGACGGTGCCCCAGCCAACCAGCCCCGAGGCGGTCATATGCAAAAGACTTGTGCCGGCGCGTACGCTAACGACAACAGGCCAGTTGATCGCACTGCCTGCGCTTGCGTTCAGGCTTTCAACCAAGGCAAAGCCCGCGCCGCTTAACATGCCCAACGCAAATCCCTGTGCCGGAGATTCAATCTTCTTCGCAAAGAACAAAACCGCCAGTGGTTTCAATAGCTCTTCTATTAATGGCACGATGATGGCAATATACCCAATGCCGGCGGCAATGGTGACCGGGTTGCTAACGTAAGGCGCGAGCAAATTCAGAATCAATTGCTGATCTGTTTCGAATTCGATTAGGTTAATAAGATCGGATATTTGTTGAAGCAATTCAGGTTGTGTGATCCCGATCAGAATTGCCGCGCCAACCACGATTCCCAGCACCAGCATGATTTCGAGAGCGACTATGAGTACAGGCGCCACGGTCATACTCAGGCCAAGTATTGCAAAAAAGCGCCAGCGCGCACCGATCTCGAGACCACTTGTGCCGAGCCCAAAAAGTATCCAAATGGGCGGTAAGATGACGAGCAAAGTTAATACAGGGAGCGCGAACCATCCCAGCCAGGTGATCTCTGTGGCTATCACGATGCTACCGAGCGTCACAGAAATAATCACAACTCCGATGACTGCGAAAATTTGCCAACTGACAAAGGGGAAATCGAATGGCAGGTCAGCCTGCTCCCGCCGCATTGTTTTTTGAAACGCAAACCATGAACATGCGAGTAAAACCAGTGATTCAAAACCCAAGGCAAATGCGCCGATCATTTTTGCAGCGGCGTCGCCACCCTCTGAAAAGAGACTGAATAAGGAACTTATCCCCAAAATGAATGCGATCAATAGCAGAGACAATGTGCTAAAACAAAATACGACCAATGCCAGGATGGAAGCCCAGTGAGTCTTATTGGTTTGCATTATTTTTCTTCGATCGTTACTCTGATGATCTGATCGCCCGGCGGCAGTAACGGGACCTGGTCTGGGTCGCGCGGCGTCAATTGCTCGGCTACATCCAATCCCTTTAATACCTGCCCAAAGATGGTGTAGCCGCCATCCAGTTGGGGAGCCGGCGCGAATGTGACAAAGAACTGACTGCCATTTGTGTCCGGCCCTGAGTTTATCATGCCTATCAGTCCGGGTTTGTCAAATTTCAAATCACTAATCTCATTGTTGAATAAATAACCGGGATTGCCTCGGCCTGTGCCGCTTGGGTCGCCGGCCTGCGCGGCAAAGCCGGGGATGACACGATGAAATGTCACGCCGTCAAACCAACCTGCCCGCGCAAGAAACACAAAAGAATTTACGGCCAACGGCGCCTTGTCCGGAAATAATCCGATCACGATATCCCCCTTGTCCGTTTTGATCGTGGCAATATATTGTTTCAAAGGGTCAATATCAAATGGCGGACACTCGGTAAATTGTTTCTGTCCCAACGTGATCAAGCCGATCGTGTCGCTCATGTTTTGATAATCAAGCACGTAGGATTGCTGGAGCTTACCATTGATAAAAACCAATGGAATTGCCGGGATACTTAATTGCTTGGCCGCTTCATACATGGACATCATTCTGGTCGTCGTTTTATCAGACTTTATCGCCGCAGTGAGTTGGTCTCCATCCATGCCTGCACTGGTAGCATTTCGCACAACCCAGGCATTAAATTCGCTTGGACTTAAATCCGCCCACTCATTATATTTTGTGAACAATATGTCATACATCACCCAAAACTGACCTTGCTCATCTGCCGCAAGCGCTGCAAGAACTGCTTTGTCAGATTTATTGAGGATGCCGATCAATGGCAATGGGCGGAAAACGAAGCGCAGGCTGGCATGATTCTTCAACAATTCCATGACAACATTTGCCATGCTCGCGCAACCTTGTGATTGAAACTCGCAGTACTCAACAAGGGTCACTGGCGCGTCAGCAGTCCCCAACGAAAAGTCCGCCGCGCTGACGGGAGGAATGAGGGAGGCAGAACTGGGTGCTGAGGTTGGTTCCACCTCGGCGAATTTTACCGAGCATCCGATTACGGAAGTCGGTGTGTCCATAATGATCGGGTTTTCAACGATCAGGGCAGGCAAGAGTGGCGTTTCTGTTTTGCCTGCGCAACCGCTAAGAATAAAGATTCCTGCAACGGATAATAACAATATCAATAGTATTTGTTTCATTTTTTGTGTGTCTCTTTTATTGCGCGGAGATTGCCTCGTCGGGAATTGCATCCTCCTCGCAATGACATCTGCTATTGGTTTACCACTTTCTGTAATTGTTCATATTTCCACATCCACGACATGGTGTTGACGAAGTCTGCGAGTGATTCGCTCTGGGCGCGTAATGCTCGCACAGCGGGACCGACGGGGTCTTGGCCCGCTGCGCCGCCGGGCAGATCGGCATACGCTCCATGAAATGCAAAATAAGCCTGGTTGAGTTTCCTCAGCAAATATCCGTTTTTCAAGAATATCAGGCGGCGCGCCTCCATGTACGCTTCCGCTTCTTCGATCTTTCCTTCGGAAAGCAGAGCATCTGCGAAAACACGTGTTTCGTGCATCTCTGCGCGGAAATCAAAGGGGGGGCGCAAAAAATCTCCAGGTTCGGGGTGGTCAATCGGAGCAGAGACCAGGCTCAAGGTCTGGGCTGAGCGAGGTCGAAGTGTCAAGGGCGAAGCGGATATCAATTCAGGATAAAACCGCTCAACAACGAGCGCCCCGATTTCATCTCCGGCGATGGAGGCTGTGGTCTCATTCATCGTGCGAAGTTCAGGCGTATTGTCATATAAAAATCCAAGAGGACGCAGTGTCAGATAATTGTGGATCCATTCATGAGCGATGGTGTTGACCATCCAGTTTAAGTTTGTTGTGCGCATGACCATGGTTGGGTAAACCCCAACACCTCCGATGTTCACAACCAATGAGGATGTATTGAGTCCGTGATCTACATTGTTTTCAAGCGCAGCTTGTTCATCAACCTTCAGGTCTGTGTTAACTGAGATATTTGCAATTTGTTCAATATGGCTGCGTGGAGAAACGATCAGAGCCTTTGGCAGCGGGGTAGAGTGATACCATACGTTCGGCATGGGCTGTCCGGCAGATGTCAGTTCGATCTCTGCCAGGATCTGACTAACCTGCTCTTGTAATACCGCTTCCGCCAGCGGCGCAAGTTCACTCTGCATGAAGTATAGCTTCGCAAGCTCGCCGCGCAATGATTCGGATGCAAGGTTCTTGTCTGTGAGCGCGGCATCTGCGTAGATTTGGGCGAGCAGTTGTTCTTTATCGAGAATGAATTGGGTGGCGCGTAAATACTCGTTTACGATCTGTTTTTGTGATGATTGGTCAAGTGTATATGGGATGCCCACAGAAGCCGCGCGCAGTTTGATGATTAAAGCATTGGACATCCACGAAATGTAATTGAATTCCACCTGACGTGTATATGTGCGTATCTTTTCAGTGGGATGCGTGAGGGATGGATTGCTGTACTCCGTGATCATTGTGAGGACGATAAGGGCAAATGTGATTTCAAGTCCTCGGAGGATGTATTTGAACATGAGTTGGATTATAACAAAAGCGAAGGGCGAGACCGTTCAGCCTCGCCCTTCTTTGCAGCCTGCCCTCATAACAGGTTATTCCTTATTCTTTAAGTATCCATCAATCGCCAAGGCAGCTTTTCTGCCACCCACCATGGCAGTCACGACCAGGTCTGGACCTGTGACACAATCACCACCGGAGAATATGCCTGGGCGGGATGTTTCGCCTGTAGATTTATTTTTCACACTTATCAAACCCCAATCATGGGTTTCCAGCCCTGCTGTGGTTTTACTCAGGATGGGGTCTGGCCAATAACCGAGCGCGAGAATGGCAGTATCTGCTGCGACGCTGAAGTTTGAGCCTTCCACTGGAACAGGTTTGCGGCGGCCTTTTGCATCTGGTTCGCCAAGTTTCATTTCAATACACTCGACGGCCGCGAGTCTGCCGTCCGCGCCTGCGATGAATTTCACCGGTTGCGTAAGGAAGCGGTATTTTGCGCCTTCTTCCCGCGCCATTTGCCGGTCTTTTTTTCCGCCGGGCATTTCCTTTTCCGTACGGCGATACAAACAAGTGACATCCTCCGCGCTCAGTCGAAGCGCAGTCCGCAGACAATCGGAAGCCGTATCTCCGCCACCGATAACGACAACGCGCTTGCCGATTTCAAGCGGTTGGCGCATGCCTTCAGGGAGTAGATCAGGATCGACATTTCCGCGGATGAGAAAATCTGTAGCTTCGTAGACACCGGGCAAATCTGTACCGGGCGCATCTTCCATTTTCGCATCAATTTCAGAACCCACGCCAATGAACACAGCTTCAAAACCATCTTTAAATAAATCGTCAATGGTTTTGTCTTTTCCGATGTAAGTGTTTGGCGAAAATTTTACGCCGGCACGTTCAAACTCCTCCCATTTTTCCTGCCATACGTCCTTTGGTAATTTAAAATTCGGGATACCGTAAACAAGCAATCCACCGGGCGCAGGCTTGGATTCAAAAATCGTCACTTGATAACCTTTTTGTACAAGGAGATCAGCGCATCCAAGTCCGGCAGGGCCGGCGCCGATGATGGCGACTTTCTTTCCATTGGGTGCGCCGACTGGGATGAGGTATCCATGCGTTCGGCGTTCATAGTCCACTGTAAATGCTTCCAGCTCACCGCAAAGCACGGGCTGATGATGTTTGTTCAAAACACAGGAACCCTGGCACAGAGCTTCATGTGGACATACGCGTCCGCAAACCTCCGGCAGGGAACTGGTCTTATGGTATATGCCAGCCGCATCCACAAAACGTCCTTGTTCAATTAACCACATCGCAGAGGGGATGTCATTTGAGGCCGGGCAGGCCGTCATGCAGGGGGCAGGATCCGGGCAATGGATACAGCGCGCCGCTTCCAGCATGGCGCGTTCTGGATCAAATTCAATGACCACATCATCGAAGTCGCAAGTCCGTACCTCGGGCGCGCGCAGGTCAAGATCAAAGAATGGCCGGTTGGCGCGTTCTTTCCGGTCAATTTCCAAATACTCACTGGGGACTGCCTGCATACTGCCTCCGAAAAATTGTGTGTTCTCACACCTAAAAGCTTTCGATGATGATACCTAATCTATTTGGACAGACATAGGCGTAAATGTCACAAAACCAAAGGACAATCGTCACAAGTTTCTTAATTATCAGAACGTTAGTTCAAAACCTGTTGTTGCATTGCGCCCTACGCAGCAATTGCGAAACGCCTCTGAAACAAGTGTTGTGACTCTCGCTCTGGTCAGAGTGAGCCCATGAAAGGGGAGTTAGTGAATAAAAACGCCGCGAACCTCGTTAATATAATATAGACAGGACTTTCGCTTGCAGGGACGCTATGATGCTTGTTCGTGCGTTTATACCCGTATAAGCGAATGGCCTAATTAGATAATTATTAATGCCGGTTATTAACAAGGCATATTTTTGGCCTCTTGAACTAAAATAACTCTGCACAATTTTTACACATTAATTTGATAAACTAAATTACGCAGCTCGTAAGAATGTTTGAGCGCAGACTGACTGTATTTCCGGAGGATAACGTTAATGAAACAATTTATTTCAAGATTTTCCCGCAGAACGTGGATCATCGTGGGTGTTGTGGTGGTTGTTTTGCTGATTATCTTTTTTGCCAATTCAGGCGGAAAAGATGTTGCCGCTTTTCAAACAACGCCCGTTGAGCGTGGAGATTTGGTCGCATCCGTTGGCGCAACTGGAAGTGTGCGGGCAAAACAAAGCGCTTCGCTCATCTGGCAGACAAGCGGGATCGTGCAGGCTGTCAACGTGGAAGTGGGCAGCCTTGTCTCACATGACGATGTGCTGGCCAGTCTCGATAAAACTTCTCTCAGCCAGAATATTATCCTCGCAGAAGCAGACCTGCTCAGCGCCCAAAAAGCTTTGGAGGATCTGCTTACATCTGATACGGCTCGGTTGGAATCTCAGGCTGCGGTGGATAAAGCAGAAAAAGCCTATGAAAAAGCCTATAACTGGCGAATGCAGCTCAACGGCAAAATAGATATTACAGATACCTGGTGGGAGTTTGGAGTGTTAAAGTCGCGGAAGTACAAAGGCTATGCCAGTGATGAAACTATTGCCCAGGCGGATAAAGACCTTGCTCTGGCGGAGGCTCGTCTTGATGATGCCCGCCGCACTTATGGGCGTATGTTGGGCGGCGCAGATTCCGCTGAGGTGGCCGCCTCGCGGGCGCGTGTTGCAGCGGCACAATCCACATTGAACATGGCCTTTTTAACCGCGCCCTTTTATGGAACCATCACACAGGCAAACCCGGCCGTTGGAGATCAAGTCGCGGCTGGGACCATTGGTTTTCGTATTGACGATCTCTCTCATCTATTGGTGGATGTGCAGGTCTCGGAAGTGGATATCAACAGTGTCTCGTTAGGCCAGATAGCCATTCTGACATTCGATGCGATCCTGGGTCGGGAATATCATGGAGAAGTTGTACAGGTCGGGCAGGCTGGCGATACCCTGCAGGGCGTGGTTAGTTTTACCGTTACCATAGAATTGACAGATGCTGATGAACTTGTGAAGCCCGGAATGACCGCTGCGGTCATCATCGTGGTTGAAGAAGTAAGGGATGTGCTGCTGATCCCTAACCGTGCCGTCCGTTTGGTGGATGGGAATCGGGTGGTGTATGTGCTTATGGACGGCGAGCCTGTTCAGGTCAAGGTGCGACTCGGTTCCTCCTCTGATACGATGAGCGTGATCGTGGAGGGCGATATCAAGGAAGGCGATCTAATCATTTTGAATCCGCCCTCTGCCAGCGGCAATCCGTTCGGAGGCTGATATGGATTGGGTGATAGAAGCGCGCAATCTGACAAAAACCTATATGATGGGCGAGTTCGAAGTGCAGGCATTGCTCAATGTTTCCTTTAATATTGAACGTGGTGAAATAGTTTCCATTATGGGACCTTCGGGTTCGGGAAAATCCACCATGATGAATACGCTTGGCTGTTTGGACAGACCCACCTCCGGTGAATACTTTCTTGACGGCGAGTCGGTCGCTGATATGGATGATGACCAGCTTGCCAGCGTCCGCAACCGCAAGGTGGGGTTTGTCTTTCAAAGTTTTAATTTACTTTCCCGTCTGACTGCGCTTGGGAATGTGGAATTGCCTTTGCGTTATGCGGGATTAACAGAAGGGCGCCGTGAGCGCGCACAAGCCGCGCTGGAAGCGGTGGGTTTGAGTGATCGCATGACGCACCGCCCGTATGAACTTTCCGGCGGGCAGCAGCAGCGTGTGGCGGTTGCCCGCGCTATTGTTAATGACCCTGCCATGATCATGGCAGATGAACCGACCGGTAATCTTGACTCAAAAGTCGGAAAAGAGATCATAAATCTGTTACTCAACCTCAACAAGGAACGCGGCACAACACTTATTATCGTGACGCATGATCCCAACATTGCCGGGCAGACCCAGCGTATCATCCATTTGCGTGACGGCGAACTCGACCTGTCTGCTGAAGAAAATAATGGGAGGAAGAAATGAGTTTTACACAAGCCATTTTTGAAGCGCTTGAAAGTTTAAACGGCAATAAGATGCGTTCCGGGCTCACGGTGCTTGGCATTGTCATCGGCGTGGCGGCGGTGATCGCCATGCTTGCAGTAGGGAACGGCGCACAGGCATCCATTACGGGCTCTATTTCAAGCATCGGTACGAATCTGCTTTTTGTTTTTAGCGGCGGAACACAGGCAGGAGGTCCCGGCGGACCAGGCAGCGGCAGAAGCGGCAATAATGACCGTCCGCTTACTTTGGGGGATGCCGACGCGATTTCCGATCCCTTTGCCGCACCTTCGGTGGAATCAGTTGCGCCTGTTATACAGGGAAATGGGGGCCTGGTTTTTGCGGGTGAAAATACCACAACCAGCATTTCTGGCGTTACCCCGGCTTATTATTCCGTGCGAAATCTGCAAATGGCGGAGGGCGAATTTATCAACGAAGAACACAGCCTTGGACAGATGTCTGTGGTAGTGCTTGGTCCTGAAACAGCAATCACCCTGTTCGGTCATGCCGACGGCGTGGTTGGCGAGACGATCCGCATCGAAGGACAGCCGTTCCGCGTGATCGGCGTTTTGGTTCAAAGAGGCGGCAGCGCATTTGGCAGTGAAGATAATGCGGCATATATCCCATTTTCAACAGCACAGGCGCGCCTGATCAAACGCAGCTCGCGTGATGAAGTGGATATTATTTACGTACAGTCTGTTTCCGCCGAAGTCGTACCGCAGGCGGTGCAAGAAATCTCCAGCATCATCCGTCAGCGTCACCGCACGCCGATTGGCGTGGATGATTTCAGCGTGTTCACACAGCAGGATTTCCTCTCCACATTCGCAACCATCACAGGTGTCCTCACAATTTTCCTCGGCGGTATTGCAGGCATTTCCCTGCTCGTCGGCGGGATTGGCATTATGAACATTATGCTGGTTTCCGTCACAGAACGAACCCGCGAGATCGGCCTGCGAAAAGCATTGGGCGCACGGAAGCGCGATATTTTGCTTCAGTTTCTGACCGAGTCTTCTTTACTTAGTTTGATCGGCGGAATCATCGGGATTATGTTCGGTTGGCTGATTGCCTTTATCGTCGGGCAGGTAGCAGCGGCAACCGGGAATAACTTTACCCCGATCGTTGGCGCCGATGCGATCATTCTTTCAACCAGTTTTTCTGCGATCATTGGTTTGTTCTTTGGCATATACCCTGCCAGCCGCGCCGCGAATTTAGAGCCGGTGGAAGCCTTGCGGTACGAGTAAAAATGTCAAAATTCAGGAAGGCACAGATTCTCATCTCCATCGCTTTAGTCGCTCAGGGATGTATGCGAGCCAGGTTGGATATACCTGCCGTGCCCACACCAAGGGATATTGAATCCACTCAAGCTGAATCACGGATTGCGGCGACTTCAACGCCACTTGCTTTGCCTTCGCTTACACCCTTCGATCAAACTCACAAAGTCCCGGTGCCTTCTCGGGAGGGCAAGCCTGTTCCAGCCGCGACGGAAATTTCTCCCACGCCTTTGTCAAAAGTCACGATCACCTCGGTAAAAGGTAATCTTTACATCCGCCGCGGACCGGGTTTGGAATACAACCAGATTGGCGTTTTACTCAAGGACACAAGCACGGAGGTGATTGCGCATGACGTGCTCTCCAATTGGGTTCAGGTGCTGATCCCAAATTCCGACAACACAGGCTGGGTGTCCATTCAAACCCTATATTCCAAAATTGACGGGGACATAAATAATTTGCCTGATTTCACCTTCACAGGTTGGCCTCTCCCGGCTTACATCAAAAACTGTACCGAGCATGATATGTTCATTACGCCCGGCGATATTTACCTGCCTAATTTATATACCAATGCTGAATATAAAAATGAAGTCCAGGTCAACCCCGGCAGCTACATCGCGTACGATCTATTCGTCCCCGGAGAGCCTGAAGCTCAAAAGTTTGAAATCCGCGAAGGGGCGCAAGCCTACATCACCATGAACGGCCTGGGCGTAAAACATAAATGCCCGTAGGACGAATTGGAAATTTGTCCTACCATGAAAAGACAAAATTCCTGCGTGTGCGATAAAATCATACTGATTGGCGTCAATGCCAAAGCGGATGGAATATCCGGGAAAACAGTATCAGCCCTCCGTTAGGCCTGAGGCGCTTGTTGTATCACAATAAATATTGCATCTCAAGTAAAACTAAAATTTGAATCATCCATTGGAGGTTTTTATGTCTGAAAAATTGAATCAACTTAAGGAAATTCTTGGAGTGGTCTCAGACTTAAATCATGCGGGTAGCGTATTGAGTTGGGATCAACAAGTCAATATGCCTCCCGGAGGCGGAGAAGCTCGCGGACAGCAACTTGCTACGCTGGGTAAAATTTCTCATGAAAAATCAACCTCGGATGAAGTTGGCAAATTGCTCGACGAACTAAAAAAAGAATTTACGGGTTCTGATTCAGATGAGTCCGCAATGATTCGCGTGGCGGCGCGGAATTATGACAAAGCCACGCGTGTGCCTGCCGAATTCGTGGCTGAGCAATCCATAGTCACGACCGCCGCGTTTGAGGCCTGGGTGGAAGCAAAAGGCAAATCAGATTTCTCCATCTTCCGCCCGCACCTTGAAAAAGTTGTGGGGCTTGTGCAGAAATACATTTCATTCTTCCCGCCCGCCGATCACCCATACGATATCCTGCTCGATGATTACGAACCGGGTATGAAGACTGCCGAAGTGCAGGAGATCTTTGGCAGCCTGCGTCCGAAACAAGTGGAATTGATCAAACAGATCAGTTCTGCCAAACAGGTAAAGGATGATTTCCTCCACAAAAAATATAATGAAAAGAAAGTATGGGATTTCAGTGAAATCATCATTGGCAGGTTTGGTTATGATTTTAGCCGCGGCAGGCAGGATAAAGCCGCGCATCCATTTGAAACATCGTTCAGCGTGGACGACGTCCGCATTACGAATCGTTTTGAACCTGAGAATCCACTTGCAACCTTTTTCAGTGGTATGCATGAATCAGGTCATGCGATGTACGAGCAGGGAGTCAATCCCGCGTATGAACGCACGCCTCTTGCGGGCGGTGTATCTTCCGCAGTGCATGAGTCGCAGTCGCGCATGTGGGAAAATCTTGTCGGTCGTTCGCTTCCATTCTGTGAACAATTCCTTCCTGAATTGAAAAAAACTTTTCCATCTCAATTGGAAGACATCAGCGCGAAGTCTTTCTACAAAGCCATCAATAAAGTTGAGCCGTCTCTCATTCGTGTGAATGCAGATGAAGCCACATATAATTTGCATATCATGCTGCGCCTTGAACTTGAAATTGAAATGATCGCAGGCCGGGTCGCCATCAAAGACTTGCCGGAAATTTGGAACGCAAAAATGCGGGAAACCCTCGGCATTACGCCGCCCGACGATGCCCACGGCATTTTGCAGGATGTTCACTGGTCCTACGGTTTGTTTGGTTACTTTCCCACCTACGCGCTCGGCAATCTTGTTTCCACACAGTTGTGGGAGAAGATCAATAAGGATATCAAAGATCTCGATGAGCAGATCCGCAAGGGCAAATTTGATTCATTGCTCGGCTGGCTGCGCGAGAAGATCCATATTCATGGTCACAAGTATGATCCGCAAGATCTCGTCCAAAGAGTCACCGGCTCGAAGATCGACTCCGCCGCATACGTCCGCTATTTGACAAAGAAATATAGTGAAATTTACGGGTTATAAACAACAGGTGACAGTCACTTATTAAAGTGACTGTCACCTTATTTACAATGAAACATAAAATACTTCTCATCGCTTCCATCCTCACGCTTTTATCTGCCTGCTCGAAAAAAGCCCAGTCTACGCCCACGCCTTTACCTCCCAACTACCTCTCGACGGTGGTTGCGCTGACGGGTCTAGCTGCGTTTGCTACACCCGATGGATTAACCCCTTCTGCAATGCCCGCTGAAATTGCTGTTTCAACCGAACTCCCTACTCCATCAATTGAGATTCCCAGTCCAACGCCTACATTTGCCGCAGGCTTTACGGATTTTGCGCAAATTCGGTTTATGACCCCGGGTCCTGCCTCCAGTGTAATCTCTCCGATCCACATACAGGTAATGCTCATCTCCGGAGAAAGCGAGATCGTGCAAGTGGACTTGCTGGGCGAAGATGGCCGCGTCTTGCAACGTGACCTTGAACGGGTAACCAGAAATCTAAAAGGCATCTTCCGCCGGTTTGACCTGAAATTTGAAATCCGAGCCGTTTCCGAAGTAGGCTATATCCGCATCAGCAGTAAAGATGATTTTGGGCGTATTCAGGCTTTGAACACCATGCCTGTGCTTTTATATTCCATCGGTTCTGCTCAAATCAACCCGCCGGGTAACATGATCTATGAGAGGGTGATGGTTGAAGGACTCAAGGAGAAAGCTGATTTTTATGCAGGCGAGGTAAGCCTCAAAGGCCGCATCTGGCCTTTCAATGACCAGCCTGTGTTTGTGGAATTGATCCTGCCAGACGGAAGGCCAATTTCCACACGCGTGTTGACATTTGATGGAATTGAAACTCAATCCTTTGAAACAACTCTTCCATATAAAGTGACCGAACCAACCCTCGCGCGCCTGACCTTTCGGCAGGAGAATCCACTCTTAAGCGTCAGTGACCCGGAGCTGGAGAAGTATGTTTATGTCTATAGTATTGAAATTACTCTGAATCCATAACCCGGCTTGCCAAAACAAATCGCAATGGTATAATTCGCATACCGTTCCCCTTACGGGGTCTATTCGGGGTGTGGCTCAGACCGGTAGAGCGCACGGTTCGGGTCCGTGAGGTCGGAGGTTCAAATCCTCTCACCCCGACAGATAATAATGCAAGGAAGACTCCCAACCCGAGGGAGTCTTTTTTTGTGTTTTTGGGGATCCATCCTATAATCAGGGTTAAAAAACTCAGGCCGGCCTCGTAAGTGGCCACGCCTTGTCATTATTCCATTTATTGTCTATACTTTGACGAAATCAACATGAGGAGACAGGCCATGCCGACAGTGCGCGATATGATCCGTAAGAAGGGAAGTGAAGTTTTTTCCATCCTTCCTGATGCAACCATTTACGAGGCGCTGACCCTATTGGCGAAGCACAACACAGGCGCTCTGATGGTTGTGCGCGGTAATAAAGTGGAAGGAATTCTTTCTGAGCGGGATTGTGTTCGCAAAGTGGATTTGGAAGGTAAATCATCCAAAAACACAAAAGTCAGCGAGATCATGACCTCCAAAGTGATCTATGTGGAAGCGGACCAACAGTTGGAAGAGAGCATGGCCTTGATGATCGATAAGAACATTCGTCATCTGCCAGTATTCGATGGCACAGAATTGCTAGGATTAATATCCATACGCGACGTCTTGAAAGAGGTGGTGGATGTGCAGAAATTCATGATCT
Source organism: Chloroflexota bacterium (assembly GCA_016866215.1). Classification (GTDB taxonomy): domain Bacteria; phylum Chloroflexota; class Anaerolineae; order Anaerolineales; family Villigracilaceae; genus Villigracilis. The sequence goes on along the minus strand of VGNE01000028.1, from coordinate 27,480 downwards.
CGCAATTGGAGCATTACATCACTGGTGGCGGGCGATGAGTTTTATTATCATGGTTTGATGACTGAGTCCTGTAAAAATCGCCGCCGGGATGGCGGTTTTTCGAATCTGTATATTGTCATTTGGTATTTGTCCGCAAGCACTGCCCGAGGGTGATCCTTACCAGGGTAGTTTTTCGAGGTCTACATTACCACCACTTAAGATAACGCCGACCTTAAGCCTGCTTAGATCAATTTTCTTCTCCCACAAAACACCTATTGCCACAGCGGACGATGGCTCAATAATGATCTTCACCCGTTCCCAAACATATTTCATTGATTCGATAATTCCCGCTTCACTTACAGTGACAATCTGCTCGACGCGTTGTTGAATGATTGGAAAGGTGAGTGTGCCAAGGGATGTAAGCAGACCATCCGCAATTGTCTTCGGACTTTTTGCGGGAATGATCTCGCCTGCCATCATTGAACGAAAAGCATCATCTGCCATTTCGGGTTCGCCAGCAATGATACGAATCCCCTTTTTGAGTTCCGTCGCCGCAATGGCGGTGCCGCTCAACAATCCGCCGCCCCCAACAGGCGCGATGATCACATCCAAATTGGGGACATCCTCTAGCAATTCCAATGCCGCTGTGCCTTGACCTGCGATCACACGTGCATCATTATATGGATGGACAACGTTCGCGCCTGTATCGAGTCTGAGCCTGTCCAATGTACTTTCTCTCGCTGCGAGCGTCGGCTCACAAAACGTGATCAGGCCGCCGTATCCGTCCACTGCATTTTTCTTCACTGACGGAGCATTGTTTGGCATCACGATGTACGCAGGGATGCCGCGTATCTTTGCCGCGAGCGCCAATGCCTGCGCATGATTGCCCGATGAATGTGTGCAAACTCCACTCGCGGCTTCATCAGCACTTAATGAATAGACTGCATTACAAGCTCCGCGAAATTTGAATGCGCCCACTTTTTGAAAATTCTCGCATTTGAGAAACGCCTCCGCGCCAACTTTCTCATTCAAACTCTCGTTCGTCAAAACAGGTGTACGATGTGCGTACGGCTTGATGCGCTGTGCGGCTTGTTGGATGTCGGTGATTGTGACAGTCATGATGAAATCCTTTTTTGACGATGTACCATTTTTTATTGTCCATCGTCATAAGATTATAAGTCTGATGGCTTGTTCTGGCATACCCCGTACAATCTGGGAATGAGCCAGTTTGTATAATTCGCCGGATTTCCGGGCTAATCAAATTCGTCCCGCTCGACGAAAAAATTTCCGACTATAATTACCTTCCATGATAAAAAGCCTCCCATCGAAATCCCTGCAAACTTTATTATCGAAGATTATTGACTATGCAGGTCTTTATCCGCCCGCAAATTTACCGCTTGGAGATGCAATCCGTAATTTTGTGAGATATCAAATTGATGCTGATGAGTGGATGCTTTCACGATTTATCATCCCTGCAAAACGGCTGGTGGAATTATCACAACTTGCGGAACAAGTTTTTCCACGTGAAGGCGTGTTGACTTTTTCCGCATTGGGGCGTGGTGGAAAAGATGCGGATGAATTCCTTGAAAATCTGAAACAGGATCTTGAAGACATTCATGCGTTTCGCGAAAACCATGATAGTGCTGTCCTTGTAGATATGTTTGAAGTTGTATTGCCTGCGTCTGCGCTGGGTGATAATTCCAGCACGCTTGGTTTAGTTAATGCAGTAGCGGATGTTCTGAATAAAAACGGAATGATTGTTTTCTTTGAAGCGTCATATGGCGAAGGGTGGCAGGTGCGTGCGGAAAAATTAATTCGATCTCTTCGAAAGATCAAAGATAAACATGTTGGTTTCAAACTGCGGACGGGCGGCGTAACCGCGGATGCATTCCCATCCACAGAGCAGGTGGCATGGGCGATTGCCTCAACACGCGATGCAGGCATTCCTATGAAATGCACGGCGGGACTGCATCATCCCGTGCGGCATTACAATGAAAACGTCCAGACCAAAATGCACGGGTTTATCAACGTCTTTGGGGCAGGGGTGTTGGCAGTGGCGCATAAGTTATCGCAAGAACAAATTAAATCCATTTTGGAAGATGAAAACCCCGCTAGTTTTGTCTTTAATAATAACGGCTTTACCTGGAAGAAATTGCGCGTAGCCGCTTCAAAGATTTTGCATGCCCGTCGCCAAATCGTATCATTTGGCAGTTGTAGTTTCGATGAGCCGCGTGAGGATTTGCAAAAGATAGGGTTATTGAAACATTTGTAGAATTAGTGATTCCCTGAGCGGAGCGAAGGGTCTCTACTCCTGTACTCAGAGATTCTTCGTCTCTTTGCTCTTCAGAATGACATCAGGAAAAACATGTCTCTCAAATCATTTATCGAAGTAAATCCCGAATCAGATTTCCCGATTCAAAACCTGCCATACAGTGTGTTTTCTACGAAGTCGATTCCAACCCCAAGAATTGGGACTCGGATTGGTGATTTTGTAGTTGACCTTGCTGTTCTTGATGAAGAAAATTTATTCGACAAACAGTATGGCTTCTTTGCTGACTCAACGTTGAATCGTTTTATGTCTGGAGGACGTGGGGTTTGGAGGGAAGTGCGTGAGCAGTTGACTGGTTTGTTGAGTAATGACAATTCCCCGTTAAAGAAAGAGACGCTAAAGTCGCGTCGGCTTATTCCAATTGAAGAAGTACTGATGCAATTACCCGTTACCATCGGCGATTACACGGATTTTTATGCATCGCGTGAACATGCCACGAATGTGGGCATCATGTTTCGCGGAAAAGAAAACGCGCTTATGTCTAATTGGCTGCATCTGCCTGTGGGCTATCATGGGCGCGCGAGTTCGGTGGTCATCTCTGGCGCGGATATTCGTCGTCCGCGCGGACAGGTCGCGCCGATGGGACCTCCGCCTGAGTTTGTCCCGTCGCGCTCGCTCGATTTTGAATTGGAGATGGGTTTCTTCATCGGTGTGGGCAATGAGTTGGGAAAACCGATTTCAATTGAGAACGCGCACGAACATATCTTTGGCATGGTTCTGCTTAACGATTGGAGCGCGCGCGATATTCAGGCTTGGGAGTATCAACCGTTGGGGCCGTTCCTCGCGAAAAATTTTGCGACTTCGATCTCGCCCTGGGTAGTGACCATGGATGCGCTCGAACCGTTCCGTGTGCACGGACCGAAGCAAGACCCCGCGCCTCTCCCTTACTTGGCATTGGATGCCGCGCACGGATACGATATTCACCTTGAAGTGACTCTGCAATCCCCAACGATGGACTCGCCGCAAACCATCAGCCGTTCGAATATGAAGTATATGTATTGGAGCATCGTCCAGCAATTGACACATCACACGGTCACCGGCTGTAACATGCGGACCGGCGACTTGTGCGGCACAGGCACGATCAGCGGCCCAACTGCAGATAGTTATGGTTCCATGCTCGAATTGACCTGGCGCGGTGAAAAGCCGATTGCGTTGCCCAATGGCGAGACACGTAAATTTTTGCAGGATGGAGATACGGTGACGATGAAGGGATACTGTCAGGGTGAGGGTTTCCGCGTTGGGTTTGGGGAAGTGACTGGGAAGATTCTGCCCGCGTTATTAATAAACTGAGAGAATTCAATTATCTTTATAAATATCAAAGAGCCGCGCATGTAAAGTACACGGCTCTTTATTTTGGATCTTTCGATCATCTCATCAACGGCGGGTGAATAACCCCACGACGAAGAGCAGAACGACCGCGCCCACGATGGCCACCAGCAGGCTGGTGAAGTTGAAGCCAGTCACTCCTCCTGCGCCGAAGAAATCCATAATGTAGCCGCCAATGAAAGCACCGAGTATGCCGACAATGATGTTGGCGATGGCTCCCATTTTTGCGTTCTTTCCCATGATGATGCTTGCGATCCATCCAGCAAGCGCGCCAAAGATGATCCATACCAGAAAGTTCATTTTTACCTCCATGGATAATAAGATGATCGTTCTATCGTTTTCATTATAATACAGTTGTATATCTGAATGGAATAGTGGAATAGTGTGCCCATGTAATTTGGAAATGTTGTCAGCAATTAATAGTCCAAGTCAATTTCGAAGGTCCCCGTTGATAAATTGCTTATGATCCAATTTCCGCATTTTCGTCATAATTTTGTCTCTCCCTGTGTGTTGAGGTGCGGGCGCTAATAATACGGACGGTGTCTTCAGTTCTGACCATGAAGCATGTCAGCAATCTTTCGCGCGCGGCTGACCTTCCGATAACAAATTCACGCTTTTCTTTTTGCGAATGTTCGATGTCGTCATAATAGAGAGCGAGCGGATCTTTGAAGATGGAGGCGGCTTCGTCAAAACTGACCTCATATTTGATGATATTCTTTTCTGCTTTGGCGGGATCCCAGTTGAATTTTATTTTTGGCATGTGAAAGAGTATAGCATATGGATAGTATGTGCCGTCATTGCGAGGCGGTGTTCGTCTGCCGAAGCAATCTCCCGTAAAATTGGGGATTGTTTCGCCTCACTCGCTGTTTGGGGATCGGGGGCTCGCAATGACTATTACCTTCTGATCGTTGCTTGCCTCTCAGGTCCAACGCCAATCCACTTCACGGGCGCGCAATAAGTAAGAAAACAGCCTCTTTCGAGGCTGTTTTCTTACTTATTGCTAAAACGCATACACAGGCACAACGATTTTTCGGTTTGCGTGGCGGCGTCCGCGCACGCTTTCTTTGATGGTTTTTAGCACGTTGGCGGTGTAGTAGCGAGTCCCGCACTCAACACATACGCCAGCAGGGACGTTTTCGATCAAAACATACTCGCCTTTGACTTTGCGGTGCAAGGTAACTCGTTTTTCAACAATTTGTCCGCCGCAATATTCACAGGTTTCGCCTTGCCAGAAGTTTGTAGTTTCCATAGGTTTTTATTTGGATTGATCCAGATAAACAGTAATGACACGAATTTTGCCGCCTTGTGTAAGGCGACAGACGGTTCCGATTGCGCGCCCGTCCAGGGCTTTTCCAATAACCTCAAATTTTTCTTCCTTCGGCCATGTTTTTCTTATCTTGCCTGACAGGATTCCATTTTCGATGTCGTAGATGTCAAATCCGTCTTGCATGGCTTCATCATCGGCGTGCTCGGTCAGGTAATAAAGACCGTTTCGAACCATTGCTTGAATTTCAGCAATTCTGCTCACGGATGCATCCTCTTTGTTGGGCTGCTTTGATTATAAACCTAAAATCTATCTTCTGATCGTCGCATCCCTCTCAGGTCCAACCCCGATCCACTTCACAGGGACAGTTTTATCGAATTCGATACTTGTTCCCGTCCCCGATCACCAATGATTGCCGCAGATCGCTTTCGTTTGTTCCCTCCAGCAACTGTTTCAATGTCGCGTGAACTTCCTCAATGATGTGCGGTCGTATTTTCAATACAACAATTCCACCGTAACTTTTTGGCGGATAATTACGAATGTTACTAAAATCAAAATCGGCTGTAATGAGAATGCGCCGTTCTTTTTGAGCATAAGCAAGAATGGCTTCATCAGGCTGGCCGTCTAACCCTGTCTCATGTGTATTCTCGACATCGTGCCCCCATAAACGCAAGGCTTGTACTGTGGCAAGATAAACGCATTCGTCAGCGAAAAGTTTCATGCGGCTGCAAAATGTATTTCTTCGCCTTCAATCATGGCTTTCGCATACTCAAGACAGGCGCGTATATCTTCCGCAGTCAGTTGTGGATAATAGTCTTTGGTGATGTCTTTGAAAGATAAGCCGTCTTCTAGCAATTCCAACACCATAGTTACAGCTATTCGCGTGCCTTTAATGCACGGTTTGCCGCTTAATATTTTGGGGTCAACAGCAATACGATTGGTTGTCATTCAGCCTCTGCTTTCAACTCAATTATATCGCCTGCTGGCGTTTATCTGATTACCAATTACTATCCACTACCTCCGAATCGTTGCGTCCCTCTCAGGCCCCACCCCGATCCACTTCACAGGGACTCCCGCCGCCTCTTCGATCATCTTTACATAAATCTGTGCGTTAACGGGCAGTGCATCAAATGACTTTGCCTTGCTAATATCCTCCTTCCAGCCTTTTAGCGTTTGATAAACAGTCTCCACTTTATCCAAATCGTACGCGTCCACATCCGCATAGCGGATCGTATCACCATCCAATTCATATTTTGTGCAAACCTGGATTTCATCCAACCCACTCAACACATCCAGCTTGGTCAGGCATAATTCAGTCACAGCGCTTAACTGCACAGCGGTTCTCACGAGCTCCAAATCCAGCCAGCCGACTCGGCGAACGCGGCCTGTGGTTGCGGCCACTTCGCCAAACTTTTTATATGCATCACTGTTGTAATCTTTGATCTCGGTTGGCAATGGACCGGCGCCGACTCGCGTGGTGTAAGCCTTGGTCACGCCGACAACATTCGTGATATATCGTGGTGGGATTCCAAGTCCAGCCGAGGCGGCGGATGGGATCGTCGTCGAAGCCGTCACGAACGGATATGTGCCCCAATCGGTATCCAAAAATGTGCCCATGGCTTGTTCGAGCAAAAAGTTTTTATTTTCTTTCAGTCCATCTTGCACGAGCGAGAACAACTCACGAATATATGGTTTCACTTTTTCGTAATAGCTGCGATACGTTGTAAAGACTTCATCAAACTTCAACGCACTTCCACCTAACGCGATAATAATTTTATTCTTCAACTCGATCTGCATTTTCAAACGCGCTGTCAAAATATCTTCGCGTGCAAAATCCGTCCAGCGGATTCCGTTGTAGCTGACCTTATCCGCGAATACAGGGCCAATGCCGCGCCGTGTCGTTCCCGTTGCGCCCGCGCCTTTGGCTTCTTCATACAAGCCATCCAAAATTTTATGATACGGCATGATCAAATGCGAACGCGGTGAAATCCACAATCTGCCATCCACGCCAATGCCGGCTTTGTTGAGCATCTCAATTTCTTCGATCAACACTGCGGGGTCAATCACCACGCCGCCGCCAATCAGTCCCACGGTGTTCTTTGCAAAAATTCCCGAAGGCACAAGATGAATCTTAAACGTCCCAAACTCATTGATGACTGTATGCCCGGCATTATTCCCGCCGTTGAAGCGCGCCACATAATCCATGCGCTCTGCGAAATAATCCACCACCTTACCCTTGCCCTCGTCACCCCATTGCGAACCGATCACTGCTGTTACTGTCATGATTTCTCCTTTGCGTCATTGCGAGGGCTGGTGGTCGAGTAGCGTTCTTGGCGTATCGAGACCCAGCCCGAAGCAATCCGTAGCGCGACATAAATGTCGCACTACATTCGTTATTTTGAATCCCAACTCTCGAGCATTTTCCAATCTGGGTCATCGTTTCATTCTCTGGCCTGAAACCCGCTTCCGTTTCGACGGGTTTGACTCCGCTCGAGGGGAGGAAAATGCCGGTTTTGGAATGAGCAGGCAAAAGGTTAAGTTCGAGGCGTTCACCAGCGGAGAAAGAGCACGAAGAGCAGACATCAAGCATTATAATTCGGGCGATTGATTTCAAGAGGAACGAATATGAAGATATTGCCAGATACTGCTTTAACGTATGATGATGTTTTGCTTGTGCCGCAATACTCGGCTGTGGATTCGCGGCGAACGCTTTCCACCAGATCATTTTTGACGAAGAAAATCGTTTTGCAAATGCCGATCGTTTCTGCGAACATGGATGTGGTGACCGAGAGTGAGATGGCGATCACGATGTCGCGCGAGGGCGGCATTGGGATGATCCATCGCTTTATGACGATTGCCGAGCAGGCGCGTCAAATTGACCGCGTGAAGAAGGCTGAGTCTTTTATCGTAGACAAACCGATCACGATGACCGAAGCGCATACCGTCGGTGATTTAAAGCGTGTGGTGGACGAAACAGGCACGGGCGGAATTTTGATTCTGGATGGCAATGAAAAATTGATCGGCATTGTGACGACGCGCGATCTGTTGTTTGAAGAGGATGATCGTAAATCTGCGGCCGATGTGATGACCCGCCCTGTGCATAGCGCGCCGCCAAACACAACCTTGAAAGACGCGGAAAGATTATTGCATGAATATAGGATTGAAAAACTTCCGCTGGTGGATGCGAACGGAAAAATTGCAGGGCTTGTGACCTTGAAGGATATTATGAAGATCACGCAGTTTCCGATGGCTACGAAAGATTCGAAGGGACGTTTGGCTGTCGGCGCGGCGGTGGGTGTGCGTGACAGGGAAATGCACCGCGTCGAATCTGCGCTTGCCGCCGGCGCGGATTGCATTGTGGTGGACATCGCGCACGGCGACTCGCACCTTGAAATTGACATGATCAAAAATATCCGCAAGCATTTTCCAGACGCGCAAATTATCGGCGGCAATGTCGCCACTGCGGATGGCACAAAGAGATTGATTGATGCAGGCGCAGATGCGGTGAAGGTCGGTGTGGGGCCTGGCTCAATTTGTATTACTCGCATTGTGGCAGGTTCTGGTGTGCCGCAACTCACAGCAGTGATGGATTGTGCGAAGGCGGCTGAGTCTGCGGGCATCCCGATCATTGCCGATGGCGGCATTCGTCAGCCTGGGGATGTTGCCAAAGCAATCGCGGCAGGCGCGCAAACAGTGATGATCGGCAGTATGCTGGCTGGCACCGACGAAAGCCCCGGTATGATTATGACTCGCCGAGGTCATCGTTACAAAGCCTCGCGCGGCATGGCATCCCGTGAAGCGAATATTGATCGAAATAAAAAAGAAGGTAATGACCTCACTCAAGAGGAAATCGAAGAGTATGTCGCCGAAGGCGTGGAAGCGGCTGTGCCTTATCGTGGCAAGGCGCGCGAAGTGCTGACTCAACTCGTCGGTGGTTTACAATCAGGCATGAGCTACAGCGGCGCGACTTCAATTGAAGATTTTCAGAAGAAGGCAATCTTTGTGCGGATGACTGGGGCGGGGTTGAAGGAGTCTGGTCCGCATGATGTGGAGGTTTTAGGATAAGGATGAAGGATGAAGGATAAAGGATGAGAAAGGTCTAAGGTCTAAGGTCGGTTGTATTTAACCTTGGTGTGCTTTGTGCCTTTCGTGTTTAATATTTTTTCTGGAGTCAACAATGACCAAACAAGACACAGCAACCTGGATCGAAAAAGATAAAAGACAATTACATCCCGTTTATCATCCCAAGTCACATGCGAATCCGTTGGTGATCGAGCGTGGGGAAGGGGTGTGGCTGCACACAACCGACGGCCAGAAAATCCTCGATGGCATGGCGGGACTGTGGAATGTCAATGCTGGGTATGGGCGTGAGGAACTTGCCAAAGCCGCCTATGACCAGATGAAGGATTTGGCGTTCACATCCAATTTTTCGGGGATGACAAATCTTCCGTCCATTCAACTGGCAGATAAGCTTGCAGGCTTTGCTTACGAAGGATTGAATACTACTTTCTTCACCTCTGGCGGTTCGGAAGCAAATGACTCAGCGTTCAAGACTGCGCGTTATTACTGGAAGCGAAAAGGCAAGCCAGGGAAATACATAGTCATCGCGCGCAAAGGTTCGTATCACGGCATTACCCTCGCGGCTACTTTTGCCACTGGACTCGAAAAATATCAAACCATGTTTGGTCCCGCGATGGATGGATTTGTTCATATCCATGCGCCGAATCCATATCGTTATGAAGGCAAAATCAATGCAGGCGAGACGATTGGTCAAGCCGCAGCGCGCGAATTGGAAGAAGCGATTCTGCGCGAAGGTCAGGATACCGTGGCGGCGTTCATCGCTGAACCTGTCATGGGCGTAGGTGGCGTGATCGTTCCTCCCGCTGACTATTTTCCGCTCGTGCGCGCGATCTGCGATAAATATGAAGTGCTCTTCATTGCCGATGAAGTCATCACAGGTTTTGGACGCACAGGCGAGTGGTTCGCACTCAAGCATTGGAATGTGAAGCCTGATATTCTCGCATTCGCCAAAGCCATCACCAGCGGATATGCCCAACTGGGCGGCATTCAACTCTCCGATGAAATCCGTGGGACTATGGAAGCTGCCGCAGAATCCGAAGCCTACATGCACGGCTACACTTACTCAGGTCATGCCATGGCGTGCGCCGTTGGACTCAAAAATTTGGAAATCATGGAACGCGAAGAATTTCCAAAGCGCGCACGTGAGTTGGGCAAACGTCTGCTGGATGGATTGAAGACGCTGATAGAATTCCCCTTCGTCGGTGATGTGCGCGGACTCGGCTTGGTCTGCGGCGTGGAGATTGTCTCAAGCAAAGAGACCAAAGCCGCCGACCCCGCAATGACCATGAAAATCTTCAAAGCCGCGCAAGAACGTGGATTGAGAACTCGTCCGCTTGGAAACATATTGGCATTCTCACCTCCGCTTTCCATTACCGAAGATGAAGTGGATGAAATCATCAAACGCCTCGGCGCTGCGATGGATGGGGTTGCGTGATGCGTGATGCGTAAATCGTAAATCTAAAATCGTAAATTGCCATGTCTGTCTACCTTCACGATATTCCCCTCTCTCAAGCTCAAGCCCGTCTTCGCGAAGCCTTGCAAGACACGGACTTGTGGCGCGTGCTTGGCGTTGAATCAATTCCTCTCGATGAAAACGCTTTAGGCCGCATCACCGCCGAGCCGATCTGGGCGATGGTCTCTTCTCCGCATTACCACGCCTCCGCGATGGATGGGTTTGCTGTCAAAGCAGAGGATACGAGCGGGGCACAGCCGTCGTCTCCTGTTCAGTTATCAGTTGTCAGTGATCAGTCATCAGTACAGGCTCAATATGTGGATACGGGCGATCCGCTCCCTGAATGGGCGAATGTGGTCGTTCCCATTGAGAATGTTGAATCGCTTGATGAGAACGAACAGATCACAACAGATATTCGCGGGCCAAAATCCATTCGCATTCGTGCCGCTGTCCCACCATGGAGTCACATCCGCCCGTTGGGGGAGGACATCGTTGCAACTCAACTCGTCCTGCCTGCGGGACATACCCTTCGTCCAGTGGATTTGGGTGCGATAGCCGCTTCCGGACATCAGAATATCACTGTCGCGCGTAAACCTAAAGTCGCGATTTTGCCAACAGGCACGGAGTTGGTCCCAATCGGTTCCAAACTAAAATTCGGTGACATCCTTGAATACAACTCATTGGTGATGGCGGCGCAGATCAAAGCCATGGGCGGCGAGCCGACGCGTTATCCGATCACAAAAGATAATTTTGATTCGATTTGTGAACGTGTCCAAGAAGCCGCACAAGCGCATGATCTTATTTTGCTAAATGCAGGGTCCTCCGCAGGCGCAGAAGATTTTTCCGCCAAAGTAGTTGAGAAGTTAGGTCAATTACTTGTGCATGGAGTTGCAGTGAGACCGGGGCATCCAGTCATTCTTGGGATGGTGAGAAACGAGAATGCAAGTAACGAGAAGATAAGTAACGAGGAACGAGATATGAGCAACTCGTTACTCGTCCCTCGTATCTCGTCACTTACTCCCATCATCGGCGTCCCCGGCTATCCCGTCTCATCCGCACTGACAGTAGATATTTTTGTTGAGCCTATCATTGCCAAATGGCTTGGGCGCAGACCGAATGAACTCCCGACTGAAATGGCAACGCTGACGCGCAAACTGGTCTCACCTGCGGGGGATGATGATTTTGTCCGCGTGGCAGTTGGTAAAGTGGGAGGTAAACTTCTTGCCGCACCATTATCACGTGGGGCGGGTGTCATCACTTCCCTTGTTCAAGCGGATGGACTGGCGTTAATCCCAAGCGGTGTGCAGGGTTACGAAGCAGGTGAACAAGTCAAAGTTCATTTGTATCGAAGCAGGGCTGAAATCGAAAAAACGATTTTTTGCATTGGCTCACATGACATGACTCTAGATTTGCTCGCGCAATTCCTCTCGAAGTATGATCGCAGGTTTGCTTCTGCAAATGTCGGTTCGCAAGGTGGGCTGGTTGCGTTGCGGCGCGGCGAAGCGCACATGGCAGGGTCACATTTACTTGACCCAAATAATGGTGAATATAATATCTCATATATTCGTCAATATATGCCGAATATTCCCGTGAAAGTGATTGCGCTGGTTGGGCGTGACCAAGGCTTGATCGTTAGGCAGGGAAACCCAAAGGGAATTAAAAGCCTGGGAGACCTCAGCAGTTCCGAGCGGAGTCCGCGGCGTAAAGCTCGCGTGGAGCCGAGTCGGAGCGTCCTTTTTGTGAATCGTCAACGCGGGGCGGGTACGCGAGTCCTGCTGGATTATCATTTGAATTTGATGACAATTTCCCCAGAGTCCATTGTCGGCTATTCTCAGGAAGAGTATACTCATTTAGGTGTTGCAACCGCTGTCGCATCCGGGCGCGCTGATTGCGGGCTGGGAATTGCCGCCGCCGCACAGGCTCTGGACTTGGATTTCATCCCGCTTTTTCAGGAACGTTATGACCTGGTGATTCCCAAACAATTTGCGGATGACGACCTGCTCGCGCCTCTTTTTGAACTGTTGGCTGATCGCGGCTTTCGAGAGGCAGTATCTCAACTGAAAGGTTATGACGTGTCTGTGATGGGCGCTGTAATTTTGGAGGAGTAAATGTCGGAAGGATTAATTATTGACGATAATCGGCAGACCGCCGATGCTTTACAACAAATGTTGAAAATATTGGATTTATCTGCGCGCATCGCTTACGGCTCCAGCCCGGCCATGGTTGTTTTGGGAAGTTTTACTCCGAGTTTTGTCTGCCTGGATATCAATATGCCCGGCCTGGATGGTACCGAAGTGCTGGCATATATCCGCCGTGAACCGCGGCTGATGAAGGTGCCGGTCATTGTCATCACCTCAGATGACCAACCCGAGACGCGCCAACAAGTATTAAGCGGAGGCGCTCAGGCCATGCTGATCAAGCCTGCCACAATTGATGCGCTGGAAGGCGTTTTGAAAAAAACAGGAGTCTTGGTTTAAGATCAAGCGGACGTAATCAGCGTCCGCTTTTGATTTCTCTATCCTGCATCCCTCCTTTTTACCGCAAAGAGCGCAAAGTACATTAAGTTTTATGGATTTTCTTCGTGATCTTCGCGGTCTTTGCGGTTCAAATTTGTCTTATATATTGCACGCGGAGACAATATCTCGACAAGCTCGATAACCAATTGCGGTTTTGTTCAATGGTGATTCGGCGGGATGAATCCCTGCCTCAGTACATGGAAGTCCGCTAAAGCGGACTCGTCGCGCCAGCGGCCAGCGCGAAGCGCTTCCATAATACTGAGCAGGCGGCTTTAGCCCCGCGAATCGCGTCGCAGAAAACCGCAATTTATGACCGAGCTTGGTATAGTGTTGTGATTTAAGGCGCAAGCCAGGGAATTTCCACCGGTTGGGAGCAGCCATGTTTTTCAACTGTATATAGCTGACCGTTGGAAGGTGCAGGACAGCCGGCTTCATCTTTTACAGTGTAAGCCGATGGATTGCAAGTTGGGCGTGACTTTGTCTATGTTGCTGATATCGCCAGCCACATCCACGACCGAATTATGAACAGGCGTTTTCTCATTTGAAATTCTCCAATAATTTGACCATGTTATTACCAAGCGCCTCATTTGCATAACCGCCTTCCATGATGATTGCGGCAGGCAAATTTAATTCGGCGATTCTTTTTCCTATTTCACCAATTCCATTACCTGTGACGTGGAATTTGCCAAGTGGGTCGCCGTCGAAAATGTCCATGCCGGCGGAAAGGACGAGGTATTTCGGTGCGAATTTTTTTATCATTGTGATGGCATCATCCAGCGCGGATAAATAATCCGTGTCGTTTGTGTCGGCAGGCAGTGGATAGTTTTTATGATAGCCGAGTCCGACACCTGCGCCAGTTTCATCTGCAAAGCCAATGTAGTGGGGATATTCGTAATCCGGGTCGCCATGAATCGACAGAGTTAAGACGTCATTGCGTTCGTAGAAAATGTCCTGAGTGCCATTGCCCGCATGATAATCAATATCGAGCAGGGCAGCTTTTCCTTTTGATGAAAGCCAGTTTGCTGCAACAGAGGCATTGTTGATGAAGCAATATCCGCCGGCGTAATCCCTGCCTGCGTGGTGGCCGGGCGGACGGCAGAGGGCAAAGGCAGATGATTGACGATTGACTATGGACGATGAAATAAATTCTGCCGCACTCAATGCACAATTTACAGATGCAAGTGAGGCTTCATAGGTCGCTTCAACAATGCAGGCGGATAAGTCCATGATATAGTAGCCTGCCTTGCCAAGCAGGGCGTTAGGCACGCGAGTCTTGCGTCGCAGTGCAAAGGTTGCCGGCAGGAAGGCATTCTGCTCAGGCGAAGCCGCAACCTCAGGGTCAGAAGCCAGCCACTCCCTCCAGGCCGAGGCGAGGAAGTTGATGTATCCCTTGTCATGCACAGCCAGGATTGGGTCGAGTCCAAAATCTTTTGGCTCACTGAATTCAGCCCAGTCTGTTTTTTTGAGCGCGGATAAAATCCGATCCATGCGTTCGGGGTTTTCGTAATACGGCACGCGTTTCCCGCCATCAAAAACTTCAAATGGTGGAAAATGTTTGCGGTGTTCTTCCGAGTAAAATATTTTCATGGTAAGACAATTTTACCCGCAAGCGTCTGTGTAGCACGGAGGAACGATGGATGTAATTGAAGCAATTCATGGAAGGCTTACAATCAGTAAATTAAAACAGGAAGCTTTGCCGCGCGAGATGATCGAAAAACTTTTAAGCGCCGGCGCGCAGGCTCCCAATCATCATAAAGTGAGACCCTGGCGTTTTGTCGTGTTGACGGGGGATGGGCGAAAAAAACTGGGCGACGTAATGGCCGCCTCTTTCGCGGAGCGTAATCCTGCCGCGCCGCCGGAGGGTTTAGACAAAACCCGGGCATTGCCGCTCCGCGCTCCCGTGGTGATTGCCGTTGGCGTGGATCACCCTGCCGATGCCAGGATCATCGAAATTGAAAATGTTTCCGCCGCTTCGGCCGCATGTCAAAACATTTTGCTTGCCGCAAATGCTTTGGGTCTCGGCGCGATTTGGCGCACGGGCGAATGGGCGCGCGATGCAAAAGTGAAGGAATTTTTAGGCTTTGACGCAGACCAGTATATTGTGGGATTTATATATGTTGGCTATCCCGATGTTTTCCCTGAGCCATACTTGAGGCAGGGATATGAAGATAGAACAGTATGGGTGGAATAATATCCAGGTTATTAGAAGAAAGATGAAAGAAACAGGGCAAGGAGTTTTTTCTTCTCCTTGCCCTGTTTCTTTCATTCGGAATATTTCATTTCACCTGCTTCAATTTTTATGGGCAGGTGATTTTCTTTAGGCGGGATGGGACAGGTTGCAAATGCCGTGTAGGCGCAGGGCCAATTCTCAGTCAGGTTGAAATCGAGGATGATCTCCTCGCCCTTCGGGATTGGTAAATAGAATTTCCGCCCGCCGCCGTAGGTGGTATCTTTGTTCGTTCCATCTGTAAAGTTGAAAAGCAATTCGCCGCCGCTTTGCTCAGCTTCAAGGGTGTAATGGACGCCATTCAATGCGAACTGCGCCTGTCCTAAAAACATGCTGTCAATTTCTGTTCCGATCACTTCCATTATCTTTATTGGCTTGGGCGGGTCGTAACGGATGTATTTTGCACTCACGCGATATTCAGGTTTAACCGGGTAATAATGGAAGCCTGTGAAATTCCTGCCCACGGGAGATTCCCTGTCCCAAATTCGCACCAATGGGACTCCTCCGCGGATAATGATCTTCATGGTAAGCGAACCTATATTTATTAAGTCGGTTTCTTTATCGCGATCTGTCCGTAACAGGCGGGCTTCAGGTATTGCCCCATTAACGTTGATGGGTGCCTCTTTGGCTGTCGAGAGAGTAACAAGTCCCTCTTTGAGGTGGAATATACCGCAGTGAGCCAAAGGAAAAGCCGCGAGGCTGATCTTGTCCTGTGGATCGCTCCCAAATGAATTTTCTCCTTCTTCCAGCCAGAATAAGCCTGCCAGATTAAGCCAGTGTAACGGATCGGACGATGTATTCCTATCTCTTTGTGCACGGAGATTATTGATGTTGGCTTTGTAGGATGTCATCTATTTATCTTCCTATAATTTCCATCAAAATGTCTGATTGGTCAATTTTACTCTTTGCCGCGTGATTTGACACACCTCATTTTTTCACGTATAACTGGCATAAATAAATTTCTGGAGGCATTTATGCTTGCATTTCGTTTGTTGTCCGGAGGCGGCCCAGGGCCTAATACGGAACTTGAATGGTTGTTGTATCTTGGAATTGCCTTCTTCTTTTCGATGGTTATTATCGGGTGGTGGGTCAGTTCGAGGAAACAGGAGTAGCCTGAAGCATAGCATGAGGCGAAAATGTCAGGAATGGATGTGTAGATTTTATTAGTGCTGGCGTCATCATAATATGTAACTTTCAGTAACCCATGATCCAGCCGCCGTCCTCGGCGGCGTTTGCAGGATAAATCTGGCAGATTGACTAGCGCAGCTGTGTCGAAATCTTGCGCCGAGGACGGCGCAAGGAGCAACTTGCCTGATATGTTTTGCGTGCACACTGTAACTTGTAACTTTAGTCACACTAAATAACTTCATTAAGCGGATATAATCACCGCGCAATTCGATACACATAATAACTGGAGGTTTATGATGAATAAAATTTTGTTTGGTGTTTTAGTTTTCACCGCGCTGGTCGTGGCTGCCTGCGGTGGTGGAAGCAGTGCGGATGCTGTTGCCACTCTGGCGCCTGTTCCTTCTGAATTTTCCGGTCAGGCCAATCCCCTTGGTGCAGACGCCGCTGCGGCCGGTGCCTTGGTTTTCAAGACCAACTGTGAAGCCTGCCACGGTCCTCAAGGCCATGGTGACGGACCTGCCGGTGCGGCGCTTGATCCTGCTCCCAAGAATCTTGGTGAACTTCAGGCTAAGGCTGGTGATGATTATTTGTTCTGGCGCATTTACACTGGCAAGGAAGGCACATCCATGGTGGCTTGGAAGGGTGTTCTGACCGACGAGCAGATTTGGCAGGCTGTTGCCTTTATTCGCACGCTCAAGTAGAAAAACCAATTTGTTGTAATATCATAACAGGCAAGACCATTCGCCGGGTCATGCCTGTTATTTTTTTTGATGGGCTAGATCTGGCAGACAAACGCCACGTACTTTACCATCAATGAAAATGAATTCCCAGAATTTCCCTAAAATTTATTGCCTGAACCTACCCTGCCTATTGTTCCGGATTTCGGCAAGGTTTGATAAATAAATCTTGTGCTATGATTGCGCTTCTGTATTGAGTATAGAGAAAGAAATGAATCAAGGTATTAATCGAAATACCTTCAACTTTCAGCCATCACCTTTGGAAAATTTATGCGACTCAAAGCAGATCTAACCCTCCTGCTGGTCTCCGTGATCTGGGGCTCAGCCTTTGTTGCGCAGCGAGTCGCAGGTCAATTGGGAAGCGTATATCTATTTAATGGAGCGCGTTATCTTCTCGCCGCCTTGGTAGTTTTGCCGCTTGCGCTGCGCGTAGGTAAGGCTTCCAGCCTAAAAGGCCGGGTTATTAACCCGACCTACTCCCGCGAGGGATACAAATGGATGTTCGCCGCTGGTTTTCTGCTTTTTCTCGGAAGTGCATTTCAGCAAGCGGGCCTGGTTTCCACGACAGCGGGCAACGCGGGGTTCATTACCAGTTTATATGTTGTGCTGGTTCCTGTAGCGTTGTTCATCGTTTGGCGCGAGAAGCCGCATTGGATGTCCATCGTTGCAGTGGCTTTGGCAGGGATGGGAGCATTTCTCCTGTCAACCAGCGGCAGTTTCGAGGTCCAGCCAGGAGACGCGCTTGAACTGATCGGAGCAATATTTTGGACATTTCACGTCATTGTGCTGGGAAAGTATGCATCCAAATATGAAGCCATGCCATTTTCAGTGGGACAACTCTTCGTATGCGCCATCCTGAATTTAGTCTTGGGCGTTTTCGCCGAGCCATCTTTGACATTTAGTTGGCCGTTGTTTGGCGCAATCGCATACACTGCATTTTTCTCGCTTGGCCTGTGCTACACACTTCAAATATGGGCACAGCGGCACACCCCTCCCGCAGACGCCGCATTGATCTTGAGCCTCGAATCTGTATTTTCGGTATTATCGGGCTGGTTTTTGTTGAACGAAAATCTTGCCGCCATCCAAATTGCAGGATGCGTTCTAATTTTTATTGCAGTTGTTCTATCTCAATTCAAAGGATGGAATTCAGGTACAATGGATAAAAATCACTTAGTGGAGGGCCGATGACTGCCAAGGTAATTCTCAACCCATATTCGAATCGCTGGAATTCTAAAGCGCGCTGGCCCGAAGTGGAAGCCGCACTCCAAGCCGCAGGCGTGGATTTTGCGCTGGATGTTTCCGAACACAAAGGTCACATTATCGAACTCGTAAAGCAAGCTGCGCTGGATGGTTTTTCACCTGTTATTGCCGCGGGCGGAGACGGTACCATAGGCGAAGCGGCAAATGGATTGATGCAGGCGGCGGGGTCTGAGCGGGACGCAGTTGGTCCGCTAGGAATCATGCCCACAGGTTCCGCAAATGACATTGTTTATTCACTGGGTTTGCCAACGGATTTGAATGAGGCGGCAAAGGTGATCGCGATGGGGAAGACCAGGTTAATTGATTTGGGAAAGTTGAACGGAAAATATTTCGTCAATAATTCAGCCGCAGGACTCGAACCGTACGTCAGCATCAAACACGAAAAAATTAAATGGATAAAAGGCCTAGCCCGCTATCTTGTCGCGGCTGTACAAGGGATCATGGACAAACCCGAATGGAGCGGAGAAGTTCATTGGGATGATGGGGAATATAAAGGAAAATTCTCGATGCTCTCAATTGGTAATGGCAGGCGCACAGGCGGTTTCTTTATGACACCGCACGCAGATATGTTCGATGGAAAACTCACCCTCGCCTTTGGTTATCGCGCCACTCGGCTGGGACTGTTCCAGGCCCTGCCGCGCGCGTTCAATGAAGATAAGGGCAATTATGTCGAAATGGAAGGCATGCGCGAGTTGGACGCTACAAAAATATCCATCAAACTCGAAACGCCCTCCCCTGCGCATACGGACGGCGAATTATTCCCCGAATGGATACAAAATTTCGAATACGAAATCCTGCCGCAGAGATTAAAGATGCTTGTGTGATTGTGGTACATAAGCCTATGGCTGGGCAGACCGGGAAGCAAGTCACGCGGATTGTGATCTGCGAATTGCGAAGCAGCTGGACACCACGAAATTTCATCCTTCGACCTTACCCTCATGGAATCTCTCGACCTCTCTTTTCATCCCCTGACACAAAAACTGTGGCGTGATTTTGAATTGCTCTTTGGCAATAACGGCGCATGCGGCGGCTGTTGGTGTATGTATTGGAAATTACGCGGGAAAGAATTCAGTGAGAACACAGGCGATAATGCGCGGCAAATGCAAAAATCCATTGTTGATTCGAAAATTGTTCCAGGCTTGTTGGCTTACCTGGAGGGCTATCCTGTTGGATGGATCGCAGTCGAACCGCGCATTGCCTATCCCAAGCTTGCCCATTCGCGCACACTCAAACCGATTGACGATCAGGAAGTGTGGTCTGTCACTTGTTTCTTTATCGAAAAGAAACATCGCCGCAAAGGTATTACAGTTGAATTATTGAAAGCTGCAATCGAACATGTAAAAGATCGCGGCGGTAAAATTGTGGAGGGTTATCCGGTGGATTCAAAAAAGGAGCAACCTGCTCCTTTTGTCTTTACCGGCACGGCATCGGCATTCATAAAAGCGGGTTTCAAGGAAGCGGCCCGTAATTCGCCAACGCGTCCCATCTTTCGCTACATTATCCCTTCTCCGACAGGGGAGAGGCAGGGCGAGAGCGCATGACATTTCATCCACCTTCAAAATCCCTCACCCCTCGCGATTATCTATTCATTGCTATAGTTGTAATGATTGTTCTGATCGTTTCAGCCGCGCTTGTGACTGCGAATCTTACACTCACTGGCGGCGGCGATTTTTATGTCCAATGGGTCGCGGGACGCGCGTTTCTTTTTGATAAGATAGATCCCTATGGCGCTGAAATCCCCGCCCGTGTTCAGGAATTGGTTTATGGAGGCTCAGCGCAGGCTGGCGACAAACCTTACATTCTGGATACACCATTTCACATTCTCCTGCTTTATTTCCCTTTTTCGCTTCTTTCCGACCCGCAGATTGCCCGGGCTATATTTACCTTGGTCCTCGAACTGGCATTGTTCGCACTTGCCTTGTTGAGCCTGCGCCTGACGGATTGGGCAGCTCCGCCCACTTTTGTGGTTTTATTTATTCTATTCTGCATTTTCAATTTTTATGCTTTTCAAGCCTTGCTTGAAGCAAGTCCTGTTTTATTGCTTGGTTTGATCTATGCAGGCATTTTGCTTGCCCTGCGAGCCGGGCAGGATGAACTGGCGGGCGCATTGATGGCAGTCTCTTTATATTATTGGGAGGTTGGCGCGCTGTTTTTGATCTTAGTGGCATGGCGTGTTTATAGTGAGGGACGTGGAAGAGTATTGGCAGGCTTTGGGATGCTTTCCTTCATATTACTGGCCGCTTCTTTTCTCTGGTATCCAAATTGGATCATTCCCTATCTGCGGGCCGGCATGAATAATCTGCGCGCAGACTTTGGCTTTACAGCCCAAGAGTCATTTGCTCATTTTTTTCCATCTCAAAACGGCACATTCGCCTGGGTTTTTATTGGCATCCTTGTAATTACACTCGGTTATGAATGGAGCACAGCACACAGCGCAGATTTTAGAAAATTTTACTGGACCTGCTGCCTATCCCTTGCGGCGGCGCCTTTGCTTGGCTTCCGTACCGAAATGGAACACCTGGCAGTATTAGTGATTCCACTGGCACTCATCATTGCCATTGTCCATGACCGTTGGCAGTCTATGGGAGATGGCTTGACGATCCTGCTGCTGGTCATTGTTTTTCTCATACCCTGGGCTGGTTATTTCTTTGGCCTGCCTCGCTTTGGCCGGTTGGCTCGAGAGATCATGTTCCTCTTTCTGCCTATCTTTACAATCCTAGGCTTATACTGGATTCGCTGGTGGGCAATCTGTCCGCCGCGTATCTGGGCTGACCTTGCCAATCGTCAATCGTAAATCGTAGGTCATATGTCATTCCGAACTTATTTCCTTTTATTCATATCTGGCTTGATCTTGCCCATCGTCATCGCGCAATTTCAGCCGGCCCCCGGCTATCTTGACTCGGATTATTACTTTGCGGGTGGTATTCAACTATTCAGAGGGAACGGTTTCAACGAGCCTTACTTGTGGAATTATCTGGATGGCGCTGCATCCTTGCCGCACCCTTCGCATACTTACTGGATGCCGCTGGCTTCCATTTTTTCCGCCCTGGGGATGTGGCTGACAGGTGAAGAAACCTACGCATCGGCGCGGTTACCTTTCCTTATAATCGCAGCACTGGTTGTGCCTGTTACTGCGGGATTGTCCTATTCATTTTCCAAAAAACGCGAGCTTGCGATTACATCGGCATTGCTGGCGATCTTTTCGATTTACCATGCCTCTTTCGTAGGCGTAACCGATAACTTCAGCCTTTTTATGCTTTTTGGGGGCCTGTATTTCATCCTTGCCACGAAACTCATGGAAGACCCAACCCGCACACGCAACTGGTTTCTGCTTGGCTTGCTCGCAGGTTTATCGACCCTCTCACGCAGTGACGGTTTACTCTGGCTGGCGCTCACTTTTCTATTCACGATCTGGCGCGCGAAAGAAGATTCATTATTAAATAACCTGCAACCTGCAACTCGCAACTACACGCTTCGCGTGAGCGCAGCCGAAGGAACGCATCACAAATTACGAATTACGAAATATGTATTACGCAACTCACTCACTGCTCTACTGGGCTTCCTCCTCATCATGTCCCCCTGGTATGTTCGGAATTTGAGGGCCTTCGGAACAATCATTGCTCCCGGCGGCGGCCGCACTCTCTGGCTCGAGAATTACGACCAGACCTTTATCTATCCCCCCGAACACCTTAGCAGGGAATCCTTTCTGGCAATTGGCCGGGATAAAATCATCTCTGCCAGAATGTGGGCGCTCGGTGTAAATCTGCAAAGCGGATTTGCCGCGCATGGCGGCATCATCTTATTTCCATTTATTCTTGCAGGTATTATCTATTATCGCAAGGATGAACGAATAAAACTTGCCACTACCGCCTGGCTATCTTTGTTTTTTGTGATGACATTCATCTTTCCATTTGCCGGTGCGCGTGGCGCATTCTTCCATGCGGGCGCGGCCCTTCAACCCATGTGGTGGACTCTTGCGCCATTGGGTCTTGATGAGATTCTACTGTCCCTGAGAAAACGCAACTGGGGCAACGACCAGACCAAAGTCATATTCCGAAGCGCGCTTGTTATGATCGCAATCATCCTGACCGGCTTTATCGTCAATCTTCGTTTATTCACTCTAGGTTGGGGTGAGGGCGAGGCGAATTATCCTGCTGTGGAGAAATTTCTGCTTACGAACGGGATTCAGCCTGATGATGTTGTGATTGTTCGGAATGCACCGGGGTATTATCTCGAAACGAATCGTTCTGCCATTTCAATACCCTACGGCGGTAAAGGCGCTATCCTTGCGGTTGCAAATCAATTTGATGCAGGTTATTTGGTGCTAGAACCGAATGCGGGGAATTCTCAGATAAATAGTTTACTGGATAACCCGCAAGCCCAACCCTATTTTGTTTTCTTAGGTCAAGTCAATGGCGCAAACATCTTCAAGATCAACAAATGAAATTTCGCGGCGCCATTTATGGGTCATAGCTTTTGCCGTGCTGCTGATCTCGGCGGTCTATCTGCTTACCAGCCGCTTCACGTACGCAATCGGTTTTCCTCTCGACGATTCATGGATCCATCAAACCTACGCGCGAAATCTCGCATTGAACCGTGAATGGGCATTTCGCCCCGGCCTTCCTTCCGCAGGTTCCACCGCGCCAATTTGGTCGGCGGTACTTGCAATAGGTTTTTTGCTTAACCTTTCGCCTTACTTTTGGACATTTTTCCTCGGTCTCTTAATTTTGTTCGCCCTTGCAATTTTATGCGAAGGAGCAGTCCGCAAACTTGTAAATTCTTATCAGCCTCATTTTCCCTGGGTTGGAATCTTCATCGCCTTTGAATGGCATCTGGTTTGGGCCGGGTTGTCTGGCATGGAAACTTTATTGCATGGATTGATCGTCACAACTGTTCTGATCTTGCTGATGACGAACTCGCCTCGATACTTGACCTTGGGATTGCTGACTGGACTTTCAGTCTGGGCGCGCCCCGACGGTTTGACCCTGCTTGGTCCCGCGCTGATGACGATATTCTTCGTCGAGCAGGGCACACGCTCCCGGTTGAGCGCCATGATGCGCTATTCTCTTGGATTCATCCCGATTTTTGGGTTGTATTTACTATTTAATCTTGCAGTCGGCGGCGCGCCTATGCCAAATACTTTTTACGCAAAACAAGCTGAGTACGCAGCCTGGCAAATGATTCCCATATCCAACCGTCTTGGTCTACTGTCTTTGCAACTACTTGTCGGCCCAAGCCTTGTGCTGATACCTGGTGTCGTGTGTTGGTTGATAAAATCAATCAAAGGTCGTATGTGGGGAAGCCTGTCCGCGCTGATCTGGTGCGCGGGATACCTTTGGCTTTATATTTCGCGCCTACCGGTCTATCAACATGGACGATACCTCATGCCGGCCATGCCCATATTTTTTACCTTTGGCTTGCTGGCATTTGCTGATTTTGATGGGCGGAAAATATTCACCCGCTATCATTGGGTGGCGAAAACAATCTGGCGGGGCAGTATTGCCATGCTCACTTTAGGGTTTATTTTCCTGGGCGCGAAATCATTTGCGCAGGATGTGGCAGTGATCGAAGGTGAAATGGTAGTCACCGCAAAATGGGTCGCTGAAAACCTGCCCGCCGAAGCGATCATCGCCGCGCATGATATTGGCGCATTGGGATATTTTGACAACCATGAATTGATAGACCTGGCGGGTTTGATCTCACCAGAGGTTATTCCTTTCATTCGCGACGAACCGCAGCTCGCCATATTTTTAGATGAGAAAGGTGCGGATTTTTTGATCGCATTTCCCGAGTTTTACCCCCTCTTGTCTGAAGGGCTCGAGCAAGTCTTTTCAACGAATGGTGAAGTCCCCTTGAAATTTGGGCGGCAAAATATGGTTGTCTATCTGTGGAAAAACCCTTAATGGGTTAAAATAGGAGCGTATTAAAAAATGACCTAAGAAAAGTTTGTTTTTGCAAATAAAGTTTTTAAACCACAGCGAGCTGAAACTTTGGGTGAAAGATGGAATGGCAGGGACGCGCCGTGCCGATGGTACTTAGGCAGTTGTATTTACCTCGAGGTGAGGCTGGGTGACACAAAAAGACACTGATCTTCGCCCTCAGGAGCGATTTTATGAGTGAAACAGAAGGAATGGATTACCAGAAGGAATTGAAAGAAACCCAACGCGCCCTGCGTGAGGTCATATTGATGACCGAACAGAGCCAGGGCGAACTTTCCAAGATAACAAAGCGTAATGCTGCGATTTCCTCACATCTTCAACAGGTGCAAAAACAAGGCGTGCCAATTGAGGAACTTAAAATGGGATACGATTCCGCCTTGGATGTTCAACAAAGACTTTTTGTGATGCGTGGGCAGTTAGAGAAGCTTCAAAATGACAAAACACATCTTGAAAAATATGCGGCAGTTTTGGAAAAAATCGTTTCAGGAACGAGTGAATCAGGGATTTCATCCGCCGCTTCTGAAGGCGGTAAAAGCCAGATGGCTGGAATCGAAATGATTGTTAATGCGCAGGAGGCGGAGCGCCAACGCTTATCCCGCCAGATGCATGATGGGCCTGCCCAGGCTCTATCCAATTTTATTTTGCAGACTGAAATTGCAATGCGCCTTTTGGATATTGACCCTGTGCAAGCGAAGGAAGAATTAGGAAATCTAAAAACCTCCGCCATGGGCACCTTTCAGAAAGTACGTAATTTTATTTTTGAATTGCGTCCAATGATGCTTGATGATCTGGGCTTGACTCCCACTCTCAGAAAATACACCGATGCATTTAAGGAACAAACGGGACTGGATGTGAGTTTAACTGTGACTGGCACTGAACGCCGCCTTAAGCCTTACCTGGAGGTGATGATCTTTCGAGCGGTGCAGGAATTACTTGGAAATGCCGCCCGTCATAGCCAGGCTACGATGATCAAAATTCAAATCGATATTGGAACCGAGCTGATTAGGGTGAGTGTGGATGATAATGGCAAGGGATTTGACTCAGAAACATTAAAAGATTCAACAAATTTGGGATTAAGACTTATTCAGGAGCGGGCAGAAATGCTGGGCGGGAAATTTGAGGTTGACAGCCTTGCCGGTTCGGGAACCAGGATATCTTTCACAGTTCAAGCAAAGAACTAAGCATCCCTTTGCTTTATCGCAACCTAACAATATTGTAGCTTGTACCCAGAGTTTCCTTGGTTGCCGCGGTATGTTTTGACCATTTTTCTTGTATAATGAATATGTTTTATATATTCAGATAATTTCGAATTCAATGTAAGGAGAGAAATATGAGACGAGGTCGAACTCTAATTCTGGTTATTCTTGTCATCATCATTGGTCTGGCGGTGGGTTTTGTCGCCATCCGCCAATTTTTACTTTCACAACAACAGCCAGATCAACCTGTTTATGTTGACGTATATTACGCCGCTCAAAATATTCCGCAGGGAGGCGCAATTACAGAGGCAGTACTTGCCACCATGAGTATTCCTCAAGAGAAAGTTATCGCTGTCATGTATACGCGAGACGAACTACCCGCATTGACAAGCAATAAGGTGGCAAAATACCCTCTCGATCAGGGCGTACCGATCACAGAGGCATTAATCCTTGACGCATCGCTGACGGTTCCAATCTCCGGGCCGCAGTGGGCCTCACTGATTCCGCCGGGGATGACCGCCATGTCCATACCGACCAGCCGCCTGGCTTTATCCGCGTATGCGGTCAATGACGGGGCTCATGTAAATATTAATGCTTGTTTCCTATTCGTAGACGTAGATCCCGCCTTCCAAACTATTTTGCCTAACCTGACTGGTTCTTTGACAGGCACTGGTTTTGTGCCGGATGCTTTGCCGGTTCTTTCGCTTGGCGCAAGCACTTCCGGGACTCCGCTAGGCAGGTTGGAATTGGATCCATCAGTCCAACAACCGTTTTATCTGGTTCCATCTGAGGCGCAGCGGCCCAGGGAGACCTGTCAGATGCTGCTTCAGGATGTGGTTGTAATGAAATTGGGTAATTTCCCGCTTGTGGCAGACACGGCTCCAACTGATCCACAGGCTCCACCGCAACAAACACTCGCTCCTGACATCATCACACTGATCGTTTCACCGCAAGATTCCATCACACTTTCCTATTTAATCTATACAAATGCCAGGATTTCGATGACTTTGAGGAATCCCACCGATCAAGCCCGCCAGGCAACCGAAGCTGCCACCTTGCAATTCCTGCTCAGTCAGTACAATATCCCCGTCCCTGCAAAACTTCCATATGCAATGCAGCCTGCTTTATCTGATCTGATTGCTCCATTTTTGCCGAACGATACAACGACAGTTCCTCCTCAATAATGGATGAGGATACAGGAATGGAAGTAATTTAATATGGCTTTAGCAAAAACTCGAGTGCTTATCGTAGACGATATCGCAGAGACTCGTGAGACCATCCGCAAGCTGTTACAGTTCGAATCTGATATAGATGTCGTCGGTGCTGCGAAGTCGGGCAGGGAAGGTATTCAACTTGCTCAGGAGTTGGATCCGGATGTCGTCTTGATGGATATCAACATGCCTGACCTGGATGGGATTGCCACTACTGAGGAGATTAGGAAGAAATCCCCCCATATTCAGATTGTGATCTTATCGGTGCAGGGCGATCAAAATTATATGCGGCGGGCAATGCTTGCAGGTGCTCGTGACTTTTTAACAAAACCTCCAATGGGAGATGAGTTAATTTCAGCAATTCGCCGCGCAGGCGAGATGGCCCAAACCGAGCGGGTAAAAAATGCGAAGCAACAATTTTCCGCAAGCCAAGCCGCGGGATTGCTTCTTTCTCCGAATGCTTTAACACCTGTCTCAAATGGCAAAATCATCACTGTGTATAGTCCAAAAGGCGGAACTGGTTGTACCACCATTGCGGTAAATCTGGCCATCGCCTTGCATAACGAAGATACCCGCACCGTACTCGTTGACGCAAATTTACAATTCGGTGATGTCGCGGTCTTCGTTAACGAACAGGGGAAGAATACCATTCTCGAATTGGCGCCCCGCGTGGATGAACTAGACCCGGACCTGGTTGAAGAAATATTAACTCACCTTACGCAGCCAAACAGGCAGGGTTGAGTTCCCGCAGTTTGGCATAAGCGGCGTGAAGCGCGTGCAAATATAGTTTTGACTTGAGTGCAAAGTGATTGAGTTTGGTGTCGCCTTTGAGCAG
>VGNE01000027.1 GCA_016866215.1 Chloroflexota bacterium | reverse complement strand
CGTCCGATTCGATCTGCTATTGTGACCATCAATGGAAATGAAGTGCTTGCTGAACCAGAGCTCCCACCCTCGGTTCTAGCCCTGCTAAATAAGCTAAATTCAGGACACTAAAATGAGAAACTCAGGTCGCCTTAGAGTCGCCTGTTTTTATTTACCATCTTCGCAATTTCCCAAAATTAATTCTTTACACGTTCTTCACAATAGCATAATGAAATCTTTATGGCTGTCAATTAAATTTGACGCAATAAAACTAATTTAGGACATCCAAGGAGTCTATTATGCAAAAGACGAAACGCTTTTCTCGTAAAACGATTTTCATCATACTCATTGCGGCGCTGGCTATGATTGCCGCGGTTGTATTTTTTGCGCGTCCCATTACCGCCGAAATCGAGACGCCTGCTTTGCAGACCGCCAAAGTCCGCACGGGTGACTTGGTTGTGACAGCCAGCGGAGCAGGCACGGTTCTCCCCTCCGAGCAGATAGACCTGGGCTTCCGCACCTCGGGTGTGCTGACCGAATTGAATGTTGCAGTTGGCGACTCTGTGCAAACTTCACAGGCGTTGGCGCGGCTGGAAGAGAATATTCAAGCTGAGTCAGATTTTCAAGCGCTGTTCAACGCGCAGGGAATTGCGCAGGCTGAACTCGCTTTGGTGAACGCGCAGGACGCATTGGTGTTAACGGAAAACCATGTCATGTATTTAATCGGTTTAGATGCATGGTATTGGGAACAGAAATTGGAAAAGCCCGAAGCGACGCAAGCCGAAAAAGATTTGGCACAGACCCAAATGGATTATTTCCTGGGCTTGATCTACATTGACGAATCAGACATGGCGCTTGCCCGCGCTGAGCTTGAATCTGCGCGAGTGTCTTTGCAGGACGCCCAAGCCGCGCTCGATATTGTCAAAGCGGGACCTGAGGCATTGACCGCGCCCATCGCTGCGCTGGGAATTGAAATGGCAAAACTGGAAAAGGCCCGCCTGTCTGTGGAAAACACGCGCCTGATCGCGCCCTTCGATGGCACTGTTACCAGCCTGAACGCGGTCGCTGGGCAGACAGTTGGAACTACTCCGATCATGACCATTGCTACAACTGAAAATTTACTGGTGCGCTTCTATCTTGATGAAACCGACCTGGATAAAGTGGCGGTTGGCAACCGCGTCACCTTCACCTTTGACGCCTACCCAGATCAGCCTGTGGATGGCGAAGTGATCATCGTTGAGCCGACCCTGCAAGTTGTGGATGGTACGCCCGTAATCGTTGTCTGGGCTTCCTTGCCCAAAGAAACGGGATTCAGCCTGATGTCTGGTATGACCGTGGATGCGGAAGTGATCGCGGGTGAGTCGCTCAAGACTCTTATCGTCCCGATGCAGGCTCTGCGTGAATTAGCCCCAGGTTCATACGCTGTCTTCATCGTTCAAGCGGATGGACAATTGGTTATGACCCCCGTCACCGTGGGTTTGCGCGATTTCGCCAATGCCGAAATTTTGAGCGGCTTGAAAGTTGGTGATGTAGTTAGCACCGGCACAGTGGAAACGAAGTAATCAGTAATCAGTGAGCGGTCTAGAGGTGTTGTGATGAATAATAATCTAATCGAAATTACAGGGTTGACCAAAGTGTACGGCATGGATGAAGCCGCCGTGCAAGCGCTGGCAGGTGTGAATGTAGATGTATTGCGCGGTGAGTTTGTCGCCATCATGGGACATTCGGGTTCGGGCAAGTCCACGCTGATGAACATTGTCGGCTGTTTGGATCGTCCAACGTCGGGTCAGTATATTCTCGATGGGCGCGATGTGGGACAGATGAGCAAGGATGAACTGGCAGAGATCCGCAACGAAAAACTTGGATTTATCTTTCAGTCATTCAACTTGCTGCCGCGTATGAGCGCGCTTTCCAATGTGCTGCTGCCCATGCTTTATAACAACGACGAACTCAGCGATGCAGAATCCGAATCCCGCGCGATTGCCTCACTCGAAGTAGTTGGATTAAGCGATCGCCTTCATCATCGCCCCAACCAACTTTCGGGCGGACAACAACAGCGCGTCGCTATTGCGCGCGCGCTGGTCAACCAGCCGTCGCTGATCCTGGCAGATGAACCCACTGGCAATCTTGACTCAAAATCCAGCGTGGAAATTATGGATATTTTACATCGCCTGCACAAGAACGGCGCCACGATTGTCATAGTCACTCATGAGCCAGATATTGCGGCTCATGCTGAACGAGTGATCTGCGTCAAAGATGGACTCATTCTTTCCGACGGGCGCAGTGGTTCCAATCCATGTTTAGGTTCGCATAAACCGTAGCGGACATAAATGTCGCATTACAGGAAAAACAACTCATGAAACTCAAAAAAATATTTCGCACAGCCTGGGAAGGCTTGATGCTCAACAAAGTCCGCTCGTTTCTGACGACGCTGGGCGTGATCATCGGCGTGGCTTCGGTCATTATCATGCTGGCTGTCAGCGCGGGAGCCGAAGCTTCGATTGCCGAACAGATCAACGCACTGGGTGCGAACCTGATCATCGTCTCGCCCATGCGCGGCGTGCCTGGCGCATCGCGAACTTTGTTGCTTGATGACGCGACTGCCATTGCCGAACAAGTTGTGGGCATCACGGGCATTTCCGCCGAACAATCCCCTGCGCCGCAAAATGTCCGCGTGGGCGGCGTGACTTTGGAATCCATTCCCGTCATCGGCACCACAGCAGATTTTCCACCTGTGCGCGATTATGCCATTGCCGAAGGACGTTATTTTACGGTGGATGAAGATGACCGCAAGGCAAAGTTGGTTGTGCTTGGCGCGGGCATTGCCACCGACCTATTTGGCGCAGAGGGCGCCATCGGGCAGACGATCACTGTGGGTACAACCAAATTAACCGTGATCGGCGTGATGGAGCCAAAAGGCATCGTAGCTGACGTGGATTACGACGGGCGCATCTACCTGCCTATCAGTATCGTCTTCCAGAAATACATGCCCGTCTCCATGCTCCGTGCCGATGCCGTCCGCACCATTTACCTCAAATCAGAAAGTCAGGAGCAAATTACCAGCGTCATCGCACAGACAACTGCCATACTGGCGGAGCGTCACGATGTTGACCCCGCCAAACCTGACTTCACCGTGCAGACCCAGCAGGACATCATCGCCACACAGGAAGCCACCACCGCTGCCTTTCGTGACCTGTTAGCCTGGGTCGCTGCCATCTCGCTGCTCGTCGGCGGTATCGGCATCATGAACATCATGCTGGTCAGCGTCACCGAACGCACACGCGAGATCGGTCTGCGCCAGGCGCTCGGCGCGCGTCCATCCACCGTGTTGATGCAATTCCTGATCGAAGCCATCATCCTCAGCCTGGCTGGCGGATTGGTGGGCGTCATCCTCGGCGTTGGCGGCTCATATCTGTTCGGCGCATTTGGTGACATGCGCACCGAGATCGTCCCCATGTCCATTCCGCTCGCATTCGGCGCGGCAACCATCGTCGGCATTTTCTTCGGCTACTATCCCGCCACACAAGCTGCGAAACTTGACCCCATCGAAGCGTTACGACGCGAATAAAAAAAACCGTCCCGCAGGTTGACCTCGAATTATTCCAGTCAAAATAAAAACCTGCGGGACGTTCTTGATAATTTCAACTAAAAAGGATTCAACCATGAAACAGATTTTTCTCCCCTTCGTCATTCTCCTCGCCCTCGTCCTCGCCTCCTGCTCAGGGACGGCTGCCACTGCCCCAACAAGCGACATTTACGTCAGTCAGAATCTGCCAGCCGATTACGAAGGCGCATTGGCAGTCCGTAACCAACTCGCTCTCGGAACCATAGAACTGAACCAGACCGATCTGGCGATCAGCATAGAACAAGCGCAGACCCTCGTCCCACTCTGGCAGGCGCTCCGCAGTACACAACAATCTGGCGGAACAGCACAAGCCGAAGTCAGCGCACTGCTGACTCAAATCGAATCCGCCATGACACCCGAACAATTGCAAGCCATTGTGAACATGAAATTGCTGCAGACCGATATGCAGGAATGGGCTACCGCCAACGGCATTACGCTGGGTAGTGGCGGCGGAACACCCGGTCAAGGCAGCGGCATGTCAGCAGAAGCGCGCGCCACCAAACAAGCCGCCGAAGGCATCACAACCTCCAGCAGTGGCGGAAGTGGAAGCAATCTTACATCCGCATTAATTGACGCGGTCATTGCCTCGTTGCGAGCGCGGATTCCTTAAGTAACAAGATCACCTTACGTAAAACGTCCCGAAGGTTTCCTTGAAAAAACCTGTTTAAACGATCAAACCTTCGGGACGGTGCGTAACATCAATAACAAGGTCTCCGAGTTCCTGGAGAACTCGAAGACCTATGGAGATAATCATGAAAAAAAGCCTCTTTCGCCTCAGCCTATTGACCCTGCTCGCTGTATTCTTTATCTACGCCTGCGCCCCCGCAGCCGAAGTCACTCCCGCCGCGCCCACTTCCATCGCGGGCGAATATCTCACCACCGAATTTACCGACGCCGCCAGCCTGCGCAATCAACTGGCGTTTGGCACAATAAAACTGGAAGGCACAGCCAACGCGGTCACACCCGAACAAGCCAAGACTCTGATTCCCTTCTGGCAGGCAGTCATCAATTTGAGCGGGGACGACACCACTGCCAGCGAAGAACTCACCGCTGTCCAAGATCAGATCGTAACCGCGATGACCGCAGACCAATTGCAGGCAATTGCTGCAATGCAAATCACCAACGCGGGACTCAATGTATTCTTTGCGGAATATGGTGTTGTCCTGCCAACCCCCATCCCAGGCGTGACTAAAGTCCCAGGTTCGGGCAGCGGCAAGACGGAAGAAGAAAAAGCCGCCGCCGAAGCTACTGCCGCCACATTGGGTCAAACCACAGGCACGGGTACAGGACAGTCAGCCAAAACGCTCCTATTTGAAAAGGTGATTGAATATCTGACGAGGGTGGCGGGACAATAGTATTATTTGCGCAGATAACGCACTCGCCCTGAATAATCTTCAGGGCGAATTGTGTCTATCTGTCCAAGTGTTTACAAATCTCACAAATAATACGTCATTCTCTGCAAGTGTGTGGCTGGATCTATGTATTGCACTTTGACGGTATTTGGCACATTCAAGTTGATGGGAGCATAGTTGAGGATGGCTCTTACGCCAGCCTGGATCAGTTTTTCGGCAACGCTTTGCGCGGCAATGGCAGGGACAGTGAGCATGGCAATTTTTATGTTGGCGGCTTTGATGCTTTCAACAATATTATCGGCATCCTGAACAACAAAAGCACCAATTTTTTGACCGATCTTTTCATCACTATTATCGA
Organism: Chloroflexota bacterium; assembly: GCA_016866215.1. GTDB lineage: Bacteria > Chloroflexota > Anaerolineae > Anaerolineales > Villigracilaceae > Villigracilis. The sequence continues at coordinate 41,820 of VGNE01000027.1, read as the reverse complement.
AGATCGCCACAATGCAAAAGCCGCGATTTTGAAAACCCGGATAATTTGCGAGCGCGTGCCCCATATCACCTGCACCGACCAGCGCCACATCCCAGATGCGATCCACCTTAAGAATTTCGCGCAGTTTATCAAGCAGGTAGGCAATTGAATACCCAGTACCTTGCTTTCCAAATTCGCCGAACTGTGAAATATCCTTGCGGATCTGAGCGGCGGAAATACCCACATGTTCCCCAAGTTCCTGGGAGGAGGTAGTCTTGAGCCCATTATCTGCCATGCGCTGCAGTGCACGCAGGTAAACAGGGAGCCGCCCGATGATGATATCCGGTATTTTTTCTGCGTTCATGTGCCCTCGCCTTTGTGAAATTTATCCATAAATGTATCATAAATTTTGATTTAGTACAATTCCACCAAGTACTTCACAATCAAGAAGCGGCACATCAATTGAATGAAGCCGCAATGCGCGGACAGCATGATCTTTGATTGGCACGAGTCCGCCGAAGAAACAACTGCCGCATGACAGATTCATTTTCAACGGAAAGCCTCCACGCTCAAAGTATACTTTGTATAGCGGAATTCATTTGATGCAGGATTGAATAAACGCAAAATATAGGCGCTGTTGGATGCAATGCTCAAAACACGCTCTTCTCCACAGGTGAGTAAAAAGTCATCAACGCTTGCTCCGTTATTCCATAACTCCACTTGTAATACATTACTTGAACATAACACTTGAATTACAACCGCCTCGCTGTATGAATTAAATTCAACCCAGTCTTCAGCATCCCCTTCAGGTGCAGAAACATCGCCGTCCACCTGAAAAGCACGAGCGCTCCTCGGCGCAATCGTCACTTTTGCCAATGGGGTTGCCATTGAATCTCCATCCTGCATGGCTGGCAAAATTTTGACGGCGGGTGTTAGGACGATGTCGGTTGGCGCTTGCGGTGATGGCTCTGTATCTCCGATCACTGGCAGGGAATCAGCATTGTCAATTTTTAAAAATTCAGAAGCCGCCCAGCCTTTTCCATCGGGCGCATTTGCATACTCGATTTGTATCCACGCTCCGCTGGGACTTTTACCCGTCATGAAAACCACATCATTTGGATTTAATACACCGAGAATATCATAGGTTGTCCCAGGGCCGTTGCGAACATTCATTTTCTGGATGACAAGCCCGCTCAGACCGGACCCGTTGCCTGTTCCTGATTTAATGACAGGGATCTGCGCTGATGCATTGACCTGCACAAACTCCGCACGAACCCAGCCGATGCGTGAATTTGTATAAATGATCTGATACCAGCTTCCGCTTGCATCCTTCCCAATCACTTGTACAGTTGAAAATTGAGCAATCATGCCCAGGTTTTCACTTGCTGTGGAAGTTTCAGCCCGCACGTTGATTTGAGCAGTGGTTAACCCTTCGATGGGAGTGATGGTTGGGATAGGCGTAGGCGGGGGCGGCGTTTGCGTAGGAAGTGGTCTCGGTGTGGCTGGTAATGTGGCCGTGACAAATCCCGGAGTTGCTGTAAACATCCTTTGGTTCTCCAGTTCCACATCGCAGCCTGAAGTCACGATCACCAGGAAAATAAGCAGAGCGCAGTTTTTATAAGACATAGGAACTATTCTATCCAAAAATTGAGTAGTGCGAAATAAGCTGATTGGTCAACCAAAAAGCCGCCAGTCAAGGCAGCTTTTTGTGCCCCCGCGCAGGCTCGAACTGCGGTCCTCGGCTTCGGAGGCCAATACTCTATCCACTGAGCTACGGGGGCTAACGTATAAAATTTTACCATACCAAACCCGTTGGGTTTATGTGTCAAACGGTATTATTTTGCCTGTGCAGCGAGCAAGGCAAGTTCTGTGCGGAGTGATTCGATGATCGCCATGTTTCTGCTTTCATTGCCATGCTTTGTCAATTGTTCTTTCTTGTGAGCCAGCTCACCGCAGGCCTGATAGAAGCGGGCGGTTGCTCTTCCGCTCAAACCTGCCGTGGTCATCGTCCATGGCGAAAGCGCTTTTTGATATTGGGCCTGTGAGATCAGACCGGCATACACTTCTTCTTCAAGTTGTTTCTTTACAATATTGCGTTCGTGGTTGATCATCCAAATGATGAAGCCAAGCATGAATGCCCAGCCGATCCAATCAACGAAAGTGCCTGCTGCAAGGCCTCCCAGTCCGCCAATGAGGCCGCCGAAAGTGTTATGGAAGGCATGTACTGAAATGGCTATTCCTAAACCAACAAGCGGGGCGATGAACTTGACGAGTATATTTTTGTTCGTACGTGCAACAGCAAAGCCAATTCCTGTAAACGCTGTAAAGAAGGCATGCATCCAGCCTACGAGAATCACGCGGATGAAAGCCAGCAGAAACAGCCCGGCCCAGCCGCCATCGAGATAACCATTGCGATATATGTAAATCGTGTTTTCTGTCGCCGCAAAACCCAATCCCACCATACCGCCATAAATGATGCCGTCCAAAATGGAATCAAATTCCTTGTAAAAGATGAAAAAAACGATGGCTACTGCAAATCCCTTGAAAATTTCCTCAACGACAGGGGCAACGATGGAAGTGGTGCCCATTTCAGCAGCACCTTCCGAGCCAGTGAAAATAAAAATGCCTATGCCGAACGCGGTGTTGATGATAAATGCGCCGCCCCCCGCGATCACCATACCCCAACAGAAGGTCGCCCCTAGCAAGGCAATGGGTTCCTTTTCATAGCGATCCAGCCAGTATACAAAAGCCGCAAAAAGGAACATGGGAACTAAACCAAAGAACAAAGAAACGACAAGCGCCATTTGATTTCTCCTGTAGTTGATGTCCTGCGTCCTGAGCGGAGGGCTGAGCGCTTTTGTTCTTTGCGAAGTCGAAGGACAATTTTATGTGAACGTTAACTATCTTGAATCCTCGCGCTTCGACTACGTTCGGACGGGAGAGCTGTCCTCACTCCGCTCTGCGAGGAATTATTTATGCTTGAAAAATCAAGCGTGTTCTTTCCACACTTGTGTATTCCGGCTCAATGTCAAGCATATTCAATACTTCTTCAGGGCGGCCTGTTGCGCCGTCGCGCGCGGAAAGCGTCATACGAAGCGAGACTTTTCCGTTTGCTTCTGTGACCACATTGAGCGTTTCGATAAGCGGGCGCAGATCATAGGATTTGCCTCGACGTTCACGTGGAAGGGATTCGGACATCATCAGTTCTCCAACCTTTCGCGTCAGATCGGATTTGTCAACTGGTTCTGTCAAATGGACATCGTACGTCGCTGAGAGAACCTGCGTTTGCAAAGCAGGCGCACGTTCGTCCACGCCTTCAACTTTGGTGACTTTTATATTAACAGGTAAATTATCTTTTAATCGAGAGGCAATTTCTTCAGTGGAAATCTCTTCATTGAAACGAACATCTACAACTTCGGCCCGTGACGAGAATCCGAGCGGCAGGGCGGCGGCAATGCTGATCTTCGGCTGCGGATGAAATCCCTGGGAATAGCTGAGTGGCAGATCTGCGCGGCGCATGGCACGTTCCCATAATCTATGCAGGTCAAGGTGACCGGTGTATCTTAGTGCGCCTTGTTTTGTAAATGTGATCCTTGCGCGCATGGTTATTTTGATTCCGCAGTAATTGAGTTTAGCCAGAAATTAATTTCATGGCTCATTCGGCGATAGGGTTTGTAAGTATGTTCGGCGGCGCGATGGAAAAGACCATGGTCCCGGCATTGGTCAAGAGTCAGCTTTTGGAATGAGTCCAGGATATTCGAATACGCCGCCAGTTCCTGCTCGACGATATCGTCCAAGCCGATGTTCTTATGTTTATAGGTTACAAGGTGATTTCTTTTTTCTTTTTCCAATAATGGAGATTCGTAATCTGGGTACCCATATTTGTTTTGGAAATATTCCAAAGCGGTATGCGATGTACAGGGCGAATAAATTTCGCCGTGCAGGATCTCACTCAGACGGTCTGCTATGAATTGTTCCCGCGTGAGAATATCTACCAGCATATCTTTTATGGACAAACCTCCCGACACACCTTTCATTGTCAACTGGCGTGTATATCCTACCTGGTTAAGGAGGTTTTCAAATTTATCGCGCTCGCGTTGCAAACGAGTAGAAAAAGTGATTTTGTCCATTGGATTATTAATCACCCACCACAGGTAACTGATCACTGAGTACTGACACCTGATTACTGGTCACTGTAGCTGGACTTTTCACATCCGGGCACTTCCAACCTTCGCCGGGATTCTCGCGGCGCAAGTTTGCAAATGTCGGTAAAATGCCGCAGGCGAAACAATTCAAGCGGCAGTCCACGCGGATTTGGCCTTCGAGCGATTGCCGGAAATCCTGAAACAGGAAATTCTTGCGCACTGCAGCCGTGATGTGTTCCCACGGAAAGACTTCATCCGTGCGGCGCTGGCGGTGTGTGTAAAACGCGGGGTCGAGGCCATGTTCTTCAAATGCAGACAGCCAGGCTTCCTGTTTTTTTGCTTCATCCCATGCGTCGAATTTCGCGCCGTTCTTCCATGCGCTGTAAATGACTTCAGCCATTCTGCGGTCGCCGCGCGTGAGCCATGCTTCGAGCAAAGTGTCTTCGGGTTTTGTCCAACTTAACTTGATATTTTTATCTTTAAGCAGCTGACGTTTGAGCAATGTCTGTTTTTCTAATATATTTTCTCTTGTATCACACGCAACCCATTGAAAGGGAGTTTGCGGTTTGGGCACAAAAGTGCTTACACCTACATTTAGTTTAATCTTCCAGCCTGCGGCTTTGCGTCCTTCATCAATGATGCGTTTGCACAGATATACAATTGCCTGAACATCTTCGATTGTTTCACTTGGATGCCCAATCATGAAATATAACTTGATCGTCTTCCAGCCGCGGGTGTAAATATCACGGGTGGTATTGATGATATCTTCATCGGGAATAAATTTGTTGATGATGCGGCGCATGCGTTCGCTGGCGGCTTCAGGGGCCAGGGTGAATCCGCCGGAGCGATGTTGTTTTAATTTATCCATCAAATCAATCGAAACCGATTCGATCCGCAAAGATGGAAGCGAGACGGTGAGTTTGCGTCCTTCAAAACGTTTGCTGATCGCATCCACCAGTTCGTTGACGTATGTGTAATCGGAGGATGACAGCGACATCAACGCGAGTTCTTCAAACCCTGTAGAGCGGACTGCCGCATCTGCCGCATCCACCACCTCTTGCACGCTTCTTTCTCTAACGGGACGGGTGATCATGCCCGCTTGACAGAATCTACACCCACGCGTGCACCCGCGCATGATCTCCACCGATACACGGTTATGGACGACTTCAATATTGGGCACGATGAATTTTACAGGCGGCGGAGGCAGTTTTGCTACGATGCGCTTGTTCACTAATTTGGGTACTTCGGGAATGATGGGTTGGGTGTGCGCTACGGTTCCGTCTTCGAGATATGTGGTTTCGTAAAATTTGGGAACGTACACACCAGGGATTTGCGCCAATTCACGGAGTAAGGCTTCACGGTCGAAGGTCGAAGGTCGAAGATCTTTATTGACTTTTGACCTTTGACTCTTCGACACGCTTCGCGTCAGAGCAAGCCCTTTGACTTTTTGTATCGTGTTGATAATGTCGTGAATGATTTCTTCGCCCTCGCCGATTGCGAATGCGTCAATGAAGGCATGCATGGGTTCAGGGTTGGTGGCGGAATGTCCGCCGGCGATGATGATGGGGTGAGTCTCGTCACGGTCTGCCGAGCGGACGGGAATGCCGGCGAGGTCGAGAATGTTGAGGGTGTTGGTGTAGAGAGTCTCGTAGGGGAGGGTAAAGCCGATGAGGTCGAAACAGGCCAGGGGTTGTTTTGATTCGAGCGCGTAGAGCGGAATCCCATGTTCGCGCATCAGCGCTTCCATATCCACCCAGGGGGCATAGGCGCGTTCGGCAAGCGCGTCATCCCGCTGATTGATCTGATCGTAGAGGATCTTTAATCCGACATTTGAAACACCGATGTCATAAACATCAGGGAAGACTAAGGCGACCCTGGTATGCGCTTTATTCCAATCTTTGGTGATGCTGTTGAGTTCACCGCCCACGTAACGACCGGGTTTTTGTACCTGTAATAGTATGTGATCCAATTTGGTTTCGATTTGTTCTGGAGTTAACATGGGGAAAATTATACTAGAATTGTCAAAATAATAGACCGAGGATTGTTGTCCTCGGTCTATTATTTTTGTATGTTGTTAATTACGCAGCTTTGCGTGCCTGTATTGCTTCGCGTCCCCAAATCCATAACGCGCCGAGGCCGCAGAGGATGACAGTGAAATTGATCAACCAGCCAAAGAAACCAATTGGCAGAAGTGGGAAACGGAATAAATCAATGATGACGACAAGCACGGTCACGCCGATCACCATTGGCCATACTTTATGTTCCGCGAGACTGGGGCGGGTGCGGTTCAGGATCCACTTGCCCATCATTTCGCCGACAATGATCTTTGTCAGATAGGAAGTGACAAGCACAAACAGAATTGTGAAACCGAAGAGTGCGAGAATGCCGAGCCAAATGATCGAACCGCTTAAGCCGCCAAGGGTGAGGAAGCCGAAGATCAAACCGCCGAAGATCATCACGAGCACGATCGCGAGCAGTCCAAAGAAGAAGGCCGCCCATGCAATCGCGCCCCAGCCGAGGCTGGCCCATGGTTGAGATTTAATCTTCTCGGGCAGGGCTTTCATAAAAGCTGGGAACAGCCAACCGAGCAGAAGACCGAACAAAATCAGGGTAATCATGGTGCGGAGCATATCAAGCACCCAAGTGCCGACTTTCTGTGCGGTGGTGGGTGGTACATATTGTGTTTCAGGGTTAACTTGTGGCGCAGTCCGAATGACTTTACCGCCAACCACGCCGCTTGGAACAGGCAGGTCAACCGTGCTGGTGTATTTCAGATCCCTGGCAATCTTGGCGCTATCGGCAATTGTCAAGCCAGGTTGTACGTTCGGGATCGAGATTGGAATGTTGGTCATGTACGTGCTCATCGGCGGGGATGATTCTGTGCCTTCGGTTACATCCACGTAAGTATCTACATTACCGCCGAAAGAGCCGTTGAGTTCAAGTGCGGCCGTGCCTGCGAGAACATCTCCTGTCACATCGCCGTCAAGCAACGCCTGACCGCTGCCAAAAACGAGTTCGCCTTCCACAATGCTTCCTTTTTGTGTTTCAAGGCTTGCGCCCCCGACCAAAAGATCACTACCAATAACCGCGTCTTTGCCTATTTGCAACGCGGCTCCTGCAATGCGAACATCATCCGTGACTGTGCCGTTAATGATGACAACTTGCCCCGCAGCGAGCAGATCGCCTTCAACAGTTCCATTTATGGCAATGATCTGGCCAAATACGATCAGGTCGCCTTTGACGGTTCCATCGAGCACGAATTCGTCCGCAGTAACGTACAGGTCATCATTAATAACCTCATCTGCTTTGATGGTGACCTTATCGCCTCCACGGCCATCGAAGGCCAGCGCGGGTGTGGCAAAGGTCAATGTGAACAGAGCGAGCAGGGTAAAAACGGAAAGAAATTTATAGATGGTTTTCATGGGTTCTCCTTGAGAGAAAAAAACTTCTTGGGAAGATATACGATAATCTTCCCAGGAAGTTGCAAATGATGAAGACAAAAAATCTTTGCTCATTGTTTGCGCTCTCGATAAGTTTGGTTGATCACAAATCCAATACCTTTAGGTTGGCTGGCTTTTTAGAATACCAATTCAAAATCTCCACAAACCACCCGCAGAACTTTAGATTTCCTTCTTTCATCATCTCTTTTAATTCACTGATGCTGTAATAACCCACTTCTTCAATTTCAACAGGATCAAATATTACTTTGTCGGGATCAATCACACCTTCATATAGCGTGCTGATTTCGTTATCATTAAATCCATAATTCATTCTAAATGTAACAAGTGGATGTATTTCGATCCCTGTCACACCCAATTCCTCTTTCATGCCGCGTATCGCCGCATCAAGATAACTTTCCCCAGCCTTGACATGCTCCGAGATTGAGCAATCCAGCATGGAAGGGGAAGAGGCGCGGTCTGCGCTTCGTTTTTGGATGAGCATTTTCCCAGCCTCTGAATACAGGAAGACATGAACGCCGCGGTGCTGCAATCCAAGCTCATGCACAGTTGAACGCATTTCCTGTCCAGTGACAATATCTTCGTCATTTACGATGTCGAGTAATTCATCCATAATCATGCCTGTCAAAAGTCAAAGGTCAAAAGCCAGGGACAGTCGACTTTTGACCTTTGACGATTTTCTTGTTCGACTTGTTTGTCTGATTTATCCAAACAACTCCATCAACTGCTTCACATGGACAACGCCATCGAAGCCCATGATATCGCCTTTGCGAAGTTCGGCTTTTTCGCCATCGGCATCGCCCAGACAGGAAACAATCACCTCACCAGCGCTCACATCCTCTTTTTCAGTGTAGTGATTGGTTGTGACAATTACACTCGCACCTGCGGCCTTTGCGGCTTTGACGCCGTTCTTGGAATCTTCAACTACGAAGACTTCTTCTGGTTTCAATCCAAGTTTGGAGAGTGCGAGGTTGTAAATTTCCGGATCCGGCTTCTTCTTCTGTACTATATCACCTGCAAGCACGATCTCAAATTTAATATCTGAGAGGACTTTCTCGGTGATCGCCTTTGCGGCTTGTTCATTGGATGTGGTGCACACACCGATCTTAAGACCTGCTTCCATCGCCTCTTTCATGAAGCGATGAATGCCCGGGCGCAAGGGGAGTTTGCCTGTCTCGATCAGTTCCACGAACAAGGCAGTCTTGCGCTTGTGCATATCCTTGACGAGATTATCAATCTCTTCCTCGGTCAACGGCCTGGAAAACCCCTTGGTCTTCCAGTGGTGTTTCATGCGTTCCTTGCCGCCTGCGATCTGGAGCAGTTCGTGATAATACTCCACGCTCCATTCATCGGTGAAGCCAAACTCTTTGAAGGTCATGTTGAACGATACGCGATGACCGTCGCGTTCGGTATCAATGATCACGCCGTCCTGGTCAAAGAACACTGCTTTTATTTTTGACATGGTTTCCTCCTCGTCATTGCGAGGAGGGCGCTCTTCCCGACGAAGCAATCCCAGTAGAAGCGCAGAAGATTGCTTCAGGCTAGTGCCCTCGCAATGACGAATGGTGATTTATTTCTTTATCCCAAAAAACTCAAGGATAGTATCCACGAACAACAGGTTTTCTTCCTTCGAGCCAACCGTCACGCGGAACCAGCCGTCGCTTCCGTATTTCTTGCTTTCGCCGCGCAGGATGATTCCTTTGGTCTCGGCATAAGCCAAAACTTCTTTGCCCGTCTTGCCGGTCTCGCCGCAGTCGAAGAGGATGTAGTTGGCTTTGGATGGCATGACATAGAAGCCGGGAATCACGCTCAGCGATTCGGTGATGAAGTCTATTGCGTTATTGTTGAATTTGACGCGCTCTGCGAGACCTTCCTTGTCTTCAAATGCTGCCAGCGCCGCCCACATGGGGATCGTGCCAACGTTCCACGGGAGGAGTGAGCCAGCGATCTGGCCGATCACTTCCTTGTCTGCAATGGTGTATCCAAAGCGCATTCCAGCGAGACCATAAGCCTTTGACAAGGTGCGGGTGATCAACACATTCTTGTATTTCTTCGTCAATTTCACTTGAGACATGCCAAGTCCCGCGTATTCAACGTAGGCTTCATCAATCACGAATGGAATACCTGTTTCAGCAATCGTAATGAAGTGCTTCGCATCCATGAAGTTGCCAGTTGGGTTGTTCGGATTTGCAACCACGATGATCTTGGTTTTATCGGTGACTGCCTTGATAAGGGCATCGGGATCGTAGTACATAAGGTGATCCTTGTAGATCATTGGCACAGAGACCATCTTCGCGCCTAGCAAAGTTCCACGCAAGCCATAAATACCGAAGCAGGGCGTATGCTGAATGACTTCATCACCGGGTGTAATGAACATGCGGAAAATATTGTCATACACTTCGCTGGAGCCGTTGCCGATCATTACGTTGCCGGGACCATCCACATTGTTCATCTCAGCGATCTTGGTGCGCACAACCAATCCCTGGTCGGGATAACGATTTGCCATTTTTGAGTACTTCGCCATCGCCTCCAAAACCTTGTCAGAGGGGGGTAGCGGATTCTCGTTGGACATCATGCGATGCAATGACGGATCTCTCCATGCTTTTTCAATATGCTCCGAAATATACATCGGAATTCCCTTAACCCACGGGGCGTAATATTCTTCAACTTTTTTCATGCTTTAAAACTCCTTAATAATATGTGTTTTGATTGTATGTCTGTAGACAAGTAAACACGTACACAGGTAAACATGTATACGTGTCTACTTGTGTACCTGTCTACTTCTTTCTACGCCTTTCCCTCGCAACCCAGTTTGTCCATCCAGTGCATCACTGCCTTGCGTGTCGCATCGCGGACGAAGACATCCAGTTTGCCGGGATCATATTCATCGCGGTGAGCGCCGATATATTCATACTTTGCATCGATCAACGTGTGCTTCAGCTCAGTGGATACATTGAACTTCGCGCCGCCCGCTTCGAGCAATTTCTTGATGTAATCATCAGGCAGACCTGTTCCTCCGTGAACGACCAGCGGGGTCTTGATGCCATTGCCATTCAACATTTTGTTGATGACTGCCATGCGCTCGAAATCGATCTTCGGGTTCTTGGTCTTGTACACGCCATGCGCTGTGCCGATCGCGGGAGCGAAAATGTCCACACCTGTGCGCTCCACGAATTCAACGGACTGTTGCGGATTTGCCAACTGCGCTTCGTCTTCCGCGACCTTGATCTGGTCTTCCACGCCACCGACGGTCCCCAACTCGCCTTCGACGGAGATGTTGCCAACACTATGGCAGTAATCCACAACTTCCTTGGTCTGGCGAATATTTTCATCGTAGGATTGTTTCGAAGCGTCAATCATGATGTTTGTATAGCCAGCATCCGCGCACTTCTTGCAATAATCAACGGTGGTGCAATGATCGAGGTGCAGGCACATAGGCACGGGGGCGGAAGAGGCGAGTGTGCGATAGATCGCCACCATCATATCCGTCCCTAAAAATTGCGACGGCTTGACCGAAGTCTGAACAATCACAGGCGCTCTCTTCTCGATGGCGGCATCGATCACCGCTTCGAACTGGAGCAAATCCGTGACGTTGAACGCCCCGACAGCATACCCACCCTTCAACGCTTCAACCATAATTTCTTTTGCATTTATGATAGACATGTCTTTCTCCTTATAGTTTATATATACTCGGTGGTCGAGCGCTCTTGTTCTTTGCGAGACCGTATCGAGACCACTGGTGATTGCCAATTAGTTTCTGTTTACTATTCACTTCTCACTTCTCTCTTTCATTTACTCTTCTTCCCAACATCCTTCAACCACTGCTCCCAGCGATAATCCGTCATGTGCTGGCGGACGCGCCCAAACCACAGGTCTGCATACCCCTGGAAATCCTCTTCCAGTTTGGAAATACCCGTCTGTGTCGTGCCCCACATGGATTCATGCAACTCGGACATCGGCCACATTAAGCGCAAACGCGCATATTGCTTATCGGTCACTTCACCGAAATATTCGTACAGGAAGTTATCCACCTGCTCTTCATTCAAACGATGGTGATGTGAAAAATTCGCAAGATCAAAGAAGATATCGCCCATGCCTGCGTACTCCCAATCGAGCAAACGCAGTTCGCCAATGTCACCGGGCACATCCTCCTCCAGCCAGTTTAAATTCAACAAGTCATTATGACAAGGAGTAGGGATATACGGATCCTTTGCAAGCGCTTTTTCCACTTCCTTTGTCTTATGCATTATCCAATCCCAATCATGCGGGAATTTGGCATTATTATTTTCGGAAATCTTCTCAAGCATTTCCACACGTCGGAAGACATTGAACTCGCCTTTTAACTTTGGTCCACGCCGGTGAAAAAGCCTGATCTTTTTTGCAACGCGCGCAAGGTAATCAGGTTGTTTGATCACATCGGGTGGAATGACCTTTCCAGTAATGAAGCGTGTCACGATGTAATTTTCGGGCTCAATGAAATATACAACCTCTGGTGCGATACCCAGCTGTCCTGCCGCGTAATTCGCCGCATATTCCACATCGCGTTTTATACCCAGCTGATACGTCCCCTCGCCGGCAAGTCGAATGACATATGATCTGCCATCCGCATCGATCTTGAAATTCAAATTTGTGATCCCGCCGCTTAAAGGAGTCTTCTTAATATTTTTCGACCCGGCGAGAAACGGAACTTTATCAATGGCTTTATCAATTGCGAGTGTTGACATGGCATATTTTCCAAAACAGGCTTAGGATTTTTGCTTGCGTGCGGACTTTCTTTTCGATTATTCGAAACGGTAACCTCCATATCGTCATTGCGAGACGGCGATCTTCCGTCGAAGCAATCTCCTGCATAGTGAGGGGGATTGCTTCGGGCGATGAGCAAGAGCGCCCTCGCAATGACAGATAAACTACTGACGAATTCTCTCTGCCTTGGGATCCCATAACACAGCCTGCGCCACTTCCGCGCTGACTTGTTCACCGAAACATTCAACCTGTAATTTTGTTCCAACCTTTGCATATTCCATTGGAAGGTATGCGTAGGCGATGGATTTGTTCATCGAATACCCAAATCCACCGGAAGCAATCCAACCAATGATATTGTCTCCAATGCGGATCGGTTCCTTGCCAAGCACGATAGTGCGGTCATCTGAAAGCGTGATTGTGCAAAGTTTGCGTTTAATGCCTTCCTTCTTTTGCTTGACCAACGCATCCTTGCCGATGAACTCCGTTTTATCCAATTTCACTGCAAAACCGAGACCTGCTTCATATGGAGTGTAATCAGGAGAAATTTCTCCACTCCAATAACGATAACCCTTTTCAAGGCGCAGAGTATCTATCGCTTTGTAACCGCCTGCCACCATACCTTCAGGTGCGCCTGCTTCCCAGAGCGTGTCCCACAGTTTGAGACCGTACTCCGTCGGGCAGTAGAATTCCCAGCCGAGCTCGCCAACATAAGTCACGCGCGAAGCGAGAACGGGGATGTCGCCAATCGTGATGTGGCGATTCGTCATGTATGGGAATCCCGCATTCGATACATCATCCAAGGTGACTTTCTCTAAAATCTTGCGCGCCTTCGGTCCCCATATGCCGATACAAGCATAAGAGGAGCCGACATCTTCAATCGTGACCGTGCCGTCGTCGGGCATGTTAAGCGAGAGCCACGACATATCATGCTGGCCAAATGCCGTGCCCGTCACAATGAAGAAGCGATCGTTCGCAAGGCGTGTGACAGTGAAATCACATTCAATGCCGCCGCGCTTGTTGAGACATTGGGTGTAGGTGATCGTTGCGATGGGTTGATCCATTTCGTTTGCGCAAACATTATTGAGAAATTTCAAAGCGCCAGTGCCGCGTACTTCAAACTTGTTGAACGATGTTTCATCAAAGAGACCTGCATTTGCGCGTGTCATCAAATGTTCGTAACCGATGGCGCGTGACCAATTATGGCGTGCCCAGCCTTTTGGTTCGTGACCGTGTGTTGCCAATTCCTCATAAGGCTTGAACCAGTTCGGGCGTTCCCATCCCATCTTTTCGCCGAAGGAACAACCAAGGTCGCGCAAGCGGTAATAAGTGGGGGAGGTGCGCACATTGCGTTTTGACATGCGCTCTTCTCCGGGGAAGTGAATATCATAATATTGTGTGTAGGTTTCAAACGTGCGTGCCACGGTGTAATTAATGCTGTTGTAATTGGGTCCGAAGCGGCGTACATCGAGTCGCCACATATCCCATTCGGGATTTCCATCAATGATCCATTCTGCCATCACTTTGCCGATTCCGCCCGCGCCTGCAAGTCCATGCGCGCAGAATGCACATGCTACCCAGAAACCTTTGACAGTTGTTGGTCCAAGCAAAAATTCACCATCGGGTGTAAAGCCTTCGGGCCCATTCAATAGTTTGACGACTTCTGCATTTTCAACAGCAGGGACACGCCGAATCGAATTTTCCATCAAAGGCGTAAAGCGTTCCCAATCTGGCGGGAGCAACTGGAATTTGAAATCCTTTGGAATACCGTTCAAGCCAAAGGTCGCGGGCTGACGTTCGTACCCGCCAGTGATCAATCCGCCGACTTCCTCGCGCCAATATACCAAAAGGTCTGGGTCGCGTAAGTTTGGGAATTTATTTGTCACGCCTTCGATTGGTTTTGTCATAATGTAAAGATGTGCCATCGGGACAACGGGCAGGTTCAACCCAACCATCTTCCCGACTTCGCGTCCCCACATGCCCGAGGCGTTCACAACAATTTCAGTTTTAATCGTGCCTTGATCCGTAACCACTTCACTAACACGACCATTTTTGAGAGTAATTTTTTCAACATTCGTATTTGCGAAGATCTTCGCCCCTCGATTTTTTGCGCCAGCCGCAAGCGCGTTGGTCATGCCTGTCGGATCAATACTGCCGTCGTTTGGTGTGAATGCAGCGCCGAGCACACCGTCAATTGACATCAGCGGGAATTTTTCCTGAGCCTCTTTTGCCGAGATCAATTCCATTGGAACGCCGAAGGAGCGCGCCATGCCGACAAGCCTTTTATTCTCCTCCATGCGTTCAGGGGATGAAGCCAGGCGCAGACCGCCAACCTCACGCCAGGAAGTATCCACGCCTGTTTCTGCTTTGAGTTTGCGATACAGATCCGTGCTGTAGTGCATCATGCGCGTCAGATTTGCATCCGAGCGCATTTGGCCAACAAGTCCCGCCGAGTGCCAGGTTGATCCTGCGGTTAATTCATGTCGTTCCAGAATGACGACATCTTTCCAGCCCATGAGCGTAAGATGATAGGCGATACTCGCCCCACCGACACCACCGCCAATGATTACGACTTGTGCCTGTGTTGGAAATTTTGACATACTTTGCTCCTATGAAAGAAAAATCTATAACAGAATTATTTCTTGACCACAGACCGTTGACAAGACAATGGTCTGTGGTCTTGGTCCATTGTCAAATCTACGATTTCTGCCAAACAGAATCAGGTCGAGCCATTTCTGCCACAATATCAAAAGTGGAGATCGCGCCGAGCGGGAATGAATCAGGGTCATCTTTATCAATGACAACCAGCCTGTGATGATAGTTTTGGATCATCATGTTCGCTGCTTCGCGCAGGCTGGCGTGGATGTCAATGGTCAATGCGGGGTGCATTACATCGCGCACGATCAGTTTTTCGTCCACGCCGTCTTTGATCAATCGCATCAGATCATGTCCGCTGACCACGCCGAGGATTTTTCCTTTTGCGTCCACAACCAGCACAGAACGCCAGCCGGAAGACGTCATTGCACGCGCGGCGGATGCGACGGGCGTCTTGCCGCGGCAAACCAAAATCGCATCAGACATGACATCGCCAACTGTATCCCGTTTGGTTTTAATTTCACTCGCAATGCTGGCGATAAAATCAGAAAGGGAAATGATACCGACGGATTTACCGTTATCGGTGACCAATAGGCGGCTTATCATTTTTGTCATGATGATGCCGGCTGCGTCAGCGAGAGGAAGGTTTGCTTCAATAGAATCAACTGTCTGGGACATAAGATCCGCCGCAGTCAGTTTCCTCATCACCGCAAGACTCTCCTTGTCTGATGAAAGCCATTCCCCCGCCATCAAATCAAAATCTGAAATTAACCCCAGCGTGCGCCCGTCACGATCTGTCACCACCAGGGCATGGATGTGATGTTGGTTGAGCAGCACTGCCACTTGACCTAGCGTGGCGGTAGGCTTGCAGGTGATCAACCCTGTGTGCATTAAGTCTTTTACCAGTTTTGCCATGATGACTCCTTAAACTTCATCTACTTCCTTGTACCATTTAACACGGTCGCCGACTCGCGCGCGAATACGCCATGCAAGTGATTTGGGTTCGTTGTTCAAACGAGCGATGATCTCGCTCACTTGTGTTGTAACTTTTTCTTTTTGTGCGGTTGTCAGTTGGGTGTAATGTTGTGCAAGTTGATTAACTTTTTCAAGATTCATGGTAGTGGTGCGCCACAGACCCCACTCATTCGCACACAACTGTACTGCCAGTTTGATGTTGATGGCTTCCTGGTCGATCTCACCCAATGGGTGTTCGAGCAGTAACATGATCGTGTCAATAATATCCTTCTCGTTGATCTGGACGATCTGCATTTTTTCCAGAAGCAATTCGGTTAAAGGAATAGTGGGTGAATCAACTTCCAAACGATCTTTCCAATAAATGGCATGGCAGAAATCAAGTTTCTCGTAGAAGATATCCACATGTAAGCCCGTACTGGGTTTATCGAAAATGGCGCGTTCCCCTTCGGATGCGATGTAAACTTCACGGTTTTCGATATAGCCCATTTTCGTCATCAGTTCACTGATTTGTTTGCTCTGTCGGTTGTATGCGGCAAAGTCAATGTCCGTGAATGCGCGTCCCATGGCGGCTTGTAAATACCCAAACTGCGGACAGTGCATTTGAAAAGCCAGTGAGCCGATTACCCTCAAAAGGATATTTGCATCATCGCTGGCTTTCAGTATTGCCTTTAACTCGTTCTCGAATTTTTCGCGTTCAGAACGATTCTGCTCACCCATTCCAATGGAACTGTTTGACATGCAATTCTCCGTATGCTTTGGAAGTCTTGCTTTCTTGTGTGATTGGCTCTTCGACCCAATTATAATGAAAAAATCAAAAACTTGCAAATTTCATCAGATTCCTATATAATGCTGCATCAAAAGCAAGCAATTTCCTTCATCCTAAACCAAGAACAGTTGATGAGCAAACTCCTCATTCCAGCCCAAAGGCGCGAGAGAATTCAGGAATACCTGTCAATTCACCAAATCGTCCGCACGGCCGATCTGTGTGAACTGCTGGAAACTTCCGAGGCAACTGTTCGCCGCGATTTGGAATGGCTTGAAGGCAAAGGGTTTCTTGAAAGAGCGCATGGGGGCGCGATACTCAATCAGCGCGTGATCCTCGAACAGGTATATCAGCAGCGCGCACAGCACCACCCCGAAGAAAAAAAGCGCATTGGCGAACTTGCCGCTTCCCTCATTGACGAAGGCGATATTGTTTTCATAAACAGCGGCACGACCGCTACCCAGGTGCTTCAGCACATCGGGCGCGATCCCAGCATTACAGTCATAACGAATAACATCAGCGCTGTCATGGATCTCGGAGATCCGGGATTTCACTACTTTATGACGGGTGGAGAGTTTCAATCCCGGTCCAACTCTTTGGCAGGGCGTTTCGCGCTGGACAATTTAGGCCTGGTCTATGCCAACAAAACGATTCTTGGCGTGGATGGCATCTCTCTAAAGTACGGCTGCACTGTGCCAAGCAATGCCGAATCCGAAGTCGTCCGCAAGATGATCGAACGCACAAAAGGACAGGTCATTGTGGTTGCTGACCATAGCAAATGGGGCGTCGTTTCAAATTTTCAAATTGCAAATATCGATGAAATAGATAAACTCATATCAGACCAACGCCTTGATTCTTCGGCAGTGGAATCCCTTGCGGCTCATGACGTTTCATGCCTGCTTGTCAATTCCACGCCTGCCCTGGCCTGACGCACCCAGACCACGCGCCGTTTTTTTTGTTTGGAGGAGCCTCGATGTCTTTCTTGTTTTCAAAGAATCCCAAAAAAGAACCAACCCGCCTGTTCTTTGCCACTGATATTCACGGCTCTGAACGCACATTTCGCAAGTTTATTAATGCGGGGAAATTCTATGAAGTCAACGTTATTGTCATGGGCGGGGATATTCAAGGCAAATTAATGATTCCCATCATCAAGGAATCCAATGGACATCACCGCGCCACTGTGCAGGGACGGGTTGAACACCTCACCACCAAAGACGAACTCAATGCTCTGATGGCGAAGCTGGATATTCTCGGTTTCTATTACAGGATCATGGAAGAGGATGAATTTCGCGCATTGCAAGCCGACCCAAAATCTGTGGAAGTTTTATTCAACGAACTTGCGAAACAAAAATTGGTCAATTGGGTCAATCTTGCCGAAGAACGATTAAATGGCACTGGCATTAAGTGTTTCGTCACGGGCGGTAACGACGATGAGTGGGAAGTGTTAAATGTTATGAAGAAGGAGCCCACCAAGTCCTTTTTTGCCTGTGAGAATGAAAAAGTACAAGTGGATGACGACCACACGATGATCTCAGTTGGCTTGAGTACACCAACTCCCTGGAAAACGCCCCGCGAAGTTTCAGAGGAAGAACTAGGCGCGATGATCGAGAAAATGGCGGCGTTGGTCCCCGATATGAACAAAGCCATTTTCAATTTCCACGACCCCCCCAAAGACTCCACGCTGGATACCTGTCCCAAGTTGGATTGGACGAAAGACCCACCCGAGCAAATCACTCACGGCGGGCAGCCAATTATGCACGGCGCGGGAAGCATCTCCGTCCGCGAGGCGATTGAAAAATACAAACCAATGCTTGGACTGCATGGTCACATCCACGAATCGCAATCCGTCGCCAAAATTGGGCGTACCACCTGCATCAACCCGGGCAGTGAATACGCGGAAGGTGTCTTGCGCGGCTGCCTTGTTACTTTTGTGGATGGCGAAGTGCAAGGTTACCAGATGACCAGCGGATAGCGTGTTTGGACAAGGAGGTAGTTTATTCAAAAAATTCTTTCACCAACTACTCTGGAAAAAGGGAATTGGATGAATAACCAATTCTCCGGGCTTGAAAGATTGTATTAATTTCTCAATACCAAAGGAGAAGAAATGGCTACAGCAACAGCAAGACCAGAAGTCTTTACTCGAAAAGCCTCCGGGCTTGTACGTGTCATGTCCCCGTTCTCTGCCTTCGTCTACAACATTTTGACGATGGGCTTGATCTTCCCGTGGACGTATCTTTGGGCGCCGGGCGCCCTCCCTGGCGGCAAACTCGTCTGGGGAATTTTGCTTGCGATGGTGATCGAAATCCCGATTGCATTGGTCTATGTCTGGCTCTCAACTGCATTACCCCGCTCTGGCGGCGACTATGTATTCCAGAGCCGTGTGTTTGGCGGAGGGACTGCTTTCACAGTGGTCATGTCCGGTTATGTGATCTGGATCCTTCAGTGGGTGGCGCTCTCCGGATGGCTGCTATCCTATCTTGGATTTGCGCCGTTATTCCTTGGGCTGGGGGCAACCATGGGCAGTGCGGGAATGTCCAACCTTGGGATCTGGTTTACAGGTTCAACCGGTATCATCATCACCAGCATCTTGAATGCGTTTGTGTCCATGATGATCCTCATCAGTGGATTTAAGAATTATGTGCGTTTCCAGGTTGTAATGATCGTTGGCACATTGCTTGCTTTTGTGACCATGCTGGTCGTGCTTTTCCTGGGCGACCCTGCTTCCTCGATGACAAAGATCGATGCCTTCGCCCTTGCTGTCGGTGGAACCCAGAATTTTGTCCAGGCTGCCAGGGATGCCTCCGTCGCCGCTGGCGTGAATTTGAATCCGCCATTTAGTTTACTGGCTACCGTGCTTGTTGCTCCCATTGCGTGGACGTCCCTGCAATGGGCAACCTATAGCGCCCAGCAGAACGGTGAGATCAAGAACGCGCGTTCCTTCAACAGCCAGATGTTCATCATCGTGGGTTCGCTGATCTTCACTGGCATCTTGCTTGCTATTCTGGCTTTTGCATTGGAAAAAGCGGTCGGCACGGAATTCCTATATGTGGCGGGTGCAGGCTATTGGTCAGGCGTTGGTGAATCAACCATTGCCGGGTTCTGGCTCTGGCCCAACATCATTGCGGTTGCGCTGACAGCCAGCCCATTGGTTGTGATCATCATTGGCCTGGGCTACATCCTCAACTCGCATCAGATCGTGCATAACTGCTATATCGGTATGACGCGCGTCATGGTCGCCATGTCGCTTGATCGTTTGCTTCCCGAATGGGTCAGCAAAGTGGACGAGAAACGGCATACACCGGTCAACGCCCACTGGGCATATTTCCTTGCCAGCATCCCCGTCATTCTGTTGTACAACCTTAACTCAAACTGGGTCGCGCTGACGCTTGGCGTCACCTTTGCCTGCGGTTATGTATTCGTAATTACCTGTTTGGCGGGCGCATTATTGCCTTACCGCGCAAAGGATGTGTACGAATCGTCCCCGGGCGCAAAATACAAAGTTGGCAACACTCCGTTGGTCACCATCCTCGGTGTGATCGGTTTCATTCTTGGCGGCGCAATGACCCTGATGTTCATGCTCTATGCGCAGCTTGGGCTTACCAGTACACTGGCGTATAGCGTTGTGTTTGGAGTTTTGATCTTCTCGGGCATTTGGTATATGTTAGCCAAGAATACGCAGAAATCCAGGGGCATCAACGTGGATTATGCCTTCAAGGAAATCCCGCCCGAATAAAAATTTCAGATTGATTAGGTTATGGGTGGTCAGTGTTTAATATAAACACTGACCACCATATTAATATCTTTGTCCTCCCGCAAGATCATCGGGACGATGTGAGCGGAGCCGCACGCACTTGTTCTTTGTGCGGTGTAGTCGAAGGACACAGGATCACACAAACCCTGCGCTACGCTCCGCTCAGCGCGAAGGCAATTTGGGAGATCGCATGTCCGTAATCGAAGAAGTGGTAACCAAAATTGAAGATTGGAAAGGGAAAACCGTTTCCATTCATCCGCTTTCAGGCGGTTTGACCAATACCAACTTCAAAGTGAACGTGGACGGCGTGCCATACTTTGTCCGTGTGCCGGGTGAAAGCACGGAACTCCTTGCAATTGACCGAAACAACGAATATCACAATACCAATGCCGCGTCACAAACTGGTGTGGCGCCGAAAGTTTTGTATCACATCCCCGAATATAATGTGATGGTGATCGAATTCCTGAACGGCAAAACCATGTCGAAGGATGCTTTGAACGAAAAGGGAATGCCGGCGCGCATGGCGCAGGCGATCAAAAAACTGAATCAAGGTCCCCGCTTCTATTCGGACTTCAACATGTTTCGCCTCACGGAGTATTATCTCAAGATATGCAAAGAACGCGACATCCGTGTACCTGATGGCTACGATGAAAGAATGTCCACTGTGGCGCAGATTGAACAAGCCATGAAAGTGAATCCATTGCCCACAGTTCCATGCAACAATGACCTATTGGCTGAAAATTATATTGACGATGGCAAGCAATTATGGTTGATTGATTATGAATACAGCGGCAACAACGACCCGACCTTTGAGTTGGGAAATACCTGTCAGGAAATGCAATTCAACGACGAGCAGATCAACGAAGTGTGTGCGGCGTATTTCGGTAAAGCGACTTCCGATATGATTGCACGTATGAAATTGAACATGATCATGTCAGATGTGGGCTGGGGATTGTGGGCCGCAATTCAGGCGAACATCTCAACAATTGATTTTGATTTTTGGGGTTGGGCTGAGGAACGCTGGGGCAGGGCAGTGGAGAAGATGGACTCGAAAGAGTTTGAGGGATGGGTGAGGGAGGTAGTACACAGGTAAACAGGTACACAAGTAAATAAGTACACAGGTAAACAGGTACACAAGTAAATAAGTACACAGGTAAACAGGTACACAAGTAAATAAGTACACAGGTACACAGGTAAATAAGCAAACAAGCAAACAAGTAGACACGGAGAGAGGTATGAGTGAGAAAAAAGAGTTATACGTTTCGCCAGGAGAAAAGGGTAAACGCGGGTTTGAAGATTTGGAATGTTATCAACTTGCGTTGGAAGTAATGGCGAAGGTGCATGTATTATCAGAGACTCTGCCTGCGAAGGAAAAGTTCGACCTGTATTCGCAAATTCGCCGCTCATCAAAGAATACGACTGGAAATATTGGCGAGGCATATGGACGTTATCATTATCTTGACAGCCTGCATTACTACTCCATCGCTCGCGGCGAGTTAATGGAAACCCTGGCGCGGTTGATAGACTCCCGCGTTTTGGATTACATTGCCCAACAAGAATTTGAGTCACTTTACAAGTTGATTCGTCAGGCGGAGCAGGCGCTCAATGGTTTTATGTCTTATGTCCGCCGCCAGCGCGCGGGCGCACAAGAGTATGGCGATAAGAAGGTGCGTGAAGATCAAGCGGATTATGAAGTGAATTTGGATGAAGAAGTAGATGATGTAGGTAAGTAGACACGTACACAAGTAAACACGTAGACACGTAGACATGTAAACAAGTCAACTTTGTGTACCTGTGTACATGTATACCTGTGTACTTCTATAAGGAGAACCATGAAAGATCAAGCACAAATTGTCATCATCGGCGGTGGGATTTACGGCGCGCAGATCGCCTATCATCTTGCGAAGTATGGTCGCAAGGATGTTGTGATTCTGGAGAAAGGCGAGATTGCCAGCGGAGAGTCCTCTCACGCGGCTGGACTCGTGACCCAATTTGCCACGTCACAAGCCATGCTCAAGTTCCGCATGTATAGCATTGAGTTGTATTCTGAACTCGGTTTGTTCGATCATGTCGGGAGTTTGAGAGTCGCGTCGAGCAGGGAACAGCTCAAAGAGTTGGAAAGAAGCGTGAGTCGCGCAAAGGCGTTGGGACTCGAAGTGGATGTCATCTCGCCTGATGAAGCGTTGAAGGTCATGCCGCAGATTTCCAAAAAGGATTTGTACGGCGGTATTTATCTCCCGCGTGACGGACAACTTGACCCGTACATAACGACAACTTCGATGGCAAAGTTTGCCAAAGACCTGGGTGTAACAATTTATACGAATACGCGCGTGATGGGGATCAAAGTTTCGGCGCAGGGAAATATCGAGCGAGTAGTAACAGATAAGGGCGAGATAAGATGCGAGATCGTCATCAACGCGGCAGGATTGTGGGCGCCGCGAATCGCCGCGATGGCGGGACTTCACATCCCAACCACTCCAGTGGATCATCAACACATCGCGTTGAAAGCCGTGCCCGGACATGAGTTCACGCATGATACGCCGTGTTTGCGCGACCCCGATAATCTGGTTTACATGCGCCAGGAGCAGGGCGGACTTGTGATTGGCGGCTATGAGCCTTCGCCGATTGCGCGCTGGATTGATGGTGTGCCGTGGGAGCACGGAGGCGCGACGCTGCCCTCGAACTTTGATCAATTTGAAATGCTGCTTGAAGGCGCGATCAGACGTTTGCCGTTTTTGGATAAGGCAGGAATCATCACGCTGGTGTGTCATCCTGGTGCGTACACGCCTGACTGCCAACCTTTGCTCGGACCGATGGCAGGTGTGCGCGGATTTTGGATGGCGGCGGGCATGTCGTTGAATGGATACGGCGGCGCGGGCGGCATTGGCAAGTTGATGGCGGAATGGATCATTGACGGTGAAGCGCCGATGGATGTCTATGCCTACCGCGCCACACGCTTTGGAAATTATTATTCAGACCCTGTCTACGCGGCGGAGCGGACGCGCGAATGTGTGAAGTATTATTATCGCTTGCGCTTTCCGCACGACGAACATGAATGGGGGAGACCTCATCGTGTAAGCCCTGTGCATCATCGCTTGCTTGAACTTGGCGCAGTGTTCGGCGAAAAGTTTGGCTGGGAACGCGTGAACTATTTCCAGCCGGGCAAACCATCCAGGCGTATGGGCGAAGACCAGCGTCAATTCGGCTGGAGCAAACCGCCATTCTTTGAGCGCGTGGGCGAGGAACATAAAGCCACACGTGAAAGAGTTGCATTGTTTGATCTCACTTCATTTGGAAAAATTGAAGTGAAAGGCAAAGGCGCATTACCTTTGTTGCAAAGGCTAACCGACAGCGACATCAATAAACCAGTTGGCAGCGCAATTTACACTCAATTCCTGAACGCGCGCGGCGGAATCGAATCTGATTTAACTGTTACTCGTTTAGGGGAGGATTATTTCTGGGTGATCACAGGTTCGGGTTTTATTGCCAACGACCTCGCGCGGATTCAAATGCATGTGGATGAAAAAGATGGTGAAGTCTCCATTTGCGATATTACACAGGATTATGCCTGTCTCGCGTTGTGGGGACCCAAAGCTCGCGCAGTGTTGGAGAAGATTACAAGCGATGATGTCTCAAATGCGGCGCATCCTTACTTGACCACCAAGTTGATCCGCATCAATGGTGCGAAAGTATACGCCCAGAGAGTCAGTTACGCTGGCGAGCTTGGCTGGGAACTTTATATCCCCAATAACAAAGCCACGATGGTTTGGGATATGCTTATCGAATCTGGCAGGGAATTCGGTCTTGAAGTGGGTGGTTACAAAGTGTTGGATTCGCTTCGCCTTGAAAAAGGCTATCGTTATTTCACCGCCGATATAACGCCTTCTGAAACTCCTTATGAGGCAGGTCTTGGGTTCTGTGTCCATCTCGATAAAGGGGATGGTTCGGCAGGCTCACCACAAGTTTTCATCGGGCACGACGCTTTGGTCAAACAAAAAGCCGAAGGGGTCAAACGCAAACTCTGCACGCTTGTCTTGACTGATGGCGATGACTTCACTCAAATCTATGGAGGCGAAGCGGTTTATCACGAAGGGAAAGTTTTGACCCGCGTTCGCAGCGGCGGTTATGGCTTCACAGTGAAGAAGAACATCATGTATACTTATCTCCCAACTGAATTAGCCAAGCAAGGCAATCGCTTCAGCGTGGACCTGATCGAGGGTCGCCGCGAAGCGGAAGTGACGGCGTCTGTATTATTCGATCCCAAAGGCGAGCGGGCGCGTACCTAGTCGTCATTGCGAGGAGGGTATTCTTCCCGACGCCTGTCCTGAGCCTGTCGAAGGAAGCAATCCCCAGTTAATGGAGATTGTGTCGCCACGGCGCCACGGCGACGCTTCGGGCGAAGAACAAGAGCTCCCTCGCAATGACGGGTTTATATTAAATGTCTAATACAAAATCAACTCCTCCCGCATACATCGGCTTCGGCATGTTGACACCCGTCTATATCATGGCGTTGGACCGCTTGCCCAAACACAATACAGGCGCAATTGTTCATCAGGTCAGTGAATATGTTTATGACGATGCGGCGATCATCGCCTGCGCGCTTCGTCAATGGGGTGTGCCAACCGCCATGATCGGCACGTCTGTCGGTGATGATTTGTTGGGTCATGAGGTAGCGCGCAAATTAAAAGATTGGGGCGTGCTGGGTAAGGTGCGTTTTACTAAAAAATATAAGACACCTATCGAAGTGAACGTGTCTGATAAAAAAGGAGCGCGCACATATTTCTGGCAGCGTTCGCCTGAAATATTAAGTACTCTTGATTCTGCTGATCTTTCGCTGATCAAGAAATCCAAATTGCTTTACGTGGATTGGTATGACGGCGATCCCATTGTCCGTGCGATGGATGAAGCCAATCGCGCGAACGTGCCTGTGTTCCTCAATTTGGAGCATGGACATAAAGACCCTGAGATATTGAAAAAGTATGCCAGCCGTGCCACGATTTGCCAGGCCGTGACAGACGCGGCACAGATCGGTAAAAAACAGGCCATGCTTTCTGTGGCTAGAAAATTATTCAAGGCTGGCATCAAGACCGCCATTATTACCATGGCGAGTCAGGGCTGTTTGGTGGTGCAAGGTGATAAGATTGTCAGGGTTTTTGCGCCCAAAGTGAAAGCAGTGGATGGTTCCGGCGCGGGCGCAACTTTTTCGTCTGGTTTTATCTATGGCTATCTCAAAGGCTGGAGGCTGGAAGAATCCGTTCGCTTTGCAATTGCCGCCGCTTCATTGAAGGTAACCCATCCGGGTTTGGAGATGTTCCCGGTGAAGGAGATCAAGGCCTTGGCCGGCAGGCTGCGTGTGCAACACATGGTCTACCGTGACGACCAGTTCCATACAATCAAGAAATTACTGCGCCTGCCGCAGGAAGATATGTTTGCGGATAATCCGCTCGTGAAAGAAGGCAGGAAGCTGGCAAAAGAAGGAAGAAAGTTTGCAGAGAAACTTTTGAAAAAAAAGAAACCTCAGCAAAGAAGAAAGATCAAGAAATCGCTGGTTGGATAGTGTATTCGTTGGATGGTTGGATGGTTAAGTAGTTTGATAGGGGTCAGTTGTTTTATCTTGTTGGAGGATCGAGCAGCCCCGTATGTTTTTCGCAGGGCGTATCGGGACTTGCAGTTTCGGCAAAAAATTTATTGGAAGGAATAAACCCATGTCCTATGCAACACTATTGACCCAAGAGCAGGTACAGCGAGTCCACGATGCCGCGCTTGAGATCCTTGAAGAAGTTGGTTTGAAGGTTCGTTATGAACCCGCGCGTGATACTTTTGCAAAGCACGGTTGCACTGTCCCTGCGGGTGTCGAGCGTGTCAAATTTCCGCGGGAGGTCGTTGAAAAATATCGCAAAATGTGCCCGCCGACCTTCACATTTTACGCGCGCGATCCTAAGTTTGACAAAACGATCCCTCGGGATAGCCCCGTTATTGTAACGGCAAGTTCTGCTCCAGATATTATTGACCCTGTCACAGGTCAGGAAAGACGCGCAGAGTCTGGCGATATCGCGCGCATCGCACATCTCATCAATGAACTGCCCGGCTATGATATGTTCTCCATTTCCACTTTGGCAGATGATGCGCCAGCGGATCAATTCACAATCTCGAGGCTGTATCCGGCTCTTAAGTATTGCCTCAAACCGATCCGTGTCACCACTACAGACCACAAAGATACAATGAATATTATGAAAATGGCTTACATGGTGGCGGGCGGGGAGGAAGCTTATAAAGAACATCCTTTTCTGACGCATCATTACTGCCCCACTGTTTCGCCGCTTTCCATGGACAATCTTTCCACTGAAAATGTGATTTATTTTGCCAGGGAGGGACTGCCAGTTTACCCAACCATTGTGCCAAATGCAGGGCTGACTTCACCCATGTCCATGGCTGGCACGCTGGCACAAGGTAATGCTGAATTTCTCGCCACGGCAACTTTGATGCAAATGGTGAAGGAAGGCACACCCACGATCTATGCCACGCTTGCCACAGTTGCAGATATGCGTTCGGGAGCGTACACTTCTGGTGCAATTGAATGTGGCATGTTGCACATGGCTTTCGCGCAAATGGCTCGTTTTTACAATGTGCCCTGCGGAGGCTATATTGGTTTGACAAACGCCAAAGTAAACGATGCGCAGTCAGGTTATGAAACAGGCATGTCTGCAATGGGCGGAGTGGTGGGCGGCATGGATATGTTCAATATTGGCGGATTGATCGATGCGTTGAAAACTTTTGATTTTGCAAAAGCCGTGATCGATGATGAGGTTGCGCAAATGATGAAACGCGTCAAGCGCGGCATATCTTTCAATGAGGAAGACTTGGCGCTCGATTTAATTAAGCAGGTTGGGCCGGGAGGTTCGTACATTGTCGCCAAGCATACCATTGCCCGCATGAAGACCGAAGCCGTGATGACCAAACTTGCAGACCGAGATGTGCGTACGATTTGGGTAAAGAAAGGCTCTACTGATATTCAAGCACGCGCGATGAAACGTGTGAAGGAGATCATGGCGAGTAACACAGTTTCTTTGCTTTCTCCTGAGGTTGAGGTGAAACTTCGCGCTGAATTCCCAGGAATGGTTGCAGGGGAGTTGTTGCCAATTGAATAGGTTCATGTACCACTCATCCATGCGTGCAAGTGCAAATGCTGCGAGGGCGACACTTGCCGTCGCCGTATTGAAAATTGTGTCATTGCGAAGAGCAAGAGCGCTCCTCGCAATGACACAGGAGATTTTATGTTGAGATTATTTAAACGCAAAGAAAATGTCTTTCAGAAGTTGATCGAACAGCAGGCCTCCATTACCTATGAATCATTAAGACTATTGGTTAAATATTTGGAGACGGGCGATTCAGATGTCGCCGAACAACTTTCGATCATGGAAAAGGAAGCGGATGAAGTGCGCCGCATCCTGATTGACGAATTGAACCGCACCTTTGTCACACCCTTTGACCGCGAAGATATCTTTTCCCTGTCGCGTTCCATTGACGATGTTGTGGATTATGCGGATAGCACCGTGATGGAGATGGTCATCCTCAATGTCAAATCCACACCGTTCATGCTGCGGATGGCGAACTTGCTGAAAGACGCTGCCTATGAGATCTGGCATGCAGTTCAACGCCTACCCAATCACCCGAATGTCGCCACAGACCACGCCCAGCGCGCAAAGGCCCTGGAGAACCGCGTGGAAGCCGTGTATCGCGAAGCCGTCGCAGATTTGTTCAGCGGGCCTGAGGATATTCATCACGTTGTTGAAATGTTGAAGATGCGCGAGGTGTATCGTCATTTGTCAAACGCCGCAGATCGCGGGGACGAAGCCGCGAATACGATCGCCGATATCGTTGTAAAGAGAACTTAACCAGGTGTTAATGTCCAATCAACTGATCTTTGTTATTATTCTGGCGTTGGTTTTCGAGTTCATCAATGGCATGCGCGATTCAAGCAATATCGTGGCAACCATGATCTCCTCGCGGGCATTCCGTCCACAGACTGCCCTGGGTATAACTGCCGTGGCCGAATTCCTGGGTCCCTTTCTCTTTGGGGTGACTGTGGCGAAAACAGTCGGCAGCGACATTGTCGATGCGCGTTTGTTGACACTGGACGCGCTCGTTGCCTGTTTATTGGCCGCCATTATTTGGAACCTGGTCACCTGGTTTATGGGCATACCCAGCAGTTCATCCCACGCGTTGATCGGCGGCTTGATCGGTGTGGTTGCCTTTACGGCGGGCATTGGAGCGATCAATCTTCGTGGAATATACAAGGTTCTGATCGGTTTGTTCTTATCGCCATTGGCGGGTTTTGCGGTGGGATTTTTGGTATTACGTTTGATCTATTTCCTTGTGCGTCACGCCTCTCCGAATATCAACCAATTTTTTAAGCGCGCCCAGTTTTTTACTGCTGTTGGACTGGCTTTAAGCCATGGCACGAACGATGCGCAGAAAACAATGGGTATCATTACGCTTAGTTTATTGATCGGTGGTGTGATCGGTCAATTTGTTGTCCCACTATGGGTGATTGTTGTGAGCGCTTCGATCATGGCCCTGGGAACTGCTCTGGGCGGCTGGAGGTTGATTCGCACTTTGGGCGGTAAGTTCTATAAGATCCGCCCGGTGCATAGCTTCGCCACCCAGTTGACCTCCGCTTTTGTGATTCTTGCGGCCTCTTTTGGCGGCGCGCCGGTCAGCACCACGCAGGTTGTGAGTTCTGCAATTGTTGGGGTGGGTTCTTCGGAGCGCTTCGGCAAAGTGCGCTGGAGTGTAGTCAGTGATATCCTGACTGCCTGGGTTGTGACAATTCCAGTCAGCGGGTTGATCTCGGCAGGAATTTACTGGTTTATCGTACAAGTGATGGGACGTTCGTGAATGCAGGATTTTATGTTGATCAATATATTCAAAATCTCAATTGACTTTGAGTATTGATAATGCTAAAATGGTACAGTTTATTAACCAATTGGAGGTGCCGGGAAGAGATTCATCGAAAGTGTTCTATTCGTCCAATCAATCAAAAATTATATAGGAGATAGAGAGAATGCATACTAAAAAACTTAATTATCAATTGCTCGCCCTGTTCGTAATTGTAGCGACCTTGTTGTCTGCCTGTGGCGGCGCTGCCACTGAAGCCCCTGCCGCCACTGAAGCCCCTGCCGCTACTGAAGCGCCTGCCGCTACCGAAGCCCCTGTCGTAGACCCGATGGCTGAATTGGTTGCCGCAGCAGAGGCTGAAGGTATGCTGACCACCATCGCTTTGCCGCATGACTGGTGCAATTACGGTGGTGTTATTGAGGCCTTCAAAGCCAAATATCCTGGTATTGAAGTCAATGAGTTAAACCCGGATGCCGGTTCCGCCGACGAAATTGAAGCCATCAAAGCCAACAAGGACAACAAAGGTCCCCAGGCTCCTGATGTCATTGATGTTGGTTTCGCATTCGGCTCATCATCCAAGGCAGAAGGATTGATCCAGCCTTATAAGGTCTCCACTTGGGATAGCATTCCTGATGATGCCAAGGATGCCGAAGGCTATTGGTATGGCGACTACTATGGTGTGTTGGCTTTCCTTGTGAACACGGACGTTCAGCCTGATGTTCCGCAGGATTGGGCTGACTTGCTTGACCCCAAGTACAAGGGCCAGATTGCGCTCTCCGGCGATCCCCGCGCTTCCAATCAAGCCATCCAGTCAGTATTTGCTGCTGCGCTTGCCAATGGCGGTACACTTGACAATGCCCAGCCTGGTTTGGATTTCTTTGCTCAATTGAATGCGGCTGGAAATCTCATTCCTTTGATTGCCAACAATGGTTTGGTTGCAAGCGGTGAAATTCCGGTTCGCATTACTTGGGACTATAACGCGCTTGCCGCCGTTGACACTTTTGAAGGCAATCCCAAGGCAACCGTGGTGATTCCCAAGTCGGGTCGCTTTGCTGGCGTGTATGTTCAGGCAATCAGCGCTTACGCTCCGCACCCCAATGCCGCCAAGTTATGGATGGAATTCCTCTATTCAGACGAGGGCCAGCTTTTATGGATGGAAGGTTATTGCCACCCGATCCGTGAAGCTGATCTGCGCGCGCGCGGCGTTATCCCTGCCGACTTGCTCGCCAAGCTGCCCGATGTCTCCGGTGCTGTCTTCCCAACTCTTGATCAACTCAATGTTGCAAAAGAATTGATCACCAAGAATTGGGATGCGGCTGTCGGCGCTGATATTCAAAAAGCTCCGTAAGCAAGATATTTGATGATGAATGCGAGACCCTGCCGTTTGGCGGGGTCTCGCCACAGCAAGGCTGGTTGTGAGGATATTAGGCCATGGCACAGACCACTGTTAATCCCCAAAATAGAATCGCGGTAACCACAAATTGGAAGACATGGCTCGGGGTGGCGCCTTTTTTCCTGTTTGCAATCCTTTTTCTCTTTTTGCCGTCTTTGCGTTTATTTACGGCGAGCTTTTCAGCCCCGGACGGTTCCTTTACGTTGAATAACATCATTCAATTATTCTCAGAGCCATTTATTGTAAATGCCTATAAACTCAGTATTCAAATTAGCGCAGTGACCGCGCTGGGCGGCGGCATTCTGGGCTTTTTACTTGCATATTCCGTAACGGTGGGCGGTTTGCCAAAGCCCCTGCGTTCCGTTTTGATCACTTTTTCCGGGGTTGCTTCCAACTTTGCAGGCGTGCCGCTGGCTTTTGCGTTTGTTGCAACCATTGGACGGCAAGGGTTTGTTACCCAAATCTTAAAGGAAGTATTTAATATAGGTATTTATGACGCGGGCTTTAATTTATACAGTTTTATGGGGTTAAGCCTGGTCTATATGTATTTTCAATTCCCGTTGATGGTGCTGATTATGGCGCCTGCCCTGGATGGATTGAAAAAGGAATGGCGCGAAGCCGCTGAAAACCTGGGCGCAAATACCACACAATATTGGCTTAAGGTTGCCTTGCCTGTCTTGCTTCCTTCCATTCTAGGCACGATGATCCTTTTGTTTGGAAACGCTTTTGGCGCCTATGCCACTGCTTATGCGTTGACGGGCGGCAGGATTGGAATAATAACGATTCAAATCGGCGCCCAAATTCGCGGCGATGTTTTGTATAATCCTGGTCTCGGATACGCCATGGCAATTGGAATGGTTGTTATCATGGCAATCTCACTGGCGGGCTATTCCTGGCTTCAATCGAAAACAGAGAGGTGGTTAAAATGACCTTCATAACCCGGCTTCGCAGATTCCCATTTTGGAGTTGGCTCTGGTTCATGACAGGCGCCCTCTATTTTATTTTGCCTTTGCTCGCAACCTTTGAATTTTCACTGAGCTGGGATCCGCAGTATCCTCTCAAGGCTTACCAAAGAGCGTTTGAGGATCAGAGATTTTGGAATAGTTTCATGTATTCAAACATGCTGGCCCTCACAACCATTCTAATAAGCATTATTTTAATTGTGCCAACCGCTTATTGGATCAGATTGCGCCTGCCCCAGGCGCGCCGCATCGTCGAATTCATTACATTAATGCCGTTTGTTGTTCCGGCAATCATCCTGGTCTTTGGTTTGATCCGCATTTACAGTCAACCGTTTACCGTGCCTTTCACCGATATCGTAATCTTGCAGCCTCTTACAAATTTTAAAATGGGCACGAATATTTTGATCGTGGCAGGCTACATGGTACTTTCCATGCCCTATATGTATCGTTCTGTGGACACTGGCATGAGGACTGTGGATGTTCGCACACTGACCGAGGCGGCGCAAAGCCTGGGCGCGAATTGGTTTATCATCATCACTCGTATCATCCTGCCAAACATTCGATCGGCTTTATTGAGCGGCGCGCTGCTCACCTTTGCCATTGTGGTGGGCGAGGTTGTGCTGGCTTCATTTTTAGGCGTGAGCGCTTTTGGTCCCTACCTGTTCCTGCTGGGACAACACCGCGCGTACGAACCTGCCGCTTTATCATTTGTGAGTTTTCTGCTCACATGGCTGGTTATGGGTTTGATCCAACTTGTAACTGGCAGCCAGGAGCAGGCTGCCGGCGCTCACTAAACCTTCGACGGAGAATAGACATGACACATCTTGCGCTTAAGAACATTTCAAAACACTTTGGAGACTTCACCGCTGTTCGCGATTTCGACCTTGAAGTAAAAAAAGGCGAGTTCGTTTCCTTTCTTGGACCGTCAGGCTGCGGCAAAACAACCACTCTGCGCATTATCGCGGGGTTTGAAATCCCATCTTCTGGCGTAATCACCATCAATGACATGGACATTACGAACAAAGCCCCGAACCAGCGTAATGTTGGCATGGTCTTCCAATCGTATGCGCTCTTCCCCAATATGACCGTCTCACAGAATATCGGTTTTGGTTTGCGCGTTCGCAAGGAAAAAGAATCCGAGGTCAAAGATCGTGTGGCTGAGATGCTCTCAATTATTCACATGGAAGAGAAAGCGAACAGCTATCCATATCAACTCTCCGGCGGACAGATGCAGCGCGTCGCTCTCGCCCGCGCTTTGGCAATTCGACCCGAAGTTTTGCTTCTCGATGAGCCGCTCTCCGCGCTTGATGCGAAGATTCGCGTTGCGTTGCGCGCAGAAATCCGCAGTATTCAACAAAAACTGGGCATCACCGCCATTTATGTTACGCATGATCAAGAGGAAGCCTTGTCTTTATCAGATCGCATTGTGGTAATGAACAAGGGCGAAATGGAACAGGTTGGTACTCCTTTTGAAATATACAACTTCCCAACCACCGTATTCTCTGCCAACTTTGTGGGCACATTAAACAATGCCTCCGCTGAAGTGGTTGACCCTGCCAACGGCCTCATTTCCATTGGTGGCGTGCAATTTGAATCCGCCGTGGATTTGAAGGAAAGAAAGAAAGGCGATAAAGTCCGCGTTGCCATTCGCCCTGAACGCTTGGGTTTTGCGTCTGAGCAGAAGAAAGCCAATGTAGTGGATTGCACGATTGAGAATATCACTTTCCTCGGGTCCATAGTCCGTATTCAGGTGACGATTGGCAAAGCAAAATTTTACATGGACACTTTCAACAACCCCTTCCTTGAATTGCCGAAGATCGGCGACAAGGATCAGGTTACCTGTTCGAAGGAAGCTGTGCTGGTATTGGATGAATAGCAGATAATCAACCCTGAAAACGGTTCGTGGTGTTGGATACCTCGAACCGTTTTTGATTGAGGAGATATGGATGAGCAAAGTTATTCTTGTTCTGTCAGATGCCCTGCGCTATGACGTTGCCAAAGCCAACATGGGTTTTCTCGGTCATCTTGTGGAATCAAAACTTGCCAGCCTTTATAAAATAGTGGGTGAACTGCCGAGCATGTCGCGTCCCATGTACGAGACCATTCACACAGGCCTGCCATCCAGCCAGCATGGCATTGTTGCGAATTCAATCGTGCGCCTCTCGAATAAGCCGAATATCTTTCAGTCTGTGAAGGAAGCAGGCAAGGTCACTGCCGCGGCGGCATATTACTGGGTTTCAGAGTTATACAACCGCGCGCCGTATGATCGCATCGAAGATAAGGAAGTGGATAACGAAAACCTCACCATTCAGCATGGGCGTTTTTATACGCAGGACGAATATCCTGACATCGAGTTATTCATGAGCGCGGCATTCCTTGTGCGTAGATTTTCCCCCGATTATCTTTTGCTTCATCCCATGGGCATGGATTATCACGGCGAAACATTCGGCTCTGACTCAAAAGAATATCGTAATCACGCCATTCAACAGGATGCCTGGCTGGCGCCTCTCATCATTGAGTGGAAGGAACGCGGCTACACAATTTTTGTCACTGGCGATCATGGCATCAACAAGGATGGCGCGCACGGCGGAACCACACCCGAACAGCGCGAAGTTCCCTTATTCATGATCCAGCCCAACGTTAAGGGAAGAGGCGATACGGGTGAGATCATCTCCCAGTTGAAGATCGCGCCCACTATTCTGCAGCTTTTGGAAATCCCTGTACCTTCATCTATGAAACATCCCCCGCTGATTCATCCTTCATAATTCATCCTTCATCCTTTATCAGTGCCTTCATCAACTCGTGATTAAAATCAGGGATATCCGCCACCACCCGCCCCCAAACCTGGTTGCCCTCATGAAAGGCAGCTTCATCCACCCAGACCGCGCCCGCGTTGACAAGATCATCCTTGATACCCAGTGACCCAGTTGCGCGCTGACCTTTTTTGATGATGCCCGCCGAGATGGCAATCGAGCCGCCGTGACAAATAATGCCGATAATTTTTTTTGCTTCATCCATCTCGTGGACTAGATTATTCACAGCTTCATGTCTTCTTAATTTATCTGGCGCCCAACCGCCGGGAAGGATGAGCGCATAAAGTTCGTTCGCTTTGAGCGATTCAATGATGACATCGGGTGTGATAACCAGGCCGTTTTTACCTTTGAGGGGTTTCAGATCCAGCCCTGCAGATAGAACTTTCGCGCCTTCCTCTTGTAAGCGCATCAAGGGCACATAGTATTCGAGGTCTTCCACGCCCTCAGCGATCAGGATCGCGATGGTTTTATTTTGTAAGCGCATGGCATGCTCCTTTTGATATAAGTGACAGTCGCCCGCTTCGCGAAGGTGACTGTCACTTTGCTTTATTCACCGATAATTTTCACCAACACTCTTTTTTTTCTTCTTCCATCAAATTCGCCGTAGAAGATCTGCTCCCACGTCCCAAAATCAAGTTGGCCATTTGTGATAGCCACAACCACTTCACGCCCCATGATCTGGCGTTTCATATGTGCGTCGGCATTATCTTCCCCCGTGTCATTGTGGCGGTATTGACTGACAGGTTCATGCGGGGCAAGTTTCTCGAGCCATTTTTCATAATCGTGATGAAGTCCACTTTCATCATCGTTGATAAAAACAGAGGCAGTGATGTGCATTGCATTCACAAGGCAAAACCCTTCTCGAAGGCCGCTTTCGCGCAAACATTCCTCCACTTGTGATGTAATGTTTACGAATCCGCGTCGGGCGGGGAGGTTGAACCAAAGTTCTTTGCGGTAGGATTTCATAATCTTCTCTCATTCCAAATTTTTTGCATCAATGTAATATTACTTGATTTTAACTCACAATGTTATTCAGGTTCACCGTAATTGCTTTACAAGTTTATGCTCTCGACGGCGTCCTCGCCGCCGAGGACGGCGGCTTGAGCAAGAATTTTTTGTTAGGCAATTTACGTTAACCAGAAGTTGGATTTTGGACACTTTCAATATCTTGAGGTATAAACGTTTCGACAAGGTGAAACCCCGCCTCACATGCTTGACGAACCAGGGTTATGAAGTGAGGTTGAATTGATCCTGTGAAATAAAGAGGATTTCAAGATGAATGTCAATTGTCTTATTTCAACAAAAGGATTAGACTCCTTGCAAATACTGGCAGGAGGCTGATTATGAAAACCATTGGGAATATTGCGGCTGCGATCCTGATCTTCTTCGGTGTATTGTTCATTTGGGGCGCAGGAGGAAATCAGGGCGGCGGTTGGACATGGGTATGCGGCGGGTTGCTCAGTGTGCTGTTCGGATTCGGCCTGATCTGGTTCGCAAGCCGCAAACCACAGGCGGCAGGGGAAACAAATGTTACTCTCAATGTTGATCTCCCCGCACAAACAAAGATCGAATCCATGAACTGCAAGAACTGCGGAGGCGCATTGAAAGCCGACAACATCAAAATGCTGGCTGGCGCACCCACCGTTGAATGTCCCTTTTGCGGCACGACGTATCAACTTACTGAAGAACCGAAATGGTAAAGAACGTTTGAACGAAGAAAGGTTATCTTATGAAACGAAGAATAGCCCTGTTTCTCGCCTTGTTACTTGCCTTCAGTTTGACGATCAGCGTTTCCGCACAAGACTATTACTTTAGTCTCGATAAGGAGATCGTCAACGTTTACTGGAACTCAGATGGGACGATGGCCCTGGATTATCTGCTTACGTTCACGACACAACCCGGCGGGCATGCCATTGAGTTTGTGGATGTAGGTATGCCCAACGGTAATTTCGATTTCAACAGCATCCAGTCCAGCATCAATGGCAATCCCCTCTCGATCTCCAAAGATTATCAAGGTACGGGCGGGGAAGGCTTTGCTGTAGAAATGGGTCCGTATGCCATTCTGCCCGGGCAAACGGGGACAATTCAAGTCTCCGTTGGAAGCATTTCGCAGGTTTTATATAAGGATGAACAGGATGAAAATTATGCCAGCGCGGTGTTTGCCCCGCTGTATTTTCAAAGCAATGTGATCACCGGGAACACGGATATCACAGTAATCTATCATCTGCCGCCACTGGTAAACCCCGAGGAACCAAGGTGGCATTCCGCGCCGACCGGTTTTCCATCTGAACCAGCAACTGCGTTTGATTCGCAGGGACGTATAACATATACATGGCGCAACCCCGGCGCAAACGGGAAAACACAATACAAATTTGGCGCCTCATTCCCCCAAAGTTATGTCCCCGCAGACAGCATTGTTACAGAAAAGGTTCCGAATGTATCGTCGGATACCATCTTCTTCATCCTGTGTATTGGTTTCTTTGGTTTCATATTCCTCGGCATTCCATTACTTACAATGATCGCGGGCAATCGCCGCAAACTTCAATACATGACGCCGCGAATTTCCATTGAAGGGCACGGGATTAAGCGTGGACTTACCGCAGTCGAAGCCGCAATTCTCATGGGAGAATCCCTGGATAAGGTAATGACCATGATCCTGTTCGGAGTGATCAAAAAAGAAGCTGCACAAGTGGTCTCGCGCGACCCGTTAAAAGTGGAAGTTTCCCCTTCACTGCCCGACGGTTTGCATGAATATGAAGTGAATTTTCTGGCGGCTTTCAAAGAAGATAAAACGAAGAACCGTAAAAATTTATTACAAGAGATGACCGTTAAATTAGTTCGCTCCGTTTCTGAAAAAATGAAAGGCTTCAGCCGCCTTGAAACGATCGACTACTACAAGAACATCATGCAGAAGGCATGGCAGCAGGTAGAGCAGGCGGATACGCCAGATGTGCAGGGGCAATTTTTCGAGCAGAATCTCGAATGGACCATGCTGGACAGGGATTATGACGACCGCACGCGGCGTGTATTTCGAGGTCCAGTTTTTATTCCCACTTGGTGGGGACGCTACGATCCAACCTACTCGAGGCCTGCTTCCGTTTCGGGAGGTTTACCTTCATCCTCAACATCTTTACCTTCAGTCCCGCGTTTACCCGGCTCTGATTTCGCTTCTTCTGTTGCCGTTGGCGTACAAACCTTCTCGCAGAAAGTCATCGGCAACGTCACAGACTTTACCAGCCGTGTGACGAATGTGACCAATCCTCCTCCCAAGCAATCCTCCAATGGTTCTCGTGGCGGCCGCAGCAGTGGAGGTGGTCGTTCCTGCGCTTGTGCCTGTGCCTGTGCCGGCTGTGCTTGTGCCTGTGCGGGCGGAGGAAGATAGTGAAAAGTGTATTTCACCCCTCCTCCCTGGTTGGTGTTCCTTCAGTGGGACTCCATCATTACACACGCGAAACTGATTTTGAAAAGTCTCGCATCCATTTGCGCATCGATGCTGATGGGCATGGCACGCTGATCGTCAATGCAAATCGTGTCATGCATTTGAATCCAACGGCAACATACATGGCGTGGTTGACCCTTGAAGGGAAGACAGAAGGCGAAAGAATACGGGCTCTCACATCCCGCTATTCTGTTTCAAGGCTGCAAGCCCGGGAGGATCATTCCTCCTTCATATTTCAATTCGAAGAATTGATCCGCCCGGATGGGGCCTGCCCTGTCCATGAAATCGAACTTGAATCGCTCATGCCCTTCAGTGTGCGCCCCTCTGCCCCATATAGAATGGATCTGGCAGTCACCTATCGCTGTAATAATGACTGCGCACATTGCTACAACGCCCGGGAACGAAACTTTCCCGAACTCAGCACAGAACAATGGTTCAAGATCCTTGACAAGCTCTGGAGCTTGGGCGTTCCGCATATTGTCTTCACGGGCGGCGAAGCCACACTTCGAAACGATCTGCCCGAGTTGATCAAACACGCGGAATCCAATGGACAGATCACGGGACTGAACACGAACGCCCGACGACTGTCCGATGAAATGTATGTGCAAAAACTCGTCGAAGCCGGACTTGATCATGTGCAAATTACCGTTGAGTCTTATGATGAAAAGATCCACGATGAGATGATGCAGGCCAAAGGCGCATTCAGGCAAACTATCGCCGGACTTCAGAACACATTACAAAGCCATTTGTATGTCATGACGAACACCACCATGCTTCGCACCAACGCTCATACAATTCCTGATACATTGGATTTTCTTGCAAACATGGGCGTTTCCACCATTGGACTGAATGCGCTTATTTATTCCGGTCATGGGCTGACAGTGGGTACGGGTCTGCGCGAAAGCGAACTGCAATCCATCCTTGCCATCGCCACGCGTAAAACCAACGAGCGTGGGCAAAGACTCGTCTGGTACACACCCACGCAATATTGTCAATTCGATCCCACCACGAACCAGCTTGGCGTAAAAGGCTGCACCGCCGCGCTTTACAGCATGTGCATTGAATCGAACGGGAACGTATTACCATGTCAGTCATACTACCATCCGCTTGGGAATATGCTTGCCGATTCATGGGATTCGATCTGGAACCACGAACTCTCTGTTCGTCTGCGCGAACGACGCGGTTTACCGAATATGTGCAATGACTGTTCGATCGTTGCCGAATGCGGGGGCGGATGCCCGCTTAATTTTGAAAGTCATCGCGAAAAATACGGCGTGAATCATGAACTTGTTTCGCTATCGGTTCTGAACTGACCTGAGCATATGCGTATATACGAAGAGTGTTTGGAGTAAATATGAAAATATTCAATCGCCTGGCCGACCGTTACTCAAAGATCGAATTCCTGCCCGTTGGCACATACCATCTGCAGGCCATACAGGATAATAATCCGTTTCGTCTCCACCTGCGTCTGCAAAGTAATGGCGCAGGTGTGTTGATCGTGAACGCGTCCACAGTTTTGCAATTGAATCCTACCGCGGCTGAATACGCATTCCATTTCGTCAAGGGCAGCCAGCCCGAAGAAGCGGCAAAACAGATCGCGGCACGCTATCGGGTCAGTAAAGGGATGGCGCTCGAAGACTACAACGATTTCGTGGATCGAATTCAAACCTTGATATCAACCCCGGACCTTGACCCCTTCTCTTTTCTTGACTTCACGCGAGCCGCCCCTCATTCAGCCGATCTCACCGCTCCGCTTCGCCTCGATTGCGCGCTGACCTATCGCCTGCCCGCAAATACTCAGGCAGAATACGCACCCTCTAAACGTGTTGACCGCGAGTTGACCACCGATGAATGGAAAGCGATCATTGATAAAGCCTGGCAGGTCGGCATCCCTCACATCACATTCACGGGTGGGGAAGCCACTTTGCGAGAGGATCTCCCCATGCTGATCGCTCAAGCGGAAAAGAACGGTCAGGTCTGTGGACTTCTCACCGACGGATTAAAACTCGCCGATAAAAAATATCTCGATATGCTCCTGCAAACCGGGCTCGATCACATTCTTTTTATTCTCCAACCCGATATGGATGACTCGTGGAAGGCGCTGGAATTAATCATGCCGGAGGACATCTTCGTAACGGTTCACCTCACAGTAAACCATGAGAATGTAATAAATTCAGAAGTAACCATGCAGCGGCTTGCAAGTCTTGGAGTGCAAAATTTCTCAATGACAGTCGCAGAAGATTCTTTGCGCGAAGCATATGACACGCTTCGTGATAAATCCGCTTCCCTGGGGCTTACTCTCAAGTTTGACCTGCCGGTTCCCTACTCCGATCATAACCCGGTTGCATATGAAACGCAGGAAGATGATAACCCTGAAGGTGCTGGCAAAGTGTGGTTGTATGTCGCACCGGATGGCGATGTCCTACCTGCGCAAGGGATGGCAAATAAGGTGTTAGGTAATTTCCTTAAGGATGAATGGAAAACCATCTATTCATAAAGCAGTAAGGAAATGAACTGGCATACACGCTACACACAACAGGCGAAATGGTCTCGCGACCTGCGGGCCTACCTCTTCCACAAAGTTGGATTGCATGAGGCACGACGCGTACTCGAAATTGGATGCGGCACAGGCGCCATCCTCTCCGAGTTACCTGACCACATCCAGCTTCAAGGTCTGGATATTGACCCTGCTGCGCTTGCCCAATGCCGAATCCATGTTCCGACCGCCTCCTTGATACAAGGGAACGCGTTACAACTTCCTTATCTCGACAATTCAGTTGATATTGTGTATTGTCATTACCTTCTGCTATGGGTGCGTGACCCAATTCAGGTTTTACTTGAAATGAAACGGGTAACGAGACCCGGCGGACACATCCTTGCCTTCGCCGAACCCGATTATGCAGCTCGCATCGACAAGCCTGATGAACTCATCCCGTTGGGAAAATGGCAAACGGAATCATTAAAAAAACAAGGCGCAGACCCGGGAGTGGGAGCACGACTGGCAGCTCTTTTCTTTGAGGCGGGGATAAATATGATTGAAACGGGAACAATTCAACCTGTAGACACCGGGCCGTCACCCGAAGAATGGTCCCGTGAATGGGAAATTATCGAATCCGATTTACAGGGAGCGCTGGCAGATAAAGACATCCAAAAAATGAAACACCTGGATCAACGAGCCTGGGCCCGCGGGGAACGAGTATTTCATGTGCCCACATATTTTGCATGGGGCTGCACATGCCATGAATGAGGATCGGATTTAACTCTCGCACAGGCAATTCTCAACTGCGGGGTATTATTCACAAATCCGCGGCGGGCTGGGGTGTTGAATCAAAGTTCTTTTCGATAGGATTTCATAACTTTCCCTTTTTCTAATTTTCAGGCGCGTTGACAATTTTACTTGACGCTTTTGTATTGAGGTAACTATGCTTTGAATGAATGGGTAATTTTGATGGCGCATGTTAGGTAAGTGGCTT
This sequence comes from Chloroflexota bacterium, assembly GCA_016866215.1. Lineage (GTDB taxonomy): Bacteria > Chloroflexota > Anaerolineae > Anaerolineales > Villigracilaceae > Villigracilis. The sequence goes on along the minus strand of VGNE01000027.1, from coordinate 436 downwards.
TTGTAATGTTTTATCCAGTTCAATTGGAGTGAAGCATTTATCTTCGATTCTCAAAAGAGTATAATGAACTTACCAACATGCAGATTTCATCTTTAATATCACGCTCTGGTCAATATATTCTTGCCATCGGGTTGATCGCTTCCATTACGGCGATCTTTTTTTACCTTGCGGGAAGGGCTGGATACAACACTAATTGCGCTTTTATATTTAATCCCTCTTGGTTTGATCACCGCCTTTTGGGGGCTTGGTCCTGGCATTACCAGTGCGCTTGTCACGTTCCTCGCGTTCAATTACTTTTTTATTCCACCTTTCTCTACCGTACAAATACGAGGAAAATCAGTCATAGAGTAAACTCAGGGTCACCAAACCAACTGAGGTGTCCTCTATGACTGATCGCTACCGAGTATACACAAAAGTGAAGAAAACGTTGAAGACC
>VGNE01000026.1 GCA_016866215.1 Chloroflexota bacterium | reverse complement strand
GGCTGGTAGAAGCAAATCAAATTCGTCGGGTGTCAGACTGGTGAACGAAACAAATTTCCTCGGGCTTTCTTTGAGTTCATCGTATGTCAGCATTCGCCTATCATAACCCTATTTCCGATAAAGTCTATTTTACAGTTGCTGCCCAAGTCTGCAACGGTGCGCGGGGAGGTCATGTTCGAGGGGAATAATTTGCTTGAGCTTTCTGAACCTGAAATGAACACTGTCCGCGGCGGACGGATTTCGATGATCTTTCAGGATCCTACTTCATCGCTCAACCCTGTCTTTACGGTGGGTGAACAGATCACACGAGTGGTGCGTCAACACTTGAAACTCGATAAAAAGGCGGCTCAGACTCAAGCAGAAGAAAGCCTCGACGCGGTTGGTTTGCCGGATGTAAAACGTGCAATGACTTCCTATCCACATCAACTCTCAGGCGGACAGCAGCAACGCGTGATGATCGCAATGGCGCTGGCTTGCCGCCCATCCTTATTGATCGCGGACGAACCGACCACTGCGTTGGATGTCACAATTCAAGCGCAAATTTTAAATCTTTTGCGCGACCTGCAGAAGAAATTTGATCTGTCAATCATTTTGATTACTCATAACCTTGGTATTGTGGCGCAGGCTTGCGACCGCATGGCTGTGTTATACGCTGGCAGTGTTGCTGAAATTTCTCCAACTTATTTTGTGTATGAAAAACCGCATCATCCATACAGCAAGGGATTATTAGCCGCCATCCCGCGCCCCGGTTCACGTGGACAAAGAATGACGGCTATTTCCGGTACGGTGCCATCCAACCCGGGTGCAGTTATTGGGTGTCCATTTGCGCCGCGTTGTGCCAATGTATTTGATCGTTGTTTGATTGAAAAGCCTCCCTTGAAGTCTGTGGGCGAATCACATGAAAGCGCATGCTTCTTGCCCGCCGGGTCTTAATTCTTTATGACTATCCAACCTTTGCTTACTGCTCAAAATCTCAAGAAACATTTTTCGCTCTCCAGCGGATTACTTTCGCATCTCAATCGCTCCGCGCCACGTTTTGTTTATGCCGTGGATGGAGTGAGCCTTGAAGTGTTCACTGGCGAAGTGCTGGGCTTGGTAGGCGAATCAGGCTGTGGCAAGACAACTCTTGGAAGAATGTTGATGCGTTTGATCGAACCGACAGATGGAAAGGTTGTTTTTGATGAACGCGAGATCACATCTTTTTCTCGTAATGAAATGCGGCAGATCCGTCGTGAAATGCAAATTGTCTTTCAAAATCCGCTTTCATCTTTGAGCCCGCGTTTGAAAATTGTGGCTGCACTTTCTGAGCCATTGCTCACGCATAAGATTGTGCCAAAAAGCGAAGTCCGCGCGCGTGCGCTTCAATTGCTGGAGCAGGTCGGTCTCGGCGAACAACATCTGGATCGCTTTCCGCATGAATTATCTGGCGGACAGTGTCAACGTGTAGCGATTGCACGTGCGTTGGCGGTTAATCCGCGCTTGCTTGTGTTGGATGAGCCAACTTCCGCGCTGGATGTTTCGGTGCAGGCACAGATCATTAATTTATTGCAAGACTTGCAGCGAGAGAATAATTTAACGTATGTGTTTATCTCGCATGACCTCAATGTTGTCCAGCATATTAGTGACCGCATCGGCGTGATGTATTTGGGGAAACTGGTGGAACTTGGTTCATCAGAGGATGTGTACAACGCTCCATTACATCCTTACACAAAAGCATTGTTTGGCGCGATTCCATTGCCAGTTGTGGATATTGTGAAGCATGAATTAACGGTGCTGGAGGGAAATGTCCCCAGCCCGGTCGATCCTCCTTCGGGCTGCCGATTCCATACGCGCTGTCCCATAGCGCAGGGAATCTGTCAGGAAACAGAACCAGTTTTCAATCAAGTACGAAGCGGGCGCTTTGTCGCCTGTCATTTTGTTGAGGTATGAGGAGCCATTTATGACTCGGTCGTTTGGAATCGCAGGTGTGCAAATGTCGGTCTCGCCCTTTGACGCGAATGGGACGATAGATAAGATGTCTGACGTTGCGTTGAATATCGCAAAAGGTTTGCCCTGGGTGAACATGGTCGTGTTCCATGAATTGATCGTGCCGGGGCTGGTTCAGTTTGTTACGCCTGAAGATAAGGATTGGTATCTGAAAAATTCAGAGACGATACCAGGTCCGCTTACTGAGCGTTTATGTGCGCTGGCGCGAAAAACCCATCAATGGCTTGTGCCGGGTTCCATGTGGGAACGTGATGGCGACAAAATGTATAACACTTCCATTGTCATTTCATCGCAAGGGGAAATCATTGCGAAATATCGCAAGATGTTTCCGTGGCTTCCCTATGAAGCGGGCACGTCGGCTGGAAGTGAATTTTGTGTATTTGATATTCCAGATGTGGGACGATTTGGTTTATGTATTTGTTATGATATGTGGTTTCCAGAGGTGGCGCGCACCCTGGCATGGATGGGCGCGGAAGTAATTATTCAACCCACACTTACACCCACTTCAGATCGCGAACTGGAACTGGTGATGGCGCGCGCGAATGCCATGTTCAATCAATGTTATTTTGTGAGTGTAAATGGAATTGGCACATGGGGCGGCGGGCGTTCCACCATCATTAATCCTGATGGACGCGTATTGCAGGAAGCATCCACCAATCAAACATTTATGACCGAGTTGATTGATCTGGACCACACCACACGTTCGCGCGAATATGGCACACTGGGTTTGGCGCAAACTCTCAAACAACTGCGTGACTCAGGACAAACTTTTCCCATATATCGGGATGGCGCTCTGCAAAAAGGAAGTTTTGAAAAACTTGGGCCTCTAAAATTTTTTCGCCAATCAGATCATTTGAATAACCGTTAATTTTTTATTCGTCAAAAAGTGCCATAAACAGATTAAGCAGTTTGCATTGCGCTGACAAAATGAATTGATATTCATGCTAAACTTGGAAGACCATGCAAACTGATATCCTCCTCAAACGCTTACAAACCTTCGAATTCCTGCGTGGACTCGACCACGAGACTCTGGCTACACTGGCAAAGAGCGCGGTGTGGAAAGTGTTCGCGCCTGATGCTGTTGTGTTTTGGGAAGGGGATACGGAAACTAATTTGTATTATCTCCAGTACGGTTCATTAAAAGTGTTGAAGACCTCCCCAGATGGACGCGAGCAGGTCTTGCGCTTTCTGGGTGCAGGCGAAATATTCAACGAGATCGGGGTATTTGCCAAGCGCGCAAATCCTGCCACTGCAATTGTCTTGGAAGAATCAGGGATTTGGTTACTGCCGCGTCAGGCATTGGAAGATGTTTTATTGGCACATCCACGTACGGTGTTGCAGATCATGGAAAGCATGGCAGACCGTTTCATCAGCCTTGTGGCGTTGACAGCAGATTTATCCCTGCGGACGGTGGAGGCGCGGTTTGCAAAATTTTTATTAGAACAAGCCGAAGGAGATGTGATCGAACGTCGCCGCTGGACAACTCAAACGGAAATGGCGTCGCACCTCGGCACTGTGCCAGATGTGTTGAGCCGCGTCATCCGCGAGTTGACGAAGGCGGGGTTGATCGAAATGGATAAACATCAAATTCGCATTTTGGATCGTGCAGGTTTGGCGGAGCGGGCAATGATTCAGGGCAAATAATAACTGGGATCAAAAACCCGACAAAAGTCGGGGCGGGAAGCGGGGGAAAGAGATAAAGTCAGACATATCCAAAAGGAGACAATATGTCTGACGCAACTACACAAATCTATTTTACAGATACAAAAGCAAAGGCTGTCTTTTCATCAGAGGGCCCCAAGCCGCAATTCTTAATTGACACGTCGCAGTTCAAGGCGCTGGTCGTCGGGCTGGAGGCAGGCGGACAAATCCCCGCGCATCCCGGCGAGGCGGCGATGTACCATTTTCTCCAAGGCGCTGGCTTGATGACCGTTGGCGACGAAGCCTTCGAGATCAAACCTGGCGTGACCATTGTTGTGCCGAGCGGCGTGAAGCGCGGTATGAACGCGAAGACACGCGTTGTATTTCTTGGCTCGAAAGGAGAGAAATAAGCGATGACTCAAAATTCGCCTAAGCGTTACCATCCCTTGCAAGTTACTTTGCACTGGCTGACCGTTGCTCTCGTCTTCGCGGCGTTCATCTTCGGTAAATATTCCAGCCTCCTTCCGAACGACGCAAGCGAGATCGCGCCGCTTCGGATTCACATGATGTTGGGCGTCACCATGCTGCTCGTGATCATCGTCCGCTTCACCACACGGATGAAAGTCCCGCGTCCCGCCTACGCCTCAACAGGAAATGCCTTCATCGACGGGTTCGGCAAGTTCGTGCATTACGCCCTGTACCTGTTGGTCTTTTTGATGGCGGTCAGCGGCATGTCGCTTTCGATACAGGCAGGGCTTCCCTCAATCGTCTTTGGCGGCTCAGGAATTCTGCCCACAGATTTTTATGACTTTGCCGCGCGTATGTTACACGGCTTCATCGCGCCTGCGCTATTTTTGCTTGTGTTGTTGCATGTCGGTGCGGCGTTCTATCATCAACTCGCGCTCAAGGATAATCTTCTCGCGCGCATGTGGTATGGAAAATGAAGGAGAATAATAAAATGCCCATTCCATATTTACTCACAACTTTACTTTTCACATTCGTGGCATTACTTGCCGCGACAGATGCTTCATTGGTTAGCATCAATCTCGTTAGCGCGTTTCCCGCGTTGCGTTGGGTTCGCGTACATTTCATCACGCTTGGGATTCTCTCTCAAGTGATCTTCGGGTTACTGCCTTTGCTGGTTGCGTCGCTTTCCAAAAAGTCACGTCCTGCCATGCGCTGGGATATTTGGCTGACCCTCAATGTTGGCTTCGTTGCGCTCGTGGCTGGGTTTGCAGGAATGAATCACCCGATGATCTTTACAGGCGGCACACTTATTTTCATTTCTGCGACATTGCTATTAATTCAATTATGGAATGTACGCGGCGGTGATGCGCCTGAAAGCCTCAAGTTTTACATCACAGGCATGTTCTATTTGCTCGTGGGCATCATCATCGGCACAGGCATATACCTCAATTGGAGCGACACGCTGTACATCAAAATTCCGCTTGAAGCGCACATCCATGCCAACTCATGGGGCTTCATGTCGCTTGTCTTCGCAGGCTTGCTTGTGGATTTTGTTCCGATGATCACGGGTCGTCCGCTCAGCTCAACAAAAAATGTTTCGATTATTTTTTGGGGCATGACTCTCGGGGCGTTCGGTCTCGTGTTGGGTCCATGGCTCGGTGGCAGTTTGCCTCCCACCGTTTCAGGTTTGATTCTGCACCTGAGTTCAACAATCTGGCTGATCGTGTTGACCATCCAAGCCTTCAAAGCCAGTGGAAAATTAAACAGCGCAGGCGCATGGCATTTAGTTTCCTCCTACACATGGATTACCGCGCCGATCCTGGTTGCACCATTTATTTTGCTTGGATACCTTGAAGGCGGATCGATCGAATCCATTGCGCCTCAAGCCTTGATCTATGGTTGGGTGCTGCAATTTGGCATTGCCCTCATCCCATACATTGCCCGCCGATTCTTCCTCAAGGAAGAGAATTCGCAACTTGGCGGCAATTGGGTGAGTCTGGCGGGGGCAACAGCGGGGAGTCTGTTTGTGTGGGCAAGCATCTTCATCGTCCCAGCCAGAGGCGTTCTCTATGGAATCGGATTCGCGTTGTATGCCATCGCCTTGATCCATCCATTGAAAGAGCTCGCTGAAATCGCGCGGACTGGTTTGCAGAAGATCGAAGCGTCGTAATCATGGAAATTACAAAAGATACACGCGTATCCGCCATCCTTGAAGAATATGGCGATATCGCCGATGTAATGGAAGTGTTTGGCATCAAACGTGTGGGACGATATTCCTTGCGAATGCTTGCCGCAAAAGCAGTGACGGTCGAATGGGCGGCGCGCATCCATCGTGTACCACTTGCAGAATTTCTCGATATTCTGCACCAGGCAACCGCGAAGAAACAAGGAGGCTGACATGCCTCATCCATACTTCCTCATGTCACTCCTGTACCTTTCCCTAGTCGCGTTGGCCGCATTGGCTTCGATTTTGACAGGGCTGGAGATCATCCCATTGTTCGGAAGCCTGAAATGGCTGAGAGTGCATTTGGTCACTCTCGGCGCTTTATCTGAAATTACGTTTGGACTTGCCCCCATCCTAGTGACAACCCTGCGCGGTTTGCCGCGCCCCAAAATGCGCTGGGACATCTGGTTGAGCCTGAACGTGGGACTGGTGCTTTTATTGATCGGTATTCCCACCATCACGCGCGCGCTCATCGTCACAGGTGGTACGCTGGTGGGCATTGCCACCGTCCTGCTCATCAAGCAACTGATTGACCTGCGCCCCGCGCAAGCCTCTTCAAAAAATGCTGGCATCGAAGGACGCAAGTTCTACATCACCGGGCTGGGCTATCTGATACTCGGTGGTTTGGTCGGCACAGGGCTTTGGCTGGGATGGAGCGAAGTCTTACACATCGCCTCCCCCATCGAAGTCCACGTCCATACCAACCTGTGGGGCTTCGCCGCAATCGTCCTGGCTGGGCTACTGGTGGACTTGTACCCCTCGTTCGCAAATCGTCCGTTGGCCTGGCCGCGTAGTATTCCGTGGATCTATTGGTCAATGGCGCTGGGCGCATTGGGGTTGATCTCCGGGCCGTGGCTGAACGTCAGTATATTTACCGTCGTTGGTTTGATCCTGCACACACTCGGAAGCATACTTTTGCTTGTCATTGTGATCAAACCATTGCTTGGTGACCGCCGCGCCTGGACGCTCGGCATGTTACATTTACTCACATCCTATGTCTGGTTCTTCATCCCTGTGGTGGTCGCGCCGCTGATCGTCGCCAGCGCAACCGATTTCCCCGTGCAGGAAGTTTCCAGTAGTGGCGGGCCGATCCTGATCTTTGGCTGGATCCTGCAATTTGGCTACGCCCTGGTTCCATATCTGTTCACACGCTTCTTCGAGCCAAATAAGCCCGCGCGTTTGGGCGGGACGTGGTTGAGCCTCGTCACCGTGCATCTCGGAGGGATTCTATTCTGGGTCAGTCTGTTCTTCCCGGATGTGGAACCGGTTTCGCGCGCGCTGGCGTATGGTTTTTGGATCGTCTCCGGGCTCCCGATTTTGATCTCGCTGTGGGGAAGCCTGCGTTCCGGTATGCAAAAAGTAGAGGAATCTCAGGCTGTGAGTTTGGAAGAAAGAACGCCTTAAGGAAAATTACGATGACCAACAAACTGATTTTGACGCTCATGGCATTACTGCTCGCCTCGTGCGGCATGATGTCGACTCCGTCGGTGGAACAGCCGACGCCCATCCCAACCTTCGCCTCCGCTGATTCAACCGCGCAGGATCCTGCCGCGAATCAAGTCCCTGCGTTGGGCGGGAAACAAAGCGGCGACCTGCTGGTGTGGATCTTCAGCGATCCCAACCCGCCCTCCCGCGGCGATAACACTCTCGAAGCGCTTGTCACTGATTCCAATGGCCAGCCGATCACCGACGCGACGATTTCCTTCGACATTGACATGACCAATATGAGTCACGGCAGAAATGTAACCGCCGCTTCATCATTGGGCGAAGGGCGTTATAGCGCTGAAATCCATTTCCTCATGCCCGGTCCCTGGCGCGTGATCGTCGGCATCGAGCGCGCGGGGCAGTTAACCACCGTCCGATTTGATTTCATGGTGGCGTGGTAATTCGCTTGCAACAGGAGAAAAAATGTTAAATCTTACAACTGCATTCATCGCGAGCATTGTCGTCATGCTGGTTAGCGCGGGCGTGGGGATATATCTCGCGCGTTACAAGTCGAGCGTGACCGAAATGCTCGGCATGATGATCGGCATGACGCAGGGCATGATGACGGGTATCGCTGTCGGTTATTTCATCGGCGCGGCGACCGACATGTTCGTCAGCAACCTGGTCGGCGTGATCGTCGGCCTGGCTTTCGGAATTATCTTCGGGCGCGTCGGCGGCCTGATGGGCATGATGGACGGCGGCATGGGCGGCGCGATGGGCGGCATGATGGGTGCCATGCTCGGCGTGATGTTGCAATATCTTTACAACGGCTGGGCGATCACCGTCACCAATGTTTTGATCGGCGCCATCTACCTCGTTTCGATGTTTGCCCTCGTGCGTCTCGTGCAACAGGGCGCGGCCGCGCAGATGGAAACCGACCCGGTCTGCGACATGAAGGTGGATCCCAAAACGTCCCTGCAACATGTTCACGAAGCCCGCGCCTATTACTTCTGCGCGCCGTCCTGCCAGCGCGCGTTCGCCAAATCCCCTGAAACGTATCTGAAGAAGTGACCATCCCGTTTCCCATCCAGATGCAAAAAACATTAATACATAGGAAAAAATCTCATGAACAAGAAATCAGTTTTGACCCTTTCTGTGGTGATCATCATCGCCGCGCTTGGCTTTATGGCTTACCGGCAAATTTCCGCCAAAAGAGCGGCGGCAGAAGCGCCCGCGACCGAGACCGCGGTCGTTCAACGCGGAGACCTGTCTGTGACAGTGGATGTCTCCGGTAGTATTGTGCCGCGCGTTGAGATCGGATTGGCGTTTTCCTCCGGCGGCCGGGTGACAGAGACGCTCGTAACCGAGGGAGGGCGGGTGGAGGCAGGGCAGACTCTCCTGCGCCTCGACACAAAAGATCTGGAGTGGCAGGTGGAACAGGCGCGCCTCTCAGTATCCATCGCGGAGTATGATCTTTCCGACGCGCGGGATGATTACTGGGAAGAGGATGAGCCGGTGAAAAAGGCCAAAGCCAAACTGGAACAGGCGCAAATTTCCCTGCAACAAGCGGAATGGCGGCTGGAGCAGGTCACACTGGTCGCTCCTTTCAGCGGCGTTGTCACGGCATTGTTGGTTGAGCCCGGTGAAATGGCAGGGAACAGCCAGACAGTCTTGACCCTGAGCGATCTCTCGAGTCTGGATGTCGAGGTCAACGTGGACGAGACCGATGTGGCGCGTATCGCGATGCGCACCCCGGTTTCCGTCACAGCGGACGCCTTCCCCGGCGCGGAATTGAGCGGCGAAATAATTAAAATTTCATCTTCGGCAGATGTGCAATCCGGCGTAGTGCTCTATCCTGTGACGGTCCGCCTGGATCCCACCGACCTTTCGATCCGCCCCGGAATGACCGTCAACATAATTGTTACGATTGAAAAACGGGAGAATACCCTGTTTGTCCCATTCCGCGCCGTCGAGACCGAAGGCGGTCAGGCGTACGTGACGCGGGTGACCGCTTCCGGGCGCGAAGCGGAGCGCGTGGCGGTCACGTTGGGATTGATCACCGATACCCAGGTAGAAATCCTAAGCGGCCTCAACGAAGGGGATGTTGTGACGGTCTATGCCAACCCTGTCCAGGATTCCGAGGTGATGAGCAGTCCGATGTTTGGCGGAGGGCAATGAGATGATCTCCATTCAAAACATGACTAAAGTGTACGGGATGGGCGATGCGGAAGTTCGCGCGCTGGACGGCGTCTCACTTGAGATTGCCAGGGGCGAATGGGTGGCGATTACCGGCCCGTCCGGCTCGGGCAAATCCACGTTGATGCACATTATCGGCTGTCTGGATTCCCCGACCTCTGGCGCGTACTGGCTGAACGGCGTCGAAGTGAGCGGCATGGACGATAGTCAACTCGCCTCCGTCCGCAACCGCGAGATCGGATTTGTCTTTCAAAGTTTTAACCTGTTGTCGCGCGTGGATGCGCTCCAACAAGTAATGTTGCCTTTGCAATACCAACGCGGCGAGAAACGCCTGCCGCGCGGGGAACGCGCCAAACGCGCCCGCGAAATGCTGGGGATGGTTGGACTGGGAGATCGCATGCGTCATCTTCCCACCGAACTCTCCGGCGGACAGCAACAGCGCACGGCGATTGCCCGCGCCCTGGCGCAACAACCGTCCATTTTGCTGGCCGACGAACCGACGGGCAACCTGGATTCCAAATCCGGCGCGGAGGTGATGGAAATCTTCCACCGCCTGCACCGCGAACAGGGGCTGACTGTGGTAATGGTCACCCACGACCCCAGGGTTGCATCGCAGGCACAGCGCACCATTTACATGCAGGATGGGCTTGTTGCAGAATCACAGACCGCCTCTGTAACGCCCAGCCAACAACAAGGAGTCGCATAATGGACTGGCTTGAAAGTCTAATTACGGCGTGGAATGGCTTGAACGCCAACAAGTTGCGCGCCGGGCTGACCATGCTGGGAGTCATCATCGGCGTGGCGGCCGTCATTGCCTTGCTTTCCATCGGACAGGGCGTACAGGCCAGCATTACCGGTTCGATTTCCGGGGCCGGTTCCAACCTGCTCTTCGTCGCGCCGGGCGCGTATCAATTCGGCGGGGTGCAAAGCCCCAGCGGAAGCGCCGCCAGCCTGACGTACGCGGACGCGCAAGCCATCGCCGACCCGCGCAACGTGCCGGATGCCGCCATCGTTGCCCCGGAGTTCACCATGCAAACGCAGGTGATTTTCGGTTCCGCCAACATCAACACCAAAGTCACCGGCGTCAACACCGAATATCTTTCAGCCTTTGGATTGGAAATTGCTCGCGGCCGTTTCATCAGCGAAAGCGATGTGAGCGGACGGGGGACCGTGGCCGTGTTGGGAAGCGACGCGGCGCGTGACTTGTTTGGTGGATTCGATCCGATCGGACAAAAAATTAAAATCTCGATTCCCGGCGCCGAGGGCGGACGCATCTCGCTGACCGTGGTGGGGATACTGTCACCCCAAGGTGGTTCACGCTTCAGCGATCCGGACAATGCCATCCTCGTCCCCATCACCACCGCGCAGACCAAAATCTTCGATGGTCGTAACGCACAGGGAGAGTCTATTGTTACATCGGTTAATGTTGTGGTTGCAGATGAAGAGCGCGTGGATGAGATTACCGACCAGATCAATGCGCTGCTTCTGCGGCGGCACGGTTTCAACGCGGACGAAGAAGGCGACTTCAGCGTTGTCAGCCAGGCTGATTTGCTGGCAACCCTCACGCAGGTCACCAATATTCTGGTCGTCTTTTTGGGCGCGATTGCCGCCATCAGCCTGCTGGTCGGCGGGATCGGCATCATGAACATCATGCTGGTCTCGGTGACGGAACGCACGCGCGAGATCGGTCTGCGAAAAGCCATGGGCGCGCGTAAAGTGGATATCCTGACCCAGTTCCTGCTGGAGGCGATCATCTTGAGCCTTGCAGGCGGCGCCATCGGCATTGGGCTGGGCGTGGGCATTGCCATGCTGGTAAACGCCTCAGGGGTGACCAGCGCCATCGTCACCTCGCAATCGATCATATTGGCGGTGAGTTTCTCGGTGGTTGTGGGCTTGTTCTTCGGCATTTACCCCGCCAACCACGCCGCGAGTCTGAGACCGATTGAAGCATTGCGCTATGAATGAAGCACAATCTCAATCTCTGACAGGATGGAAAGACAGGTTGTCGCGCTGGCTTTCCATCCTGCTGGATAGTTCCGTGCTGGCTGTGCCGATATTCCTCGGCGCGGCGCTGTCCGAGACTGGCGTGCTCCTGCCCGCACTGGGCTGGAGTGCGCTTGCCCTCCTCTTCGCAGACGGTGTTCCCTTGACTTACATCGCCTTGGGACGCAAATTTGGCTGGGTCAGTGGATTCGACCTGCCGCGCCGCGAGGAGCGCGCCCCCTTCATCGCCGTCAACCTGGTCGGCAACCTGCTGGGATTCTTTCTCCTGCGGGCGCTGAATGCCCCCGCATCACTTTCAACATTGTTGCTGATCTACGTGGCGTTGGGCGTCACGATGATGACCATCTCCTCCTTCTGGAAGATCAGCCTGCATGCAGGCGGCGTGGCAGGCTTCGCGGCTTTCCTGACCTGGATGTTTGGTCTCGTTTGGGCGCTGGCTTTTCTGGCGCTTCCCCTCATCGGCTGGGCGCGGGTCTACCGCAAGCGGCACAATTGGGCGCAGGTGTGGGCTGGCGGTATCGTGGGCGCGTCTGTTACGTTGATTGTTCTGGCGCTCGCGTTTTGATGCCTGATGTATTCCGCATTAGCGAAAGCCTGTGACGAAAGCCGACTTAAGTCGGCATCAATAAGACGCTTGTCCATTATGCTTGTTGCCAACAATCGGATACAAGATAAACAAAGGAGATTAAAATGCAATTCGTAAAATTCATGACCAGTAATGCGGGTCGCGCCGTTCGCGTCATGCTGGGACTCATCATCATGAGCGTCGGTTTGTTCGTTGTGCAGGGGACGGTCGGCACGGTCATGTCCATCGTGGGACTGGTTCCCCTCTCTGGCGGCGTGTTCGACTTCTGCCTGATCGGCTTCGCGCTGGGCTATCCGCTCAAGGGTGTGGAAGCGCGCAAAAAACTGGCGGGCAAGTAAAGTCGTCAAAGGGGTGACGGGCGAATGGGCGGCGCGCATCCATCGCGTGCCGCCGGACGAATTCCTGCAAATACATAAGCAGACCATCGCAAAAAGGAGCGAAGCATGAGCGCAATCCTAACCAAACTCCCCTCCATCCTCGCCTTCCTCGTCGGCGCGATGTCCATCGTCGCGGGCGGAATGGTCATACGCGGATGGCGACCTGGCTACTCTATACTTTCGTGGCTCCCCGTCTACAACTTCGTGTTCGGCTTGTTGACCCTCATCCCCGCCGTCCTGCTCTGGGTCAACAGCCGCTACGCGCTGACCGCATCCATCGTGACCTTCGGCATTCACACCATCGTCCTCTTGCTCCTGCTGACCGTTTTCCGCGGACAGGTCGCAACCCAAAGCATCGGCGCCATGGCATTTCGCGTGATTGTCTGGATCGTCATCCTCGCGCTATTGTGGTTCCGACGCTAAGCGTAGTCGGCGTTCTCTTACGCCGATGGACACGCTAGAGATCGCGTAAGAGACGCTCTCTAGCGTCGGACAAGTACGAAAGGAAAGAAACATGAACGCCTCCCTCAACAAAATCGCCGCCATCCTCGCCTTCATCATCGGCGCGATGGCTGTCTTCGCGGGCGGACAAGTCCTGCTCGGCAAACTGCCTGACTATTACGTCATCAACTGGCTTCCCGGCTACAACTACACCGTCGGCATCCTGACCGTGTTCGTCACTGCGATTCTCCTCTGGATGAATCACAGGCTCGCCATGCCCATCGCGATTGCCACCTTCGGCGTCCACACGTTGGTCATGCTTGTCATCCAAACCGCCTACCGCGATGTGGTGGCAACGGACAGCATCATGGCGATGACCATCCGCATGACCGTCTGGATCATCATCCTTGCGTTGATGTATTTCCAGTCACAAAAAAAATAACAATTCGCAATGGCTTTGGTGCATAAATCGAGAAACGGGCGTAATCCATCTATCGGTCTCAGGTAGTTAGGCAACCTTGCAGGCTTGGGGCAAACCCAAGTGAGTCATTCTGTTGAGGGCAGTACAACGAATTAAGGCTTGTGTCGTCTGTGTTTCAATCAAGCGAGCAGAGAGTTTGTCTCCGAAGATGGTTTTCAATCGAAACACGATGGTTTCTGCCAAAGAACGGATGTGGTAGGCTGAATCTTCCTTCCACTGCGGTCGTCCGTGCTTGCGAATATAACGCAGGTTTTCATCTCGCTTGAGACGTTCTTCCTTGGCGTTGCCGTGTTGCCAGATATGTGCGTTCTTACGGGGCGGGATCAAAATCTCAACTTCGGGCGAATGTGCATTGAGCACATCATAGACCTTGCGTTTGTCATATGCTCCATCGGCTGCACAGGAAAGCAAAGTTTGTTCGATTTGCTGCGCTACCATATCTTTCACGACAGCATCGTCGCTGACGCTGTCGGTGCTTTCAGCCAACTCGTGCCCGGCATTCTCAAACTGCTCCTCGGGATTTGGACCCCATCCGTTCCCGTCACATAGGGTTCTTCCAGCCTCGTACGCTCAAGTGTTTCCCTTATCAATATGTCCGCTGCTTTCTGCTCGTCATATCGCCCTTTGCTAAACAACCGATACCAGCCACTCCAATCCCCATCGATGATCCCCAAGGCCATCAAGCCCTGCGTCACTGTATGCCTCCCAAAATTGAAGATCTCTCCCAACACCATCCCCACTACTCGCCAATACACTCGCTCCTGCCCAAAGGCACTTCGATGTACTTCCAACAGTTCAAATAACTTTTGTAATAGGACCGGCTGTGTGCTATCCTTAATCATGAAAGCCTCCTGTGCAAGTTTGGTCTCTCAACCAAAACTTTACTCAGAAGGCTTTCCTTTTTCAAGCCCCTCCACTAAACAGCCAAAGTCGAGGATTGCTATATTACAGAGTGCCGCACAAATTGCAAAAACAGGATGTTTGACCCTTGACTCTCATTCCCCTCGCCCATAAAATGGAAGTACAAAATAACGGATCACAGGGAAGAGATCCCGCGTACTCGCGGGACGCCGAAGGTGCAAATCTGGCGAAAGGCGATACCAGACGAATCTCTCAGGCAAAAGGACCCTGCATCCGCTTAAAACTCTGGAAAGTCTCAATTTATATCGAGACACCGACGGTGTAAAGTTGGTTAGTTAGGTAGTTCGATAGTTCAGTAGTTTAGGTAGTGTGACAGTCAACTACAGAACTACACAACTAAATAACCACAGAACTTCCCAACTAATCTCTCAGGTTCCATTACAGAGGACGCGCGATACTATAACCGCACGTCCTTTTTTGATTCGCCAATATCCAACAACAGGAGAAATAAAACAATGAACGTACCATCCAACCTCAAGTACACAAAATCCGATGAATGGTTCGACCCATCCAGCGGGGCAATGGGCATCACCGACTACGCCCAGGGACAACTCTCAGATATCGTCTTCGTTGAGCTTCTCGTCGAAGAAGGCGAAGATGTGACAGTAGGAAAGGCCATCGCTTCCGTTGAATCGGTGAAGGCCTCTGCTGAAATTTATGCATCCGCCGCCGGAAAAGTCAGCGCCGTAAATAAAGGACTTTCGGACAAACCCGAAACCCTCAATTCCGATCCCTACGGCGAAGGCTGGATGATCAAAGTTGCGGGCGGTGTTGCCGGCGATGTGATGGATGCCGCTGAATACGAAAAGTATTGCGCAGGAAGAGCGCACTAATTTTATATGTCGTTGCGAGGGCGCTAGCCCGAAGCAATCTCCTGTTCAATATGAGATTGCTTCGTCGGGAAGAACACCCTCCTCGCAACGACATGGAGACTAATAATGACCTATATCCCGATTTCCCCCAACGAACGGGATGCGATGCTCAAAACGGTCGGCGTAAAAACACTTGACGATCTCTTCGACGCCGTTCCAAAAAAACATCGCTTTCCCGAACTTGACCTGCCCCCCGCGTTAACCGAAATGGAAGCTGCTTCACTATTGAGTGAAATGGCAAATACAAACGAAAATGTGCGCGAGCATATGATCTCCTTCCTCGGCGCGGGCGCATACAACCATTACATTCCATCGGTGGTTGACCATATCCTTCGCCGCGGCGAATTCTATACAGCCTACACGCCTTATCAGCCAGAGATTTCACAAGGCACATTGCAGGCCATCTTTGAATATCAATCTCTGATGACCAACCTGACAGGCATGGAAGTTTCAAACGCCTCGCACTATGACGGCGCGACTGCCACAGCCGAAGCCGTGAGCCTCGCGTATGCGCAATTCCGCGGCAAACGCAAAAAAGTTGTCATGTCCCCCACCGTGCATCCCCAGTATCGCGAAGTCATTCGCACATACTCTCAAGGCATGGGACTGGAAGAAGTCGGGGACGACGTATCCATTGACCCCGAAGCCGGACCCGAAGCGGTGATGTCGCTGGTTGACGAAAACACGATGCTCGTCGTCGTGCAGTATCCCGATTTCTTCGGACGCATCCACGATTACACAAAACTCATTGAAGACGCTCATGCAAAAGGCGCGCTGGTCTGCATCGTTGCAAATCCCACTGCGCTGCTCATGCTCAAGACTCCCGCAGAAATGGGTGCGGATATTGTCGTGGGCGAAGCGCAGCCGTTCGGCATTCCGCTATGGTATGGCGGACCGTATCTCGGATTCTTCACCACAAAAAAATCATACGTTCACAAAATGGCTGGACGCCTGATCGGTGAAACCGTTGATAATCGTGGACAGCGTGCGTATGTGTTAACTCTCACCGCGCGCGAACAACACATCAAACGCGAACGCGCCACATCCAACATCTGCACCAATCAAGGGTTGCTTGCGCTTGCATCGGCGGTTTACATGTCCACGCTTGGCAAGACTGGCTTGCAGCAAGTTGCGAATCTTTGCTATCAAAAAGCGCATTACGCCGCCAGCGAGCTCAGCAAGATTGACGGTTTCGGTCTGTGCTTCAGTGAACCGTTTTTCCATGAATTCGTTTTGTGCTGTCCGAAACCTGCCAGCGAAGTCAACGAATATTTGCTTGCGAACGGCATTCTCGGCGGATACGATCTCGGCAAGGATTATCCCGCGCTCAAGAATCACATCCTCATGGCATTCACCGAAATGAACAGCAAACAGGAAATTGACACACTCGTGGAAGTTTTAAAGGAGATGGAATAATGGCTACCATTCTTGAACCTACCATCTTTGAACTTTCCTCCCCGGGTAGAATCGGCGTCACGATGCCCGCATCAGACGTCCCCCATTCTGATCTGCCAAACAAAAATTTACTCCGCTCCGATCTGCCCCTGCCCGAACTCGCCGAAGTGGATGTTGTCCGCCACTATATGAAGCTCAGCAAATTCAACTACAGTGTGGACGATGGCTTCTATCCTTTGGGTTCATGCACCATGAAATACAACCCGAAGATCAATGAAGACACCTGCCGATTGCCCGGCTTCCTTTACACACATCCATTACAGCCGATCGAGACCGTGCAAGGCAATCTTGTCCTGATGTATGAATTGCAGGAATGGCTGAAAGAGATCAGCGGATTCGCAGGTATGACTCTTCAACCTGCCGCTGGCGCGCACGGAGAATTCACCGGCGTGCTCATGATGGCTGCGTATCACAAATCACGCAACGACAGCAAACGCACCAAGATGCTCATCCCCGATGCCGCGCATGGCACGAACCCCGCCTCGGCCGGCATGTTGGGATTCAGCGTTGTCACCATCCCGTCGGACGCGCGCGGTAACGTTGACCTCAAAGCCCTCGCAGCCGCATGTGACGATACAGTCGTCGGCATGATGCTCACCAATCCAAATACACTTGGCATGTTCGACGAGAACATTGAAAAAGTAATTGAGTTGGTGCATAAGTGCGGCGGTCTGATGTATGGCGATGGCGCAAACTTAAACGCGCTGCTCGGTATCGTCCGCCCCGGCGACCTCGGCTTTGACGTGATGCACTTCAACCTGCACAAGACCTTCTCCGTCCCGCATGGCGGCGGCGGACCTGGCTCTGGTCCGGTTGGTGTCAGCGAACGTTTAGTTGATTTCCTCCCATCTCCTTTGGTCGGCATCCTTGAAGACGGCGAAGATGAAATTCCTCCGCTTTATGGATTCGTCACGCCGAAGCAAACGATCGGACGCATGAAAGCCTTCCACGGTCATTTCGGCGGCGGACTCGTCCGCGCTTATACCTACATCGCCATGCACGGACTGGATGGATTGAAAGCGATTTCGCAATTTGCTGTTCTCAATGCCAACTATTTACAAGCCCGCTTGCGCGGCACATACACCATTCCGTATGACCGTATCTGCATGCATGAATTCGTGGCGGAAGGTCAATTCGCGGGTAGCGATGTCCGCGCGCTCGACATCGCCAAACGCCTGATGGACTACAACTTCCACCCACCCACAAACTACTTCCCGCTCATCGTCCACGAAGCCTTGATGATCGAACCGACCGAGACCGAAAACAAGGATACCTTGGATCGTTTCGCCGACGCCTTGATCAAGATCGCGGAAGAAGCCAAGTCCCAGCCTGAGCTGCTCCACGATGCGCCGCACATCACCCCCTTCGGCAGAATGGATGAAGTGAAAGCCGCGAGAGAGTTGGTGCTCTGCTGCTGGCTGCCAGAGGATTACCAAAACCAGTAATCAGTAATCGGTGATCAGTGAAGCCTCGCGGGCAAAAGTCCGCGAGGCTTTTTGTTTGCTGTATAATTGAGACATGCTTTCCACCAAAGACGCCCGAATTGCCCGCAAAGTGAAACGCCGCCTGCTGGAAGTGACGCCCGTCCAGCGCGTGGTGGTTTACGGTTCGCGCGCCCGCGGGGATGCAACCAGGTATTCTGACCTTGATCTGTACATTGAGTTGCCAAACGATGTGGACCTCCCCTTGCGAAAGAAGATTCGAGAGATCGCCTGGGAGGTCAGTTTGGATTCGGGCGTGGTTATTTCAACACTGGTCGGCGGTGAGAGATTGAAAGGCCAGCCCATCTTGAAAGCCATTCGGAAAGAAGGGGTTGCTGTCTAATGGATGATGAGAAAAGTCGGATTGTCCGCGAGCGAATGGATGAAGCGCGGGAAACACTCCTCGAAGCCGAAACCCTGCTTGCTCAAGATTTGAGGCGTGGGGTCATCAACCGTTCTTACTATGCCATGTTCTATGCAGTTTTGGCTCTTGCCTCATCGAAGGGACAGGTCATCTCCAAACATACCCATGCCATCGCTTTCTTCGACAAGGAATTTGTCAGGAAGGGCATATTCCCCAAAGAAATTTCCCGTTCCTTGCATTTTGGGTTTGAAGACCGCCAGACAAGAGACTATGGCGAAATCTGGGAAATAGACCGTGCGGATGTCGAGGCGACATTTCAAGATGCAAAGAATTTTGTGGAAGCCATAGAGAACTATTTGAAGCATTTGTAAACCGTCTTGCAAATCAGACTCTGGACCATTTCTAAAAACAGGCATCCCGTTTGGGATGCCTGTTTTATTTCCCGACCCAATCAGGACATCCGCCCCATGACAACGGGACAGCGCATACAGTACATTGTGTCGAATATCGTCACAGGAGATTCGTATGCGTAAATTTTTTAAATGGTTTGGCATTGCGCTCGGCGCTTTGTTCGGATTGGTTTTATTGCTCCTTGCAGGGCTTACCATCAACGCCAACATTCGATTGAACAGGACATATTCTATACAGGCGGATCCGATCCCCATTCCCAGCGACCCTGCCTCCATCGAGCGCGGCAGACAATGGGTGGCGAGCGGCGATTGCATGTACTGCCACGGCAGTGACCTTGCGGGGACAGCCTTTTTGGATGACCCCATGCTCGGAAAAATACCAGCCCGCAACCTTACGCCAGGAATTGGCGGCGTGGGAAGCACGTTCACGGATGCCGATTGGGTGCGCGCCATTCGTTACGGGGTCAATCCCGAAGGGCATTCCCTGATCATCATGCCATCCAGTGACTTTTACTATTTCAGCGACAGCGACCTGGGCGACATCATCGCCTATCTCAAATCCCTTCCGCCCGTGGACAAGGAATGGCCTGAGCCTGAGTTCACGCCTCTCGGAAAAATACTGGCCAGCGCGGGCGCACTGGGCAATGTCATCGAAGCGGAGAACATAGATCATGGCGCAGCGCGTCCGTCCGCGCCGACGGAGGGTGTGACCCCTGAATATGGCGCATACCTGACCGAAGTCAGCGGATGCCGCATGTGTCACGGGGAAGACCTGGCTGGGGTTGAAACCCCGCCAAACCCTGCCGCGCCGTTCGTGCCTGGTCTTGTTGCTGGCAGTGAAGCGGCTTCCTGGTCTGAAGCGGAGTTCATCCAAACCATCCGCACGGGCATCACTCCGGATAATCGTCCCCTGACTCAGTTCATGCCCTGGATAGATTTCAGAAATATGACCGACGATCAGCTCAAAGCCATCTGGTTGTACCTGAATTCATTGTCAGCAGAATAGCCAATTTTGTACCGCGACATTCATGTCGCCCTGCCCGCGCAATAACCAATCTTGTACCGCGAGATTCATGTCGCCCGCAAGAAAGGCGATATAAATATCGCGCTACGTTTCTGTAGTTTAACGAAATCATTCCCTTGAAGGAGTTCAGGATGACAAGTTCTGTCAGCCATATCGCTCTGTTTGTCCCCAACTTGCAGGAAGCCGAAAGATTCTATAAAGACCTTTTTGAAATGGAGCTGATCGGACGGGAGATCGAAAAAGAAGGCGGCTTGTGGTACACCCTGCCCTTCGATAAAGGATGGGAGGATGCCAAAGCCGCTGGAATGGACTTGGGTATGTCTGCCCTGCGGAAAGGGAAGTTTGTGATGGCGCTGTTCAAAGGCGTTCATCCTCCAGGTCAGGTATTTGCAATTGGATTGAGCGCTACCGAAGACGACATTAAAGCGATTCATGAAAGACTTTCGCCTGACATAAAGATCGAAGAATTCCAACCAGACAGACTCGAATTTTTGGATCCCTATCACATCACCTGGCAAATTGCCGTAGAGCCGACATTCCGCACAGCCGGAGATTTTGCAAATCGCTGGCTTGTTATCAGTAAGGAGAAACCATGACGACAAGCAACTTCTCAACCACAACAACTGGCTGGATCGCAATCGCCACAGGCGCCTCAGCCATCCTTGCGGTAATATTCCTCGCCTTAATGTATACAGTAAATCAGTCCTTTGGCAGGGTCAATGATGTATTCAACAGCGTTATTGGTATCTCAAGCGTGATTCTAGCGTGGATGTTATATGCCGAACAGCATGTCAAATCACCGCCGATGAGTCAACTTGCTCTTGCGGTGGTCGGTGCGATCTTTACCATCATCGGGTCGATCCTGATCATTTTCGGTTTCACAGATTTTGTGCTGGCTGGGTGGTATTCAGGCATCGGGTATGCTCTGATCGGCTTTTGGCTGGCGGCATATTGTTATGCGATACTACACGGTGACGCGTTGCCTCACAACTTGGTCATTTTCGGGGTTGTCGTAGGAGCATTCATGGCAATCGGTCTGCTCGGTATTCCAGGAATATTCGCTGGAATTGACAGCATGGAGTCCATGCCGTGGTACCTCTATGTTGCGTTTTTTGGGTGGCTCGGAACTTATATCCTGTATCCCATCTGGTGCATCTGGCTGGGACACGTGCTCTTATCAAGCAGCGCAGAATAATATCCATGCTGAAAACAGGCGCAAATTGCGCTTTTGCTCAACGGCTTCCGTCGGACTGAAGTCCTGCCTCAGTTCATGGAAGTCGGTTGAAACCGACTCGTCGCGCCAACAGTCAGCCCGAAGGGCTTCCATATACTGAGCAGGCGGCTTCAGCCCCGCGAATCGGGGGATTGAATTACAAGGAGAACAACCCATGCTTTACAGGATCATCGTCTTTCTACACATAATTTCCACTTTCGGATTTTTGCTCTCGCACGGCGCATCGGTTAGCATGGCGTTTGCCTTGAAGCGCGAACGTGATTTGCGGAAGATTCGCGCCCTGCTCGATCTATCGGGCGCCTCCTACCCGCTGATGAGTTTGACTCTGCTGGCGTCCATTGTATTTGGGATCATCGCAGGTTTTCAAGGTCACTGGTGGAAATTCGGCTGGATCTGGGTCTCGATAGCCCTGTTGGTCCTCATCATCGCTTTGATGTATTTTTGGGGTTCGAGAGTTTACGGCGCGGCAAGGAAAGCAGTGGAACTTTCATCTAAGCCATCGGAAAGTAACGAAGAACTCTTTGCAATTTTGAAGAAGAGCAATCCCGTATTGCTCACGCTGATTGGGTACGGCGGTTATGCGATCATCGCGTGGCTGATGATGTCCAAGCCGTTTTAACCAAAGGTCTGAACACGGATTGCACGGACGCTTCGCGCACGGAAAAGTACGGATTTTAAAAAGATTTTATCCGTGATATCCGTGCAATCCGTGTTCAAAAAGGTTTTTTAAACGCATTGATTCTCAAAGACCCAAACAAGACTATACTATCTCCGATGACAGGCAATCCCCTCCCCGAGAATCTCAAAGCGATTCACCCCACCCGCCGACGCAAGTTGACCGATGTCGTGTGGGTGATTCTGTTTATCACTGCCATCGGTATCCTCCTCGCCGCCCTGCCTGGCTATGCCCGCCACGTTTCAAATTTCCAGGTTGATGCCATTGACGCCCCGCCCGCATTCGTGAAAGCCATGCGAGTCGCAAGCATGTTGGCTTCCATCGCAACCGCCTCGCTCTGCATCGTTCTATCTGCCATTCTGTTCTGGCGCAAACGCGACGAAGCGATGGCGGTCTTCGCTTCGTTTTTCCTGCTCGGTTACGGTGTCATCATGGCGGGACCGTTGGAAGCCTTGAGCGCGTTCGAGCCTGGGGAATTTACTTCGCTGGTCTTTTCGATCCAGTCGGCGTTGACCATCACGCCGATCATGCTCATCTTCTGTCTCTTCCCCAATGGGCGCTTCGTCCCGCAATGGACGCGTTATGCCGTCCTTGCCAGCCTGGTCTACATTCCCCTCGGCTTTTCCCTGACACAAGCCGACCTCTTCTCGTTCACGAACCCTCTCACCGCCCTGGTCGGACTCGGATACTTTGTCCTCTTCCCTCTCGGCGTGTACGCGCAGATCTTCCGCTATCGCCGCGTCTCCACATTGCAGGAGCGCCAGCAGACTAAATGGTTTGTTTATGGTCTGGTGATCTGGCTGGCGTTTTCCACCCTCGCCTCCATCCCATATGTGGTTCTCCAAAACCTGCCAACGGGCGCGCCGCAACCCTGGTGGTCGCCTCTCAGTCAACTCGGTTGGTTCGTCTCGCTAATGATTCTCCCGCTTTCCTTTGCCATCGCCATCCTGCGCTATCGCCTGTGGGATATTGACATCCTCATCAGCCGCACCCTCGTCTATGGCGCGCTGACCGCCATCGTCATCGCTCTCTACATTTTGATCGTCGGCGGATTCAGCGAACTCTTTCAATCCAGCGGCAACCTTTTCATATCCTTGCTCGCAACGGGGCTGATCGCGGTTCTCGTCCAACCTTTGCGCGAACGACTGCAACGCGCGGTCAACCGTCTCGTCTATGGCGAGCGTGATAACCCAATCTCGGTGCTGACCAAACTCGGCGAACGACTCGAAACAGTCATCGCGCCTGATTCCATTCTTCCGACGATTGTAGAATCCATATCTCAAGCGTTGCGACTTCCCTACGTTGCGATCATGCTCAAAGAGGGGACTGAATTTGTTTTAGCGGCAGAATATGGACAAACTTCCGCTTCAAACCTGACCTGTGAGAGGTTCCCGTTAAATTATCGGAATCAACCCATCGGCATGATCCTCGCCTCCAAGCGCGGCGGCGAAGACTCTTTCGCCGCTGACGAAATGACTCTCCTGCAAAACATCGCCCGCCAGGTCAGTGTTGCCGCATATGCAGTACAAGTGACGCGCGACCTGCAACATTCGCGCGAGAGACTTGTCACCGCCCGCGAAGAGGAACGCCGCCGCCTGCGCCGCGACCTGCACGACGGACTCGGTCCCAGCCTCGCCAGCCTGACGTTAAAGCTGGATGCGGCTCGCAATCAATTGAAACAGAATCCTGATGAAACCGATGTCTTGCTCGGCGAATTGAAATCCCAAACTCAATCTGCCATCGAAGACATCCGCCGCCTTGTTTACAACCTGCGCCCGCCCGCGCTGGATGAGCTTGGACTTTTCTCTGCCATTCAAGAATATGCTAACAATCTTATCCGCTCGGGGCTATCAGTACAGATTGAGCGGGACGGTGAATTTCCCAAATTACCCGCCGCTGTTGAAGTCGCTGCCTATCGCATCGTCTGCGAAGCGCTGACCAATGCCTCCAAACATTCGCAGGCGACGGAGTGCAATGTTCAACTGAAATTCGACGGCACGTTGAACATTGACGTGCGCGACAACGGAGTCGGCTTGCAGGGACATCACAGCGGCGTCGGCATGTTCTCCATGCGCGAGCGCGCCGCCGAATTGGGCGGGACGTTCGACATCCAATCGTCTTCCAACGGCGTTCACATCACTGCATGTTTGCCGTGTGAGGTGGATGATGTGTGAATTATGTCGTTGCGAGGAGGAGCGGAGCGACGACGAAGCAATCTCCCCATTAAATCGGGGATTGCTTCGCTCGCTATCGCTCGCTCGCAACGACATGTGATAAAGATAGAACAATGATGAATGAATTGATTCGCGTCCTCATCGCCGACGACCACGCGCCCTTCCGCAAAGGACTGCGCGCCCTGCTTGCATCCGTACCAGACATGGAAGTGGCAGGCGAGGCGGCAAATGGCGATGAGGCAATTCAGAAAGCCGCGAAACTACAGCCTGACGTGGTCTTGATGGATATTCAAATGCCAGGCACAAACGGGATCGAAGCGACGCGGCAGATCTATCAATCCAGCCCGCATATCGGCGTGATCGTATTGACCATGTTCGAAGATGACGACTCGATCTTTTCTGCCATGCGCGCGGGCGCGCGCGGATATTTGCTCAAAGGGGCGGACCAGACCGAAATCCTGCGCGCCATCCATTCGGTTGGAAGCGGCGAAGCGTTATTTGGGCCAAATATCGCGCGGCGCTTGATCAACTTCTTTGCACAACTTAATTCCAAGCCCCCACATCCATTCCCCGAATTGACCGAGCGCGAACGCGAAGTGCTTGACCTGTTGGCGCGTGGGACGGGCAATGCCGAGATCGCGGGTGCGCTGGTCATCAGCCAGAAGACTGTCCGCAACCATGTCTCAAATATCTTTAACAAATTACAAGTCGCATCCCGCGCGCAAGCCATCATCCGTGCCAGGGATGCAGGGCTGGGATAGAAAGAATTGTTGGTCTCATGAATGAAGTGAAAGCCGCGAGAGAGTTGGTGCTATGCTGCTGGCTGCCAGAGGATTATGAGACCGTGAAATAAAAAGCAGATCCGAAATAAAAAGACCTCGGAGCAGAAAACTCTGAGGTCTTTTTATTTCAACAGAACCTTTTGCGTTGCCTTGAATGCCAGCGGCGGCAGGTTGTCTCGGTCAAACCATTCGACTGCATCGGCATCATCAGCAGGGGTTAATTCTCCGTTGATCACCTCAGCCAAATAGACAATTATGAAGTCTGCGCCGCGCTCATGCTCACGGCCGGAGATGATCTCCAAAACCCGCTTGACATGCACGTTCAAACCTGTTTCCTCCAAACATTCACGTTCCGCCGCGTTGGCAGGGTCCTCGCCGCCGTTCACGAATCCCGCCGGCAAAGTCCACAACCCGCGAAAAGGTTCATTGGCGCGGCGCACAAGCAGCACGCGGCTCTGCTCTTCAATGAGCACAGCCGCAGCTACTTTGGGGTCTTGAAAATAGATCCAATCGCATTGCCGGCAGACAGGTCGCAGCTTGCCGAACTTTTCTTCATACTTAACCTGCGCTCCGCAGCGCGGACAGAATTTTATAAAGTTATCGTGAGCCATTGAAACTCAAAGGATTACCGCCACTTGCGCGAAGCAGTTTGACGCATGATCCACATTAACAAGCCGCCCAAGAGGATAATGATCAGCAAGCCGATCTGCCAGTTGACGGGAACAAACGCTTCATTCCTGGCCTCAGCCTGCTCCGGTAATCCTGATTCAGTTCCCGCCTCTTTGAGTGTTTGCATTGCATCCGCAGATGGTTCTCCCTGGCGGGCAGTGATATCGTCTGTTGGCAGTACGGCAGGAGCCATTTCCATTAATGGTTCTTCCGCGGCTGAAGCAGGGTCACCGCCTCCGCCAAATCCATACGCTGCTTGTGGGGCAGATGCGGCAAAATTAAACTGAGGTATCACCAAATTTGCGGCAAGTGAAAGCATGAGCAGAACGGTTGCGAAGGCTGTTGAAAAACGGAAGATAGGATAGGCGCGCGGTAAGGGCGGTTTTAACCCGACCATTTTGCGAGTCAACGCGAAATTGCGCGGGGCTTTGCGTGCGGGTAGTTTGCGGAGAATGCCTCGAGCGGCGCGCAGGTCAAATAAAACAGAAGCAAGCTCAGGGTCCGAAGTGAGGCGGGATTCCAACCGGGTTGATTCAGATGCATTAAGTTGTCCATCAAGATAGGAAGAGAGCAGTTCGATCTCTCGGAAATTTTTCATTGGAGGCCTTCCCCTTCAAGACGAAACGAAGCGGGTAAAAGTTCCTCGAAGCCGCGCAGGCATTCACGCAGGCGAAGCCGTGCGCGGGCGAGGCGGCTCTTGATGGTGCCAAGCGGAACGCGGGCCGTAGCGGCGGCTTCGCTATAATCCATGCCTTGAATATCGGTCAGCACAACCACAGTGCGAAAATCTGTGGGCAGGGTATCCAGGCAGTGTTGAATGGCATGCTCGAGTTCAGCGGCTTCAGATTTTTGGGCGGGAGTCATGCCGGGGTCTGCCAGCCATTTCGGAGAATCTATTTCCTCGCCGTCACTGGTTTCAGGTTCAAGCGGGGTCGTGGGGCGTCGTTTTTGTCGTCGCAATTCATCATAGCAGGCGTTGGTAACGGTTCGCATGATCCATGCTTTAAAAGAACCCCCGCGAAAAGATGAGATACTGCGAAAGGCGGAGATGAAGGCTTCCTGTGCGGCGTCCTGTGCAAGGTCGTCATCCCCAAGGATATGCACCGCTGTATTAAAAACAGAATCCTGATAGTGCAGGATCAATGTGTTGAAGGAATCAAGATCGCCGTTTTGTGCGGAGTTGATCAGCGCGGTTTCATCCATGGATTCTATTTTACCCGCTTAATGGGTTTGCCTGACAGATGCTAAACTCAAATTCGATCATTTTCTGATTTTATCGACTTCCCATTTTGGGGGGAAGGTTTTGCATCTAATCCAATCTCATGAGGATGGACAAGTTCCTCGCAAAATCGGGTTCCCCCAGCAATGGGTTTTCCCAATCCCGCCATGTATAATCTGAGATGGAGATTTTCAGTCAAGGCTCCATTTATATGATGCTGATAAAAATATAGCGCCTGCGTTCCTGTGATATAACGAAAATCGTATAAATAAAAGACAGAAAACGGAAGGATAAAAGACGATGGCGAGTATTGATCAGGGCCGAAATAATAAATTGGGTTGTGACCGCGTTTTACATGCGAAGGCGATTCAGGGACTGAAATTATTCAATGAAGGGAAATTCTTTGAGGCTCATGAAGAGTTGGAGGAAGCCTGGAAAGTTGAAAAAGGCGAAGTGCGCGAGTTATATCGGGGGATTTTACAAATCGCCGTAACCTATCTGCACATCACCCGCGGCAACTACGAAGGCGCACTCAAAGTGTATGGACGCAGTATGAAATGGCTCAAAAACTGGCCTGATATTTGTATGGGCATTCAGGTGAGGAAATTAAGAGACACTGCCAAATTGGTAATGAATGAAGTGGAAAGATTGGGGAAGGAAAATATCGGCGGTTTCAACACATCTTTATTCAAGCCGATCCAGTGGATTGAAAAGAGAATCTGGATCTGCGATCGCTGCGGCAGTGAGATGGTTGAGAAGAATTGCAAAGTCAACTGCTCCAATTGCGGAAATCGTTTTGATTGCTCTGATTTGAATATCCATTTTGATTGAATGAAGGTAAGTTAATCAGGCGGTGGGAGCGGACATTGCAGGGCCGGCTGCGGGGAACGCAAATAAATCATCTCCGGCTCTTTTAAAATAAAGACAGCCAGCGCATCCAAAAACAATTCGTTTTTGCATCCGATAATAACTGCATCTTCAGCATGTAAAGGGAACTTGGGCCGATCGCCGGGAATAATGACGTTTTCTAAGCCCGTGTCATATGGGCCTATTGTTATGAATGCCAGCCGTGGATAATCCAGCGGGAGATAAGGATAATTTCGTTTTGGTTCGCCTTCTCCCCCATAATAATAGCGTGGATAAAGGATTCTTCCGACAATTAATCTTGCCTGCGGGTCAGCCAGAAATTCCGATAGATCATCCCGAACCAGGCCGGCCTGCTTTAACCAGCCCCCTTGTTCCAACATGGCAAGTGCCGCATCTGTTGAAGTTGTCTGATATCGTCTTTCAAAAGGCATTTCAGCGATTGGAATCAAGGCTCCAAGCATGAATACCAGCGCAAGGGTTTTTAGTGTCTTAAGATATTGCGCGGCAGGCCGGGTGAGGAACTCTGTTTTGACCGGTGCCTGCCAAATTTCAGAGGGAGAAATGGCGCCTATAAAACGCAATCCCCAAAGCACAACTTGCATTAATCCCAGGACATAATAGATACAGATGATCCAATCCACAGGTGTGATGTAACGCCCCCCGGATGTAAACGCTAATGCATTGGATAAGATATAAACCAGGAAAATGACCGCTGGCAATAAGCCAATAAATTTGTTGCGCTGCCATGCCGCCCCAATCCCCAAGGAAATTAATGCCAGGTTGATAGTAAGGAATATGCCTTCATTGACGCCAAAACCCCCTCCTGTCCAATCCTGTTTCCAATATGGTGTGCTTTCTTTTACCGTGTTCCATAAATCATCAAACACAAATGAGGTAGGCAGGAAAAGAACCGATGTCATAAGATTATGGAAAAAGTGGTTGGCCGTGGCACATACCCGACCATCACAAAGATCAATCGCCATGGGATTCACTGTCCGTTGTCTAAAACCTCGGGCATAAGTGTATCGAAACCCTGAAGCATCTGAAATCCTTGTTTGGGTTGAAGGAACAAATGTATCTCCTTCTATCCCATATCGCTCGCGAAGAATCATCTGAATGCGAGAATAATATACGTAGAACATAGGGGTGTCATTGGATCGATTCCGTATATCCCATGGCAGGGTGGCGGTGACCATTCCAATAATCAACAAGAACGAACCTGTCATCCAATATTTCCAGCGGAATCGTTGGCTGATCAACATGTAAATTATCAAAAACGGCAGCAACAATAGCACGTGCGTGCGAAGCATTAACGTCAACCCAAGCATACCGCCAGCCCAAACCGCATAATACGCCCCGGCGGGTTCCTTGAACCATTTCAAAAAGAAGAATATTAAAAGGGCGATTCCAATTGCGGTGGGAAAATCGGTCAACATCGTCTTTGGGCTGGCAAGGTCAATCCAGGTGGCCGCGGCAATCGAATTCACCCCGCGCAGTGAAATCAGGGTTGCAGCAGAAACACCGAGTGTGCGGCTGTGCAGTTCGCTGCCCAGGAGGTAGATGATCAGGGGAAAGACCGCGTACACAACCGCCTGCGCGGTCATCAATTGTGCGGTATCCTGCCCTGCAAAACCATGCAGGTAGGTCAGGAAGGCGCTATAGAGTGGACGGTCAAAATACTGGCCGTTGAAAAGTCCCTGCCCGATCAAGGCAAATTGACTCGGCACATCAAAGACGGCGCTGTCGGAGTAGGGGTAGATGACATTATTAGCGGTATCGGGCATAAAGTAATTCGGACGCAATGGCTCGCGCGCCCAAAGCCAGGCGGTAATGACCCATATCGCGATACAGACGAACGCATCCAGCCCGCGCGAAAATTCCATCCCCCGCCCGAATTCCATCCACAGCATCCATGCACCCAAAATCACCGCCAAAAGCACCTGCAAGCCCAGGACCGGCACGCCGGGACCATACCAATAATCCTCGCGGTAACGAACGCCGATACCGGTCATGACGATCAGAATGCCTGTCACTGCAAGGATGGCAAGGACGACCAAACCGGCCCACAGAGCTGTTTTATTTTCCAGGATAATGGAACGAACGGATTCCTGTTTCCGTTCGATGAGAAGAATCAGCATAGTGACCGTGGTGGCAACTGTCAGCCAGACAATCACAGGATACAAACGAGCAACATACCCGGACAAGTTTCCTGCGAGCCGATAGGGAGGCAAAAACAATGCAATCCAGCACAGCAAAAAAACGATTGCCGTCATCCAGAAAACGACATTACTGAAGTCTTTGCGTTTGAAAATAACATCCCAGAGGCGTCCGGACCGTTCGGGCTGCCGGAGCAGTTTCACGGTCAGGGCAAGCAGCGCTGCGGCAAGCATGAAAAGTCCCGCGCCCAGCAGAATCCTTTCCAGCGAATATCCCAGAAGAACCATATTTCTCGGGTCCGAGGGCGAATTCAAGCTGATAAAAAGCGTGAGTAATGTCCCCAGTGTCAGGAATCCGGCATAGATGGGCAATCGAAAAACAGCAAACCTACGCACCTTCGTTTCCTCGGGATGTGTCATCCAGGGTTGGTTTTCGTTCCAGCCAAAGCAAAAATGCGAAACCAAACAATATGATGAAGAAAAAGAAAACCAATGCAATCCATGGATGCAGGTAAAGGGTCAGGAATGCGATCAAACTGATCAGCAATGCTGCCATATGAACGGCCAGGACGGCATAGTTCGGCGAAAATCCCAAGGCAATGAGGCGATGATAGGTGTGGTCCTGCCTGCCGCTGCCCACTTTCTGCCTTCTTTTTAGGCGGGATAACACAACAAGCGTTGTGTCAAAGATCGGGATGCCCAACAGCAGGATGGGAACGATCCAGGAAGATTCGGGACTGCGGTTGAGGGGGCTGTACATCATGCCGAAGGAGGCAAGTAAAAAACCAATGGTCTGCGCGCCGGAATCGCCGAGAAAAAATTTGGCGGCAATTTTATTCCAGAAGTACAACCCCACACTGCTCCCCAGCAAAACTGCCGACCAAAACGACAAGATGGGTTGATCTGCCAGCCTAGCGGCACCCCAAAAATAGGCGGAGGCAATTACCCCAAGCCCGGCGACAATGCCGTCCATGCTGTCTATCATGTTCAGGGCATTGGTAATCCCGATCAGCCATAACAGGGTAATCAGGATATTCAACAACTGGGCGATCTGCGGGGATATATACCCCGCAATAGACAGGACGGTCATGAAATGGACCTGCACACCAAACGAGATCAAAAAGCATGAGGCGATCAATTGCCCAATTAACTTTGGACCGGCAGACAGCCCTTTGCGGTCATCCCAAAGGCCGAAGAGGAAGATAACGCCAGCGCCACCCAGCACCACCAATATCTCGCGGCTCACCCAGGAACGGAAAAGGAGCGCCATAACAGCCAGTGTGGCAATCAACAAAATCCCTCCCGCCAGCAGAGTGGGACGGGCATGGATCTTGTGGGAGGCGGAGCCGGGGATATCCATGAGATCGAGGCGCCTTGCCAAAAGCATGGCGGGATGCCCGAATCCGATACTGACGAGGATACTTAACAACATTGAAAAAAGGGGACTGATCATGAAATCCATTTCGTGAGTGAGGTGCGCAATCTGCTCATAGTTTATCAGAATCCATAAAAATCCACGAAGGGACGCGAAGGATTCTTATTCCGTTTCCCGCCGTAAGGCTTCAGGATGGTTTGCGTGTGCCGACGATCTTTTTGCGGCTGAAGAATACCGCCGCCAGGTTGAGAACCATTTTGACGAACATGACAAAATAATAAAAGGGGTGGAACCAGAACGGATAATCCCTTGCCAAGTTCTTGCGGTAATACAAATAATACGAACGATGCCATTGATAAATCCCAAAATACGGATTCACGCCCGACCCCCCCCTGCCCCCCAAATGAACGATCTGCGCTGTCGGCACGTAATACACCCCCCAGCCCGCCTTGCGGGCCTGGAAGCAGTAATCGGTATCCTCCTGATAGGCAAAATAACGCTCATCCAGATAGCCGATCCCTTCGATCACTGCGCGGCGGACCAGCATGCACGAGCCCGAGACCGCTTTGACCTCGTTGACCGCCTCGTTATCGAGATGCCGCAGGAGATAGCCGTTGAAACGCGGGTCGTTGGGAAACAAACGATCCAGACCCAGAAAATACGAGAAGACCTCGCCCGGGCGCGCCTCGCCGCGGCGGCATTGATACTGCAGGCTGCCGTCGCGGTTGAGGACCCTGGGCCCGCAAATGCCTGCCTGCGGGTTTTCATCCATGAAGTGCGCGAGCCGCTCCAGCGCGCGGTCGAGGATGACCGCATCGGGATTCAACAAAACGTAATAACGGGCATCGAGAGTCCGCAAGCCCTGGTTGACGCCGCGGGAGTAGCCGGCATTTTCAGAATTGAGGATCAGTTTCACGGTTGGGAAGCGGAGGCGGACCTCTTCCACGGTGCCGTCACGCGAGTCGTTATCCACGACAACGACATCCATCCCAAGATCTTTGGTCTGCTCGAAGAGCGAAGTGAGGCAGTCGAGAATCACATCCCTTGAACTGCGGGTGAGCAGGCAAACACCGAGGTCCTTCATTCTGTACGGTTCCGCCGGAAAAATTCGCGATAGGGTTCAACCACACCTGTGGACATGGCCTTTAGCAATTCTCCTGTTTTTACCTTTCTATTCCTTTGGATCATTTTTCTTTTTTGGATCATCTTCGGCAAGCCGTGCAGGGCATCGAAGACCGCCTTCCAAATCACCCTGCCCTGCCCGCGAAAGGTGAGATAAAGGACAAAGAAGGACAGGGTTGCAACATG
Source organism: Chloroflexota bacterium (assembly GCA_016866215.1). Taxonomy (GTDB): domain Bacteria; phylum Chloroflexota; class Anaerolineae; order Anaerolineales; family Villigracilaceae; genus Villigracilis. The sequence goes on along the minus strand of VGNE01000026.1, from coordinate 16,366 downwards.
AAGCGGAAGGAAGAGCCAGAACAACGGAAACGGCATGTTCTTGAAAAAAGTCCAGATCAGATTGCGATAGCCATGATAGACTGAAAAGTCACTGCGCCTGCCCGTGCTCCCGCTGCCCACATGGTGGACGATTGCCTCCGGGACATAAAGACATTTCTTTCCCTGCAACCGCAGGCGGAATCCCAGATCCACATCCTCAAAATAGGAAAAGTAATCTTCGTCAAATCCACCTACATTAAGGAAATCTTCCCTGCGATACATGGCGGCAGCGGCACAGGGGCTGAAAATCTCCCTCTGTTCGAGTCCATACGTACCGGCAGGCATGTTGTAGTCGTTTCGCCACGCCAATCCGCTGATGTGATACACATCCCCCGACCCGTCGAGCAAATGAGGCGCATTATATTGAATTTGACGGGAGGAAAAAGCAGTATATTGCGGGTTGCGTTCCGCTGCTTTGAGAAGGTTTTCAAGCCAATCCGGTTCCGGGTAGGCATCGGCGTTAAGCAGGGCGATCCATTTCCCGCGGGCAAGGCGGGCGCCCAGGTTGTTGGCAGGGGCGAAGCCGAGGTTGGAGTCGAGGCGTTCAACGGTCATTCGCAGGTCGTCGAGCCAATGCCGTTCCAATCCATTCAGTGAATCATCGGTCGAGTGATTATCCACCAGGATCACTTCAAAATCGCGACGGGTTTGTTTTGCAAGAGCGGAGAGACAATGAGATAAATGTTCTCCGCTATTCCAAGTAACCACAATGACGGAAATGAGCGTGACGGGCGGCATTCCACTATTATAAGCGGGGAGTCATTCCCTGGTGATTACCACAAACTTGGAATCGCGGGGCTAAAGCCGCCTGCTCAGCACATGGAAGCCCTTCGGGCTGTCACAATCAGTCGGATTTATCCGACTTTTATGAGCTGAGGCAGGATGCTGCGCGACCCGCCGAATCAGGCAGTGTAATGATGTGGGTAATCACCACTCATTCCCCCTTGATTTTTTCCGGGAATGAGGGTAAAAATAGGGCGTTATTAGAACAAATATTCTGATTTCAACCGCTGGACGCGCAAGCCGCAAAAGCCGCCAGGCGCTTACGACCCACTTGGGATGCGCTTAGGACGCGCTTATCATGCGCGGACACAACCCGCCCGTTGGCATGTCCCCTGGGGGCATGTAATATCATCCAACCCAGAAAAGGAGACAATATTCCATGGCAAAAGTCAAACTCAACCCGGTGCTGGAAAAGTTCCGCGGACAGGTCGGCGACCTGGTCTTCAAGCGCTACGGCGATGAAGTGATCGTGGGGCGCAAACCCGACCGTTCCGGAATCCAGCCGACCGCCGCGCAGTTGGAACACCAGGCGCGTTTCCGCCAGGCGGTGCTGTATGGGCGCCTGGTGATGGCGGACCCCGAAAAGAAGACGCTTTACGAGCGAGCCGCAAAGGCAAAGGGCAAGCCGCTCTTTGCATTAACGGTGGCAGACTTCCCTTCGACAGGCTCAGGGCAGGCTTCAACGCGCCCGTGGTGGACGAGGTGGACCTTTCCGCCTACGGCGGCGCGGCGGGTGACCCGATCGTGGTGCGCGCGCATGACGACTTCAAGGTAACCCACCTGCAAGTGGCGGTAAGCGATGCCAATGGACAGGAGATCGAAAGCGGGGAGGTTGAGGAGACCCCACCCAACGGGCGGGGCGCTGGGTGTATACGACCACCAGCGCCGTCCCGCAAGGCAATACGGTGCGCATCGCAGTGATGGCAACCGACCAGCCAGGGGGCGTAGGGGAGTCGTCGGAAGAGAAATCCCTCTAACTCTAAAAGAAATGCCAGCCCCGAAACCAATGGCCAGGGCTGGATTATTTCTTTCAACAACATGGAAAAATATTCACGCAGACCAGCCTAGACCGGTTCCTGATCTTAAAGGTGACGTGATCTTCGAGGTTTCATCAACAGCATAATCTGCATCCTGTATCGGCGATGCGCCCTTCGACAAGCTCAGGGACCACCCGGCGAAAATTGATATTCACGCCAGAGCATGACTACTACACATTGACCTTTCCCCACCGCTGCGCCATTTTCTTCATTTCGGTTATATACTCAGGCCAATCATGTAAAGTGGCAGGGTCAAAGTCCGCGCCATTTGGCCAGACAAGGGTATGAACTTCGGGGTCAATTTCCACCTGGTTGAAGAATTTTTCATTCTGCAATGGGCCGTAGATTTCGCCCGCCAACATGGGACGAAAGTCTATGGTCTGCTTTGAGCCATCGTCAAAAGTTACCTGCAATATGAATGGGCGAACAGGCTCAAAAGAAACGACACGGTAAATTTTATGTTCCATTTCAAACCTTCTTTCTATTTGAGCGGCGCAATCTTGAAAGGCATTTCACTGGATTGCAACCGCTCCCAATTTTCCAATAGTTCGTTTTGATGTAAAACGATCCATGCCTCGACAAGCCTTTGTTCTCTTCTGGAAAGCGTTCCTTCGATCATATTTATCTGGTCTATGCGATAAATACCGACAGCATTTTGATAATAGGCGTGCAAGTGCGGATGGTGATGTGGCGCGCCCAACTCAACGTACATGCGAATGATAATGCCAAAGAAGCGTGATATTTCAGGCATGATGTTTCCTTATTATTTTACTACATTCTTATGCGTGCGCGTCGCATTTCATATGGGGATAACTCTCCTTCAAACAAGCCGTAAAGGTAAAGGGCAAGCCGCTCTTTGCATTAACAGTGGCGGACTTCCCTTCGACACGGCTCAGGGCGGCGCCCTTCGACACGGCTTCGCCAGTCAGGGTGCTTCGCGAAGAGCGGTGGGTCTCGATACGCCAAAGAGCACGGCTACTCGACCACCGGCAGTGGAAACACCGCCGAACACCGGACGCTGGCTGTACACAGCGACCCAGGCAGTTCCGCAAGGCTCGAACGTACGCATCGCGGTGACGGCGAGCGGCCAGCCCCGAGTTTCCAACGGGCGGGGCTGGTCCACTGCTTGCTACATAGATATAATACCCACGGTCACAAATTGCGGTTTCCCGCCTTTGAAAAAGCGCAATTTGTGACCGCGCTGGGTATAACTAAACTTTTCGACAAGAATCACGGGAAGATTTTGCGGCCATCAGAAATGAAAGATTCACAAGCGCCCACAACTCTATCGAAACGTGATAAGATAATTGTGATTATCATAATCACAATTATCCACAGGACTCCCGCCAAAAACACGCGGGACTGTAGTGCTTCGCTTGTCTTATAGGAGAAATCCCTTGTTCGTCAATCGTATTTCCGAACTGGACCTACTCGAAAAACACAACAAATCTGGCCGCGCCGAATTGTTTGTTCTTTATGGAAGGCGAAGAGTAGGGAAAACTGAACTGCTGGCACACTTCTGCCAGGGTAAGCGGCACATCTTTTTTGTGGCTGACCAGGTTCCAGAGCAGATCCTGCGCGCCAATTTATCCAAAGCCGTGAATGACGTCATCTTCGGCGCGGGGCAGGTCGGCGCGGTGTATAACACCTGGGATGACCTTCTGAATACGCTGGCGAAACAAGCCCAATCCGAACGGCTGGTTATAGTGCTGGATGAGTTTCCTTATCTTATAGCGGCAGATCCCTCCCTATCGTCCATCTTGCAGCGAACATGGGACCATTCATTGAAGAACAGTCAGATCATGTTGATTCTAAATGGTTCCTATATTGGGATGATGGAGGAAACGGTCTTAGGGTATAAGGCGCCATTATATGGACGGCGTACAGCTCAATATCTCCTGGAGCCGCTTGAATTCGTGGACGCTCAACAGTTTTTCACTTCTTACAGTGCAGACGATCGTTTGCGTGCATATGCCGTGTATGGGGGAACGCCTGCTTACCTGCAAACCATCCAGCCTGAACAATCGCTGCAAACCAATATCCTTGATGGCATATTGACGCGTGGTGCTGCGCTTTATGATGAGGTACGCTTTGTGCTCCAACAGGAATTGCGTGAGCCGCGTAATTACTTTGCCGTGCTGCAAGCGATTGCATCGGGCAATACCCGTCAAAATGAGATAAAACAAGCTGCGGGCTTTGAGAATATCGCTCCCTATCTGGAGACGCTTCAACAACTTCATCTGGTGGAGCGGGTCGTTCCCGTCACAGAAACACAACCCCATAAGAGCCGCCGAGGTGTCTATCGCCTCAAAGACAATTTCCTGCGTTTCTGGTTTCGGTTCGTCCTGCCTAATCACTCACAGTTGGAACGCGGTGCGAAAGAGGTGGTATTTGACACAGCCATATCTCCTGACCTGGATGCTTTCACGTCAACCGTCTTTGAACAGGTCTGCCGTCAATACTTTTGGCGGAATGGATTGAAAGGGAAACTCCCCTTTCAACCGAAGCAGATTGGAGGCTGGTGGCAGGCCTGTCTGCTCAGGCAGGCAAACCAGGAAATTGACCTCGTTTTGCTCAACGATATTTACACCATGCTGGTCGAATGTAAATGGAGTCGGCGCCCGCTGGGGGTGGATATCCTGGAACAACTGGAAGGGAAATCAAAGGCTCTGTTGAAGGAAGTGAACGGGCAAACAGTCTTATTTGGACTCTGCTCCCGATCAGGCTTCACGGATCGAATGATGGAGCTTGCAAAGAATAGAAAAGATGTCATCCTGTATGACTGGAAGAATATGGTTGACGAATAGATGAGGCTCCGAACCCCCAATCCTGTTGTATAAGCAAGCAGATCTCCACAATCTGGCGGAACTTTTAACTCATGCAAAGCAATGACAGGATGCCAGCTCAGGACAGGCATCGCGGTAACGGTAAGCGGCCTGCCCTTCGACACGGCTCAGGGACCACCCGGAGGAACAGAATGGAAGATGACAGAGAAAACACTATAACTTAAAATAACAAGCCTGCCTTGAAGATCAACGGGCAGGTCTGGGTTCATAGATTATAGAGATACAGAACTTCCTGCATCGGGGCATAGTCTCGCCCCACGATATTTGTTTTCTCTATTCCGATATCTTTTCCCAAAGCCTGTAATTTATTCATATCTTCCTTGACGGGATGAAGTTTTACTTCATACGCTTGTCGCTGGTTAAGGACAAAATCAATTTCAACGCCGTTTTTTCGTTGATAATATTGAACCGCTCCTTTTTGGTGTAAATTCCAATACACGGCATTTTCGAACAGCACGCCTTCATCCACCTGGGCAAATTGGCGGACAAGTCCCGTATCGCACACGTATATTTTGCCCGCTTTGCGTATCTCAACATCCTTGCTGGTGGTGTAAGGTCTCACTATTTTGATGAAATACGTGCCTTCCAAGAAGGCAAGATACTCGTTGACGGTCTCGCGCGAGATGCCAAGAGTACTGGTAAGTTTTTTTACATCCAGGCGCGAGCCTACGCGTCCCATCAAGAGAAAAAGCAAATCCCTGATTTTGTGGATTTTGCGAAAATCACTGAGTTGCAGGACTTCCAGTTGATAATACGAAATAAAGATGTCATCCAGGGCGGACTTCTTTTCGCTTTCTGTCGTTTTTTGCGCGACCCCGGGGAATCCGCCAAACTGCAAGTATTCGTCCACGTATGCCTTGTAGGTTTGATAAAAAGCCAGGGAGGTTTGATCGAACGCTCCTCTATTGGAAGGGATAGGCGCTTGTTTCATGCGTAAGAACTCGCGGAACGTCAATGGGTGGAGTTCGAAAATATATTTTCTTCCCGCAAGCGATTCGGAGAATTGATTTTTTAAATAAAAGCTGGAAGAACCGCTCAAAATGAACTTGATCTGATATGTGTCCATTAAATACTTTACGATGGAGGGCAGCTGCTTTACCCATTGGATTTCATCCAAAAATACGGTTGCCCGCCCTTCTTTTTGCAGGCCTGACAATTGGAGATTATTTTTTACGGCATCGTAATCAACTTCCTGGAAATAGGTTTGGTTGCGTGGGTTTTCCAGATCCAGGTAGATCTTATTGGGTGATTCAACCTGGTCATAGATAAATTTGAGCAGCGTTGTTTTCCCAACACGCCTCATGCCCGTGATGACAATGGCTTCGGGCGAAGATAGAACAGGCGCAATCTCAGTGTAAATGTCTCTTTGTATTATCATGGTTGTACTATACATAAAGTAATACTTTTTGTCAAGTATGGTTTGCAAAAAAACTAATGTGCTCTACCTTGCACAATCATAATTTACAGTTCTCTGCCGTACAAAACGATTAAACGATGTCGTTCCCCATGCGGGGAGGCTGTGCGAGAGCCGCCCGTTCACTTCGTTCAGGGCTTCGGCTTCCTGGGCGGCTTTGGGATATTTTTTCGTAATGTGACGGCGTGAAATCACGTCGCTGAATTCTTCGGGCAGATGGGCAGATGTAACCAGTTTGATCTCTTCACGGCGGGCGGCGTCCAAAATGGACGCGGAATATCCCGACGTAATCACCCCGCTGATGAATATATTGGTATCAAGAACGACTTTTCGCATGGCGGGCTTTTCGCGCTTGCCGCGTGGCTTTGACCGCGTCTTTCATTACTTCGTCTTCGCTGATGTGAGCATAAGCCCCGCGAATTGCATTGATAGATAATGTGAATTGACGCGCGATGGCTGGGCGGTCAAGGTCTTTGTCCAGCAAACGCCAGAGTGCGATCTTTTCCTGCGCGGGTCGTTGGGGAACATACGATCCAGACCCAGAAAATACGAGAAGACCTCGCCCGGGCGGGCTTCACCGCGGCGGCATTGATATTGCAGGCTGCCGTCGCGGTTGAGGACCCTGGACCCACAAATGCCTGCCTGCGGGTTTTCATCCATGAAGCGCGCCAGCCGCTCCAGCGCGCGATCGAGGATGACCGCATCGGGATTCAACAAAACGTAATAACGGGCATCGAGAGTCCGCAAGCCCTGGTTGACGCCGCGGGAGTAGCCGGCATTTTCAGAATTGAGAATCAACTTCACCTGCGGGAAGTTGCGGCGGATCAGGTCCACGGTGTCGTCGCGCGAGTCGTTATCCACGACAACGACATCCATTTCAAGCTCTTTGGTCTGCTCGAAGAGCGAGGCGAGGCAGTCGAGAATCACATCCCTTGAACTGCGGGTGAGGATGCAAACGCCGATGTCCTTCATCTGTTTTTGTTCCGTTCCATGAATTCGCGGTACGGCTCAAGGATGCCGGTGGACATGACCTTGAGCAAATCGCTTGATCTTATCCTTCTGTCCTTTTGAATTGCCCTTCGTTTTTCGATGACTTTGGGAAGCCCGCGCAGCGCGTCGAAGACCGCCTTCCAGATCGCGCGTCCCTGTCCGCGCAGGGTGAGGTATGCCATGAAGAAGGACATCGCTGCGATATGAAGGGGCAGAAACAGCCAAAGGAGCGGAGACGGCATATCCTTGACGAAGGTCCAGATCAAATTGCGATAGCCATAATAGACGGAGAAGTCGCTGCGTTTGCCGGTGCTGGCGCTCCCAACGTGGTGGACGACTGCCTCCGGGACATAAAGACATTTCTTTCCCTGCAACCCCAGGCGGAATCCCAGATCCACATCTTCAAAATAGGAAAAGTAATCTTCATCGAAACCGCCAATCTTTATGAAATCATCCCGTGAATATAAGGCGGCGGCGGCACAGGGACTGAAAACTTCCCTTTGCTCCAGCGCGCACGAATCGGCTGGCAGGCAATAACCATTCCGCCACGCCAGCCCGCTGATGTGATAAGCGTCGCCTGCGCCGTCCAATAATTCGGGAGTGTCCGCCTGAAGTTGGCGGGAGGAGAAGAAGTTGAATTGCGGATTTTCCCGCGCCGCCTTCAGGAGATTTTCCAGCCAGTCCGGCTCGGGGTAGGCATCCGCGTTGAGCAGGGCGATCCATTTTCCGCGGACAAGGCGCGCGCCTATGTTGTTGGCAACCGCAAAGCCAAGGTTGGCTTCGAGATGATGGACGCGCAACCCATCTATGTTATATTGATCGAACCAATGAATATCCGACCCATTATTAACGACGACAATTTCAAAATCCCTGAATGTCTGGGTTGCCAGTCGTTCCAGACATTCAGGGAAGTGTTTTTCACTGTTCCAGAAAACGATAATGACCGTGACGAGAGGGGGTTCAGACACTACAAAATACTCAACTTAAGAATTAAATCCCAACCAAAACTTAATAAAAGATTTCAAAGCGAGAACCCTGCTTTTACGGCGTCATCGCGAAACATCTTGACGGTATCAAGCGAGTACTCGTCGAGGTCCTTGCCAACAATGGAAAGCTTTTTCAAAATGTCATGAGTAACGGTAATAATATGACAACCGATTTCCTCTGCGTGAAAGATATTGAGCAGTTCGCGCGGGCTTGCCCAGATCAGTTCCTGTTTATTGTGAGGTGAGAGAATTTCGACAGCCCGCTTCATAAGCGGCATGGGATCCCTGCCAGTATCTGCAATACGCCCGGCAAACACAGAAATATAAGAAGGGACATTGTTGCCCAATGCTGCCGAAATGTCGCTGACCTGTTCCAAAGTCATCAACGCTGTAACGTTCAATTGCACACCCGCATCGGCAAGTTTCTTTACCAGATTCACTGAAGATTCTCGTCTTGTGTTGGTCACTGGAATTTTCACATATACATTCTTTCCCCACGATGCGATTTTCAAAGCCTGCCGCTCCATTTCATCGAATTCATCTGAAAACACTTCAAACGAGAATGGGCGATCAGGAATATGCTCCAACAGCTTGCGCGCAAATCCCTCATAATCCTTTATGCCGCTCTTATTCATTAATGTCGGATTGGTAGTAAAGCCTGCAATGTATCTATTCTTATAAAGTTCAAGGATGCCGTCTAATTCCGCCCCATCGGCAAATATCTTAATCTTTAATTTATCCAAATTGGTCATATTTTTTCCTCTTTACGAATTAAGTATGATATCTGCGAGAACTGATATGTCTTCGATAATAAATTCGGCGGTCGGTCCGTTATAGGTCTCGTTATAATGATAATCGACAAAAACAGTCCGCAACCCGGCAGCCTGACCGGCTGAAATGTCCTTCCAACGGTCACCCACCATCCAACTCCTGGAAAGGTCAACTTTGTATTCATGGGCGCCTTGCAAGATCAATCCGGGTTTGGGTTTGCGGCATTCACAATCATTTTTACCATCATGGAAACAGGTGAAAATGTCTACAATAGGCAATTCCGCCTTGATATGTGAATTGATCGCTTCAACCACTTCGCGAGACTGGGTGCCACGCGCTACATCCGGCTGATTCGTCACACCAATAAGCAGATAACCAACCTCTGCCAATTTCTTCAGGGACACCACAGCATCTGGAATAATCTCCAATTCGGACAATGAAGCAGGCGGATAAGGCTTGCCATTCCGCACTACAGACCTGTTGATAACACCGTCTCGGTCTAGGAAAACTGCGGGCTTGCCAGGCATTACTTGACAGACTCCCATTTGGTCTGGGCAGCTTTCAGTTTGGGATGTGTGACCAATAAGTGATGGACTACCGACTGGAATCCCTCCGCATGAGGAGTGACATGATCCGGATGAACTGTAGGGATAATAACACAAGCATCTGCCACCGTGGCAGTATAGCCGCCGTCACGTCCTACAATACCGACCACCTTTGCGCCAACCTTCTTAGCATATTGCAATGCCATCACCAGATTTGGGCTGACATTCTCTTCCAAATTTCCACCGCCAACTGAGAACACCATAATGGCATCTTTTGAGTTCAGTCGGCTGCCTTCCAGCCAGGTTTTGAATACAGTTGCCCAACCTTCATCATTGGTGCGGGCAGTTAATTCAGAGACGTTATCAGTAGGCGCGTATGTTTCAATGCCCACAATTTTACGGAAATCATTGACTGCATGAGAAGCATTTGCTGCGCTGCCTCCCACTCCAAGCACAAACAATCTACCGTTCTGTGCGCGCGTTTCGGCGATCACATCTGCCATTTTTTCTATAGAGGCTTCATCGAGTTTGTTCAAAATCTCGACTGTCTCCGCAATAAATGTTTTTATAAACGACATGTCTTACTCCTTTTTCAAAAATTGATCCGGGTTCCTTGTAAGGATTCCATCCAATTCACGTAATCCTTCGAAAGAACCGATTTCATAGAATCGTTCCGGCACATCATACGCCAACAGATTTCTTTCTACGACAAGTTTTTGGTAAATCTCCGCCAGATCTGCGGATTGACCTTCGCGTAACGCCTTGAACACGGAGGGGGCAAACATGCCTAGTCCATAATCGATGTATGCCATACGTGGCGTCGTATTCTTTTTGTCATAACGAGCGATTCGACCATCCGCCATCTCGACATTGCTTGCGTCCCATTTCCCAGAGTTACGGAAAACCGTCATCAGAGCCGGCAGGCCTCCAATCTCGAAATGCGCCTGAATGGCAGCATACTCACAAGGAAGGTAGGAATCGCCATATAAAACAAAGAAAGGCGAATCCAAAGACGGAAGTGCCTTGCGGATCGCACCGCCCGTACCCAATGGAGATTCGCCGTCAAAGACATACTCGACTTCCATATCGAACCGGTTCCCATTCCCTACATAATCACGGATCATATCGCCGCGATACCAAGCGGAGACAATCACCCGTCTCATTCCATGTGAATGTAATAACCGCAATTGATGGTAAATGAATGGGCTGCCACCGATCTCGACCAGCGCTTTGGGAATCTTCTCTGTGGCCGGGCGCAGACGGGTTGCCAAGCCGCCCGCCAAAATAACAACCGGGTACAACCTCATCCGATCATCACCTTTGAGCCTTCGAAATCAAAACGGAAACGGACCTCCTCCAAACCTGCCTTGGACATGGAATGACGCAAACGGTTACGATCTTCGGCATAGAACATCAAAAAGCCACCTCCCCCCGCACCGACAAGTTTTCCGCCCAACGCACCATTCTTCATACCGAGTTCATACCACTCATCGATCTGCGGGTTGCTCATGCCCTTGGAACGCTTGCGCTTATGCTCCCAATGCTCATGCATTAGGGCACCGAATTCAGATGTCTTGCCATCGACAAGTGCATGCTTGCTGTGCATGCCAAGGTCCTTCACATAATGAAGATTGTTGAGCATATCTTCATCCATTTCCTTGCTACGCTTATCCTGATCCTTGAGAATGGCCGAAGCGCTGCGAGCAAAACCGGTGAAAAACAAGAGGAGATTATCTTCAAGGTCAAAGAGCGTGTCAATGCCTATCTGCAATGGGTAGGCGTTGACAGAATCATCTTTGTTAAACTCAAAGCAGGTGATGCCGCCATAGGCAGCGATGTATTGATCCTGCTTACCGATGGGTTCCTTTAATTTTTCGAGTTCGATCTCGCAGGCAAGCCGCGCCAGATCATCAGGAAGGATCATCCTACGGCGATGAGTATATAATGCCTTCAACAACGCGGTTGTAAAACTGCCTGAGGAACCCAGCCCTGTTCCAGAGGGTATATCTGCCAGAGTGGTGATCTCGATCTGGGGTGTTTTGAAATCGAGCATACGGATCGCTTCCCGCAGAATCGGATGTTGAATTCCATCCACCCTTTCAGATTTTTCCAACTGTGAATATTTCAAAAATATTCCAGGGATGAACGGGCGCATGACAGTAACATAAACATACTTATCGATTGCGGCTGCGATCAAGAAACCATCATGCTGGCGATAATATGACGGTAAATCCGTTCCGCCACCTCCAAGGGTGATCCTTAATGGACTACGTGTGATGATCATAACCAGAATCCTTGTAAATTTTTTCGACCGCCAGCAAGGCTTCACGGGCATCGTTCAAATTCGCCGAAGGCGTCCTGCCAAGTCGAATATCCTCAAGAAACTCATCAAACTCCAACTTCCACGAGTTATCTCCGCGCGGGTATTCCCAAATTGTCGTTTCAGGCGGGCCCATTTCAGGCAGCATTTTATAGAAAGATAATTTTTCCATGCCATAACTGCCGCCCAAACCTTCGATGTGAAGTTTGGCATCGCGCCCGTAAATCTCCATCGAGAATAGATTCTTCCATTCGGTGCAACTGACATGCAAAAAAGAAGTCTGTTTCTTTTCAGTTTTCAGGATCATAAAACCATTATCGTCCACCGGCATATCCCAAAAATACGTATGAGCAAAGCCCTGGACTTCGGTGAAGTTTCCCAAAAACCAGCGTGAAAGGTCAATGAGATGTACGCCTTGATCGATCAATTCGCCACCGCCAGAAAGAGCGGGATTTGCTCGCCATTCGCGATCATAGCCTTTACGCCCGCCGTGACCATAACGCCCGCGGATGAACATCAACTCGCCAAGCTCGCCTGCTTTCATCAACTCGTGTGCCTTCAACAGGGCGGGATGGTAGCGGTGATTGAAACCCACACGCACTTGAACGCCCTTCCTGTTAACAGCCTCGATCAGGGTATCCAATTCCTTTACATTACGAGCAGCGGGTTTTTCAACCAATACATGCTTTCCGGCATTGACAGCCGCCAGGCTGGCTTCTACAAGGGCATCGTTTGTTGTAGCCACGACTACGATATCAACATCGTCGCGTCGAACTGCCGCCTGCCAGTCAGATGTTCCATCACAATCAGGAAAGCCAGAAGCCAACGCCTTTGCGCGCGATTCATTTACATCCGCGCAGGCAACGAGGTTTGTATTTGCCAGAGCCTTCGAGCGCTTCTGTCCGATCAGCCCGCACCCTAAAATTGCAACACCCAACGCCTGTGTCATACGTCACCCCAACCCATGCCGCGATCCCTCGGAACGATGCGACGCAAAGTGTATATATCTGTCTTCTTCATTTCATCCATGTGTTCTGTGAATTTATCCCACGGGTCCCAAACTGCGCTGATAAGTTTTCCGGTAATGCCATCACTGGCAGAGGATGCAAGAAAGACGGATAATTCCGCTCCACGTTCCAATGGAGCGCCGCCTTCGGTCTTTTGCTTCAACGATCTTTCATAAAACATTTTGCCCACTTTTTCGGGTCCAGCCTCCAATACTTCATCCAAAAGGCGGGTGTTGAGTGCGCCGGGCGCAATCGAGTTCACATCGATACCATCTTCCATTACTTCCTCAGCAAGAGTTTCAGCAAATCGCACAATCGCAGCTTTCGAGGCTGCATAAGCGCTGATAAATGGCAATGGCGCAGTGGCACCGCCGCCCGAAAGTTGAATGATCTTTCCGTACTTGTTCTTGCGAAAATGAGGCAGAAACGCACTTGCCATCAAAATAGAACCGAACAGGTTGACCTCTATCGCCTGAGACCACTCGTCCCAATTCACATCCTCTATGCGTCCCTTTGGTCCATACACTCCGGCATTGTTTATCAGAATATGGATATGTGGAAATACTTCCAAAGCGCGGGATGCGACCCTCTCGACATCCTCCTGCTTTGACACGTCTGCCCGCATCACTTCGACCTTTTGACCGGGTTTGCAAAAACCCCGAAGCTGTTCCTGCACGTTGAGCAATTTTTCTTCATCCCGCGCGCACAGAAATAAATTTGCCCCCGCCTCCACATAAGCACGAGCGATGGCTTCGCCCAAACCCTGGTTTGCGCCCGTAATCACGGCGGCGCGACCTTCCAACGACCACTTCATCATTTGACAGTTTTTCCTACAGCCACATATTTTATCGCAGGCAAGGCTTCAACATTCTTTGCCAGAAATCTGTTAACATCCAGCACGTAAGGTGTATTCATGGCAGAGACAACTGCGTTCATATCGATATCACGATAATCGGGCCATTCCGTAGCAACCACCAGCGCGTCCGCCTTTTGAACAGCACCCAAAGCCGATGTAGCAATCTGCACTCTGCCGAGCTCGTCCGGTAGTTTCTTCACAACCGGGTCATGCGCGCGGACATTTGCTCCCTGCTCCAAAAGCCATTTACACAGTTCAACCGCGCTCGAACGGCGCAATGTATCTGTACCGGATTTATAAGTCAGACCCCACACTGCAATAGTCTTGCCCTTTAAATCTCCCAGCAATTGAACCAAACGGCGGTGTGCCCAATTTTTGTGAGCATCATTGCTGGCTTTAATGGCCGGAAACAACTGAACTGGCACATCAAATTGTTTGCCGAGTTGTGTCAGGAAAGCGACATCACGTGCAAGTGTCCCTCCCGCAAAAGCGCCACCAGGTCCCAGGTAGGCTTTGGGTCCAATGCGCGCTTCAGATTTCAAACCGCGCTCCACTTCCTTTGCATCCGCGCCAACCTGTTCGCAGATGACCGCAATTTCATTGATGAAGGTGACAGAAGTTGCCAGAAAGGCATTTAGGGCATGTTTGGTCATTTCAGCAGATTCTACCGACATCCATTCAATGCGATCAGTGAATGGAGAAAGTAATTCAGCAAATACTCTTTTGCTCTCTTCATTCCGAACGCCGATAACAACCCGGTCTGGCTCGGTGAAAACGGAAATGGCTTTTCCAAGGCGCAGATTCTCAGGCGAACAGGAAAAGGATACATCGAGATTGGGGCGGGTTTCTGCAAGCATCGTTTCGAGGCGACGGGCCGAACCCACCGGCAGTTGAGATGAAACTAAAATCTGCTGACCCGGCTCCAGTTCCGGGAAGAGGCGGGCAACGCGTTCCATCACATAATCGACATCGGCGCGGTCATCTTCATCAACGGGCGTGTCATACGTTACCCAAATCACATTGGCTCCAGCAACCGCCTTTTTAATGTCAGTCGTAAAATCCAGTTTCTTTTCCACCAGACCTTTTTTTACAAGGTCTTCAAGCCCCGGCTCGAATAAGGGAGGTTGTCCCTTGCTAAGGTTTTCTATAACCTGCGCATCAAAATCCAACCCAGTGACATGGTGTCCACCCGATGCGAGGCACGCGGCAGTGACCGAGCCGAGATGCCACAGACCAAGAACACAAACTTTCATCTTCGCTCCAAAATCCATTTATTGTTTTGCAAATATTCAAGAGTTTTGACGATACCCTGTTGAATGGTGAGTTTGGGTTTCCAACCAAGCGAGCGCACTTTGGATGTATCGAGAAAGATGAACGGGTTATCGCCGATCCAGCCGCGTTCGCTGCCAGTATAATTTTTCTGCGGGTCGAGCTTTAGGTGTTCGCAGATACAGCTAATGGAGTTGTTGACTTCGCAGTATTCGTCGGTGCCCAGGTTATAAATGTTCACCCTTTCCTGCGCCTTTTCAATGACCGTCAACATGGCATCGATGCAATCTTGAATGTAAAGGTACGACTTTCGCTGACGACCATTGCCAAGCACGGTCAATTCGTTGGGGTGATCCAAAAGTTGCCCGTAAAAGTCGAATACATGCCCGTGCGTGTAACGCTCTCCAAGAATGGACACGAAACGGAAGATATAGCCTTGAAACCCGAAGCCTTCGCAATAGGCGGAGATCAGACTTTCTCCCGCCAGTTTGGATGCTCCATACAGGGAGGTTTGGATGGGAAAGGCGGCATCTTCAGGCGTAGGAAACTGTTTCGCTTCGCCATATACGGACCCTGTCGATGAGAAGGCAATTCGTTTAACGTCATTGGCACGCATTGCCTCTAGAACGTTATATGTGGCAATGGTGTTCTGTTCCAAATCTTTACGCGGATGCTCCGTTCCAAAACGGACATCGGCATTGGCAGCCAGATGAAAGACAAAGTCTGCGCCGCGCATGGCATCCGTTAGGGCGGGCAAATCCAATACATCCGCACGCACCAGGGTAAAGTTCTTATTTTTGAGGGCAGAGGCTACAAATTCCTCCTGCCCGGTGGAGAAGTTGTCGTACCCTACGACAATGTGACCGCCTTCAAGGAGACGGTCGACAAGATTGCTGGCAATAAAACCAGCCGCGCCTGTGATGAAGTATTTCATGGTTTTAATTTTTCAGTTCCGTTGATTTGACTTTGGTTTTAGCGTCAGCCCAATGGCCAGGTTTGGAGTTTGGATCGGCAGGAATGGGAAGGGGAAAAATTTTTTGTGAACAACTTCAAAATATTTACCAAGCTCTTCTATAATTTCATTCGCTGAATTAATGTGTTCCCGTTTAATAAACCAATCGTAGCTTTGTTTGTAGCGTTTCTCAAATATTCTCTGAGCAGACGCGCGTCGCGCCAGTCCGTAGGCAAGGCTGCCCTCACATGGAATGACCACTGAAAAAACGCCTTTCTTTTTATCGATCAATCTGTACATTTCGCTGACTGTTGCAGGCAAATTAGGCAAATGTTCCAAAACATGGATCGCTAATATGCGGTCAAAAGAACCATCATTAAATTGAGTCAATGGCTCCTGGCAATCATGAACTATCGCCTGCGCTCCGGGAAAGTTTTGATTGATAATAGCGACCATGTTCTCCCTTAAATCCAGGCAAAAATAATTTTTCTTTTGCTCTTCATTCAATTTTTCATATTTCAAATGCTCGCCCAACCCTGCCCCAATTTTTC
>VGNE01000025.1 GCA_016866215.1 Chloroflexota bacterium | reverse complement strand
TTAGGATCACATGCTATAATACCGGTCACCCGGGCGCTTAGCTCAGTTGGTTAGAGCACTTCGTTTACACCGAAGGGGTCGGGGGTTCGAGTCCCTCAGCGCCCACAGGTTAAGTACACAGGTAGGCAAGTATACAGGTACATAAGGTAGACACGGAACACGGAGGTTCATGCCCTGCAATTCTGTGTCTTTTTGTTTCAGATATTTTTCCAGCCCTGTCTACTTGTTTACTTGTTTCCCTGTCCACCTTTCCCCTTCTGCTATAATCCCAAACATGATTCTTGTCACCGGCGCAACTGGTTTTATTGGACGGACCCTGGTGCGCCAGCTCTCGTCCATCGGATATCCAATGCGCGCATTGATCCGTCCTTCGCCGCGCACGCCGCGCCTGCCCAAAGGCGTTCCTGTGGAAGTGGCGGTGGTGTCCCTTGCGGACCGGCGCGGTTTACGCGCAGCCTTACGCGATGTGGAGACCGTCTTCCACCTTGCCAGCGCAGAAAATCAGGGCAGCCGCGGCGATTTATTAACGGCAGATATTCAAGGCACGGAAAATCTCGTCGAAGCCGCAGCAGATGCGGGCGTGGATCGAATCGTCTATCTCAGTCACATTGGCGCAGCGCGCGCTTCGGGATATCCCGCATTCAAAGCAAAGGGCATCGCCGAGGAGCACATCCGCAACGGCAATGTGCCGTACACCATCCTGCGCACTTCGCTGGTTTATGGACCTGAAGACCATTTTACAAACAATCTTGCGCGGCTGATCCGTTTCTTCCCTGGCATATTTCCAATACCAGCCGGCGGACGAACCGTGGTGCAGCCTGTGTGGGTGGAAGACCTTGTCACCTGCATGTTATGGTCGCTTGAAAATAGCGACACGATCAACCAGGTCTATGAACTGGGCGGCAGTGAATTTTTCACACTGCAACAGATCCTCGAAACCATTATGGAAGTAACGGATAGAAATCGTTTTCTTGTTCAATTATCGCCAATCACATTGCGCGCCTTCACGGTATTTTTCGAAAGCATTGTGCCTAATTTTCCAATTTCATCCTTCTGGCTGGATTACTTTGCCGTCAACCGCACCTGCGCCATTGATTCGATGCCGCGTTATTTCGGGTTGATGCCTGCGCGCTTCACCTACCGCCTGGATTACTTAATTCGCAAAGCCTGGGTTCAACGCGCATGGGACAGCGTCAAAAAAAGTGCGGCATCCCTGCGCCCGCGATAAATATGAAAAACTTCAATATTCATCTGATCGAATCCCCGCAAGAAATGCGCCTCGTGGAGGATATACAGCGCGCCGTCTGGCCTGATTCCGAAACCGATATCGTCCCTTTGCATCTGCTGATCACCGCAGTTCACAACGGCGGACTTGTGCTGGGCGCATTCGTGGAGGAAAAACTGATCGGCTTTGTGTTTGGCTTTGCGGGCCTCGAAGAAACGCCCGATGGGCCGCGCCCAAAACATTGCTCGCACATGATGGGCATTCATCCCGATCATCGCGATGGAGGCATTGGCTTTGCGCTTAAACGCGCGCAATGGCAAATGGTTCGGCATCAGGGACTCGATCACATCACATGGACCTATGATCCATTA
The DNA here is from genome assembly GCA_016866215.1 of Chloroflexota bacterium. GTDB lineage: Bacteria > Chloroflexota > Anaerolineae > Anaerolineales > Villigracilaceae > Villigracilis. Next base: position 49,127 of record VGNE01000025.1, on the reverse strand, counting down.
CTCAGCCGCAACGCTTATCTCAACCTTGCAAAACTTGGCGCGGTCTGCAACACGTATCGCCGCTCAGAGTATGGCGAAATGCGCGACGGATTAAACGCAGGGCTGGCCTCCGACCGTTTTCAAGTGGATTGGTGGATCAACACCCGCCGCGTTGAAAGCAGACTTGGCAAACGTTCACGCCCGACACTAAAATTGGATAACGTATCACGCTCCGGTCTGCGTCCATTTTATACGCTTCAATCTTCGACGGGAAACCTGCCTCGCCCACCTGAGCATGTGCCTGCCTTTGAAGACCGTTTGCTGCTAGTGGAGATCCCTGCTGATTTCATGTCCCTCAAATCCAAAGACTTTCCCCTGGCGCGTGACTGGCGCTTCTTCACCCGCGAACTCTTTGAAACGGCCTTCAAAGCCAATTACATCGTCACCGATTTCATCTTTGACAAAAACGAAGGCGACCCGCGCGGATTATATGTGTTGACTCACGGTGAGAGCACATTGGATGAATTTGAGTAGACTCTGGAGTCAAGTGGCTCGCCGCTTGAAGTAAATGGGTTGTTACTTTTATCCATCAGCTTGCTGATGGAGTCCAGAGTTACATAATGCATGAGTCGCGCTTGCGGACGTCTCAGCGGTTCGCCCGAAGGGCGTGGGGAAAGGAAAAGAACCTTGTTACGACAAGGACCTATCTCCGTGGGGAAGAGTTTTGATCGCGGTCCATGGCGCTCAAACCAACTGGATGATGAGTTGGCTCAGGGTAATTGACGTTATAGCCGGAAGTTGGGGCAGGGCGTGGCTTGGGTGCAGGGCGAGGATAATTTTGGTTTGGCAGGGTAGGGGTCAAAGGTTGATTCGCAGAAGCTGGGCGCGGCGAATTATTTTGATAGGAAACCGGCCGCTGATTTGCATCCGCAAGCGTAAAGAGCCGCTCCCCTGCAACAGAGAATGTGCCAATGATCAGCACGCGGATCAACCAGACCATGCCAGCCACAAAGATCGGTACAACCTTGGTCATGGTGGACTGCCCGATCAGCGATCCGCCTTCTGCGCTGTGATTGAGAATGGCCACCGAAACACCCCACCAAGTCAGCATGGCATTGAAGCCAGCCGCGAGCAGCCAGGCCCCAAAGAGATACCAGACTTCGGCAGGTTCATCGCGGCCCTGTTCAGGAGTGAAGATGCGGGCAACGCCGGCAAAGTCAATTCCGCAAAATGCAAAAGCCAGAATGGAAGACCAGTACAAGCCTGCAAATTGTAAGTCACCGAGGACATCCCGCAAAGCAAACGAGGTTGTGCCAAAGTTGAATATTTCGAAGGCCAGCAGAGCGCTGATAAGAATCCCCCCCAAAGACCGCGCCGCGTTTAAGCGAAGCGCTTTTCAAGAACGGAAGCAATTGAATGTTAAGTGAACGGTTCATGGGAGTTCTCCTTTTTAGAACCATAGATGGACGAGGTCAACTGCCCTTAATATAGAACACATGTTCTAGTTTGTCAAGTGTTGATTTATTGCATTGTGCACGCAAAGGTTGTCAGTAATCCATGCTTCAGCCGTCGTCCCCGGCGGCGTTTGCAGGGTAAATCTGGCAGATTGAGCTTGTCGAAATCCTGCGCCGAGGCTTGTACTGAGCCTGTCGAAGTGACGGCGCAAGGAGCAACTTGCATTGATTTATTGGAGGAGGATGACCTTTTCAGATAATCATGGCTCGATCCACGTGCTGGAGAAGATGGTAAATTTGCCTGAAAATACATGGTACTTAAGTTGTTTGCAGCAGAAGCCTAATAACACAGACATTACTTAATATACAAAACCGATTTGGCTCATCTGTAAAGAATGTGCAAAACCGTTATCGCATAGCAGGCGTTCTCTAACGCCAGCACAAAGTTTACACATGAGCCGATCTTTTTAGAAACAAAAAGGGACTGGCATTTTCAGAGTCAGTCCCTTTTTTATTTACATCCTATCGCTTTGCATTTGCATCTTATATTTTTTTACTGCCCGCCAGCCGACGAGTATCTTTTCTTTTTCATCCCACAAACGGAAATAGAGCGACTTTAAGCTGTTCTTAAACGTAAGCGGCTCGATCTGGAAGATCGGATTTTCATTATGACATTCCTCCAATTTGTAGTTCGGAATCTTCGGGCTGAGATGATGGATGTGATGAAAACCGATATTACCCGTGAACCACTGCAGGATCTTGGGGAGTTTGTAAAATGAACTGCCGTCCATGCCGGCTTTGAAGAACTCCCAATTCTGATGCCGCTCCCAATAAGTTGGCTCGAAATTGTGCTGAACGTAGAACAGCCACACACCCGCGCCACAAGCCATAAGCAAAATGGGGATTTCTACCAGCAAATACGCCTGCCAGCCAATATGATAGATCGTCCAGCCGACGAAAGCGAACAGGGTAATATTCGTCCAGATCACGCTGTTCTTCTCGCGTTTGCCGGCATTTTTTTCCCAGAAACGATGCGCAAAGGCAAAGACGATCAGCGCACCAATCGTAAAAAGGATGAGCGGATTGCGCATTACACGATAACCGATTTTTTTGTACCAGGGCGCGGCGAGATATTCATCCACAGTCATGGTGTAGACATCTCCAACGCCGCGACGGTCCAAGTCACCGGCAGTGGCGTGGTGTATGGCATGGGAGTGCTTCCATGCATAATAAGGAGTCCATACCGCCGCACCGATCAACAATCCCAATCGGTTGTTTGCCAGCGGGGTCCTGAAGAATGAACCGTGACAGCAATCATGGAAGATGATGAACATCCGCACCATGAATCCTGCCGCTGCAATGGTAATCGGGAAGGTCAGCCAATATCCGATTTCCAGACTTCGGTATGCGAGATACCATAAAATAAAAAACGGGATGACCGAATTAAACACCTGCCACAAACTTCGCCATGTTTCAGGGTAGGCGTATCTAGAAACCACCGCCTGCCATTTAATCTTTCCAATGCTCATTTTTCTCTCCATTTCTTTATTAAAGCGTTTACACTGGATCACGACCTAAACTGCTATCATACTCTAATATTCTTATTCAGGACTTTCGCTTGTCATTCTGAGCGAAGCGAAGAATCTCTACGATTGTCTCAGAGACCCTTCGCTCGCCCCTTCACTTCGTTCAGGGCTTCGGCTCAGGGTGACATGGAAAAGCGAGGTTGAGCGAAAGTCCTATTATTATCAGTATTTCAAAAACGTGTAATTGACGTTCTCATGCCTGAGAGAGGTTTTCGTAATCCAGCGATTGTATCTTTTTATTATGGACGACCTCGGCAAACTTGTAGAATAAGAACGTGGATTCACGACACTATGGTATCCTTGCAAAAAATTCTGAAAAGGATACCAAATGACGCCAAGAATAAAGATCGTCATTGCCAGTTTTGTGTTTCTAATCATTGCAATAGGCTGCTCCACACTATTGGGTGATGATCTTCCCGAGAGCAGCCACCCTGAAGTCCCTGCCGTACAAGAAGCAACAACAGAACCAGTGTTTGAAGAACCGCCCTCCTGCCCTGTCATCACTGACCAGATCCTAGCATTGGCGGTTTCAGGCGGGGAAGATGTGGAAGAGAACCTGCGGGACTCCGAAATTACACTCGTTACGTACAACATCTCCGGTGATGAACTTATTGACCCATATTATGAAAACGTCTCATCCGATTTACAGGACCAACAGAATAACGTAGAGATACACCAGCAGGTTTGGGATTATTTCCGCGCTTTAGTTCCAGCAAATGAACGAGAAGGAATTCGAGAATATTCCATCATTACAGACGGGCAAGGCGGCACCTTGGCCGCTGTCGCTCAAACACAATCTGACCTAAATCTCTGGGCCTTGCAAGTGGATATTGCCGACACCGGTAATTATTACGAATTAACCTATACCCTCCTGCATGAATTAGGTCATTTAATCACTCTTGGACCCGATCAAGTGCCGCCCAGTCTGGCTGTTTTCAACAATCCAGATGATGACGATATCTATTTCGAAGAAGCCTCCGCCTGCCCGGATTACTTCCCCGGTGAAGGCTGTGCCAACCCGCATTCCTACATCAACGATTTTTATAATCAATTCTGGGCCGATATTCATGAAGAGTGGAACGAGATCAACCTTGAAGAGGATAGCGACAGCTATTACGAAAAACTGGACGAGTTCTACTATAAATATGAAGACCAGTTTGTCACCAGTTATGCCGCCACCAGCCCCGAGGAAGATATTGCCGAAGCCTTTGCCTTTTTCATCTTCAGCCCCGAACCCGCTGGTGATGCCATTGCGAAGCAAAAAGTGTTATTCTTCCATCAATATCCTGAACTCGTTGAACTGCGCGCCAGCCTGCTCGGCAATATGTGCAACTCTTTTCCGGAATAATTGAAAGCTGCAAAATGCGACGCATTCCCTTTACTGAACCCATGACCAAACTCCCCATCCTCGAATCTTACTGGGTTGAAGAAGGCCGCTTCCTCGCGGGTGAATACCCCGGCGGTTACGATCCCGAATCCACACGCCGCCGCATGGACAGATTTCTTGAAGCCGGCATCAATACATTCATTGACCTCACCCAATCCGATGAACTTGCAGCCTACGATTCCGTCTTAAATGAACGTACCCGCATTTATGATATCCCAACAGCTTATCATCGCTTTGCCATTCGCGATCAAAGCATCCCTTCGCGCGAAACGATGATCACAATCCTCAACACGATAGATGAAGCCATCAGGAATGACAAATGCGTTTATGTCCATTGCTGGGGCGGGGTGGGTCGCACTGGGATCACCGTTGGCTGTTACCTTATCAGGCATGGGCTCACACCTCAGCAGGCTCTTACGCGCGTAGACACTCTATTCAAGACACGACCCCCAAGTTATCACATCACCTCGCCCGAAACCATCGAACAGTTTGAATTTGTGCGCGGCTGGCATGAAATTCCACTTTTGTCCTATAAAACCAAACAGGATTTTTGAGATGAATGGGTAAAGGAACACTGATCAATGCGGATTGGGCGGATTCCGTCCCTGCTGAAGACATCCAATATAGGAAGGCTTTGGACAAGCAGCGGGACAAATTGCCAATTTGTCCCACAATGGAAGTATAATTTTAAAAATGGTATGGAGGCTTGTTTGGAAACCTTGCAGCAGGATACGAATATTGAAAAAGGGGATAATCTTTCGGAAAAAGTAAGTTGGGGCCGTTTTGCGCTGGATATTATTGAAACACTTGCTTTGGCTGCCGTCTTATTCTTTGGAATTAATGCGGTTTCTGCACGCGTGCGGGTGGACGGTTTTAGTATGCGCCCCACCCTCGAGAACAGGGAGTTTGTCCTTGTGAATAAAATAAGTTATCGCTTCAACGAAATGGAGCGTGGTGATATTATTGTTTTTCACTTTCCATTTAACCCCGAGGAGGAATTGATCAAACGCGTGATTGGTTTGCCCGGCGACCGTGTGATGGTGGAGAACCATCAGGTCTATGTAAATGGGCAAATGCTTAATGAACCGTATATTGCCCAGGCCCCCATTTATACCGGGGAGTGGACCGTATTGGATGGCCAGCTTTTTGTATTGGGTGACAACCGCAATAACTCAAATGATTCAAAAGATTGGGGTCTTTTGCCTGTCGAAAATGTGATCGGTAAAGCCATCTTGATCTACTGGCCTCCGCCCTTCTGGGCGGTGATTGAACATACAGAAGTATTTGTTTCACAATAAGGAGTGGATGTGAGCAATATTGAGCATAAAAATCCAGATATTATTCTGTGCAGTGAGTGCCATGCAGGCATTATGCTGCCGCGCCGCATTACATATTTTACGTGGCTCGGCGAGGAGTTGATCACTGTGCCGCATTTCCCGGCATGGATTTGTGATGTATGCGGAAAGCGCGAATACGACGAAAAAGCGATACAGTGGCTGAATATGATCCTGGACCCGAATGCCGGCAAACCTACCCGGCATCCGCGCCGAACTCCGCCTCTACCCAGACCTCAAGCGGGGGGGCCTCGCCCGACACTTGATTCTTAAATCAAGCTGGATCGTCTTCATGTTCCTTGATTCTTCCCCTCGCGACCATTATTTTCTGCCGGCTGATATCTTGACATCCGGATTTCGCGTGGTGGGCCAGATCATGGTTACAACTCAGGGTGCCATGGGGATGTTGAACAATCCCACGCACTCCGCAGTGGAAGTGAGTGACGCGCGTATGGCACGCCTGCACATGCCTACAAAACTTGTCGATCATTTTGAACATGTCCACATAATGAAAAAGCAGATCCATGCGGTATGTTTGACTCGGCGCGAAGACCTCGGCCCACAGGCTCTTGTGCGTGGCGGATTTGCCAATTTGGTGGAATACTCCATGCGCATCACAACCCGGGTGTTTGAAGTGGAAGGCATGCTGGAGTTGCCTGGCCGTTTTGATTTCACAAGATTAATGACCGACGGTACGCGTGATTTTATTCCCGTATTTAATGCCAAGCTTACAGCAATTTTGATCCCCAGCCTGCGTGTGGAAAATGTGGATATCCTGGTAAACCGCAGGCTGGTTGACCTGATGGCATTACTAAACCAGCGCGTGAAACCTGAAAAATAGTTTTGTAATCTGCTTGACGCTCGTAATATGGGATGATAGAATTCGCCCGCTCTAAAAATAGAGCCCCCATCGTCTAGAGGCCCAGGACGCATCCCTTTCAAGGATAAAACCGGAGTTCGAATCTCCGTGGGGGCACACCTGCTTGACCTAATAACCCTCGCTCGGCGAGGTTTATTATTTTTATAGGCAGGTAGAAACCTGGGTGGTGATGGTGTTCAGTTCGCGGCGATCTGGACCGCCTTTGATGACGTTCCTTGAAACAATAAATGATCCCGGTGTGGTTTGCTTGATGGGCGTCGTGGCGTTCATAGCCTGTTCTCCATGAATGGGACAATCAGAGTTATCTCCCATAATTTCAAAGCAACAGCATTTCTCTTCGGTTTCTTCAATCACTTTATTGGTATCCTCGTTCATGGCATTCTCCCTTCAAAGAACGGACAAAACTAGAGCGCAGCCACCGTAGACTGACTGACAGCCTTGCGGAATCTGCGCTTCTTTTCCACGGGTTGCGTGGGTTGGGGTATGGGCATCGAAAGTATCAACTCGGAAACAACACTGGTCTTCGATGTATCAATGCCTCGCGCTTCGAGGGCTTCTACAATCTCGTCAGCACGTCTGTTGGCAAGATTACTTATGCGGATGATTGGGTATTTTGATTTTTGGCTCATACCTCGGGCCGTCCTTTCTGGTTACGGGATTGTATACGATATATACTACTGTGTAGACAACCTTGTCAAGGGCTACAGAGGCATCAAAAAATGATGTAATATTGAACATGTCGAGGAGATTTGAGATATGGAAGATGTGCCTACAATAGGGGAGTTGCTTTTGGAGTACCACCAGAAATATGAAAAGCAAATACGCAGGTCTGTATCTCAAAAAGAGTTTGCAGAATATATAGGCATTGACGATAAAAACTACAATCATATTTACACAGGCAGAAGAAAACCAAGCAAGAAGATGCTTGTGTACTTCGCACAGTTCTTTGATGACATGCGCTTTTATGATGCCGTTGGAGAACCTCGTCCTGATGATGAATTGAAATACATTCAATCCACATGGGGCAGGCTCCCGAAGCAGATCAGGGATGAAATGTATGAAGCGGCTCGAAAATATATTGATAAAAAATCAAGAGGTGAATAGTTATTATAAATTGCCATAATTGCGGAAAGCCATCATTACCTAATGCAAAATACTGTGTGTCCTGTGGGGCAGAGTTGATAGTTGCAGCTCCCGTAAAACCCATTCGTCGTGTTAATAACTTTGATGAGCGCGTGAAGGATATGCCCCGCTCAAAAACCCTGAAGATATATTTGATATTCATGTTTGTTGTGATTTGCCTATTGCCCGCTTTATGTCTGTGCTTGGAATTGTCCCGCTTTCAAACTTCTTCAATTCTTATTGCAATTTCCATAAAGGAGGAAATTAAGAATTGGAAAAGATGGATTGTTATCGTTGCAGCTCGGAGTTCAACCCCGATAAAGATCGCTTCTGCTCGCAATGCGGTTTGCAGTTTTATACAGATAAAGCCAAAAAGAAACTACTTCAAGAGATTGATGATGTTGAGAATGAGCTGAGTCCTTATGAAGCCATGCGCTTTACAGCATCGGTTATCATTGGGTTTGGCCGGGTTGTCATCATTATCGGCTGGGCTTCCACCCTCTTTGTCTATGGCGGCCTGATTCAAATCCTGCAAGACTTTGTCGCCATCAAGAATGGGTAGTTGTTTGATATTGCATCCGTCTTTTTTATTGTGCTGGTGTGGGCATACGTCACTATAATTGGAGTGATGATCATTGCGTCGGGTCAATTCTTTTTGATCATGCTCGACATCCACACCGACACGCATACCACCATGCGCCTGATTCGCAGGTTTGGGCTGTTGATGTCTGAAGAAAAATAAAAAGTCCGCGCTATCTGGCGCGGGCTTTCTTTGTGGGAGTGACAATCTCTATTAGGACTTCGTCCATGTCCCAACGTGGGGACACCAAGAGAAGAGTCGCTCATGAGCGACTCTTTCTGCTTTAAAACCAAAGTCCACGCAGGGAGAATGTTATACCCTTTTTATCTAAAAACAGCATTGACATAATAATCATGTTGCGTATAATCGCAACTAATAAGACCAGCGCGAAGACTAGTAATTGCATAACTGTTCAGAGAGTCGTCGGCCAGTGCGAGACGATCAGCCAAATGATGAAATCCCCTTCGCCTGCCCTCCCGAAAAAGCGTCGGGACGATGTGAGTGGCGAAAGCCGTATCGAAGGGCCAGTGTCATTCTCGCAGAGGCAATTGCCATAAGAGAATCGGGAAACGCCCGTTAGCGCGTACTCCGAGATTGCCCTCACCCTGCCCTTTGCGAAGCACCCCTGTGGGGCTCCCAGAGGGAGAGGGAAAGAGCAATGAAAGCAGGTGGCACCACGAAACGCCCCTTCGTCCTGCAAATGGACCGGGGGCGTATTTTATTATTTGAACGACAGACAATAGACCACAGGCCACGAATAACAGTCAGTTGTCTATGGTCTATCGTCCATAATGCGCACGGAGGTGCAATATGTTGGATATCACCCTCATTCGCGAAAAATCAGATCTGGTTCGCAAGGCCTTGAAGGATCGTCAAATGGATTCTTCGCCAATTGATTCAATTCTTCAGTTGGATGAAAAACGCCGCGCTCTGCTCGGGCAGGTGGAAATTCTCAAAGCCGAGCGGAACACTGTCTCAAAGGAGATCGGGCAACTGAAAGAGGCACCAGCCCGACAGTCGAAGATCGAAGCGATGCGCGTGGTCGGAGATCAAATAGCGGAGTTGGATAAGCAAGTCGCGGAAGTCGAAACTGATCTAAACGCCCTCACCTCCACTCTGCCGAATATTCCCGATCAGCGCACACCCTACGGAAAAGATGAGGATGAAAACGTGGTCATCAAAACGGTGGGTGAGCCGCGTAAGTTTGATTTCAAACCGCTGCCTCACTGGGACCTCGGACCTGCGCTTGGCATCGTTGACTTTGAGCGCGGCACGAAGTTAACGGGTTCGCGCTTTTATGTTTTGCAAGGCGCGGGGGCGAGATTGCAGCGCGCATTGATCGCGTGGATGCTTGACCTCCACATCAGACAGAAATACCAGGAAGAATATTTGCCGTTCATGGTGAAGACTGCGGTTATGTATGCCGCAGGTCAATTGCCGAAATTTGCAGATAATTTATACAAGGATCACGAAGAGGATTATTATTTCGTGCCGACTGCGGAAGTTCCGTTGACAGGTTTGCACATGGACGAAATTCTTGGGGAAGCCTCCTTGCCAAAGTTATACACCGCTTATACACCATGCTTCCGCCGCGAAAAGATGAGCGCGGGACGCGATGTGCGCGGTATCAAACGCGGACATCAATTTGATAAAGTGGAGATGTATATTTATTGCAAGCCCGAAGACTCGGAAGCCATGCATCAAAAAATGTTGAAGGATGCAGAGGAAACCTGTGCTTTGCTGGGAATTCCCTACCGCGTTAAACAACTATGCACAGGAGACATCGGCTTCGGCGCGACGCTCACGTATGACCTTGAACTGTGGGCGCCCGGCTGTGACGAATGGCTTGAGGTTTCATCGGTTTCAAATGATACAGACTTTCAAGCGCGCCGCGCGGGCATCAAATATCGTCCTGCGGATGGAGGCAAGGCAAAATTCCTGCACACATTGAACGGCTCAGGGCTGGGCTTACCGCGCACGCTAATCGCGGTTATGGAGAATTATCAACAAGCTGATGGCTCGATTGTTGTCCCTGAAGTTTTGCGCCCGTGGATGGGCGGGATTGATATAATCAAATGATGTACTCGTAGATGCGACCTGCCCAGCGAGAGCCAGCCTGTCTGATTAACCGTGAAGGGCTGCCCCTGCAGTCTGTAAATATGGAGAACCCATGGCCGAACTGGAATTCTGGTTACAGATAGTCATCGAATCGCTCACCCTGTTTGTCCTGCTGGCGGGGCTGGCAGGTTTGCTCATCCCGGTCTTTCCCGGTCTTACTGTCATGTGGCTTGGCACGCTGTTCTATGCCCTTGTGCAGGCAAGCGGCGGGAAGATGAACTGGGTGGATTGGGTGCTCTTTACCTTTATCACCCTATTGATGATTGGCGGCAACATCGTGGATAACATTATCATTGCCAAACATGTGCGCGACAATGATGTACCCTGGAGTTCGATCATTTGGGCATTCGCGGCAGGCATTATCGTCAGCTTGTTCTTCACTCCCATTGCGGGCATGGCTGCCTCCCCTTTAGGATTATTCCTTGCCGAGTGGCGGCGCTTGAAGGATAAACAAATCGCGTTCGATAATACAAAAGCCTGGATGACTGGCTGGGGCTGGTCACTTGCGGCGCGTTTTGGAATTGGTGTTATCATGATTTTGTTTTGGGGATTATGGGCTTGGTTGTAGGTCACGTTTGCAACGTGACGATTTACTTCATGACCTATGTGTTTGAAGCGAGACATCACGTTTAAACGGTAGATCCATAAAAAAAAGAAGAGGAGAATAAGATGAGTATATTTACAGAAGTTCTTGCAGTTCTTGGTTTTATCATCCGCGCATTGGGGTTTGCTGTGCTGGGATTTGGTGTTGGGCGGTTTACGATGGACGCCTACACAAAAGCCGCCTGGCAGGTGCAGATCGCATTGGCGGTTGGATTCTTTGCTCTGCTTGTTGGTCTGACCCACTACTCCAGCCCAGGTTCAATGGGCATGTTTGCTGTAAGCGCAGGCGTAGCTGTGCTGATGTCCTTCACACCAAAGAAAGAAGTGGGTACAGAAGAGTCAAAGAATAAGTAAACGGATATAAATTAAGCAAAAAGGGTTTGACCGTTAAAGTGTCAAACCCTTTTAGTTTTCCGCAATCCTTAATTCTTTGCATTTTACGCGCTTCGATCCGCATCGCTTTGAACAAATAAAATTAGAAAGACACAACCTTGCTCAACATGCCCATAAGCAACTTCACCGAATTCTTCAAGTCGTTGTAATCCACCATCTCCGAAGCGGAATGGACATATCTGCACGGAATGGACAACGCCCCCGTCATGACGCCTGCCCGTGAAATCTGGATTTCGCGTCCGTCTGTGCTTCCCACCAACAATACTTCACGCTGATACGGGATTTTCGCTTTCTCGGCCGTTTTGATCATCCAATCCACAATGCGCGGGTCAGATAACATGCCCGGGTCGCGGAATTTCACGCACGGACCTTTGCCAAGTTCCATCGCCATCTTCATCGAAGCGGGGGTGTCGCCTGTGGCTGTGACGTCAACAGCAATGCCGATCTCAGGCTCAATGCCATAAGCCGCCGCGCCCGCGCCGCGCAGGCCAACTTCCGCCTGCGTGGTGAAAACAAAATACAGATCATTCGGCGTGGACCTGCCCTGAGCTTGCCGAAGGGTGATCCCACGCAAGGTTTCGATCAAGACCGCCACACCTGTGCGGTCATCCATGGATTTGGCCACCAAACGATTTCCCATTTCCAAATATGACCTTTCAAACGCGGCGAAATCGCCCACTTTGACAGGGCAATCCTCTTTGCTGGATGCGCCCACGTCAATGTACATTTTATTGATCGGAAGGGCGTTATCCACCTGTTCCAAATGATCATATCCGACCACGCCTGTCACCCCGTTCATAAAGTGCACTCGCGCACCAAGCGTATACCTGCCAAAGGTCCCGCCGACATTGGTGAAGCGCACGAATCCTTTTTTGTCAATATGGCTGGCGATGATACCGATCTCATCCATGTGCGCGGCCAGCATGATCCTTTTCGGATTCGCTTCGACTTTGCTCACATCGTCCCGAGGTTCTTTCGGGAGCGCAGGTTTCGCGCCAGCGGCCGGTTTCTTGCGGACGATCAAATTACCAAGGGCATCCACACGCACTTCATCTGCGAGCGGCTTCACTTCCTTCAAGATCACCTTGCGGACGGCATCTTCATAACCTGACGGCCCAAAAGTTTCAGTGAGTGTTTTGAGTAATTGCTTCATGAATTCCTCTCAAGTCACCGTCACCTTTGTGCAGCACCCTGTGAGTAAAGGTAACGATCACTTTGCTTCATAATTAATTTTTCGCCAGCGGCGTAACTCTTGCTGTCATCTTTTGTAAAGACATGCACCTTTGCCTTGCCCATTACAGTCCATTCTTCATTTAATTTACCAACAAGGGCAGTTTCCTCATCAATACCGATCATGATCTCCCCTTCTGTCAATCGGCGGCGAAGAGTAGCCACAAGCGGTTTGCCGAACAATGGAATTGTATTAAAATGCGGCATCACGAAAGCGACTGGGATCAACCCAAATGCAGGAATGGAACGCAAGCCCATCGCGCGAAAATCAGGGATTTCCCTTCCGAGGATCATTGCGCCCGCCGAGCAGCCTGCATATACCCCGCCGCGCTCCCAAACTTTTTGAGCAGACTTCCAAACCAAACTGTCCTTCATGATCTGATGAAGATAAGCAGGACTGCCGCCTGAAAAATAGACGAGGTCCGCTTCATCCACCGTCGAGGCATGACTCTGCTTGTTGGCAGATTCTGTGTCGATGACCGGAACAGTTTGAACGTCTGCCCCGAGGCGGGTGAAATGCTCCACGCCCATTTCGAACCAGCGATTCACGCTTGCATCACCTTCACGTCCAGCGGCAGTTGGCAAACAGACGACTCGCGGCTTGCGTCCATCTGCTCCGCAATTTGCAAGCAGATATTGATCCACCTTATCCATCGCAGGCAGATATTCGCCAGAACCAAGCAAAGCGATCAACCCATTATTCATAAAAACCTTTATAAAAAGGATGCAAACGCCCTTTTCAGTTCTTCGAGGTCAGTTAATTTGTTTTGCAAAACGTCGTATACGATCTTGTGATCCACCTCGAGATAATCATGAACAAGAATGTTGCAATATCCTTTGTTTGTATGCCTCGCGTTGTATTTTCAAATACGGCAAAAAATCAAAGTACTGGCGGACTGTGAGCGAAAAAAGGGCGGCCGCATCATAATTTTGAGCGCAATAGATGAGGCGGTTCTGGCGAATTGCTTCAAACCGAACCACTATGTCAGGAATATCCAAAAACACAATATCCACATTATTGAATCCATTACGTGCCAGGTCTGCCAATATATCCAGTTTTTTATCCCGTAACGAAGCACCCCGCGGACAGATTGCAAGATCAAGGTCGCTCTGAGCGTTTGCTTTTCCGCTGGCAACGGACCCAAATAAATACACGGCTTGAATATCAGGATATTTTTGAAATATTCCTGGCAATAAATTCAGATCCGGGAAAAATTGATTCATAGTTTTGATTTTACCAGTGATGGGTCGATCTGTTTCAACGCAGTATGCAATAAATTCAAGGTGTTCTTCCAATCCTCCACCCGCGAAACGCTGATGGGCGAGTGTGTGTAACGGTGCGGCACAGAGACCGAAACCACAGGCACGCCCGCGCGGGATTGTTGAATTGCGCCCGCATTCGTGCCGCCTCCGCCCGGCTGGCGGAATTGATATGGAATTTTATTTTTGATGGCTGTTTCTTCAAGAAATTTTACGAGACGCGGGTCATCTACCGTGGATGAGTTCGCCATATAGATTGCGGGCCCCAAACCAAGTTTTGTGTTGTAGGTAAAGTTTTCATGTCCATCGAAATCAGGCAGGTCACGCGCAGGCGTGGAATCAACCGCAATCGCCAGGTCGGGATCGAAATAATATCCCGCGACTTTGGCGCCACGCAATCCAATTTCTTCCTGCACACTGAACGACAGACATAGCTCAATATTCTTTGGAGCATTTTTCAGCAGTTCGATCAAGGTCGCCACGCCAATGCGGTCGTCAATGGCTTTAGCCATAATGGAAGGGCCGACCCGCTTGAACTTTGTCGCAAAGGTGGCGCGGTCGCCTGCATTTGCCTTTCCTTCAGGCCCAAGGTCAATTCTCAGCGCGTCAACTTCACTGGTGTTTTTACGCTCTTCGGCAGTGGTCAAATGAATGGGCTTTGCGCCGATCACGCCAACCACATGATTCTTACCGACGATGACCTGCTTACCAATCAGGTGACGCGCATCAATCCCGCCAACGGTTTCAAATTGAAAAAATCCTTCATCGTCATCGTGCACGATCATAAAGCCGACTTCATCCATGTGGGCATCGAACAAGACACGCAATGATTTTCTTCCAACGCTTTTTTTGTGAACGAGCACACTTCCGAGCGCATCCACTTTCACTTCGTCCGCATAAGGTTTGACTTCTTCCAACACAATGCGCCGCACCTCACCCTCGTCCCCGGAGACGGACATGGCATTGCATAATTTTTCAAGCAGTTTGATTTGTGGTTGTCCAATGGAAAGCATGTTTATTCTCACTTTATGAAGTTACGCTCCCTCATCCCCAACCCTTCCCCCGAAGGGGAAGGGAGTCCCCTCTCCCTTCGGGAGAGGGCTAGGGTGAGGGTTATCCCCAGACGATCTTCTCAATAAAATCCGCTTCCAGCGAAGCGATGAATTCGGCCAGCAAACGCCCTGCGGGTTGTATATCCTTCATGGACACCAACTCCACCGGCGTGTGCATGTATCTTTGTGGAATGCTCAAAACCATGGTCGGCAGGCCCTCGGCAGCCAATTGCATGGCGTCGGCATCTGTGAAAGAATGTTCAGGCATCAATTCATTTGCAACGGGAATTTCAATTCGTTCAGCAACTTCCTTGAAGCGCTTATACAAAAACGGGTGGATGCTTGGTCCAATACCCAGTGTGACACCTTTGCCAATTGGGAAGGTTTGATAATCGCTTGAGCCTGTGCCTTTGCCGAAGGTCATATCCACTGCGACGGCGATGGTGGGTCTTAATTGAAAAGTGGATGTGAACGCGCCGCCAAAGGTTACTTCCTCTTGAACCGATGCCAGCGCCCACACATCCCAGACATGCGACTTGGCTTGCAGTTCCTCGAGACAGATCGTCAGCGCCGCGACGGAGGCGCGATTATCCAGGGTATGACCACTGACGCATCCGCCTGACATTTCAACTGGTTCCGTGTTAAAGGAGACCCTGTCCCCAATGCGGACTCGCTTCGAGACTTCGTTCGGCGTGAGGCCCGTATCAACCATGAGATATTTCAAGGGGATCGTGCCGTTGCCTTGATCATCAGGCAAAAGATTTGCGGGAGGCATTGCGATCACACCATATAAATCCTCCTCGCTCCCTGAAGCATGGACAACCACTGGCGTGCCAGGCAGGACTCGCGCATCCACGCTGCCAATGTTTGTGACGTAGATGAATCCGTCCACGATGCGCGAAACCATAAGGCCGATTGCGTCCATGTGCGTGGCGATCAGCACGGAGGGGCGGGGGGATTTGTCCGTGAAGCGAATGCCCGCCGTTGGCGAACCCTTTTTCAGTCCATGAATGGAACCGAGCTTACTGCGGCTGAGTTCATCCACCAGCGGAGTCCACTTTTGTTCGATGAGATTCGCAACCGGGGTTTCATGTCCCGATAAGCCAGCGACGGAAATGATTGATTTTAGAAATGGAAGAATATCACTCATTATATTAGCCCTAAAAATTTTCGCGCAGTAATAATGCGAGACCTTGAAGGTCTCTCGGAGTTATCCACCAAAGGCCGTTGGCGAAGGCGGGGGTGTATTGGATGGCGTTTGTGTGGGTGTAAAGGTCGGTATATTTGTGGGCGTGTTTGTTGGCGTTGGCGTGTCGGATGGTGTTACGGTGGGCGTATTGGACGGTGTGAGTGTGAATGTCGGTGTGTCTGTCGCGGGTTGGAAGGGGGTGGAGGAAGCCGTCAGCGTGGCGGTTGCAGTGGGGGTAGGTGTTGCGGTAAATGTTGGAGTGATGGTGCCTGTCACAATCACAGGTGTCAGGCTGGGACTTGAGGTCGGTGAGATAAGGGTTTCAGTTCTGGTTGGGGTGGGAGTTGCCCGTCTATCTGGAGCAAACGATAGGGCAATAAATCCGGCGCAATAGCAGGGGATGGTGGCAATGATAACCGCGAGGATTCTCATGCGGCGGCGTGTGCGGGGCGCTTCGGAATCATGCATAACGGTTCGATTATAATCCATCAGCATTTACAGGATCCTTTGACCCGATCCACAGGACACACTAGCTCATGATCCCTCTTCACCTTCGTATTTCAGGCTTTCTCTCCTACCGTGACCCGGTTGAATTGGATTTTGATTCATTCGAACTCGCGTGCATTTCGGGAAACAACGGTGCGGGAAAATCATCTTTATTGGATGCGATCACATGGGCGTTGTTTGGGGAAGCGCGTGGAAAAAGTTCGGATATTATCAATATCAATCAGGATGTTAAAGCCGCGGAAGTTGCGTTAACTTTTGCCTATGAAAACAACATCTACCGCGTGCAGAGAAGCCTGCCGCGCGGCAAAAACACGGTACTTGAGTTTCAAGTATTGGTGGGAGGGGGTCAGAATGCGGAAAACGGAATGCAGAAAGCGGAAGGCGGTCTGTGGAAGCCATTGACTGAAAAGACAACCCGCGATACCCAGGCGCGCATCGAACTGACATTAAGACTCGATTACGAGACCTTCATCAATGCCTCTTTCTTTTTGCAGGGTAAAGCGGACCAGTTTACCCAAAAGAAAGCCAGCGAACGCAAAGCTGTCTTGAGTACGATCCTTGGGCTGGAGATTTGGGATATGTACAAGGAACGCACGGCCGAAAAACGCAAGGCAATTGAAGATGAAGTCAATACAATTGACGGGCGCATCGCGGAGATTAACGCGGAACTTGCCGAGGAAGACACGCGCAAAGCCCGTTTAGAAGAACTGGAAAGCAACCTAAAACAATTGACCTCTGCCCGCGCCGCACAGGAAAAAACCCTGGATAACCTCAAACAAACGGCCGCCATTTTGAACGAACAACGCAAAATGGTTGAGACCTTGTTCAAAACTCTTGAAAATTCGCGTTCGTCCCTGGCGGGTTTTGAACCGCGTCTTGCAGAAAAATCGCGGGATCAAGCCAAATATGCCGACTTGATCAGCCGTGCAAAAGAAATCGAGTCCGAATATAAAGCCTGGCAAAAAGCGCGCACCGAAGTGGAAACGCTGGATAAAATCGCTGCGCAATTCCGCACACATGATGAAAAACGCCAGCCCTTGCTGCGGGAAATCGAAGTGGAAAAGGTAAAACTGGAACAGGAACTTGGTGTGCTGAATATTCAGTCATCAGCGATCATGGATCAGTTATCAGTGATCGAAGACCTTGAAAAGCAAATCGGAACTGCGAAACAATCGTTAGGAGAAATCGAAACGCAAATCGCAAAGCGCAATGAAATTGAATTGCAACGCAACGAAGCTCGCGAAAAGTACGCGGGCTTGAAGGTTGAAAATGAAACGCTCCGCCAGGAAATGGAAGAATTAAAGGAACGCATTAAAACCTTGAAATCCGCCGAGGGCGCGGATTGTCCGTTATGCGGACAACCTTTGAGCAAGGATCATCGCAAGTCCACACTCGGCCAATTGGAAGAAACAGGCAGGCAGAAGGGTGATCAATTTCGCGCGAACAAAAGGGAAACCGATGAAATCGAACGGCAAGTTGCAAATGATGAAGCGCAAATTGCAAAATTCGCCAACGCAGAAAATGAGCGCATGAAATTTTCAAATTTGGTCTCACAACTCGAGACTCGGCTGGAAACGGTCAAAACGCAAAACGCAGATTGGGAGAAAAAAGGCGCAAAGCGATTGAAGGAAGTAAACGAGGCTCTTGAAACCAAAAAGTACGCGAGCAATGCGCAAAAGGAACTTGCCAAACTGGACAAGGAACTGGTAAAACTTGGCTACGATGCGTCTGCGCATGATAAAGCGAGAAAGAAAGAAAATGAAGGACGATCCACAGAGGAGGAATACTCCAGCCTGAAATCTGCGCGTGAAGTGAGCAAGCGGGTTGAAAGTGAAATTAAGGGTTTGGAAGAGGAAAGCAGAAAGAAAAAAGAAGAAGTTGCCGTGAACGAAAAAGCCTATAACGATGCGGCGCAAGCGTTATCCAAGGCAGAAACAGGAGCGCCGAATATTCAGGAAACAGAAAATAGATTATTCGAATTGCGCGAGAATGAAAACCGAACCCGCGACCAGGCGGGCGCGGCGCGTCAAAGAGTGGATGTGCTTGCAACCTTGCGGGCACGCAAAGTTGATCATGAAACCCAGCGCGAGGAATTGAGCCAAAAAATTGCGCACCACAAAACCTTGGAACGCGCCTTCGGCAGGGATGGCGTGCCCGCGCTTCTGATCGAACAGGCGCTTCCGCAAATAGAACAAAAAGCCAATGACCTGCTCGAGCGCTTGAGCGATGGACACATGTCCATTCGTTTTATCACACAGGAAGCCTACAAAGATAAAAAACGTGACGACCTAAGGGAAACCCTTGATATTCAGATCAGCGATTCGGCCGGCACACGTGATTACGAAATGTATTCAGGCGGCGAAGCCTTTCGAATCAATTTTGCGATCCGTCTTGCGCTCTCAGAGATCCTCGCCCAACGTAAAGGCGCGCGTTTGCAAACCCTCGTGATCGATGAAGGTTTCGGCTCCCAGGATGCCCAAGGACGGCAAAGGCTCATCGAGGCCATCAACCTCGTCAAAAAAGATTTTGCAAAGATCCTCGTTATCACGCATTTGGATGAACTAAAAGATAGTTTTCCTAATCGAATTGAGGTGGAAAAGACGGAGCGGGGCAGTTCGGTTACAGTTATATGAAATTGGTCAAAGGTCGAAAGTCAAAAGTCAGACTTTCGACCTTTGACTTTCGACCATAATCCCATGCCATATTTTATCGCGTCAACCATTCTTTTTATCCTCGGTCTTATCATCATTTATTGGGTTCACAGCCAGTATCATCTTGATATTGTCGTCACACCCGCGCCGCCTCCCGCCATTGGCGCTGCGCTCATTTCCATTTGCATCCCTGCGCGCAATGAAGAAAATAATATTCGCAGATGTGTGGAAGCTGCGCTTGCTCAGGATTATCCAAACATCGAGGTCATTGTTTTGGATGACCGCTCCACCGATGCGACTGCTAATATTCTTCGCGGCATACTTCTGGAGTCCGATAGCTTGCTGTCGGATTCAGATGACCAAGTGCCTGCATTCAAAATAATCAGCGGTTCAGACTTAACGGAAGGCTGGGCTGGCAAACCCCATGCCTTGCACCAAGCCTCGGCAGTTGCCCGCGGCGAGTGGCTGTGTTTTGTGGATACAGACACCTTCCTTGCACCTCAAGCCATTTCGTCCTGCCATGCCAAAGCACTCGAAACAAAAGCGGACCTTTTCACAGTCATGACCGATCAAATCCTGGGATCCTTTTGGGAAAAAGTTGTCATGCCTTTGGTGATGACTGCGCTCTCTGTTGGATTCTCGCCGCGCAAAGTCAACGACCCATCCCGTCGTGATGCGATTGCAAATGGACAGTTCATCCTGATCAAGCGCACTGTCTACGACGCCATCGGCGGGCACGAAATAGTAAAAGACCAGATCGTGGAGGATAAAGCCATCTCCGAACAAGTAAAGTGGAATGGATATCGTCTGATCGTTGCGGATGGTACGCGAGTGATCCGCACGCGCATGTATACATCTCTTGAAACCTTGTGGGAGGGCTGGACAAAAAATATTTATCTCGGCTTACGCGACAACCCAGCCATGTTATTGCTTGGCGCATTCGGTGCGATGCTTGCCTTGATCGCGGCGTTCTTCCTGCCTGTTTGGCCCCTGCTTGGTATGAGCTGGGTTCTCAAAGGCGGCGGGTGGATGTCGCTGGCTGTGATCTTTGAATCGATTCTAATTTGGGCATATTTGATCTTGATCCGTGCAAGGGTGGCACGCGGGATGAATATTTCAGGATGGTACGCGCTGACCACTCCGCTCGGTGCAGGTGTATTTGCAGCAATGATGCTCACCTCGGCCTGGAAGGTGATTTCAGGAAAAGGTGTGGTTTGGAAAGGGAGAACCTACCATCCAGAATAACAATTGCAATTAGAATAAAATTAGTTACACGGTCAGATAAGGAAACAAAGGAAAAAAGGAGTAAATATATGAAAAGAAGGCTGATGTTCGTTTTGGCTGGGACTTTGCTGTTGAGCGCTTGCGGCGCTCCGAAAAGCAATTCGATTGAAGTCAGCAATTATTGGGTACGTTCAGCTTTGAGCGGCGGAAATAGCGCGGCTTACATGTTGTTAACGAATGACACGGGGCAGGCTGATCAACTGATTGGCGCTTCGTCTGATGCGGCTACTGCTGTGGAAATTCACCTCAGCCAGATGAGCACAGATGGCGTGATGCAGATGATCCATCAGCAATCTGTGGCGATTGGTTCAGGCGCTGAATTGGAATTAAAGCCAGGTAGTTATCACATGATGTTGATTGGTCTCAAACAGGATTTGAACGTGGGTGACCATATAACGCTTACCATACACTTTAATAACCACGCAGATATTACTTTGACTGTCCCTGTGCAGGATACTGCAGATATGGACGGCTCCGGCCCGGATGGTCATGAACCGATGCCTTAAGAATTCGTATAACGCCGCTGCGATCTCTTCCTGACATCACGTTATGATCTGTGTGATTTTATTTTTGTGTCAATGAACGGGGGGAGAAAATATTTATTAGTTTGCAGCAGGCTCGCTACGGGAATGATGCGGGAGTCTCACACCACAAAAGGGGAGGATTACGACTTTGAAATCCGATAATTTTAGGGAAATTTATCCTTTTCCCAAAATTAAGTTCTCATGCTAAAATGTGATAAAAATCACAACACATTTCCAAAAATACTTGTATTATGAAGCGCATGTTATTCTTACAAGAGGTCAAGTCTATGTCAAAAATTTCGATCATTGCCATTGCGGCTGCTGTCCTTGCCCTGGGATATTTTGCGTTCGTAACGGATGCCGCTGCCTACGGCGGCAGTGCGCCTGAGACATGCGCAAACTGTCATGCAATGGACTCGCAATACGAAAACTGGTATCACGGCGCACACGAGAATTGGGCAAAGTGCACCGATTGTCATTTACCGCATGAAAATTTTGCAGTGTATTACGCGGAAAAAGGCCGGCAGGGCATGAAGGATACCTATGCCTTCGTAACGAACAACATTCCTATTGCGATGCGCGCCAATGACAAGACAAAGGAAATCGTGCAGACCAATTGCATCCGCTGTCATGAGGATTCGGTGCAAGACATTATGATGGGCGAACAGCCATTTGACCGCTATTGCTGGGACTGTCACCGCGATACAGCGCACGGTTTGCGCGGCGCTTCAGGTGTTCCCTTTCAAGACTCAACTATCTATCCTACCAAGTAAGGAGAACGATCCAATGAAAAATTACACTACACTTATTCTGGCTGGCCTGGTTATTATTTTGGCGGCCGCGCTGGTGGGCGTTTTGACTTATGTCAGAAATCAGCCCGTGGAAGTACGCGCCGTTGAGCCATTGGTGGAGATTGCGCCGATGGAACCTGATTCTTCAGTTTGGGGCGTGAATTTCCCCAATCAATATGATTCATTCGTGAAGACGAAAACGAACAACGTGGATACAACTTATGGCGGCTCGTCTATGTTTTCATGGCTGGAACGCGATCCGCGTCAGGTGATCCTTTTTGCCGGTAATCCTTTCAGCAAGGATTACAACGATGACCGCGGTCATGCCAACGCGCTTCAGGATGTGCGTGAGACAAAACGCCTCAACCTGAATCTGGACGACCCCAAGCGCACGCCCGGTACATGCTATTCCTGCAAATCATCCGACAACCCTGGCTTGTGGGAGCGCCTCGGCATGGAAGCCTATGACAAGATGTCTTTTGTGGAACTTGGCAAGCAAGTCACTGAGCCAATCGGCTGCGCCAACTGCCATGAAGCGGAAACCATGCGCCTGATCGTGACCAATCCCGCGCTCGAGGAAGCCTTTGAGCGTCAGGGCAAGGATTGGGCCACTTTCACCCGCCAGGAAATGCGTACCGTTGTCTGCGCGAACTGCCATGTTGAATATTATTTCAAAGGCGATGGCAAATACCTTACCTTCCCCTGGGATAACGGCACAAAAGTTGAGGAGATGATTTCATACTATGAAGAAGAAGGTTTCAAGGATTGGAATTATCCTGAAACGGATACGCCCATGCTAAAAGCCCAACACCCCGAGTATGAATTCTTCACTGCTGGTTCCACACACTACAACGCTGGTGTTTCCTGCGCAGATTGCCACATGCCATACGTCCGCGATGGCGCCAGTAAATATTCATCCCATGATGTTCACAGTCCCTTGTTGAATCCAGAGCAGGCTTGTGGTCAGTGCCATACCGACACAGACTATGTCATCAAGCGTGTCAACTTAATTCAACAGCAGGTTGCCGATACAAAGATTGACACCGAAGATGCCATCATTGACGCGATTAACGCCATTAAAACCGCTGTTACTGCTGGGAATGCGGACCCCGCTCTGCTGGACGAAGCGCGCAAGCTTCATCGCGAAGCGCAGTTTATGTGGGACTTTATCTCTGCCGAGAACAGCACAGGTTTCCACAATCCTGAATATGCATTGGAAGTTCTTGCCAAATCTGCAAATCTTGCGCGTCAGGCGCAAATGCTCGCCGCGCAAGCCGCGGGGGATACCTCCCTGCTTGCTACCGGCACGTACTATCCCGCTGAAGTGAACACTCCGTAAAGAGCACTACAGTCAACTCCCCCGCCATTACTGACGGGGGAGTTATTGATCATTCGAAGTGTTGGAATAAAAAAGCGGCCTTACACAGGCTGCTTTTTTTTAATGCATCCATTGGTCGAAGATGGTCTGGTCTGCAACTTGAATACGCCGATCTTCCATTTTAATCGCCCCGCTTCTTTCCAATTCCTTTAATGACCGCGCCACGACTTCGCGCACAGTTCCCAGCCTTGCCGCGAGCTGCTCCTGCGTCCAATGCGGCGCGGATTTTTCCTGGGGTAACTCGGAAATTAATCTGGCAAGACGGTGAGTAACCTGGTAGAACGCCATCTCGCTTACCATTCGGACCATGCCGCGCAGCATTCTACCGAAATTCACCAGCACCTTTTGCGCAAATGCCGGGTGCGCCATGACAAGTTCATGAAGTTTCTGGCTGTTGATTACCCAGACCCGGCAGGTTTCAAGCGCCTCCACGTTGACGGGATTTGTGCCTTCATCAAATGCCGGCACTTCTGCAAATGTATCGCCCTCCTGCAAAACACGGACAATATATTGCCGCCCTTGAGGCGAGAGCCTGAAGATCTTGGCGCTGCCCTGCTCGACAATATACAAGCCGTCGCATGGATCTCCTTCCCAGAATAACACATCCCCGCGCTGGTATTCGCGCAAGTGCATGCGGTCGGCGACCTCTTTCAATATAATTTCTGTAAGATCGTCAAAATATTCATTCCCCCGCAAGACCTTCATCCTTTGTTTTATGTTCGTTTCAATGGATTTCATGGTTGGGATTATATCTCACCGAGCAGAACCTGGTCTGCGCCGCGATCAATTTCCCAGGGATACACAATATATGCGTCTGTGATGGCTGCGTAATAATCAGGGCGCGCACTGCCAAAAAGAGTGCGGTATGGATTGAAATGCAAAACGCAGGTCGCCGGGAATCCGCCCGCCGCAGAAACCCGGTTCTTCACCGCTGTGATCGTGCGCCCCGAACCCCAAACATCATCCACGATCAAGGTAGGGTGTCCGCGCAGTTTATCGTCCGCGGGGAATTGAATGAACTCCGGCCACAGCATAAAAGCGGATGACTTCTGGCTTTCCATTTGGGCGGGAAAATCCACTGCGGCAGTGAGGATGTGGGTGATATTCATGGCTTCGGCCAGCATCCCGCCTGGGACAATGCCTCCGCGTGTGATCAGAACCATCGCCGTGAATTCGCGTTGGAATTGGGGAACAAGATGATCCATCAATTTATCCATCTCTTCCCAGGAGATCATTTCACGGCGAGGTTCAGGCTGCATGTGAGATTCCTTTTGAAAGTTATTTCGATTATAGCAAAAAGCAGGATGGAAATGGATTACAACAAACTGATCGGGTCAATTTCAATCCGCCAATCATTTAGCTTAAGATCGCGCAACAACGAAGCCGGGTCTGGTGCGCGCACGATGATTTGCCAGCGATAGGAGCCATCCATTTTTGAAAAAAAACATGGGACGGGTCCGATCAACTCGGTTTGATGACGAGCCTCCGCTTCAATCTTTATCTTTAGCCTGCCTGCCATTTTCTGAGACTCTTCCTCCGCTTTGGCAGGATCAGCGTGGCGGTATTCCAGACGCGCCAGCCTTGCAAACGGCGGATAGCCCAACTGCTTACGATACTCCAACTCGCGTTCATAAAATCCGTTCACATCATGCCTTGCCGCGAATTGGATCGCGTAATGCTCAGGCATGAAAGTTTGTAAAATGACCCTGCCCCCGCGCGAAGATCGCCCGGCCCGCCCTGCAACTTGCGTAAGCGTCTGAAAAACCTTTTCACCTGCAAAGGGATCGGGCAGGTTTAAGCCAACATCTGCAAGCACGATCCCCACCAAAGTGACCAATGGCAGATCGAGACCTTTTGCGAGCATTTGCGTTCCAACCAGCACATCGGCCTGGTGGTTGGCAAAATGTGTCAGGATGATATCATGCGCATGCTTTCGGCGGGTGGTATCCCAATCCCAGCGCAAAGTGCGCGCTTGAGGAAACATGGACTGAATATCCGCTTCCACTTTTTCACTGCCCAGGCCATATTCGCGGATCTGGTCACTGTTGCATTGCGGGCACTTGCTCGGTTTTTTGCGTGTGTATCCGCAGTGATGACATAACAATTCATTGGTTGAACGTTGAACGTTGAACGTTAAACCCTCGACATGCAATGTCAGCGGCGTTTCGCAATTGGGGCATTTCAAGACATGTCCGCATTCACGGCAGAAGATATAGGTGGCTGTGCCTCGACGATTGAGGAAAAGGATGGCTTGTTCACCGCGTGAGATCGTCTCTGCGAGTGATTCAGCCAGGCTGTGTGAAAAAATTCCGCGATTGCCTGTCTTGAGTTCTTCGCGCATATCCACAACTTGCACCGGAGGGAGTATCGAGTCAGTTACACGGTTGGGTAGTTCCAAAACCATAGTCCCTCGCCTCTCGTCCATTGGAAGAGGAGGGTGTAAAGCTTTATATCTCTGTTCCACGGTTGGCGTGGCTGAACCCAGCACGCAGGCCGCGCCGCACAAACGCGCATAATCCTGCGCAACTGCGCTTGCGTTATAAAAGGGCGGGTCGGCTTGATAATAGGAATTGTCATGACATTCATCCACAACGATCAGTCCGATATTGGGCAAAGGTGAAAACAAGGCAGAGCGCGCGCCGATAATGACATTTAACTTTCCCGAACGCGCTCGCCGCCAGGTATCGTATCTCTCGCCTTCCGAAAGTTTGGAATGCACCAAGCCCACCTGCCCGGGAAAACGAGATAAAAACCGACGAACAGTTTGCGGCGTGAGCGCAATTTCGGGGACCAAAATGATTACCTGTTTGCCTCTGTTAATAACTTCCTCTGCGGCGCGCAAATAAACTTCAGTTTTGCCTGAGCCGGTAATTCCATATAAAAGAAAAGTCTGATGCGTATTGCGTAATCCGTAATTCGTAATTGATTGGAGAGCCAAAGATTGTTCGGGGGTGAGTTCCAATGTTTGCATACTTGTTTTCGTGTTCCCCCGTCTACCTGCTTTTTCAAGTGGGTCTCTAAAAATCTCATTCTCAAACAAACGGATCAACCCGCGTTCTTCGAGTTCCTGCAGATCGGCGAGGTTACAGCCTGTTTCAGCATAAACCCATGAAAGGTTGATCGCATCAGGCTGCTGGATGAGGAATCTTAATGCCGCTTGACGACGCGCCAGGGTCTGTTTTGTGGAGCCGAGCGAGTCCATTTCCGCTTCAGCAGCTTCAGGCTTAACCGACAGTTGAGCGACGCGAATGTATTTTGGCCTCACCCGAGGCGGGGGCAAAATATTCTTTGTTGACAGCACACCTTTTTTTACCAAAATATTAGCGGTCTTCCGCCAATCCACTTTGGCGAAGTGGGAATCTATTTGGCGGCTGCGGAGGGGACCGCGTTCATGCAGGAGGGCAATGAGGCGTGTGGCAATCTTTGAGGTCTTATCTTCATGACCCGTAATTCGTAATTCGTAATTGATGTCTGCCTGTTGAGACAATCCCGTAGGAAGCATCAACCCCACAATGGCCGCGAGCGGATTCAGCGTAGTCTCTGCCAAACGAATGGCAAGCGCAAGCTGAGGCGGAGTCAGAACCGGGGCAGGGTCGAGCAGGTCAAGGATCGGTTTGGGATTCTTTATGGGGGAGGAGTCTGTCAATTCGATGACGATGCCCTGCACCGTCTGATTTCCAAATGGCGCAACGACAAGACACCCCGCCTGAATTTGTGAGACGAGTTCGAGTGGAACCTCGTAATCGAAAATGCCTGAGATGGCGGGTATGTTGATAGCGAGGCGGGCAATCATGAGTTGATTATATCGTTTTCAGGATTGCCGCCGCACCATAACCAACGACAGATGAATGATCTTTTGTGATATCGCCTGAGGTGGCGTAATTTAAGATTTGGACTTTGTCTGCGCCGAGTCGTTGGGATGCCCACAAAGTTGAAGCAACTGCGGCATGCCCGCAGGCAAATCCTTTGCCGGCGTATTCGGCTTCAAAGATAGTTTCGGGATTGAATGATTCAAAGCGCTTGAGCATTTCATGATCGAAAATATGAGCGGTTTGCTGATCGTAAAAATGGGAGAGGTCTGTGGAGGCAACGATGACAGCGTTTTTCTTTTTGAGTGTATGCGCCAATGCCGCTCCAAGTTTTTTGGCAACGCCCTCTTCCTGTGCGCAGATCATGATCGGCAATAGTTTGAAATCGTTCTTGAGGACGCGCTGCAAAAAGGGAAGTTCGATTTCGAGCGAATGTTCCCTGTCGTTTGGAATCGGGGTGATGGGAATGTCAATATTTTCTTGCAGCTCTGCAAGCGCCGTTTGATCCACTTCGATATTGCCAAGCGGTGTGGCATAGGCTTGATGGCTTGTGGTGATGAGCGCATGAATTGAATAGTTGTGAAAGGGGGAAAGGATGACAACCAGATCGGGGCTGAGTCCGCGAAGGGTGGCGAAGGCATGCGCAGCGACTTGCCCCGAATATTTATGCCCGGCGTGGGGGGCGATCACGCCGATGACTTGTCCTTTGAGTTCGGGGAGTTTTACCTTTGCGAGGTACTCGTCCACGCGGGCGGCCAGGGGTTGGGGCAGCCCTTCGTACCATGTGCCTGCTATCGGGGAGGGACGGATGTCAAGCATGTCCATAAATTTATTGTAGCACCAAATAAAGGCGAGTGTTTATAAACAAAACTCTCCAAGGTAGAATCCTTGGATGAACTACAATTAAAATGAAAACTTCCAATGCACAGGAGGCTTTGGAAGTTTTCAAATAGGGGTCTGTTTTCTACGGGCTACGGCTGACTGACTTTAAACCAGTCCATTTCGATCTGGATTGGCAACACATCGAAGGCAGACACGGACATCCCGACTCCGCCTTCGCGCAAATTGTAAGCCCTCTCGGTGATGGTATTCACTTCCTTGCCGTTGATGGTCAAAGAGAGTTTGTTTCCAGAGCAGGTGATGGAGTATTCGTTGATGTCCTTGCCCTGGTTGATGTCATTGGAACCGCCATTTGTGATTAGGTTGTATCCAATGCTGCCATCCGATGTTATTTCAGCATAGTACATATCGTACAAACCATTGTTTGCGATGTTGAACTCGTACCAACCGACCTCAGGGTCGTAGTGGCAGATCAGGCTGACGCTGTTGTTGTTTTTCCCGCGGTTATCCGCCCTGACTTCCACCTTTACATCGGTATAGGAGAAGCCTTCATAAAACAAGTAGTAATACACAAATTCACTTTCGAAATCCCAGACGAGCTTTCCATTTTGGGATTCAACGGTTACCTTCTCTATATCTGCCTCGTCCGAATCAGTGACGGTGAAAATGGACCAGGAGTTGGAAAGAGGTGCGTCAAACTCTTCCGTAAAGAACTGTTGATTTTGGGGTAGCGGCGGCGATTGCTGCTGTTGTTCCTGTGTAGATTGTATGACAGGCGCGCCGGTAGGCAGGGGGGCACTGGTGGGAGGCGGCGGGTTGGTTGGGACTACGGAGGGTTGTGACGCGCCGCAAGCCAGGCTGACAGCCATGAGCACGGTAATAAAGGCGAAAATCATGCGAAATTGTGATTTCATAATAATTCTCCTGTTCTGTTTGAATATTCTCCGCAAGGATACATCATAAATTAGTAAAATGGAAGGCACTTGGGGAAGATCCGGCAATCCTCAATATGAACGCTGAACTTCGTGTGTTGCTGCCATGCAGTGACTGGGAGCGCCCAGAATTTCCTTGACATAATTCAGCTGCTGAATTATGATTGTAGTCAATAAAGTCTATTGGATTACTAGGAGTTATAAACAAAAGCATGAGACTTTCCAAGCGCGGCGAATACGGTTTAAGGGCAATGATCGTTCTGGCGGAACCCGTCGAAAAGAACACCATGCCTGTGGTGCAGATCAAGGAGATCGCTCAACGTGAGCAGATTTCCCCCAAATTTCTTGAGCAGATTTTACTCTCACTTAAGAACGCGGGCATGCTTCACAGCAAAATGGGCGTGGGCGGCGGGTATTACCTGGCCAGGTCCCCCAGTGAGATCACCCTCGGACAAATCTTCCGCGTACTGGATGGCCCCGTGGCTCCCATCAAATGCGTCAGCCAAATGTCATACGAACCATGCGGCTGTCCCGATGAGCAGACTTGCGGCCTGCGGCTGGTGATGGGTGATGTGCGTAATGCCATCGCCGATATTCTCGATAACACCAGCCTTGCCGATGTGACCAGGCGGCAGATCTCTGTCCGCAAAAAGCTTGGCATCGAATAAGGTAATAAACCTGCGTACGGGGGAGCGCATTTTTATTTACCCTAAAAGTATACTAGTACTATAGACTTTATAATCTATCAAACAAACCAAGAAGGAAATCTATAATGAAAAAACAAACCTTAACATTGTTATCTATACTCATAGCGGTATCCATGCTTTTGGCAGCCTGCGGCGCAACCACACCTGCTCCCGTACAAGCGCCTGCAGCTACCGCCGAAGCGGCAGAAACAGAAGCCCCCGTCGCCACAGAAGAACCGCTAAGCGGAACCATCTCGATTTCAGGCGCATTCGCTCTTTATCCGATGATGACTGTCTGGGCAGATGAATTTTCCAAGCACCACCCCGACGTTCAATTCGATGTTCAGGGCGGCGGAGCAGGCAAAGGCATGACCGACACCATCGCCGGCGCAGTGGACATCGGCATGATCTCGCGCTCCATCAAGGATGAGGAAACCGCCCAGGGCATCTTCTGGGTATCCGTCACCAAGGATGCGGTCTTCCCGATCATCAGCTCTGAAAACCCAGTCGCAGAACAAATCCTTGCTAAAGGTATTTCACAGGAAGTCTTCAATAAAATTTACATTACCGGCGAAATCACCACCTGGGGTGAAGTAATCGGTGACCCATCCATCACAGATGAGATCAATGTGTTCACCCGTTCTGACGCTTCCGGCGCGGCGGAGCAATGGTCCAAGTTTGCTGGCGGCGCGGCTCAGGAAGACCTCAAAGGCATTGGGGTGAACGGCGAACCTGCGATATTAGATACGGTTATCAAGGATCCATTGAGCATTGGCTATGGCAACTTGAACAGCATCTTTGATCTATCCAGCGGCAGCACGGTTCCCGGCATTATCATCCCACCCATTGATATTGATAAAAATGGCAAGGCTGATGCTGTTGAAATTTATACTGTCAAGGAGGATGCGTTCGGCGCAGTTGCAAAAGGCACATATCCATCGCCTCCCGCTCGTTTCGAGAACCTTGCCACTTTGGGCAAGCCCGAAGGACTGACACTGGCTTTCATTGAATGGATCTTAACCGACGGCCAGCAATATCTTGAATCAGCCGGATTCGCGCCGCTCACTCCCGAGCAACAAGCTGAGTCGCTTGCAAAACTCAAATGAGTCAATCAGATAAAATTAACACACCCCAAACAGTAACAAAAACGACAGGCCGGGTCATCCGGCCTGTCGCCGTGTCTCGCGCACGGCAAAACAGTTTTGCGCGGCGCACTTTTTTTGGTTTCACACTGCTGCCGGTCTTTTTGATTCTCATCGTCACCATTGCACTGCTCGTTCGTTCATGGCCGATCCTGAATGCCTATCCATTAAGCGACCTGCTCTTCGGGGATGTTTGGAAGCCAACCGACGGACAATTCGGTTTCAGGCCCTTCATTCTCGGCACATTTTGGGTCACGGTAGTTGGCGTGGTTCTCTCCGTGCCGCCCTGTTTACTGGCTTCGATCTATCTGGCGGAATACGCCCATGCCAGATTGCGCTCGATTGCCAAACCAGTCTTGGACTTGCTGGCTGCAATTCCGCCTGTTGTTTATGGCGTGTGGGGACTGCTGGCCATCGTCCCGTTTGTGGATAAAGTGCTCGCGCCTCTTTCTGACCGTTGGCTGGGTTCCGTTTCGATCTTCGCTGTCAACCAGCCGACAGGGTTTGGGATCCTCGCCGCAGGCCTCGTGCTGGCAGTCATGATCGCCCCATTGATCATCTCGGTCATGTATGAAATCTTCTCCACGGTCCCCAATGACTTGCGCCACGCATCCCTCGCAGTCGGCGCAACACAATGGCAGACCATTCGCAATATCGTCCTGCCGCAAGTCGCGCCGGGGATTCTTGCCGCCATCGTCCTCGGAGCTTCACGCGCGCTGGGCGAGACCATCGCTGTGTTAATGGTGGTGGGCAACATCCCGCAGATTCCAACTTCAATTTTTGATTCAGCATATCCGCTCCCGGCATTGATCGCCAACAACTACGGCGAGATGATGTCCATCCCGTTATATGATGCGGCTTTGCTGAGCGCGGCGCTTGTTTTATTGGTAGTCATCCTGATCTTTAACATTCTTTCCATAATAATACTCCAGCGAATGATGAGGCAAAAATGGGCTTCTTAATGAAAAAACACTGGCAAAGGCGCCACCTGATGGAAGCCTTCATGAAATTCATCATGCGGGTTTCATTAGTTATTGTGGCGGGGGCGCTTGGCTTGATCTTATGGATCGTTATTGTGCGCGGCCTGCCCGCCCTCTCCTGGGCCATGGTCACGAAAATCCCGGAAGGCGGTTACTACATGGGCAAGGGCGGCGGCATATTGAACGCCATCCTCGGCTCGTTGTATCTGGCATCGGGCGGCACACTTCTGGCAATGATCTTCAGCGTGCCGATTGCCATGTATCTAAAAACCTATCTGGGCGATTCAAAATGGGGACATTATGTGCGCCTCTCACTGGATGTGCTTTGGGGCATCCCATCCATCGTCTATGGCGCGTTTGGTTTCACATTGATGATTGCCCTGGGTATGCGCGCTTCATTGTTGGCTGGCATCGTCATTCTAGCATTGATCGAACTCCCCATCATGACCCGCGCCATGGACGAAGTCATCCGCCGCATGCCCGTTGACTTGGAACATGCCGCGCTCGCGCTTGGCTCGACAAAATTTGAAGTGGCGTTGCGCGTGGTCACACGTCAGATGCTGCCCGGTATCACAACGGCCATCCTGTTGGGCCTCGGCCGCGGCATTGGCGACGCGGCTTCCGTGCTGTTCACGGCAGGCTATACCGACCGCATCCCCACATCATTGATGCGTCCCACGGCATCTTTGCCTCTGGCAGTTTTCTTCCAACTCGGCTCGCCCTATCCCGAAGTACAGCAACGCGGATACGCCGCCGCATTAATTCTCACCATCATTGTGCTTGTAGTAAGCCTCGGCTCGCGCTGGCTCTCTGCAAGGTTGAATAAATACACGATCAAATAACTCGCCTACGCCATGTCATTCTGAGCGAAGCGACACTTGCGCCGCACGCCAGTGCAGGTGAGAATCTCTACGATTGTCTCAGAGACCCTTCGCTCTGCTCAGGGTGACATCTAAAGGAAATTATATGGATGCTCATATTCAGGTGAAAAATCTCAATGTCTATTACGGCAAACAACAGGCGTTGAAGGACGTCAATATTGAAATTCCCAAGAATCAGATCACGGTCATCATGGGACCTTCAGGCTGCGGCAAGACCACCCTGTTGAAAACATTCAACCGCTTTCTCGAATTATCGGATGGGACACAACTCACAGGCGAAGTTCTGGTGGACGGCCAAAACATCTACGGCCGTGAAGTGGATGTGACCGAGGTCCGCAAGGTGGTGGGCTTGCTTGCGCAGCGTCCCTCGCCGCTGCCGATGTCCATTTATGACAATGTCGCCTACGGGATGCACATTCATAAGATGAAGAAGGATCGCAAGGAATATAAGGATGCGGTACGGCATTATCTCGAGATCGCGGGCTTATGGGAAGAAGTCCACAAGCGACTACATGACCCCGCCACCAGCCTATCCATTGGACAACAACAACGCCTCTGCCTCGCCCGCGGACTAGCCGTTGAACCAGTGATCATCCTCGGCGACGAACCCACCTCCGCGCTAGACCCGATCTCCTCGCAAAATATCGAAAGCCGCCTGCTGGATCTCAAACAACAATATACAACCGTCATCGTGACTCATACATTGCGCCAGGCCAAACGTCTCGCGGATTATGTGATCTATATGTATCTTGGCGAGGTCATTGAAGCAGCCCCAGCACATGAAGTATTCACCAACCCGCAACATGAAAGAACAAAACAGTATCTCGAAGGGTTGTTCTAATTCTTATCTGTGTCACTCTGAGCGGTAGCGAAGAGTCTCCTTCATTTGAGTCCGAGACCCTCACCGCACTAGCGCGCGGCGCACACTTGCCCTGGCGGGCAGTGCCAAGGAGTGTCGCTTCACTCAGGGTGACATACCTTCTTACCAAATCCCCGGTATCAACCGATACTTTGTCTTTTGCGCAAAATCCTTATAGCCGGGCAATTCTGCCTGCAAGGTTTTATCTTCCAGCGCGGTGCGTGTGACCATTACGATCGCCAGCAAAACAGCGGGAACAAATGCCCAAAACGAATCCAATAAAAGAGGGATAAATAAATATCCAAACAGACCGCCTGCATATCCCGGGTGGCGCATGATTCGATATGGTCCCGTGGAGACAACATGGTGTCCGCGCTCGGTTTGGATGCGGACAGTGCCGGAGAAAAAGCGGTTCTCGATCAGTGCCCAAGAGGAAAAACCATATCCAATCACAATACCAACCAGGGCAATGATATTCACGCCTGTTGAAAAAGCAGATGACCAGCCATAAAATCGATCCAACCCAGCCACCACCAAAATTAAAATTGACCCCAATCCCAATAGCGGCGCGAGGACTTTATCCCATGGCTTGGTATCTTTTGCCTGCATAAAACGGGCGCGTTCTGCGATCAAATCTGGATGCTTTCGCGCTACAATAAGGCGGCTGAGGACAAAAGCCAGAACGCTTGCGATAGCATAGGCCCATGCCTGCCACCAATCCCATTGACTGGAAATAATCATGGGGATAAACGGGGCAATCAGGACAACGGTCACCATTTGCACGATCGCGCGCCAAATGTCAGGTTTGTCTTGTTCGACCATGATTTCCTCCTTAACCATTATAATGACCAAAGACACTGGATACAACCATGAAACTTATTCGTATTACCATATTAACCTTAGTCGTCGCGCTGGCGTTCTCTTCTTTGGCCAACGCGCAGAGTGGTGAACCTCTGGCAATTATCATGACCGCCGATGGTCCTATCATGCCGCCCATGCTGGAGTATTTTGAACGCGGTATTGAAACCGCCGAACAGCGTAATGCGGAAGTGATCATCCTGCAGCTCAACACACCCGGTGGAAGCGTGGATACCATGCTGGAGATCATTCAGGTGATGCGCGCCAGCAGGGTGCCCATGGTTGTGTATGTTTCACCCAATGATGCGATTGCAGGAAGCGCAGGCGCGCTCATTACAATGGCAGGGCACGCCTCGGCCATGGCTCCCAAGACAGCCATCGGCGCGGCCAGCCCGATTGACAGTTCCGGCGCGGATGTTGAATCAACGCTGGGAACAAAAATCAAAGAAATATTGAAAGCTCGTGTACGCACATTAGTGGAAGAGCGCGGAACGAAAGCCGTCAAACTTGCCGAAGCGATGATTGAGGATGCGAAAGCCGTCACAGCCGGGGAGGCTCTTGAAGCAAACCTGATTGATTTTATTTCTGATGATACTGAAGACTTGCTTCAATCCCTTAACGGCTTCAGCGTTCAAATGAATGATGGTGAGCGCACTATCAATACGGAAAACGTCCGCACACAAGATGTAAACATCAGTTTCATAGAACAACTTCTGCTCATGCTCACCGATCCGAATATTGCCTTCCTTCTACTTGCCATTGGCGTGCAAGGAATCCTCATTGAGATCTCCAGCCCCGGTGGTTGGTTTGCTGGTTTTCTAGGCGCAACCTGCCTCACTTTAGCCGTTTATGGCATGGGCGTATTAACCGTCAACTGGTTCGGCTTCATCTTTCTCATCATCGCCTTCGTATTATTCGTTCTCGATATAAAAGCGCCTACACATGGCGCGCTCACAACGGCGGGCGTTGCATCCTTTATTGTTGGCGCGCTGGTCTTGTTCAATTCGCCCAGCACGCCGCAATTCCAGCGCGTGTCTGTGCCGCTCGTGATCGGCATGGGCATTTTCCTCGGCTTGTTATTCTTTGGCATTCTGCTGATCGCGTTGCGCGCGCAACACAGGCCGGTCCAAATTGGGGCTGAGTCAATGCTTGGGAAAACAGGAACAGCTAGAACGCCCGTAGGGGTAGGGGATGCGGGACAAGTCCAATTGGGAAGCGAATTATGGAGCGCGGAAAAATCCGCCGAGTCAGAAAAAATCGGTAAGGGCGACCTTGTCGAAGTTGTCGAAGTACGCGGATTGAGATTGATCGTCAAAAAGAAATAATTCCCGCGCTGAGCGGAGGGACTGCGCTCTTCAGTCCTGAAGTCGAAGTGTCGTGGCGAGTGTCCTTCGACTTCGCCGCGAGAACATGCGACTCCGCTCAGGACGAACGAATCAAAAGGATCCTTTGATTTCACTCAGGACAAGCCTTATGCCTGCTACGCCTACGAGAGACAGAGTCTCCACCCAAACAGAGTCACGCCCATTGCGCCGTCCGGATTGGATCAAGGTGCGCGCGCCCTCGGGCGAAACCTTTGAACGCCTGCAAGTGTTGATGCGCTCGAAAGAGCTGCATACCGTGTGCGAAGAAGCGATGTGCCCGAACCTCGGCGAGTGCTGGGGAAGCGGCACCGCGACATTTTTAATGCTCGGTGATGTTTGCACGCGCACCTGCGCGTTCTGCGATATCAAACATGGCAAGCCCGCACTCATGGATTGGGGCGAAGCCGAGCGCGTGGCGCAAGCTGTGAAATCCATGGAGTTGAAACATGCGGTCATTACCTCTGTGAACCGTGACGAAAGACGGGACGGCGGCGCGCCGATCTTCGCCATGGTCATCCGTAGAATTCGTGAAGTGCTGCCGGGTTGTTCCATTGAAGTATTGATCCCTGATTTCAAAGGCTCGCTTGAAGCCTTGAAAATTGTGATGGACGCGCGTCCCGAGATTTTGAATCACAATGTTGAAACCGTGCCGCGTTTATTCA
This sequence comes from Chloroflexota bacterium, assembly GCA_016866215.1. Classification (GTDB taxonomy): domain Bacteria; phylum Chloroflexota; class Anaerolineae; order Anaerolineales; family Villigracilaceae; genus Villigracilis. The sequence goes on along the minus strand of VGNE01000025.1, from coordinate 12,812 downwards.
AGTCTGTGCAGCCGCAGGACAATTATGAATGGGCGGCGGCAACATTATCTAATGCAAAGAAACTTGACCCCGATGTGCTCACCAAATCAGGCATCATGCTTGGGCTTGGCGAAACAATGGACGAGGTCAAGCAGGTGATGCGCGACCAGCGCAGTTGGGGCGTGGATATTCTCACCATCGGTCAATATTTACAGCCCAGCAAGAAGCACATGGCCATGGACCGCTATTACACGATGGAAGAATTCGCGGAATTGCGCGGTTACGGCAAAGAGATCGGCTTCCAATGGGTCGAGTCGAATCCGCTGGTAAGGTCTTCGTATCACGCCGCAGAGCAGGTCCGCGCGCTGAGTGTGGTGCATCGCAAGTTGTATGGAATTAGCGGGGAGTGGAAGCAAGAATAAGTTGGCAGTGAATAGAAAATCCCCGCTGGCAGAAGCCCGGCAGGGATTTTTATTGAACAAGCGGTTTACATATGCTATTATATATCCAGTGAAAGCTCTCACAATTGGACACGAAGTGAACAACAGAATAAGGATAAAACAGCCGTGAAAGACTCAATGATCGAAGTAAAAGACTTTCGCAAATCTTATGGCGATTACACTGCCGTGGATAGTATCAGTTTCGATGTAAAGCATGGCGAAATATTCGGTTTGCTCGGTCCCAACGGCGCCGGTAAGACCAGCACCCTGGAGTGCCTGGAAGGTTTGCGCGCCCCAAACGGCGGTTCGCTGCGGGTGGCGGGCTTGGACCCATCCAGCGAATTCAGCAAGCTAAAAAACAAGATCGGCGTGCAACTGCAATCAGCGGGGCTGCCGGAAAGCATTACGCCAGATGAAGCCATGAAATTCTTCTGCGCTTATCACAGCGTTGATCCGCGTTTCGATTTACTGGAACGGCTGGGTCTGGTTGAGAAACGGAATGCTCAATTTTACGAACTTTCCACCGGACAACAACGCCGTCTTGCCCTGGCATTAGCGATAGCGCACAATCCGCCGGTGCTCTTTCTCGATGAACCAACAGCTGGTTTGGATGTAGCCACCCGCGTTGAGCTACACGGCATGATGCGGGAACTACAAGCTGGCGGCACCACCATTGTCCTTGCGACTCACGATATGGCTGAAGCGGAGCAGATGTCAGATCGGGTGGCCATCCTGTTGAAAAGCAAGATCGTAGCGACCGGCACTCCAATAGAGATAACGGCGACCGGGGCGGGTCTCACCAAGATTTCTGCGCGGACTCAGTCCTCAAGCCTGACTGCCTCAGGTGTTATTTTTCCAGCCGTAACCCAGTCCATCTCAAAAGATGAATATAACATTTACTATAGCTCTGATATCGGCTCCACGGTGTCAGCCATCATTGCCCACATCAAGACCGAAGGGGATACGCTGATCGACCTGCGCGTGGAGCGGCCGTCATTGGAAGACCGCTTCCTTGAAATCACCAATTCAGGAGACGTTCAATGAACGCTTTTATCCATCACTTTATATTTGAATTTCGAACCGGCATCCGCAACAAGCAATTGCTTTTGATGAACTATTTATTCCCTCTGGGTTTTTACCTGATGATGGGATTTATCATGGCTGAGATCAACCCGCTCTTCCGCGAGGACATTATCCCGGCGATGGTCGTCTTTGGTATTTTAGCCGCAACCTTGCTGGGAATACCTGACCCGCTGGTGAATGCCCGCGAAAACGGGATTTTCCGCAGTTATAAGATCAACGGCATTCCCTCCATCTCCATTCTGGTGATTCCAGCTTTAACAACCATTCTGCATCTTTTGCTCGTGGCAGTGATCATCACAGTCACTGCGCCTTTGCTGTTTGATGCTCCTTCGCCGCTGAATTGGCTCAACTATGCGCTTATCTTTTTCAGCACGGCAATTGCTTGCGCAGGATTAAGTGTCCTGGTCGGAGTGGTCTCCCCAAGTTCACGCATGACCGTATTATGGTCGCAGCTTGTTTTCGTGCCCTCCATGCTGTTGGGCGGGCTAATGCTTCCATACAACATGTTGCCTGATATCGCCGGGAAATTCGCCCAGCTATTGCCTGCCACCCAGGCGATGAATGCCTTCAATGGATTGGCGATGGGAAAAGAAGCCGCCTTTCCCCCCTGGGGTTCCGTCATAATGTTATTGGTCAGCGGCGTTTTGGCGTTTGGGCTGGCAATTTATCTTTTTAGCTGGGACAGCCGCAACACTGCGCGGCGCGGGCATCCCTTACTGGCGCTGCTGGTTTTATTGCCATATGCCCTGGGAATATTTCTGTTTTCCTAATCAAAGTAAGCCCGCAGTTTGAGTACGGCATATCGCAAGTTATATGGAAAAGGCCGTAAAATAAAAGTGAGAAGCGAATCCCTTCTGCCGTTTTGCGGGAGGGATTTTTGTTGTCAGGCAGAAGTCTCTGTTTTATTTTGGAGTATGATTGCCCGAACACCCCGACTCAAAAGGAAGCCATGCCGCGAAATCGAATCATCCTCGTCACAATCGGAATTATGCTCAGCCTGTTCCTCGCCTCGATGGAATCGACTGTCGTTGCAACCGCCATGCCGACCATTGTCGGTCAACTGGGTGGGCTGCAGCATTACTCGTGGGTCTTTTCGGCGTTCATGCTGGCATCCACCACATCCGTGCCGCTGTACGGAAAACTCTCGGATATTTATGGACGCCGCCGAATCTATGTCATTGCGATGGCGCTCTTTCTGATCGGTTCCGTCATGAGCGGGCTGGCAAGCAGCATGACCCAACTCATCTTCGCGCGTGCCTTGCAGGGACTCGGCGCGGGCGGCATTATGCCGCTGGCTTTTATCCTGATCGGCGAGATGTTCAATTTGCAGCAGCGCGCCAGGATGCAGGGATTTTTCTCCGGCGTGTGGGGCTTCTCGTCCATTGTGGGTCCGCTGCTCGGCGGCTTCCTCGTGGATAAATTCTCCTGGCATTGGGTCTTCTATATCAACGTTTTGCCGGGTTTGCTTGCCGCAGCGCTGGTCGCTTTTGGGTGGCGGGAGCAGGCTCAAAGTCACGAAAGACCCGCAGTGGATTACCTCGGCGCGGCCTTGCTGACGTCCAGCGTCGTCTCGTTACTTCTCGGCCTCATTGAATTCAGTTCCTTCAACAGTTGGTCGCTGATCGCGCTCGCCGTCGCATTGTTCATTGCGTTATTATGGGTCGAGAGCCGCGCCGTTGACCCGATCCTGCCGCTTCCGCTTTTCCGCGACCGATTATTTCTCACGGCTGTTACGCATGGCATCTTCACGGGCTGGGCTTTGTTCGGCAGCATCTCGTTCATTCCGCTCTTCGTTCAATCGGTAATGGGAACCAGCGCAACGCAGGCCGGCATCACGATCACGCCGATGCTGTTGGGATGGGTGACCGCAAGCATCATCGGCATGAGATTAATATTGACAGTTGGTCATCGCAAGCTTGGGGTGATCGGCACATCCGTGTTCGTAACAGGCGCATTCCTGATGACGCTCATCGGCGCAGGGTCGAGCCAGATCATGATGATGGTCTTTGTCACCATGATGGGCGTGGGCATGGGGCTTTCCATCCCGTCGTTTTTAGTGGCGGTGCAGACTACCGTGGACCGACGCCATCTTGGCACGGCCACCTCGATGCTTCAATTCAGCCGTTCGATTGGCGGGACTCTGGGCGTGAGCGTGATGGGCGCCGCTTTAAGTATTCGTCTCGCCTCGAACTTGAACGCATCGGGGCTGGACCCGAAGCTGGTGACTCAATTACTGGATCCTTTACCAGGCTCGGAGATCGTTGTCGACGCGGGCGTGCGCCTCGCGATGGCGAACGCAATTCACCTTGTCTTTGTGATTGCATTCATCTCCGCCGCGCTTGGTTTGGTGGCAGTTTTCTTCACACCACACCAGGAACTGATGGAAAAATCACCCGAAAACGAACCTTCCCCGGTGAGCATGGATTGATCACAAAGCGATATTGTCATATCATGCCGCGGAGCAAGCGATGCACTGACGACCAAAGGGAGTGTCGAAGTGTCCGCGCGTTGAGTGTGGCGCATCGCAAGTTGTATCGGGATGAGCAGTAGAGTAGAATTGAAAGTGAAAAGCGATATACGAGCATCTTGGTAACTGGCGGGATGCTTTTTTTATTCTCGCATTTTTGAAAGTTGATAATATAATTCAACAAAAAACAGCTTTAGTACATAAATTTCATAAGATGCATTGAAGTTGCTTGAAGGTATCGCAATCAAAGTGGATTTTAAATTGGTTTCGAAGTGTTTATGATTTCGCCGAATATAATATCACTGTTTTTATTTACTGGATCAATACACGGGTTAGGTTAGAGGTAAAACTTGATAATATTGTTATAAAGTTGTTATATTGACGGTTCCTTAAATTAAGCTGGTCTGGCCAAATCAAATGTCATCCATTCCTGTCAGCAAAACCAAGATCATGCCTCCACGCCGCCGTGTGGAATTACTCACGCGCAAGCGGCTGTTGGACAATCTATTCGAGTCGCTTGATAAAAAGTTGGTCCTGGTCTCTGCGCCCGCCGGTTACGGAAAGACTTCGCTCCTGATCGATCTGGCATCCCAAAGCGAATTGCCATGCTGTTGGCTTGCTCTTGATGAGTTGGATCGCGAACCGCAGCGTTTCATCGCGTATTTGATTGCGGCGCTGGCAGAGCGCTTCCCCAAATTTGGAAACCAGTCTGCGTCTGTGCTGGGCAGTTTGACTTCGCTTGAGCAGGACATGGAGAGAGTGCTGGTCACGTTGGTCAATGAGGCTTATGAACAGATCCATGAGCATTTCATCCTGGTGCTGGATGATTTTCATCTGGTAGCTGATGTTCGGCCCATTCAAGCCTTCCTAAATCGATTTGTCCAGCTTGTAGATGAAAACTGTCACGTGATCATCTCTTCGCGGGTTCTGACAAGTTTGCCTGACCTGCCTTTGATGGTAGCGCGTGAACAGGTCAGTGGTTTAAGTTTTTCCGATCTTGCTTTTCACGTGGATGAGATCCAGGCATTACTTGCGCAGAACAATAGCCTGCGAATTTCAGACGATGAAGCCAGGCAGATGATCGAAGAAACCGAAGGCTGGATCGCCGGCTTGCAGTTTACTGGCACGGGTGCATTGTCTGGAGATTTAATAAGACCTGCGTCGAATACGGGCGTTGGTCTATCTGACTTTCTCGGTCAACAGGTGCTTGATCGCCAGACTCCAGACCTGCGTGATTTCCTGTTACGCACATCCGTGTTGGAAGAGTTCGATGCGCCTCTTTGCCAGGCTGTTCTGGCTCCACTGTATCCAGAGCCGCAGAACTGGCAGGCTTGGATCAGCGCGGTTGTACAAAACAATCTCTTTGTCCTGCCGGTCGGTGCAGAGGGAAAGTGGCTGCGCTATCACCATCTCTTCCGCGACTTTTTGCGAACGCGCTTTGAGCAGGAGCATCCTGAAGAAGTCAGGCCTATCCTCTCTCGCATGGGGCGGGCCTATGAAGACCTGGGTGAATGGGAGAAGGCTCATTACATCTACAAACAATTAAATGATAATGATGTTCTCGCGGAGATGATCGAGCGCGCATCCACGCCTATGCTAAAGCGCGCCATAGTAACGCTTGAATCCTGGCTTAGTGAATTGCACCCATCCATGTTGGCAATGCGCCCCGGCTTGCTTTCTGTTCGAGGCGCTATTATATATATGAAGGGAAACTTGCGTAAGGGACTGAGTTTGCTGGATCAAGCTGAGCAGGTTTTTCGTTCGGAAAAGAATGTCTCAGACTTGACTTTGACCCTGGTGAGGCGGGGAATAGTGTATCGCTTTCTCGGTGATTATGATGCCTCATTGCGCGATGCGGATGAAGTCATTGAATTGACGGAAGCCAGAGATGATCTACAAATGCGTTATGCTGAGGCGTTGAGAGTCAAAGGCCTGGCTTTATATCGTTTGGGACAGGCGCGCCAGGCAGTCGAGGTTCTGGAACACTCGCTAAACTTGTATGTTCATTTGAATGATGCATCCAGTATATCGATTTTATTCATGGAGACTGGCATGGTGTATCAGGCAATTGGAAATTATATAGAAGCGGGGACCGTATATGAGAAAGCCCTTCAAATCTGGCGAAAGGACGGAAATCTTTCCTGGCAGGCTAATTTGCTGAATAATCTTGGCGTTCTTCGCCAACTTCAGGGCGAGTACGAGAAAGCCGCCCTGGCTTTTGAGGATGGACTGGTATGCGCCCAGCGCAGCGGCTACACTCGCATGGAAGCCCTGATCGCCATTGGTCTGGGAGATTTATCCACTGAGCTGGAAGATTTTAGTGTCGCTCAACTTAATTATCGTCATGCAGAAGAGATCGTCCGTGAGATGGAAGATCGCTTTCTTCTGTTTTATCTGATCATGGCACAAGCTATTTTGATGCTGTTGCAAGACAAGATCACAGAAGTGCACCAACTCATAACCAATGCGGCTGGATTGATTCAATCGAGCGATTCGCTTTACGAGAAAGGCTTGCTAAATTTTGTCCTTGGGCGTCTCTCGCTTGTGGAAGGAAATCCATCTCACGCAATTAATGAATTGGAAGAAGCAGAGCTTTGTTTCTCCGAGGATGGGCGGAAGATGGAAAGTGACTCCAGTCGTATCTGGCTTGTGGCAGCTCATTATCAAACAAAAAATTATTCAGTAGCCAGGCAAATGACATCGGATATTTTGGGTGGCCGCGCTCAGGTTGCGCATGGAATACTCATAGCCGTGCATCAAGCGCAGAGTTGGCTGAATGGCATGCAAACAGATCCCGAAGTTGGGCGTGTGGTTGGAGATCTGCTGACGCGCGCTGGCCGCATGGCTGGAAAAATGCCAGAGATCAGACGGCATTTGCATCGCATGTCGCATGTTGTACAGATACCCAATTCCCATTTAATTATCCGCGCATTTGGGCAGGCGTCCATCAGTGTCGGCGGGAAGTTGCTAACTCTTTCAGATTGGCAAACCCAGTCGGTCCGTGACCTGTTCTTTTACTTTCTGACCCGTCAGAAGCCTCTCACCAGGGAACAGGTCGGCGAGATTCTCTGGCCGGATATAGATGACCCTCAAAAAATAAAATTGCGATTTAAAAATGATATCTATCGCTTGCGCAGGGCAGTCGGGCAGGATGTCATTACATACGAAAATATATTCTATATGTTCAATCGTGCATTGGATTTTGAGTACGATGTCGAAGCCTTTGAATCGTTTCTGGCGCGGGCAAAATCAACGACAAATCTTGCGGAGCAGATCGAGTTCTATCAAAAAGCAGTTGACCTTGTGCGCGGGCCTTTTCTGGAGGACATCTATGCCGATTGGGTCATGATCGAACGTGAACGCCTAAGCCAAATCTACCTTACGGCGCTCCTGACCCTGGCTGAGTTATTACAGAAACAAGCCCAACCAGAGCAGGCGCTTGTCGTTTGTAAACGCGTGCTGGATTATGATCCTACAGTTGAGGCGGCGTATTCCCTTTCTATGCAGATATATCATCGCATGAGTGACCGCGCCTCTATCATCCGTATGTACCAGGCTTGCCAGGATGCTCTTCAGCGTCAGTTTGGCTTGCCCCCCTCGAAAGGGACGGACGAACTTTATCATCGTCTGATCGCATAGGAGAAAATAACACGCGCTTCTCTAGAACCCATCTCAAAATACCATGCCGCTCTCCCGAAGAACACACCGCACTGGCGTACGGCGCAAGTGTCGCGACGATGTGAGGGAGCGTTCCCTTCGACACAGTGAGTCGCGAAGCGAGTGTCGAACCGTCAGGACAGGCTTTGCGACCGAAGAGTCTCGTACTTTCGGGGTAGAGACCCTTCGCTACACCTGCACTGCAACAAACGCAGTGTGGGGCAGTGTCGCTCAGGGAGACATTTTTAAGATGATTTAGCAAAAACAGCCCCGACAGGGCTGTTTTTGCTTTAATTTTGAAGCCTGTTTTGAAGCCTGGGGGGGAGTAATATAATGGGAAGAAGTTAAACCATACCCCAAAAGGATGCTCCCCATGAAAAACAAACTTGCTCTCCTCGCTTTATCCGCTCAGAAGATCAACCGCCAGCATGTGCAATTGGTCTTTGTACTCGTTTCCCTGGCCATGCTTGTACTCGGCACCGGTGCTCCAGCCGACGGCGGTGGTGTTGGTCAATAAGTGATTTTGCTATTAGCCTTGGCAGCCGGGCTGTTGGCTGGGTTGATGTGGGCGCGGTGGCGCGGATATCCGTATCCGGCACCCGAACTCCAGCATCTTTGGCTGGTATTCGTCGCCTTCCTGCCGCAGTTTATCGTTATTTACCTGCCGATTACTCGCGGAGCCTTTCCAAAATGGCTGGTTGTTGGTTGTCTGCTGACCTCTCAAATCCTGTTACTTGGATTTGCCTGGCTCAACCGTCGCCTTCCGGGTATGCCCATCCTGATTTGCGGAGTGGTGCTTAACCTGGCAGTTATGTCGGCTAACAGCGGTTTCATGCCGATCAGCCCACAGACGGCAAGCCGTCTGATGCCCGAAGAACGGCTTTTAGATATTCAACCCGGAAGCCGCATCGGCGCGAAGGACATTCTCCTTCATCCGGAGCAGACCCGCCTCGAGTGGCTCGCGGATCGTTTCCTGCCACCGGTCTGGTCCCCGTATCAAGTGGCATTCAGCCTCGGCGACGTCTTGATCGCCTTTGGCGCGTTCTGGTTGCTTGCCAAACCAGAATCATCCATTCAACTTAAGAAAAGAGGTATACCGCTATGATCGCTCCAATGACATACCAAAACATTTTACCGATGAATCTCACTTCACGATCGAACATTTCCTCCGGAGTCAGTAAGATATTTTCCGCGGCAGTTGTCAACGGACAATTTCGCTCCACGCTGTTACAGGATCCTCAAACAGCCATCCAAAGCGGCTATTTGGGTGAAACATTCTCTCTCAGCAAAGAGGAAAAGGATCTGATCATTTCCATTCGCGCCAATTCTCTGGCTGACCTGGCAAAGCAGGTCAATCGCTCATTAAGTAATAATTATTGATCCGCGAAGGGTCAGTAGAGCAAACCCTCAGTTGTTTGCACCCTGGGCAACTCAACGCAAGCCGCACGATAACAGTGCGGCTTGAAATACATTATTTCTAAAGAAAAATGATCACAGATCTTTTTTTACAAAATCTGCCCGATTCCGCTCAAAGACTGGATGCAATATTTCATGCTTTTAATGATCTGTTGTTCATTCTGGATTCCGATGGGACCATTCTGGATTACAAAGCCAGTGATCCGTCACACTTGTATACTGCCCCGGAAAATTTCTTGGGACGAAAAATGCAGAATATCCTGCCTCCAGAAGCAGGCAGAAAGATCGAAGATATTTTAAGCAGGCTTCGTGATGGTGGAAGCAAGCCCAATATTTTAGAGTACTTTCTTCCCACTCCATTTGGTAAGTGCTGGTATGAATCGCGCCTGGTTTCCCTTTCCAATGGACAAAGTATCATGCTTGTGCGTGATATTACGAAATACAAAATGTCGGAAATAAAAATAAAACGGCAGTTTGACCAATTGGCCGCACTGCGATCCATTGACCTGGCCATTACCTCCGATTTGGATCTAACCCCGGTATTATCAGTGATCCTCGACCAGGTCCGCGCGCAGTTGAGCATTGACGCCGCCTGCATTTTATTGTTTGACCCGCGCGCGCAATTGCTTGAGTTTGCCGCAGGGGCGGGCTTTAAAACCTCGGCCTTGCAGCATACCCGTCTGCACATTGGGGAGGCGTATGCCGGGATGGCAGTTTTGGAACGGAGGGCAGTTCACATCCCCAATTTGAAATCCCGCCAGACAACCTTTCTAAAATCCCCATTTTTGGCCAGGGAAAATTTTATCGCTTATTATGCCGTTCCTTTGATCTCAAAAGGAGAGGCAGTCGGCGTGCTTGAAATATTTCATCGCGCGCTGCTTGGTGCGGATGAGGACTGGCTGACTTACATGGAGATGCTTGCCGGTCAGGCCGCCATCGCGATTGATAATGCCATGCTGCTTAAGAATTTACAGTTATCCAACGCCGAGTTGACCCTGGCTTACGACAAAACCATCGAGGGCTGGTCGCGCGCGCTAGACCTGCGTGATAAAGAGACGGAAGGCCATTCCCGCCGTGTCACTGCGATGACATTCAAATTGGCAAGTCAAATGGGGATCAAACAACCCGAACTTGCACATATTTGCCGCGGCGCCATGCTGCACGATATTGGCAAAGTGGCCATTCCGGATAGCATCCTGCACAAGCCGGGACTGTTAAGCGATGAAGAATGGATTATCATGCGCCGCCACCCCCTGATTGCTGTGGAACTCCTGGCGCCCATTGATCATCTTGTGCCTGCACTGGATATCCCTCGTTCACATCACGAAAAATGGAATGGGACGGGCTATCCGGATCGCCTCGCAGGCGAAGAAATACCACTTGCAGCGCGTCTCTTTGCCATCGTGGATGTCTACGACGCTCTTACCTCGGACCGCCCTTATCGCCGTGCCTGGTCTCGGACGGAGACAATGAAATATATCCGCAAACAATCCGGCATCCACTTTGACCCGCAGGTTGTCCCGGCCTTCATCGAAATGATGAACGGCCAGGGTTAAATTCAACATACTTCTTAAATTCAGGGGCGAAGGGGATAGGGTACGCTTCAACTTCCCGGGCGGCTGTGGGTGAAGTTAAAGCGTGCCTGGATATTTTAGTTATATCTCTCGTGTTGCAGGGGCTTGAAAGTTTCGTACCTAAAGGTGGTTATTAGAATGTATTCGGGGGTGAGCATTTACTCGATTATAACGTCTCATGAAGTGTATAATCAAACCATGCAAGAGACACTACGTTTGCCTTATGTTTGGGATTACGACCTTGACGCAGCTCAATTCAAGGAGATTTTGGAAGGCCGCCGTGCGTTGGGGCGGCTGGATTCAGATTGGGCGGCGCGTCGTTTGATCGAATATGCTTCTTATGAAGAAATAATTTACCTTATCGGCTTCAAACGTCTCGTGGAAAATTGGCAGCGCTGGCGCGGAAAAATTCGCTCGAAAAGCCGCGTGCGCGGGCTTGATTTTTTGGTAAAGTGGCTGCCTGAGAAACATCCGGAGTTGCTGATTGAATAATTCATCTTTTTACATTGACGTGCTATATCCTTTTCAAGACCGCGTGATTAAGGTCCTCAATCAGGCGGATACCGACTTTTATCTTACGGGTGGAACGGCTTCCTCGCGCGGTTATCTGCAACACCGCTTTTCAGACGACCTGGATTTCTTTGTCAACGACGATCATCGTTTTGGCTTATGGGTGGAACGTATTATTCAAGCCCTTGCCCAGCCCAAAGATTGGTCTTGCAAAATTTTGATGAAAGAAGAACGATTTGCCCGCCTGAATTTGATCGGGAAGGATGTTTTGCTCAAACTTGAATTTGTGAATGACGTTCCCGCTCGCGTGGGGCAGGTTGTGAGTCATCCCATCCTTGGACGGATGGATACCGCTGAAAATATCCTTGCAAACAAAGTGACTGCCATTCTTGACCGTGAGGAGCCAAAAGACTTTGCTGATATTTGGGGGCTTTGCGCTCAAAAAGGGCTTTCCTTGAAAGAAGCAATCAACGGCGCGCAAGGTAAAGCAATTGGGATCTTTCCTGCCGACCTCGCGCGCGTGTTATGTTCTGTGGAACAAGCAGATTGGCACGCGGTCCGCTGGATCAACGCGCCACCCGTTGACCTTTATATTTCGCAATTAAATCAATTGGGGGAGGAGTTGCTGCTGGTAGAGTAGCGTTGCAGCTGCTTGAAGGTATCATAACCAAAAGTGGATTTGAGAATGGATTCGGTGGTGAGCATGGCGGGTTGATTTTACTTTCCCAGCTTAGGGTTGATATTTATTTGATGAAAAGCAGGATGATCTGGCAAATCAAAATTAAGCTATAAAGGATGATCCACCAATGAACTGGAAAGGTGGTATTTCCTTTTCGTTGGTATTGTAATGTCATTAGACTTACCAACAAGGTAGTAGCCGCTAATATGACAATGATGCCAGTCGTTGGCGAGATAAGAAGCGAATAAAATTCAAAAAAGAACCATCCCCATACCGGCCCAAGAAGAATGAATACAAAGAAAATTGCTCCATCGGAAAACCATAATCGACCATAGGCCCGCCAAAGATTGTAGGGGGCAACTTGAGCTGAGATATACCCCATTAGAAGAGGAAATCCCGCAAGTATAAATTGAACCCATGAGACCAGATTGATTTGAAGAAAAAACATGAGCAGGCAGATTGCGAAGATTGCGAAATAACCCAAATGAAACCCTATAAATGCGCCTTGATAAGTATAAAGAAGGATCATTCGAGAGGATGCTGCTTCGTTTTGCCGCCAGAATGGGTTATCCTTTCTGTATGTCAATATGCCAATACAAATTGGCACAAGAATGGATGAGCCTATATATTTGATGATGGATGCCGAGGCCGTTTCCTGGTTTGGAAAAGGCCATTGTAAAATCGGGGTAACCAATATGAAACTGGAAATCCAAACCCAGAGCCATAACAGCGTGTGGAAAGTGTTTCGATTTGATATTTGATCTGATATCTTTCGTAAAAATGCTGTAACTATACGCGGCCAAACTGGCGGTGGGCCTTCTTTTGCATCGTCCAATATTTTTTGAAATTCCTCGGGGGAATTGAAAAATATACTACCCAATTCTCTACCGTACATGAGTTGGTACCTCTGGCAGGCTAAAAAGGAAGACGGGTTGAAAGTCTAGCGAATGCTTCAATGCGTACTTTAGCCAATCGAGTCCCAAACGGAAGAGACTTTTATCGCGCCG
>VGNE01000024.1 GCA_016866215.1 Chloroflexota bacterium | reverse complement strand
AAAATCACGTGGGTGGGTTCTTGAGCGAGATGTCCGATTGATCATGTTCTGCTCCTGTGAAGAGATGGAAGTAGAAAAGTGTTTATCCAGTCATTATTAAGAACCGGCAAAAATTGTTTTATTACGTCCGGTTTCTTTGGCGATGTAGAGAGCCCTGTCGCTGGCTTTAATCAGGCTGGTCAGGCTGTTGCAGCGAGATGATAATGTGGAAACACCCAGACTGATCGTAATGGAAATCTTATCCTGAGCTACAGTTATCGGTGTTCGTGCGATCCGCTTGCGTATACGCTCTGCGATCGCTCGCGCGTCTTTTCGTCCGGTCTCCACCAAAAGAATGACAAACTCCTCCCCGCCATAACGCCCGAGCAGGTCAATGTCTCTTAGTTCCTGGTGAGCCAACGAAGCAACGGTTTTTAGAACCTGGTCGCCTGCTGGATGGCCGTACGTATCGTTAACCTGTTTAAAGCGATCCAGGTCGAATATCATAAAGGCGAGAGAATGCTTGTAGCGGAATGCTCGATCAACTTCCATACTGGCCAGTTTGATAAAGTGGCGGCGGTTGTACAACCCGGTTAATTCATCGGTGAAAGCAAGCTGCCTGGTCTCGTCATGCAGGCGGATCTTATCCACCGTAATCGCAGTCTGGTTGGCGATCAACGAAAGTTTCGGGATGGCATCCTGGTCGAAATGGCGCGGTGTTTTGGAATGCGCCAGCATGGCGCCGATGACTTTTCCGCGCGAAAGCATGGGGACGCTCAACCCGGAAGATAATTTGTATTGGGATACAAGCGGCGGCACAGAGAACTCCGTCAATTGGCTGTAATCCTGTACCAGCACCGGTTCTTCCCGTAATATAGTGTAACCAGTCTGGGATTTGTCACCCTGTTCCAGTTCCATGCCAATGACGCGTTTTGTGGCCTGCCCCCAGGCTGCTCTTAGAATCAAGCGGTCATCAGGATCAAGCAGCGCCACTGCGCTGTAGTCAGCCTCCAGCACCTGCGCGGCAATTCTTACCGCGCACTCGATGGCTTTTTCCTCCTCGGTTACCTTCAGGTGGCATTGGGAAAGGGTAACCAGCGCTGTCTGTGTTTGCATGGCTGTTCTCAATTTCTCCCGCATATCGTCCAGGTTTTTTGCCAGCAGGTTGATCTCCTCCAGCCCCGCCACCGCGAGCGGAGTTTTTAGGTCTCCTTTGCCAATGCGTGTCGCCGCGTCACCCAACAACTGGATAGGGCGCAGGACGCGCTGGTTGGTAATCACAATGAGCGCGCCCAGCATAAGCGCTGCGGCGGCTAAAAAGCCAATTTGAATTGCTTGCAGTCTGGCGGTGTTGCGGTTGGATGCGGTCTCGTACAGCTGCACCGCTTTGTCCAATTCAAGGATCAGGCGCGGAGTGAGACCAATGATTTTTTCGATGCCTGCGTTTAAATCCCCTCTTTGCGGATTTTCCTCAAGAACGACGTGAATCGCCTGATCTATTTCTTCCCAACCGCCGTGTATGACCAGTAATTGTTTCTGGATCTCTGCATCGGAGGAGGACCGGACAATAAACGTTTCCCCTGTTGGCAGGATGATTTGACCGCCTTCGGTCAGGGCGATCAATGTCTTTTCGAAACTCTCGTAGGTTGTGTTGCTCAAAGCCTGACGGTATTCTGTCTGAGGGAAGGTCTGCACGAGCACCGCCTCCAGGGTCATTTGCTGCGCCAACATGCGCTGGCGGCCGACGATGTTGATCAACGCCGCATCATATTGCTGCCTGTCCAGAATGATAAAGGAGAGGAGTATGGCTGCCAGAAAGAGCAATAGTAGAAAGGAGAAGGCGATGATACGAAGCCGGTATATGGAGGCCATTGGAGTTTCGTGAAATCTGACAATCATTATACATATTGCCAAATATTTCAATTGACATTGTAACTCAACCGAAACCAGAATGTAAGGTGATGTTATACCCTCCGCCTTGATTAAGCGTGAAGATTTTTAATTACCGCATAATCTCCCCCTGCTGTATTATTCCATAAAACAATGGACTTCAACACCTTCCTGTCCCAACTCCCAAGCCCGTCTGCGAAACGGATGACGCTGCGAATAAAAAAGCGGCGGATTATCCGCCGCTGAAGTGCAATGAATGTTTTCTTATGCTACTGCAAACGTGCGAACATGCAGTATTTCCTGGCGCTGCATTGGACGAATATCCGATTTTTCCAGTGTGACAACCGCAACGGTTTTTCCTTCGCCAGTGACAAATTCCACTTCGTATGCTTTTCCACCCGCGTAGCAATGCACAACTGTACCTACATCGCCGCGTGTAAGGTTGTGGTCTTTCAGATCGTGGGCCAAAACGACAGTCTCAAGTTCATTAAACATTTTCTTACTCCTGTTCTAATCCAGCGGATGAGCGGTGACCAACCTTGGAATGTCATCGCCAGTTTCAATAATCCAAACCGTCCGCAGGCGATGAGCCTGCGGACGGTTCGTTTAACTTCGAGGCCTTGTCACATCCATAACACTATGAAGTTCCTATAATCAGCAGGTCACGAAAACGATGTGACGACTTCAGTCGTTCGGTTAAAAACAGACTAAAGTCGCCATTAAGTGGCACTTTTGTGAAGTACTGATTATTGACCCTGTGTAAATTAAGTGTGAAATGTAATCATTGACTTACTTTTGTAGGAGCCCACATCTTCGATCTGTGTGCGGACCTTGCAGCAACACCAGCCTGCAACAATCAATAGGGATTGGCTGCAAAAATAACCTGGTACGGTAATGATGGTATTGCTGACAGGCTCGTGTGTCAGGACAAAGAAACCTAGTTCCTATGGTAAAGGTCTTGAACTTACCCGACGCTTATTTTGCTTCCCCAGAATCCACATCACAATCATGCTCGGAGTATCCTGCACCAGTTCACCCGTTATTGACCAATAAAATTAGATATAACCAGGGAAATAGATATTAGTACTAATTGTGCTAAGGGATAATGACTGGCCATGTCGAACAGTCTAGCTGCATAACGCCCTTCATTAAATTTATAAAGTTTAAAACCCGGTTTTAAAAGAAAAACAAATCCAAGAAGCAAACTTGCTAAAATATAAGGCAGGCCAAGGTTGGCAGGAGAAACTAATGGTAAAAAACAACTTGCGATAACCGTAAGCGCTAATGTTGCTATAACGATAAACCCTGCTTTTTCAACGCCAAATCGAATAGGAATTGTTATTGCATTAACACGCCTGTCTTCAATTGTATCATTCCAGTCCGCCGGTACATTTTGCCCACCTATTTCCCACATGAATAACCAGACAAACAGCAATAACAAAAAATATGGTGAAGGATTAGAATCCACGACAAAAACTGCGGCAATGGGACCGCTCGTCTTAACAACCCCGCTCACAAGGGTTCTCAGGTAGGTGACTTTAAGCAAAAGACAATAAATGATCTCCAAAACGGCAGCAGTAAGAAGGATAAAAACGATAACGGGATTAAGCAAATACGAACCTATTAGGGCCAATATAAACCAGGTTCCCGCCCAAAGCCAGCCGTTTTTTAAACTTAATAAATTCCGCGCCAGAGGATACCGCTGCTCGGAAGCCTCAACTGAATAACCCGGATTAATGCCATTCTCAGCAAATTTTTCCCTGTCATCTTTTACACCAACCAAATCATTTAGAGCATATACGGCAGTGTATCCTGCAAAAGCTGTAAATAACGAAAGTAATATTACCCTCAATTGCGGAAAGCCGCCCAGCCATAGTAAAGCACAAAAGGCAGGTGTGGCCAGATCCAAAATACCATGGGTAGTTCTCGACAACGCAAAAAAACGTTTCATATGTTACGCCTTATCCGACGATTGTTTTTTAACGAAATGCGCCATGTAGTTTATGTCTTCTTTTTCCTCAACCTTAAATATCCCGTTGAATGGATTGTAAATTAAACTGGAAAGACGCAGGAATTCCAGACCGTTTTCCTGTGCCCATTTTTTCAATTCGTTTGGGCGAATTAATTGTTTATAGGTATGAGTGCCTTTTGGCAACAGGCGCAGAATGTATTCACCGCCTATGATTGCGAATAGAAATGCCTTGGGGGTACGGTTTATCGACGAAAAAAAGGCGTGGCCGCCAGGTTTTAACAACCGCGAGCAAGCTGTGATGGTTTTATTTGGCTCTGGAACATGCTCCAGCATTTCCATGCAGGTTATTGCGTCGAATTCACCCGCATGTTTTTCTGCAACTTCTTCAATGTTTTCATAACGATATTCAATATTCAAGCCTTGTTCTCTAGCGTGCTGTCTTGCCGCTTCAAGGGATGCTTCAGACAAGTCAATTCCTGTTACTCGCGCGCCGGACCTTGCAATAGCTTCGGCTAAAATGCCGCCTCCGCAGCCCACGTCCAAAATTTTGCAATTAGTCATATTCAGGTTTTCGGTGATGAATTTCATGCGCAGAGGGTTGATGGTGTGCAAAGTGCCCATGGAGCCTTTTGGGTCCCACCAAATTTGGGCAACCTTATCGAACTTCTTTATCTCTTTGGAATCAGTATTCGTGAATTGTGTCATTGATTTCCGTCCAGTTTTCCAGATTTTTGCAAGCAGATTGTATTTCCTCGAATTTTATGTCGTTTACAAAGACGCATTTTCCCAACCCGTCAGGCAATGGGACTCTTTGCAACCCATTTCTATGGTACTTGCGTTCATTCAGTGTTTTCCATAACAGATCGGGGTTTACAAGATCGTCAATTAGAACGACGCCCAGCTTGGTGATTAGATCGAATATCCTGTTCAATTCCTGTTTGGATAATAAATCCCTGGATGCGGCTAGTATTGCCGAGATTGCCATGTCGATAAGGACCGCTTCGCCATGAAGTAGTTGCGTATCGTGGAAGGTTTCAAATCCATAACTAAAAGTGTGCCCGAAATCAACCCTGCGTGCCAGGTCATCTTCAAATAAATTAGGTTCCAACTCCTCTAGCATTGCCCCGACAGCACGGTCAAGGATCAATGCGCCAATTTCATCTTGAAATTTTGAATTAACACATTCAGCCCCATGCGATTCCAATAATTCGAATAATGAGGTATCTTTAATGATGGCTAATTTTAGAATTTCGCAAACGCCATTCAGGATATGGCGTTTTGGCAGGGTTGTCAGAAAAGTCCTGTCTAAAAAGACCTTTTTGGGGGGTTCAAATGAGCCCAGCCGATTCTTGTTGCTGTTGAAATTGATCCCGCTCTTGATTCCCACCGAGGCATCAACATACCCCATCAAGGTTGTCGGTATTTTAATATGCGGTACTCCGCGACGGTAACTGCTGGCGACAAACCCAACCACATCAGTAAGAACGCCGCCGCCAATGGCGATGATCGGCTCATCCCTGCGATTGATGGGAAACATATCCAATTCGCGCAAAATCCAGAGGTAATTATCTATGGATTTGTTTTTTTCACCCGCTGGGAAGGTTAGGATCTTTGCGTCAATTTTGTGGTACTTAAAAAAATCCTTTATCTCGGTTGAGTAATACTTTTCTATGTTGCTGTCTACAACAACAAACCTACGGGTATTCTCTTTTTTACCTATAGATAACAAAGCTCCATTCTGTGGATGAAAAAGATTGGGGCAGCTGACAACCTCATATTCAATAGTTCGTTGATATGAGATATGCCATTTACGCATTTCGTGTGTCATAAAACCTGCCGCCAACTGGATTTGGAATCCAACAGCCTCCTGGCAATATCTTTTGCCAGGTCTAAATTGTGGTTCTCAAAATGGCCACACTCCCGTATATTGGCGTAGGGCACTTCCTCTGCAATTAAAATATCGTTTAAAATGGACTCATACACACTGCAAATTTTATGCGCATTGCCTTCATTCAACAATACAAGGTAAAACCCCGTCTGGCAGCCCATTGGAGCCACGCAGATAAAATTTTCTGGCATGTATTTTCTAAAACCCGCAAGCAAAAAATGCTCAAATGAATGCAGTTCAGTTGTCGACAAATAATTTGTATTTGGCTGATTGATGCGCAGGTCAACGGAATAAACCGCGTCACCGTTTTTACCGTTAGTGAGAGACCGTAACTTTACATGAGGCGCTTTTAATTTTCTATGATCAAGTTCCCCCACTGTATGGACTTCCCAGCCCAATTGTTCAAGACTAAACATTATTAACTCCTAGATTCAATTTGAATAACCAATTGATGAAAGCCTGTTCGCGCTGATGTGTCTGATTGCGTTGTTGTTTTATTTTGCGCATTTGGCAGATTGCTGGAATGCCCCGGCGCTTGTTGTGATCAAGTAGCTTGTTTGTAATCATTTATTTCCAGGACACCTTCGTCGTTTGGGTCTTAATTTCCTTCGACGTATTGAGACAGGTGTTTAAAACTATCCGCCAGGGCTTTTTCCCATGAAGCTACATGGTGATACAACTCAACGGATGCGTACCCTGAAAAGCCGTTTTCGTTTAAGGCTTTGAAGCTCGCCTCAAAATCTAGGCTGCCTTCCCCTGGAATTTCATGAAAATGAACGATGCCTGTAATCGTGTTTGCCACCATCTTATCCATTAATATTTTGCCGTCTGAATTTTTAGTTCCCCTTAAATAACTAATGATCGGTTTTGCTCTTTCCAAAACGTCAAAACTCAACCCGGGGACGGAGATTAAATAGGTAAAAATTTCATTATCGAATTCGGTTGAGCCAGCGAATAAGCTGTTGTAATCAACATAAACGACAGCCTCTTTAATGTTTGTCCTATCCACCGTCTCTTCGATCCTTTTCTTCTGTTCTTTGGTGGGTTGATCGTCATAAAAATAAATTGGGTTTTGCCTGTCAAGCAATAGAAAATCGGCGTTTTCAGGGGAATATACCAAATAACCTGCAAAATTCAAGTCAATTGCCATGTTTTCGGACATCTTGATAATTTTTAAATTATAGCCCTCTTTGGCGTCGGAAACATGCAGGTACCGCGCATGGGGAGCGGCCTTTGCCAAAGCGGAAATATAGTCGTTTTCCGAGCAATAATTATGGCACAAATCCAAATGCAATTTAAAGTTAGGCGAATTAACTTCGTTGACCAGATCAATGCCCTGGTCCAGAGTTTCAATAAACATTCCTGGTTCCGGCTCGATTAACAAAGTAATGTCATCATCCTTCCTGATTTCCCGCAAACACTGGCGGATGCTGTCCATCAGCAATTCTTTTGGATTTATCAATGGGTTGACAACATGTTCGTCCCTTATAAAACCGCTGCCAAATGTAACGAGCGGAACATCCAATTTCCTGGCGACTTCAATGCCCCTCTTGACCAGGTTGATGCGGCGTTTTCTTCCGGCCATGTCAATACACATCAAGGAAGGTTCGTGGGGCCTGGAAGGTGTGAAAAAATGCGAGGCGGTTGCAACGCAGGCAGGTTTTACATTGGTTGTTTCAAATCGTTGTTTTATTTTTGCAAGATATTTGTCGGTTATTTCGAATGGATTAAACTGATCACGATGAAAGGAAAGTTCAATTCCTGGATACCCCGCCTTATCTACAGCGTCAATTGCATCCAAAAACCCTAAATTTGTTAATCCGAAAGTGCTGTAACTTAGTTTTGTCATTATCGTTGCTCCAATTTCATCTATAGTGACTATTCTAGTTACTTGATAGATTTGGGTCAAGGGCAATGAAAAGCCGGGAGTACTTACCATCGGAAACAGAATAAAACAAGAGAGATGAAACGCTTTGGAAGCGATTATTATAGTGCGAACCTTCGTTATCTCTGACGGGATGGTTTTGCTGGCACAGGTTTGCGGGTCAGGTCAAGGAAACCTTTTGGCTCTCATGACCCCTAATCCCCATTACCTAATTCCCTAATTCCCTTCCTATTTAATTTATCACCTTCTGAAAAGCCTTTAACAAAGTCCCGCGTTGTTCGAACCCCGTTTCGCCGAGGTCTGATATGGCCAGATAAATTTTTTTGCGACAGCGGGAGAGTAACCCGCCCGCCAATTTCGCCAGTGATTCTGTTTCTGCATTCACTTCATCTGTGTCCATCCAGGGGCGGCCTGCCTCCCAATGACGGGATAACACATAAGGCTGTGTGAGCGGTTGCGAGAGGCGTTGCACCCATCCGTTTGAACCAGGGTCGAGCCAGAATTGAACTGTCACAGATCGGTTCATCATTAAGAAGGTATGCGCAGGCGCAATCAGAACTGCATCTTTATCTTCGTTTCGCCATGATTCCAAATATTGAGCGGCGATCACGCCGCCTGCAAGCATGGCGAGGTATTCGCGGCCAAGATCGAAACCTGACAGGTCTTCGGGTGAGGAATTACGGATCGAAGCCGTTTTGGTGAGACCTGTCAGGTTTGTCATTGAAGGTTCCATTGCATTGCGGAACTTCTTAATGGATTCGATCAAACTCGCGGCCACACGCACTGCATCCAAGTTTAAATGGAAGCCGTAGCCAGGTTGCGAGATCACTTCGCCAAATAATTTCCGCAGGAAGAAATCCAGGGGCAGGGGATTGCTTGAACGATATTCTTCCAGCCAGTTTCGTAAATTTGTATAGCGGGAGCCGAGAGAATAGGTGATGCGTTCCTGTGTTTCGGTTTTGATTTCGTCGAAGGTTGACATCCGAAAATCTTTTGTGCGATAAACGATTTCCGTCAAGAGTTGTGCGCGGATTAAATCTGTTTTCAAGGCGAACATGAGCGCGTGAGACAGGTCAAATTTTGTGGGGGGGATGTTCCAGTGCGGATGCGCGAGCGCAGAAAGTGTGAGTAAAGTTTTACTCGCGGCTTCATCACGCAAAGATCGCGACGGTCGATGTGTGCGCCAGGGAATTTTTGCTTGCTCGAGGCGATTTGTAATTGAAAATCGTAACGCGTCTGATAGATAGGACGCCAGAATTACGATCTCTGAAGGTGAAATACCATGCTCTTCTATCAATGATTTAACCTTGCTTGTGATCTCATCCAGCATTTCAGGGTAAAAATGCGAAAGGATGAATTCCAGGGTATGGTTTGTATCCATAGCTGGAAAGGATTCGCCTCTTATCGCAGAGACAAGCGAGTTGGATAATTGGACGACATTTTCTGATGAGACGAACGATTCGTTGAACTCGATGATTTGACCACACCCTTCGCTTAATGCCGCGCCTGTAACTGCATCACCTCCAAGGAAACTCCGGTGGCCCGCATTGTTGTCGTAGATCAATAGCGCCGAGTCAAAATCCGGGAGCCAAGCGCCGATGATGTCATGTGTGCACGGGATATCTTCTTCCACGTTGTCAAAAATGAGGTGATGATACGTATTGACGAGATATGCGCGGACTTGTTCCCGCGGCCACAAAATATTTGTAAAGATTTCAAGTTGAAGTGAAAAATCCAGCAGGTTATGATCCAGGCAGTATTCACGGAAGAGAGTTGCGCATTCCTGAGCGTCCGCGTAAATGCGGCGTTGGGCTGGGTCGCCAAACCAGGCTGAGTCCAGTCGTGAGCCGATCTCTTTATATGGAAAGCCAACCACTGCGGATTTATTTAAATTGTCGAGGATCTGGGAATATAGACGGTTGCGATTGATGGTCAGGGATTGAAAGTATCCCTTTTCTTCGAGCAATGGGCGCACAAGATGTGCCATGTAATATTGCGCGGTTTCAAGTGTGAGAAAGATTGGGGGAAGTTCAGGGATTTTGAATCCAGCCGCTTCCGCCGCGATCGGCCAGAATAAGTCACACATGCGTTTGGCAAGGCCGCCAATCGTAGCGGCTGTGACCTCTCCGCCCGCGCGCCGTTTGGGGCTGTAGAGCAGGTCCAGATATGGCTCCTGCAAAGTCCGCTGGGGTGTGAGCAGAAGAATGGAATCGGCCGGGATACCCTGGGCGAGCAAGTATCGCATCCGCTCAACTCCTGCTGTAGTTTTCCCCGTCCCTGCGGCACCGGAGACGAAGAGTTTAAGGTCAAGGGGAGATTCAATGATCTGACGCTGAAGCAGGTTGGGGTTAAACATGAAGCGAGGGTAAAGGATGCGAGGGGTTTTGTCAATTGGAAGACCACTGACAATGGACGATAGACCGCATACGATCCATCATCCATGGTCCGTGGTCAATTGTCCCTCGTCAAAACTTTAATTCAAATGCTTTGCAAAGAATTTTTTCGTGCGTTCCCATGCATCCTTTGAGGCCTCGGGTTTGTAAACCTGCGGGTCGCTGTCGCGGAAGAAGGCGTGGCCTGAATTTGGATACATGATGATCTCATGTTCCACGCCGATTTCATCAAGCAATCTATCAAATTGCCCTACTGTTCCGGCGGGAATGGAAACATCTGCGTCGCCGAAAAATCCAAGCACCGGCGCTTTGAGATTCCTGAGCAGTTGATCGAAGACGGTTTGCATTCCGCCTCCGTAAAAAGTGCAAACCGCATGGAGGGGTCGCGTAGTGCTTAAGAGAAGCGACATGCGTCCGCCAAAGCAAAATCCGACACTTCCGATCCTGCCGCTGCAATCGGGGTGGGATTTCAATGCATCAAAAAGCGACTCCAAATCTTTGGGCGCGTTGGGAGCATACTTCTGCACAAGATTCGTGGCAGTATCGCTATCGCCGAGTTGGGCGATTTCACCATGATAAAGGTCGGGCGCGAAAGCAAGATAACCTTCCTTTGCAAAACGATCTGCAATGGATTTGGTCTGTGCGTCCAATCCCCACCATTCCTGAATGACGATCACGGCAGGGAAGGGTCCACTGCCCTCAGGTCTTGCGAGATGTCCTTTTACTGTGCCAAATTGAATGGGTGCGTTCATCAGGTTTTCTCCTATTTTTTAAACAAGGTAATTCAGGATACAGTGAAAAAACAGTCTTGTCAACGATGTCGTGGTTGGAAACAGGAGGGCGACTCTTCGATAATTTTCCACTCGAAAACCGTTGACAGGTGTACCCCCTCACATGTATAATATCGTTCGCTTCAGCCCCGGAGGTTAGAACCGGGGCAGTTGCTTGTAAATAACCCAGCTTCCCCACAGTTCGGCGTAGACCTGCTCTGAGTTCATTGAATGGGTGTAAGGGTCCGCGGAACGCGCGGCGAAGTGAATGACTGGAGATCATAAGTAATGAGAACAGCTGTTGTTGAAAGTGGCGGCAAACAATACCGTGTCGTCGAAGGCTCCACGATTGATGTGGATCGCCTTGCCTCTGAAGCAGGCAAAAAGTTCGATTTTGAACGTGTCTTCCTGATGATTGACGAAGACGTGGTCATGGTTGGAACTCCCACAGTAGGTGAGATCAAGGTCTCTGCCACAGTTGTGGAACACGTCAAAGGCCCCAAGGTTACCTCTAAAAAATATCGCCCCAAGAAGCGCATCCGCGTTAGGGGTGGGCATCGTCATCAATATACGCGTTTGATGATCGATTTCATTGGCAAGCCTGGTGAAGAACGCAAAGTTGCCAGGAAAGAAATCGCAGTCACGCTTGAAAAAGCCGAAGCGGCCGAGGTGAAGGAAGCTGCCAAGGTCAAGAAGCAGGCCAGGGCGCCGAAAGAAGCGGCTACATCGTCCCCGAAGGGGAAGAAGTCTGAAAAAGCGCCCGTGAAGAAGTCTGAAAAAGCACCGGCGAAGAAGCCTGCGGCAGCAAAAAAATCGCCTTCCAAGTCGTCTGCAAACAAGAAGACTGTAAAGAAGTAAGTGAGGTAGAAATGGCACATAAAACAGGTGGCGGATCAACCCGCAACGGCCGTGACAGTAATGCCCAGCGCCTGGGTGTAAAGCGTTATGCCGGTCAATTTGTTCTTTCCGGCAATATTCTTGTGCGCCAACGCGGTACCAGGATCAAGCCAGGCATTAATGTATTGGTTGGAAAAGATGATACCTTGTTCGCGATTGCGGATGGGATCGTGGTGTTCGATGTTGTGCATGGCCGCAAGCGTGTCAATATCGTCCCCGCTGAGGTCGAATAAGATGAAAGCAGAAATCCATCCTACAGTTTATGAAGCGAACGTCTCGTGCGCTTCCTGTGGCAAAACATGGGTGACCACTTCCACAAAAAAGGAATTGCGCATTGACGTATGTTCGAATTGCCACCCGTTCTTTACGGGCGAGTCCTCCAGACTTCTTGATGTTGAAGGTCAGGTGGACCGCTTCTACAAGAAACTTTCCGCCCGCCAGACCTATGTAGAACAGCAAAAAACCAAGGAAGAGTCATTGACTTCTCCAGACCGCTCGATTGACGACCTCGGCCTCGCACCTCGCGCATTGGATGCACTCAAGAAAGCCGGCGTTTTGACCTTTGGGCAGATCACAGCAAAACTCGCCGAAGGGGATGCCTCTTTGCTGGAGATCGCTGGCTTTGGCCAATCTTCATTGACTGCGGCCAAGAAGAAACTTCGCTCCCTGGGCTTTGAAATTCCGGAAGTGCTCAAGTCTCGTAAATCCGAAAAAGCCGCTGAGCCTGAAGCAGGCAAGTAGGTTTTTTTCCTTTGCAGGAACTTTGTCAGAGAAAGGTTTCTCAGGTAAACTAGACAGGCAGATGCATAAAGCGTCTGCCTGTTTTCATAATTCGCCTTCGTCCCCAGCCCTTCCCCCGAAAGGGGAAGGGAGTCCCCTCTCCCTTTGGGAGAGGAATAGGGTGAGGGAGTTTGGGAGAATTTGAATGAAGCATACCCATGGTTTGATTGAAGTTATCTGTGGTTCAATGTTCAGCGGCAAGACGGATGAATTGATCCGCAGGCTTGTGAGAGCAACCATTGCCAAGCAAAAAGTTCAGGTGTTCAAGCCCGCCGTTGACGTGCGTTATACGATTGAAAAAGTGGCTTCCCACACCGGCTCCACTTTTGAAGCCATTCCCGTTGAAAAAGCCGCAGACATTCGTTCGAAACTTGATAAAGACACAACCGTTGTCGGCATAGACGAAGCGCAATTCTTTGACCCCGAAGTGGTGACTGTCGCCCGGGAATTGGTCTCGCGTGACGTGCGGGTGATCGTCGCCGGCCTGGATACTGATTTTCGGGGTGAACCATTTGGTTCCATGCCGACCCTGATGGCTGAAGCGGAGGATGTCTTGAAACTGCATGCCATTTGCATGGTCTGTGGCGATAATGCCTCCCGGACCCAGCGCCTGGTCAATGGCAAGCCAGCCCGTTATGATGAGCCGATCGTGATCGTCGGCGCATCCGAATTATATGAAGCGCGTTGCCGTCAGCATCACGAGGTTCCGCGCTAATTCTTTTCTACGTGTTTACGTGTCTACCTGTTTACATTTACACAGGTACACACGTAGACAGGTACACAGGAAATAAATGTATGCAAGACTACAAAGATGTACTAGCTGAAATTTTAATAGATGCAGACATCCTCCAGGCGCGCGTCAAAGAATTGGGTACTCAGATCAGCAAGGATTATTCCGCTGAAGACCTTTTGCTGATTTGCATTTTGCGCGGCGGCGTGTCGTTCATGGTTGACCTCAGCCGGCAAATTACCATTCCACATATGATGGATTTCATGGCGGTCTCAGCTTATGGCGTGGGCAGGCGTGAAACGGCAGGCTCTGCGCGTGTCACTCTCGATCTGCAAACGGATATTCGCGGCAGGAATGTTCTGTTGGTTGAAGATATTGTAGATAGCGGACATACCATCTCCGCCGTCTTGCAAATGCTCGAAACCCGCCAGCCAAAGACCTTGAAAGTTTGTGCGCTGCTCGATAAACCCGAAAGACGCGAAGCGCATGTCCCTATTCATTATCTTGGATTCACCATTCCGAATAAATTTGTATTTGGTTATGGGCTGGACCTGGACGAGTATTATCGCAACCTGCCTTTCGTCGGCGTGGTTGACCTGAATAAATACAAACCAACCTCTTGATGATTCATCTGGCTGGGGATCAATATGGACCAAGCGCCTGTCAATCCTGAAAGACTCCATTCGTCCTATGCAGGTCGTTGGGTGGCTCTTGTGCGCGGACGTGTCATAGCGCAAGGCGGCACACCCGAACAGGCTTTGCGCGCATCACAGTCCAGCCGCTATAAAGAAAAACCAGAGATCATTTTTATGCCTCTCCCTTTTTCCTTTTCTCCTTTAATAGATAAAATAAAAGACGCATTGCCTGCCGATCAGGAAATATACCTTGTCGGTGGCGCAGTGCGTGACCTATTAACTTCCCGCCTCGCACCGGACTTTGATTTTGCCCTGCCCTCGAATGGCATTTCCGTCGCTCGGAAAGTAGCCAACAGTCTCGGCGCAGCCTTCATGCCTCTGGACGATGAACGCGACACAGGCCGTGTCATTCTAACCGATCAAGATGGCAAGCGTATCTTCCTTGATTTCGCCACCTATCGCGGCACAAACTTAGAGGAAGACCTGCGCGCCCGCGATTTCACCATCAACGCGATTGCCTACAATCTGCGCGATAACACGATCATAGACCCCATGGACGGCGCAAACGACATTCACGCCAAGGTCATCCGCGCCTGCTCACCAACTTCATTATCAGACGACCCCGTCCGTATTTTAAGGGGCGTTCGGCAAGCCGCGGCATTTGGATTCAAGATAGAGAAGAACACACGTGAATTGATGAAGCAGGCCGTTAGCCAGATAGAACATATTTCCCCGGAGCGTCTGCGGGATGAAATTTTCAAGATCCTTAACGGGCCAAAAGCAAGCACATCCATCCGCGCGCTGGAGATGCTCGGCGCTCTTTCTCACTTTATGCCTGAACTGCTTGCCATGAAAGGCGTGGAGCAATCCCCGCCGCATGTCTACGATGTCTGGACGCATACCCTGGCTGTGTTGGATCACCTCGATCAAGTCATTTCCGGTTTGCGCGTCGGGTATGATGCGGAAAAAACGAACGACATGTTCACCGGTCTGCTTGGCTTGCGTTTGGGGCGCTTCCGCCAGCAAATCGGAGATCATTTTGCCGTGCCTTTGAATGTGGATCGTTCCCATCGTTCCCTGCTTTTCTTTGCCGCGCTGTATCACGACGTGTGTAAACCTGAAACAAAAACGATTGATGAAACCGGTCGCATTCGCTTTTTTGATCATGATGTGAAAGGAGCGGAGGCGGCCGCGCAGCGCGCGCAGGCTTTCAACCTCAGTAATGATGAGATTGAACGATTACACGCCATCATCAAACATCACATGCGGATTCATTCGTTTGCCAGCCGCATGGAATTTGACAAACAAACACCCTCACGCAAAGCCATTTACCGCTTCTTCCGCGATAGCGGCAGGGCAGGCATTGACTTGATCCTGCTCGGTTTGGCCGATCTGCGTGCCACGCGCGCCAACGAACTTACAATTGAAACATGGACTGCCTATCTTGATCTTGCCCGCATTCTGCTGGAGAATTACTGGGAACGGCCCGAAGAAGTCGTTGCTCCGCCGCGTTTGCTGGATGGGTATGAATTGATGAAGGAATTAAACCTCAGGCCGGGTCCTGTCGTTGGTCAGTTGCTGGAATCCATTCGTGAGAATCAAGCCGCAGGCAAAATCGAGAATCGCGAACAGGCATTGTTATTTGCACGCGAAGAACTTGCAAAGATTGCTTAAACACAAAGCCTGCACTGAGCCTGCCGAAGTGTCCCCAAAGGAACACAAAGGAAATCTTAAACCTTTGTATACTTTGTGCGCTTCGTGACCTTTGTGTTAAAAAAGATCAGTACTTCACGAAAGCGCGTAATTGGCGTTCTCTTACGCCACGCAAAGCGTTGCGCTAGAGAGCGCAATCTACGCGAGGTTTTCGCGATCTACTGAAGATAGGTGAATCATGAACTATGTATTCTTTGATCTGGAAACGCAAAACTTATTTCAAGATGTTGGCGGGCGTGAAAATATCGAAAAACTTCGCGTTGCCTGCGGCGTGACATGGTCAATACAAACCAATGATTTTTCAGTCTACTGGGAAAAGGATGTCCCTGCTTTGATCGAAGAATTGAAATCAGCAACAAAGGTGATTGGATTCAACCTGCGCGGATTTGATTATCGAGTACTTCAACCGTATGCGCCTGAAACACGCTTTGCCTCTCTCCCCACCCTTGACCTGCTCTTTGACCTGCATAAGATCCTTGGCTTTTGCATCAGCCTTGATAGCGTTGCAAGTGCCAGCCTCGGCCTGACTAAAACAGCAGACGGCGTGCAATCAGTGGAATGGTTCCGCGCGGGTGAATTCGACAAAGTCGCCGAATACTGCAAAGCAGACGTGGACATCACCCGCCGCGTGTATGAATTCGGGCGGGATCACGGTCATATTTTTTATAAATCAAAATTGGGCAGTAAATTAAAAGTAGATGTAAAGTGGAAATGAGAAAGTTGAAAGGCGCGGGTCATATGCCGATGATGGAGTTTGCGTTGGAAACTTCCAGTGCATTGAAAATGTTGAAGTGAAATAATAATGCCCGTCACTCGCTTTGCGAAAGTGGCGGGCATTATTTCTTAAACAGAAACAGGCTATTTCTCCCGAAAAAAAATCGGGACTTCGTGAGCAAGACTAAAGGCTAAAGTTGGGATCGAAGAGGCTGTGTGCCATTATTTTTTAGCACGGATGTATCCAGCGCGCCCGTCTGCCTGACCATCTTTCGGATATGTGCGACAATCACACTGCTGGGCACAGGTTTGACAAGAAAACCATCCGCGCCAGCATCCAAAACACTGGCAACCATGCCCGGATCGTTGATAGCTGAATGAATAAGGATAGGCACCTTGCTGAATTTGCGGACAGCTTTGCAGACCTGCCATCCATCCATATCTGGCATCATCAGATCAAGAAGCACAACACTGGGTCTTTTTTCCTCAACCAATTTAACACCCTCGACGCTGATGTTGGTTGTAAATACTTCAAAGCCGTACGTTTTGAGCAAAATGCTCATTAATTCTGTGATTGCCAGGTCATCATCAATTACAAGGATTCTAGTTGACATACTTTTTTCCATACCGTATTATCCCTGATTTATATCAAACTGTACATTGCAATGGGTTTACAACTTGACTTGAATAATTTATAAAACAGTGGATTGAAATCCGTTGTTCTGGTGATATTTGTCATATGGAATTTAGACCGTTTTTGGTAAAATATTTCACAATCAATATGTGAAAATAATTTAATCCTTGCTGGAGGCATTATGAAAAAATGGGTCTATTTATTCAATGAAGTAAAAGAGGTTGAGAAAGTTGCCCTGGGTTCGTGGGATGCAGTGAAAGCCTTGGTGGGTGGCAAAGGCTCGGGTTTGTTGGATATGACGCGAGCGGGTGTGCCAGTCCCACCGTTTTTTACTGTGACAACCGAAGCATGTAACGCATATCAAAAATTGGGGAAATTTCCTGCGGGGCTATGGGAACAGGAACTCAGAGCATTGATGGAAGTTGAAAGGAAAACAGGTAAAAAATTTGGCGATCCAAAGAATCCATTATTGGTTTCCTGCCGTTCCGGTGCCAAGTTCTCCATGCCGGGTATGATGGATACGGTCTTGAATCTGGGATTGACAGATATGACTGCCGCCGGCATGGTCAAGTTGACAGGGAACGCGCGTTTTGTGTACGACTCATATCGCCGCCTGGTGGAGATGTTTGGCTCGGTGGTATTGGGGATTCCAGATGAAGCTTTTGAACATCCCTTAAAGGAATATAAAAATAAGAAGGGCTATAAGTTCGATACGGATATGACTGCCGAAGACTGGATGCACATTGTTGATGCGTTCAAGGCTGTCATCAGGCAAGTGCAGGGGATTGATTTTCCACAGGACCCGTATAAACAATTGGAACTGGCAACCGAGGCGGTTTTCAAATCCTGGAATGGAAAACGCGCCATTGACTATCGTAATGCGACCGGTATTTCACATAATCTGGGAACGGCAGTCAATATTCAAACGATGGCTTTCGGCAACATGGGAGAAGACTCAGCGACAGGGGTGGCGTTTACCCGCAACCCTTCAAGCGGTGATAAAAAGATGCTGGGCGATTTTCTATTCAACGCGCAAGGCGAGGATGTGGTTGCGGGCATCCGTAACACAAACCCAATTGAAACGTTGATGAAGCGCATGCCCAAAGCCTATGATGAATTCATGAAGATCGCCGCAAGATTGGAAAAACATTATAAAGATATACAGGATGTTGAATTCACCATCGAGCGCGGCAAATTGTGGATGTTACAAACCCGTAACGGCAAGCGCACAGCGCAAGCCGCGGTGAAGATCGCCGTGGATATGGCAAAAGAAGGGCTGATCACGAAAGATGAAGCGGTGGAGCGTATCACTCCTGAAAATGTGGATACGCTTTTACATCCCCAGTTTAATGAAGAAGCAATAAAGGAAGCAGAGAAAACTGGCACATTGATCGCGAAAGGCGTAAACGCTTCTCCGGGCGCGGCTGTTGGTCGGGTCTATTTTGATGCAGATACTGCCGAGAAGATGGCGAAAGAACATACACAGGAAACCATCATGGTGCGTCCGTTCACCAAACCGGACGATGTGCATGGCATGATCGCGTCAAGAGGCGTGTTGACCAGCGAAGGCGGCGCCACATCTCACGCAGCGGTTGTGGCTCGCCAGTTCGGTATCCCATGTGTCGTGGGCGCTTCTGCGATCAAGATCGATCTTGACAAACGATTGATGAATGTCGGCGAGACCGTAGTAAAAGAAGGCGAATGGATCTCTGTGGATGGCACAACGGGAAATGTCTTCGTCGGCAGGATTCCCATGACCACACCTTCGATTGAAGAACAAGTCGAATTGATGACCTTGCTCAAATGGGCGGATGAAATCTGCGCGCGCAAAGATATGCGCGTTGCTCCCAAAGGCTCGCCAACCCGCGGATTACAAGTCTGGGCGAATGCAGATTACCCGAAGGATGCGCGGCGCGCGCGCTCTTACGGGGCGGTGGGCATCGGTCTTTGCCGCACCGAGCACATGTTCTTTGAACCCGAACGTTTGCCTATCGTTCAGAAAATGATCCTCGCAGTTTCTTCAGCGGAACGCACGGCCGCATTGAATGAACTGCTCCCGCATCAGCGCAAGGATTTTGACGGTCTCTTCGAGGCGATGAATGGTTATCCTGTCATCATCCGTTTGATTGACCCGCCTCTGCATGAATTCATGCCCGACGAAGAAAAACTATTTGAAGAAGTGGTTACCATGCGCGTCAAAGGCGATCCTTCGACACCCTTCGGGTCAGGGCAGGGACTCGCTGAAAAAGAGAAATTGCTTGCCGCAATCAAAGGAATGCACGAATCAAATCCCATGATGGGCTTGCGCGGCGTGCGCTTGAGCATTGTGATGCCTGAGATCGTGGAAATGCAAGTTCGCGCCATTTTTGAAGCTGCGGCAGATTGCACGAAACGCGGCGTTGTGGTGAAACCCGAAGTGATGATCCCGCTGACTGGCACGGTCAGGGAATTGGAATGGATCCAGCCGCGCCTCTTGCGTATCGCATCCGCTGTGATGCAGGAAAAAGGAATAAAGTTTGAGTATAAGTTCGGCACGATGATCGAGATTCCACGCGCGGCAGTCACTGCACAGGAAGTGGCGAATCAGGCGGAGTTCTTCTCCTTTGGCACGAACGATCTTACGCAAATGACCTATGGCTATTCACGCGACGATGCCGAACGCAACTTTCTCATCACGTATCAGGAGCAGGGCATTCTCGTCAAGAATCCCTTCCAGACAATTGACCGCGACGGCGTAGGCAAACTCATGCAATGGGCAATTGACGAGGGCCGCAAGACCCGCCCGAACCTTGAGGTGGGCATCTGCGGTGAACACGGCGGCGACCCGGATTCAATTGAATGGTGTCACATGATCGGCAACAACTATGTCTCCTGCTCACCGTTCCGCGTGCCGATTGCGCGTTTGGCGGCGGCCCATGCCGCGTTGAAATATCGTCCGAAGGCTGTGAAGAAAACCGTTGCCAAGAAAGTTGTGAAGACGGAAGCGAAGAAGATTGTAAAGAAAAGCAAGAAATAGAAATTACACAAACCGCATAAAGACTTGATTCCCCAATAGTCTTCCGCGTTTAGTGAGTCGATAGACTTCCGAATTCTCAAAGAATTCGGAAGTCTTTTTTTCAAGCAGACCATTATGGATAAGTTCCTCTATTTCCTTTGGATAGACATCCAAAAGTCCGCTTCCGAATCTTAACCTGAAATCTGATTCTGCGGCCCCGGCATTCGTTAGCCTGAGATTGTTCAGCATATATTCAGACATATCATCTGCGGGCGTTTGCATGTGCTGGTTGACGGTGGCGGGGGACAGGGGGAAAGGATGAAGGATGAACGCTTCGCGTGAAGGATGAGAAAGTCGCTCAATATAGGTTTTGATTCGCAAGGCGTTGGAATAACGATAGCCATTGGCGTAGCCATGCGCACCGGCGCCAAAGGCCAGGTAGGGGAGACTGCGCCAGTATTGAAGGTTGTGGCGGCAGGCAAAAAAAGGATGAGAGATGAAGGATGAAGGATGAATCTTTTTTTCATCCTTCATCCTTTCTCCTTCATCCTTGTTCCTCGCCCAATTCGATATTTCGTAATGAACATATCCATTACTGGCTAAAAACTCCTCGGCATACTCATACATTTCAGCGGCGAGATCGGGGTCTGGGAGAGGGAGCAAGCCTTTGGATGACCATTTTCCAAAAGGTGTGCCGTGTTCGAGAGTCAATGCGTAAGCGGAGATGTGCTCGGGATGCAAATCAACGATGCGTTGAAGTGTGGTTTGCCATGTGGATAATGTCTGTTCAGGGAGACCGTAGATCAGGTCAAGGTTGAGATTATCGAAGCCTGCTTTTCTGGCAGTGGATACGGCTTCGATGACGGTGAAAAAATCATGCACGCGCTCCAACATACGGAGTTCTTCTGTGTTGGCGGATTGCACGCCAAAACTGATGCGGTTGATGCCTGCCTTGCGGATGGCGTTTAACTTTTCGGGCGAGGTCGTGCCCGGGTTGGCTTCGATGCTGATCTCCGCGTCAGCGGTGAATGTGAAGGCGGCGCGCAAGGCTCGTAGCACAGAATCAAATTGAGGCGCGGAAAGAAGCGAGGGCGTCCCTCCTCCAAAGAAAACAGTGTGGATAGTCCGATAGTCGCTTAGTTCGGTAGTCGAATAGTCGCCTCGCTGATTTGCTGAATCGCTGAATCGCCGACTCCCTACAAAGTCAATTTCTCGTACCAATGCGTTGACATAATCGGGAATCGAATCTTCCTGGCCTGCGTAGGTGTTGAAGTCGCAGTATGCACAGCGGTGTTTGCAAAAGGGAATGTGGAGGTAAACCGAGGTGTCAGGTGTCATGTGTCAAAAGTGTCAGGTCAAAGGTCAAAAGTCAAAGGTCAAGTTGACTTTCGACCTTTGACTTTTGACCCTTCCGCGGTAATCCAATAAAAAGCGCGATAGGTCCCGCAAGCAAAAGCCACATGGCTGTGCCGATGCCGAAGTTGTACGCGGCGACGCCAATGCCGAAGGGGATGAGTTTACCAAACAATCCTGAAACATTGTCGAGGGTTAATGCCGCACCGCTTTGACCGTGCATGGCATCGAATAGATTTGCTTTGAGGATGGCATACCAGCCTGAGTTGAAAAATCCCATGAAAGCGATGATGATAAGCTTGAGCCATGCTTGAGATGAAAGAAGAAAGAGGGGAAAGAGAATGAGTTCAATGATAACGCTGATGCGAAGATAATCGAGACCTTTCATGCGCTCGACGAGAGGAATGAGCAGGAAGTCGCCGAGCAGACCAACGCCTGTCCACGCGGCAACGGAGAGGGCGGCTTGCGCAGGGGAGAAGCCTGCAACGTCTACGAAATATAGCGGGAGGAAGCCATACAGCACATCGAGCATGAGGTCTGAGAATTCAAGCAAAATAAGCCAGCGGAGCACAGCTCGATTACGTAATGCGTGAAGCGTGATGCGTAATTGGGCGATGAAGTCAGAGATGCGCGGGACGGGCGGTTTTGTTTCGTTCGCCTCTTTTGGGATTTTATTCCACGCGAAAACAAGAATGAGTGTGGAAAGAAGCGCAAGTGCAATGAAAATGCCGCGCCAGCCGAAGCCGATATATGCCGCGCCGCTTAATAAAATGGGACCGATGAAAACGCCGAGCGAACCTGCGAAAGTCCAGCGTGCCATGTTGTGCTCACGGCGTTCGGGTTGTAAGTCCATCAGTGAGGCTTGCGAGAGGCTGACGAATGCGCCCGATGATGGATGGAATAAAATGAAAGATGAAAGCAGAAAGAGGAAGGAATAACTAATGCCTGTCAGGGCAAGCGAGATGGTGAAGAAGATTCCGCCTGCGAGAATCACGGCGCGGCGCTTCCACGCATCACCGAGAGTGAAAAGAAAAGGCTCGATGAAATTGGAAAGAAAGCCGGGCAGGGAAAGCGCGATTCCAATTTGAATGTAATTAAGATGCAGGTCATCACGGATCAGGGGCCAGGCGGCTCCGCTGATGCCGTAGATCAATTCGTCGAGAGATTCTATGAGGAGATAAACAAAACTCATTTCAATAAACGCATTCGAGCAACAATGACAGGCGGCAGTTCGCTGAATTTTCCGCCCCAGCCAAGCGGAAAGGTCTGCGGCGTTTCAGGAGGAAGGATGCGTTCTTCAAAGCCGTCGAGTGCGAATCCATTTTGGGAGCCGAGGTATAGATAATATTGAAGAGGGTAGTCAAAATAGACTTGCGGCTTGGGCTGGTTGCGCAAGGCGAGTCCGCGCTGGTGGGAGGGTGTCATGTAATTTGAGACTTTGGTGGGTTTCCTCGTTTAAGTCGTTAATATTTTCAGTCATGGAATCTCCTCGTAGATAATGCTAGATTTTAACCTTACTTTTACTGTTTGTCTCATAAATTTAAAATGTGGAAATATGGGCAAAAAACAAGATTTATAATTGATTACCCTATCCGGTTTTTGTACGGCAGCAATGAATCAAAAACTCCCCGAGACTTTCATCTCAGGGAGTTTTTTTGTATTCAGCGCGAATTAGTTGACCACAACTACATTACTAGCCTGCGGACCCTTGGGGCCTGCCTCAACGGTGAATTCAACCTTCTGGCCTTCCTCGAGGTTTTTGAAACCATCACCCTGGATCGCGGAGAAATGCACGAAAACATCCGCGCCGCCATCGCGAGCAAGAAAGCCATAGCCCTTGCTTCCGTTGAACCACTTGACTGTACCTGAAATACGTTCTGACATTGTTTGCCTCCTATGGCAAATAAAAAATTTGGAGGACCCGGTTTTTCGCCAGAACAGATAAAACAAAACGGCTCATGGATTGAACCCATGAGCCGATGGTAGTACTTCCAAAGCGAACTTACTGGTATCCGTGTAAGGCACTACTTTATCATGGGGGTGGGAATGTGTCAATGATTAAGCAATGTCATTCTGAGCGTAGTGAAGAATCTCGAACATTATCTCAGAGACCCTTCGCTACACCTGCACTGCAACAAACGCAGTGCGGTGCAGTGTCGCTGAGGGTGACAATAGTAAACTGGGATTACGACTTCACCAAATTGAATTTATCTTTCCCGATTCGGTAATTGCCATTGTGCTTCAACACCTTCTCTGCCAACTCTTCGGGCACATCCACATAGGTGAATTTTTCTTCGATGCGGATCTTGCCAATGGAACTTCCAGAGATATCCGCGTGATGCGCAATCGTACCGACTATATCATTCGGGCGGACACCATGCTCCTTGCCTTTGTTCAACTTCAAACGGATCATGCCAGCCTCATGCGAAACCCTTTTATTTCCCGAGTCACCGCGTCTGGCCGCAAAGCGATCACGCCTCCCATCTTTACCCTGTGGTTTACCGCGACCAAACTCACGGTCGCCGCGGTAAGAGGAACGACTCTCGGAAGCTACCACATCGGTAACGTTGGCCACAGGGCGTTGTTTCTCATCTGCGCGGGATAACTTCAAAGCGGCGGCAGCGATTTCCATGGCGTCATGACCATCTTCAACCAAACGCGCCACGAGTTCACGCTCGCGTTGATAACGTCCGCGGCCCAGCCAGATTTTCATTTGCTCCAAGACTTGATTCTCCCGATGGTGATGAATATCCGCCGCGGTGGGAAGTTTCCCAAGCGTGAGCGCTTGCTTGGTCATATGTTCGATCTCGCGCAAACGGCGCTTCTCACGCGGCGCGAATAATGAAATGGCAATGCCGGTCTTGCCTGCGCGGCCGGTGCGTCCAATGCGGTGGACATACACTTCGGCATCATCAGGCAGGTGATAATTGAAGACATGCGAAATATTATCAATATCCAAACCGCGCGCGGCAACATCTGTGGCGACCAATACTTTAATCTGGCCTGCGCGGAATCTTCCAAGGATCTGTTCGCGGGCGTTTTGTTCAAGGTCACCATTGATAGCTTCGGCTGGGAATCCACGCGCAGAAAGTTGACCTGCAAGCTGTCCCGTTTCAATACGCGTGCGGACGAATATTAACGCGCTGGTAATAGGTTCGATCTCGAAGAGATTTGTCAGCGCTGATAATTTGTCGCCTTCGTGGACAAGGTAGTAGCGTTGCTCGGTCAAGGAAACAGTGAGAGTTGACTTTTTAACAGTGACAGATTGAGGGTCACGCATGAAGCGGTCTGCAAGCGAACGAATGCGCACGGGCAGAGTCGCACTAAAGAGGGCAGTCTGCCGGGTGGCGGGAGTCGCAGAGAGAATTTCCTCCACAGGTTCAATGAAACCCATGTTGAGCATTTCATCGGCTTCATCCAACACAACCGACTTAACCATACTCAGATCCAAAACTTTGCGGGCCATCAAGTCAATGATGCGGCCGGGTGTGCCAACAATAATATCCACACCACGTTTGAGCTGGTTGACCTGCGGACCGTAAGGTTGGCCGCCATAGACCGCCAGCACGTGCACTTTAAGATGCTTGCCATAATCGTTTATGGCGGCGGCTACTTGAACAGCAAGTTCACGCGTGGGCGCAAGCACAAGCGCTTGCGGCAATCTTTGATGTATGTAATTATGAAGAATGGGGAGTGCGAAGGCGGCCGTTTTGCCTGTGCCGGTTTGGGCCTGGCCAATTACATCCACGCCTGTCAGCATGAGCGGGATCATATCGGCTTGAATGGCGGTTGGCGTTACATAGCCAAGCTCGAGAATGGCCTGCTCCAGTTCGGGGCGCAGGTTTAGAGAAGTAAATTCGGTTGTCATTGCTAGTCCTTTAGTCTGTTAGTTTGCTAGTCTCCTAGTCTGTTTATCAGCAAGTTTGTCTGTCAAGAATTTTGACTACGAAACTATGCGACTATTTGACTATTCGACTATTCGACTGGGTATGTTTCAATGACTCCGTTTAACTTCCTTCTTGCCAACAAAGTTTACTTTTGCAAGTAAACTCGCCCAACAAAAAAGCCCGAGTAGTGTTCATCGGGCTTACAGTTTAGAGTGATCAAAACAATTTCCCAAAATATTTGCTCTCCATCCTGAGCGTAGTCGAAGGAGAGACCGAACGAGAGTTTACCACAGAATTTGGATTAAATCGTCATCAAAACAATGGCGATCAAAGCGGCGAGGATCCCGATCCACTGGTTGCGCGAGAGGCGTTCTTTGAGAAAGATCCATGCGAGCATGACGGTTGCTCCAGGAAAGAGGGAGCTTAATACAGCAGCAACATCCAAACGACCTGTTTGACCGGCGAGGATAAAGAATAAATTTCCAGAAATATCAAGTATTCCATTGAGTGTGATCGTGGGCCAGGCGGAGGCGTCTTCCACTTTCCAAGAGGCGCGGGTGATGAGTATATACGTGACGATCAGGATCATGCCGCCAAATCGGGAGGCGACCATCGGCCAGATGACTGCGCCTGCGCTGGTGGCTTCGTGTATGAGGACAAAGTAAAAGCCAAAACCAAGGCCTGCAAGCAGGGGCAGTTTCAAGTCGGAAAGATGCGCGACGCGAAGCGCATTCGTCACGCCGCCTTCGACCTGGGAGATCATCCAAACCGCAAAGAGCGCAAATCCAAATCCAAAGACAGTCGGGATCTCGGGCAGGCCTTCCTTGAAGATGCCGACCAAAACCGGAATAGATGCCGCTAATAAAGCCGAGACCGGTGTGGCAACGCTCATCAAACCAAGTGTCATGGAATGATATAGCAGCATTAAGCCTACAGTACCTACTGCACCTGCCAGCATGGCAAGCAGCCATACTTTGAGATTGGGAAGAGACTCGCCTGAGATTCCCACAACGGCAGAAAGAAGGAAAATGCCAACCACCTCACTATAAAAAACCGCGCGATATGCGCCTGTTTTTCGCGCGGCAAGCCCGCCCGTAAAATCGCCTGCGCCCCAACCAAGCGCGGCGCCAAGACCAAAAAGAATGGATAGCAAATATTACTCCTGCGGATTGTGGATGCCTGTGCTGAGCCTGTCGAAGCATCAGTCCGCTTTTTAAATGGATTTTTTTGTTATTGTTTGGTATCTGATATTTTTGAACCGTCGAGGTTGTACATGTTGTATTCCACGGCTTGCAGTTTTGCGCCAAAAAGTTTTTGGAGGTTTCGGTTGGCAATTTCAACGACTTCATCCAGCTGCTCACGCGAATTAACTTCACCGCGCATCACGCGGTCTCTTGTTCCATCATCCCGCTGAATGAAATGCGCCCATTCAATGACGCCATCTTTACGTTTTTTGGCGAGAAGTTTATAGATGCCTGTTTGAGAAATTCGCACGGTGGCCCATCCACCGACGATTTCTTCGCCTTTGTCCACGTTCATTACTGCCAATTGAGAGAGGGATGATTTCATTTTGAACTCCTCAGTTTCGGATTGCGGGCTTCAGTCCGCGCTCCAAAACCTTCCGCGCGTTCTTCACCAGCGGCATGTCAATCATCTTCCCATCAAGTGAGTACGCGCCCCGGCCTTCCTTTTGACTGGCTTCAAATGTTTCAACGATTCGTTTTGCATTTGCAATCGCCTCTTCGTTTGGCGTGAATGCAGTTTGGACTGGTTCCACCTGCGCGGGATGAATGATCTGCTTGCCGCTGAATCCAAGCCGCGCGCCGAATTCGGATTCGACCCGCAGGGCTTCGATATCCTTGAAGTCAATCGTGACAATATCAATTGCCTGCAGATCATTTGCCGCGCAAGCGACAACGACCGCCTGCCGCGCATATATCAACTCCACCGCATCCTTCGTCCGCGTCGCGCCAACGCTGGCGGCGAAGTCCTCCCCGCCGAAGATGATCGCGTCCAACCGAGGATGCGCCGCGATTTCTTTGAGATTCAAAATCCCTTTGGCGGTCTCCACGCCGATCAAAATGCGAATGGAGTTGATCCGCCAGCCATACTTGAGTTCCGCGGCTTCGATGATCTCGCTTGCCCATTGGATTTGGTCTGGCGATTCGATTTTGGGAATCACAATTCCATCGGGATGAAATGGCAGGACGGCGGCGATGTCATCCTTTTCCCAACCTGAACCAATCGAATTGATGCGCGCCAGTTTTTCGGATTTGCCGAAGTCCAATTCCTGCAAAGCTTTGGCAATCGTGGCGCGCGCTTCAGCCTTGCGGTTAATTGCCACGCCGTCTTCCATGTCCATGCAGATGCAGTCCACACCGAGGGTGATGGACTTCGTGATCATTTTCCAGTTATCGCCTGGCATATATAGGAGAGCGCGTCGGGAGGGCATGTTGCGGGTTTCCTGTCTGTGGCATCAGGCCTTGAAAAAACTCTTTCCGTTCAAAATGAGCCAAGCCCATAACGGCACACATTCCAAATGCTTTCCGTCAACTTCCTTTGTTTCAAAATAATTCTTTGTCAGGATCACGCCGCGCTTAAGGCCAAATTCCGTCAAGCCTTCGATCATCCCATCCAATTCCCGTTCGGGCAGGGTGTCGGTATAGGAGACATTGTAAAGTGTGAGGTCGGGGTTGAGGACTGCGAAATCAATTTCCCGTTTTCCCTTCCAGTAATGGATCGCAGCGTTGCCCTTTTTGAGTTCCATGAAGACGGCGTTTTCCGCGCGCTGTCCCAGGTCGGGCCTGACGTTAATGATATTGAAATTTCTCAACCCATTATCCACGACGTATAATTTGCGCGGTTTCTGGGCATCCTGCGTCTCTTTGGTCTTGTACGAAAAAAACTGGCTCTCGAAGAACAGATACGCGTCATAAAAATACTCAAGGTAGGATTTGACCGTGTCCACAGACAAATGCAAGGGCCGCCCCAGGCTTCGGTAGGTGTGTTGCTTCGTAAAATCAGCCAGCACCTGCAGTCCCAGCACCTCCACATCCCTCGCGTTGCGGATCGTGCGCGACACTGTTATATCGCGGCTCAACACGTCCCGGTAATAATTGCTGGCAATGGCCGCTTTTGCTTCCTGGCTTTCGGTCAAAACAATTTCAGGGAACCCGCCCTCGTACAGGAAATTTCCCAGGTGATGAAGAATGGCGGACGTTTGATCGAAATTCGCCCTTCTCAGTTCAGCCAGTGTTCCCGATTCCTGAAAATCGAACTTCTTGATCAGCAGGTATTCATAAAAGTTGAACGGGTAAATATCGAACTGAATATTCCTGCCTGTCAATACGGTTGCCGTCTCCGACTGCATGAGCGAACGCCTCGAACCCGACACGATAAACTTGACATCCTCCCTGCGTTCGTAATAGGAAGCCAGCCAGTGATTGAAATCCCGCACGCCCTGCAATTCATCCAGGAACAGGTAGACCCTTCCTTGCGGATTGAAGCGTTCGCGGTAAAACGTGTAAATTTGTTCCAGCAGTTCCGCGCCGCGCTGTAAATACGGACGCACCAGCAAGTCATCGAAATACAGGAAAAGAACGTTGTTCGGGCGTACGCCTTCCAAGAGCAGTCTTCCCACCATTTGTTGCATCAGTGTGGATTTTCCCGACCTTCTTACGCCGGTCAGGATCAGGATGTGGCGCAGGTTCATCATCTGCCACAAACGGTCAAGGTACTTTTCGCGCGGCACCGTCCCAATCCATAGCCCCTTATTCGGGTTTTGAAAGTGGGGGTTCCACTTTTGAAGCAAAATTTCGATTTGAGTAGGTTCCATGCGGGTAATTTACACCCGAATAGGAAAACTGTCAACCACAACTGACAGTTTGCGCATCTTTCTGGACTTTGTATTTGACAGCCGGGAATGGGTGTAGGCAATCCTTTGAGCATCGCCTGGCATGTAGAGGAGGGCGCGTCGGAAATAATAATTATTGCTATTACAATTCTGTAAGTATTCCTTCCAAATAACGTTTTACTGGTCCGCGTTTTAAGTGCTGATGGGCAAATTGATTTCTGTAACTTCTCAAACAGCCATAGCAACTTGTATCATCATTATTATCATCTCCGCATCCGCAAACTCCGCTCTTTATATGATGGAACGATGCTCCTATGAAAAACTGACAACCTGATCGCTACAACTACCTCACCATGCGACTTACAATCCGATGAAAACATTAATCATGAGTTTACACGTTTTCCAGTAAAATCAACCCATTCCAACCTTTCAAGGAGGTTCGTTGATGAGACCAGTTTACGCAATTTCAGGCGGAGTTTCAAAGTTCGCAAAAGCAAGACCAGATAAGACTTTCCAGGCGATTATCAAGGAGGCGTACGATTATGCCATCAAGGATATTGGGCTGGACTTCCCGACGTTCACGCGCATCGTGGATGGATCGGTAGCCTCATACTTCTCGGATCATTTCACCCGACAGTTGATGGCCGGCATCATGGCACAGGACTACCTCGGGCTGTGCCCCAAACCCGGACACCGCGTGGAGGGCGGCGGCGCGACGGGCGGATTATGCTTCCAGGAAGCATGGAAATCTGTCGCTTCGGGTCACATGGATGTTTGTGTGGCTTACGGCTTCGAGACCATGTCCCACGTGGAAACATGGAAAGGAAATGAGTTCATAGCTTTAGCCTCCGACGTGTCGTTCGACTATCCCGTTGGGGGTTTT
Organism: Chloroflexota bacterium; assembly: GCA_016866215.1. Taxonomy (GTDB): domain Bacteria; phylum Chloroflexota; class Anaerolineae; order Anaerolineales; family Villigracilaceae; genus Villigracilis. The sequence continues at coordinate 22,691 of VGNE01000024.1, read as the reverse complement.
TATTCGGGCTATTACGCCATGATGGTCACGCGCCACATGAAGGAATTCGGCACGACCGTTGAGCAGATGGCGCACGTCAGCGTGAAGAACTACATCAACGCGTTCCACAATCCGTACGCGCAGAAAAGTCAGCGGATTACGATTCAGGATGTGCGTAACGCGCCGATGGTGGCGTGGCCCCTGACCCGCCTCGACATTTGTGTGATGTCTGACGGCGCGGCGGCGGTGATCCTTTGCTCGGAGGAGGGATTGAAAAAACTCGAAGCTGCCGGAGCGAAAGTGACTCGTCCGCTCGTGAAGGTGACAGGCATCGGGCGCGGCACAGACGCCATGCGCATGGCCGACCGTCCGCATGTGGATTACGATTACTTCATGGAAAATTATGCGACTGAACTGGAGAAGTCGTCTGACGAGACACGCGCTTATTACAAGAAACTTTGGGATCACGGCACGCGCTACCCTGGAGTCCATTCGTTCCGCGCAGGTCGCGCGGCGGGCAACATGGCCTGGAAACACGCGGGCATCAAAGATCCTCTGCACGAACTGGACTTCATCGAGTTGCACGACGCGTACACGTCATCTGAAATCCAGACGTATGAAGATTTGGGATTGTGTCGCTACGGCGAAGGCGGTCCGTTTGCGGAATCGGGCAAAGCCTTCCTGCCAAACATTGACTATGGTCTCAAGTTAAAAGACAAACCCGTCTGCGCGGTGAATCCCTCGGGCGGACTGATCGCCTGCGGACATCCCGTTGGCGCGACGGGACTCATGCAAGGCGTGTTCGCCATCTGGCAACTTCAAGGGACGATCAAAACCCATTTCCGCGACGACCAGCTACAGGTCAAGGATGCGAAGCGAGGCGCGATCCATTCCCACGCGGGCACGGGGACTTATGTCTCGGTGTCTGTGTTGGAAAGAGAAGGATAAGGTAGTCTCTATACGTCCCGCTAAGATCATGCGGGACTACTCGACCACCGAATAAGGAAAATCAACTATGGCTAAATTACCAAATCAAAGAGAAGAAACACTTGGCGGTTACATCGTCCACGGCATTCCGTTCCCGATCAGCACCGACGAGGAGTCGCTGGAATTTCTCAAGCGCATGGCGCCGATCCAGATCGAGCAGGAATATAAGATCAAGTACCTGCATTCGTACGGACAGGACAGCCCGTGGTTCGCGGCGCTGACGAATAAACGGCTGCTCGCTTCGCGCGACCCCGAAAGCGGATACACCACCGCCAACCCGCGCGGCCACGACATGTACTCGGGCGCGGAGACGAAGTGGATTGACATCACCGAAACGCCCGCGCACATACACGCGTTTACGGTTTGTTATTTCGGCTCGGAGGAGTTCCTGCCAGAATGTCCGTTCGTGCTGGCACTGATTGAGTTCGAGGGCGTGAATACTTTATTGCTGACCCGCCTCATGGGCGTTGACCCCGCCGCGCCCGCGCTCGATTGGATCGGCATGGAGGTCAAGCCGCGCTTCCTGCGCAACTCCAAGTTGAAGCCGACGGATGTTTATTTTGTGCCTAGTGAGTGACCCCGACTCCCACAGCCCCTACGAGACTCATCCCCCATTTGAAGATCGCAAATGGGGGATGAGGGCTATTTTAGTCCCTCGGGACTAATTGACCACCGTTCAGGAGATAAAAATGACAACCCCAATTTTCAATTCACGTCGTTCTCCTGTTTATGGTCGGAGTGGAATTGTTTCCACGTCACAGCCGCTGGCAACTTCCGCGGGGCTTGAAATTCTTTCAAAGGGAGGCAATGCCGCAGATGCCGCGGTTGCTTCCGCCGCCGCGCTCAATGTGACCGAGCCAACGTCCACTGGGATTGGCGGGGACATGTTCGCTTTGTATTACGACTCGCGCACAAAACACGTCACGGCTTTGAATGGATCGGGCCGCGCTCCTTCCGCGCTGACAATTGATCGGCTAAAGAAAGAGGGACTCACCTCTGATGGATTGCCTCCGTTCCACGCGCATACAGTGACTGTCCCTGGCGCGTGCGCAGGCTGGTGTGACCTGATCGAAAGACACGGCTCACTTTCAATGTCAGAAATCCTTGCACCCGCCATTCGACTCGCGGATGAAGGCTTTCCCGTTGCGCCGTTGACCTCTTATTTTTGGGCGCGCGGCGCGGACAGACAATTAAAGTCTTCATTGAACGGACATGAATTAACGATCAATGGACGTGCACCAAAGGCAGGCGAAATTTTCCGCAACCCGGGGTTGGCGAAGACACTGTCAGTGATTGCGCGGGAAAATAAACGAGGGTTCTATCAAGGTCAAATTGCAGAAGCAATTGCCACCGTGATAAAAGAGGCGGGCGGATGTTTATCAGAAGATGATCTCGCGTCGCATGTGTCCACCTGGGAAAACCCGATATCCGTGGACTATCGCGGATTGCGCGTTTTTGAATGCCCGCCGAATGGACAGGGGATCACCGCGTTGATCGCGTTGAATATTTTGGAAGGCTTTGACCTTTCATCATTGCCATCGCTTTCAACTGAAAGATTGCATTTGATGATCGAAGCCATGCGGCTCGCTTTTGCGGATGCGCGTTGGTATGTAGCCGACCCTGCCTTTTCAAAACCCCCTGTTGAAGAATTGTTATCGAAGGAATATGCAAATGAACGCCGTAAATTAATTAACAGAAAGCGCGCCAGCATTGACCCGAAGCGCGGCACGCCCGTGGCTTCGTCGAATACGGTTTATCTCAGTGTGGTGGATAAATTTGGGAATGCGTGTTCATTCATCAATAGCAATTACATGGGCTTTGGTACGGGCATGGTTCCGAAGGGCTGGGGCTTTACCCTGCAAAACCGCGGACATAACTTCAGCCTCGACCCAAATCACCCCAATGCGCTCGCGCCGCGCAAGAGACCCTATCACACCATCATTCCCGCCATGGTGACGCGACTCCCCTCTCCCGCCGGGAGAGGGATGTCCGAAGGACAGGGTGAGGGCGAGACCTTGTATGCTTCCTATGGCGTGATGGGCGGATTCATGCAGCCGCAGGGACATGTGCAAGTGCTATCTGCTTTAGTGGATGATGGACTTGATCCGCAAGCCGCACTAGACCTCCCACGCTTCTGCATTGACGTGGATGAAGCAGGCGGAGGCGTTGCAATTGAAGAAGGTATGCCAAATAAGACAATGGATGGCTTGAAGGAAATGGGACATCCCATTTATGAAGTCACTGGTTATGAACGTGCCTTGTTTGGAAGAGGACAGGTGATTCTGCGCGATCCAGTTACAGGAGTCTTGTGCGCTGGGAGTGATCCGCGTGCGGATGGATGTGCGATGACTTTGGTTTAAATACCAGACCTGACAGGTTTTATCCGCGCCGCTGTTGACCGAGTCGTGTGCGTGGATGTGGATTCGTGATTGTGTGGGTCACGTGAAAACCTGTCAGGTCTCATAGGAATTTCAACGATACACTTCGCGGCGATGTCCAACCGCCACTATAAATACTTTTTTGCTTTTGTCGTCAATCGTGTACAGAACTCGATAATCCCCCACTCGCAAACGATAACTTTCCTGTCCTTGTAATTTCTTGACTCCCGTCGGGCGGGGATTTTCCTCCAGCGCGAGCAAGCGCGTGACAATACGCTTGTGAACAGGCACTTAAAGCGCGTCCAACTCTTTTTCGGCGGGACGTTGGATGATGACCTGGTAAGTCATTTCCTCTTTGCCTGCTCCTTCAAGTACTCGCGCAACGGACGCCCAGGTTCGTTGCGGCGTTCCTCGATAATGGATAAATCCATCAGGTTTCGGCGAAGATTCTCGTCTTGAATGATATGTTGGATCACAGCGCGCTTTTCTTCAGCAGGGAGAACGTTGAATGCGGTCCAAAAAACTTCTGCGGTTGCTTGTGTTGTAGTCATAGGGGTTGCTCCTTCTATAAACGATATTTTACCTCTAATTGATTTGCCGAGAGCCGCGCTTGTTCGATTTTGTTTTCTGCTTGGAGATAGGCTTGGTCATGGGGCATGGTGTCCGCTTTTGGTGGTGAAGAAACCGTCCACGAATGGGGTCACGAATGCACGAATGGAGGACGCGGATATTCGTTTACACTTGCACCGCGCTGCGTTCCCTGGCACCGCCCGCCAGGGCAGGTGTGGTGCAGTGCAGGTGTTCGTGGATATCCGTGGATGGACGGTGCTCATGGATATATTTTACCCGTGATTGATTTATGTTTCCCTGTTTGAAACACATCCCCCGAAAGGACTCGAAGGATGTGTTTTTGCATTCTTAATTTGGAAAGTAGTTCCAGAATAGGCGATTTTAATTTATCAATCCACGACCACCTTGCTCTTGTTGAACGTGATAGTGTGAATGGATCCTTCTTGGAGTTGGAATCCGCCGGTGTATTTCACTCCGCCGACCCAGGCGACATAATCGATCCAACCGGATGGGATCTCCGCGTGCACCGTCCCATTGACGGGATATTCGTTGACGGCGTTTGTCCCATCCGCGCGAGCGGTGCGCAGGGAGATGTATACATCCGCCCCCGCTTTGTTGACCAGCCTGACGCTTCCCCGCGGGGCGTTTTTGGGAATATCCCCGCTATAAGAAAGCGCGGTTGGCTCCCCGGTGGAGATGGGAGATGTCACAACCGAGTAGGGAGCGGGAATATATATAACCTGCCCAGCATACAACAGGTTGATATCCCAGATTTGCGGATTCGCCCCCCACAAGTCATACAAACTAACTCCGTAGCGGTTCGCAATCATTGAGAACGTGTCACCATATTGGACGATATATGTGCCTGTATTGCTGGCTGGGGGATCGTAGTTGACGACTGGCGTACTCGGAGTGGTGTAATTGAGACCGGGAATCGTCAACACCTGGCCAGCGTACAGCCTTCCACTGATTCCGGGGTTGGCTGCATAAATCGCATTTGCCGAGGTTCCGCACATCGCTGCCAGCATGTCGATTGTGTCCCCGGTTTCGACGACATACATGCCGCCGCACACGCCTCCTGCCTGGACCCCGTCCGGGATGGCAAATAGCCTAAGCACGATCAAGGCGAGAGCTAATATCCGCACGAAGACTTTTCGAAACATGTCTACCTCCTCAGGTGGAAAGCTTCAATCCTCTGGATTCATGATAAGTCAAAAAGAGATCAATTTCAATTCGGGTCTTCACTATTCTCTAATCTCTAATCTCCAGTCTCTAATAACTATAAAACCCTCTCCCCGTCTTCCTCCCCAAATATCCCGCATCCACCATTTTTCTCAACAAATACGCGGGGCGATACTTATCCTCACCTAAATCTCTTTGTAAAACTTCCATCACGGACAGCACCACATCCAAGCCGATCAAATCCGCGAGCGCCAGCGGACCCATGGGATGATTCATTCCCAACTTCATCACCTGGTCAATCGCTTCGGGTGTGCCGACATTTTCCTGCAAGGCAAAAATAGCTTCGTTGATCATCGGGCACAAAATTCTATTTGAGATAAACCCAGGCGAGTCATTGGCTTCGACGGGTTCCTTGCCCATCACTTTGCAAAGTTCAATAATCGTTTTTGTGGTTTCATCGGATGTGCCAAGTCCGCGGATAACTTCGACGAGTTTCATCAACGGCACGGGATTCATGAAGTGCATCCCGATCACTCTTTCGGGACGTTTGGTCTGTGCGGCGATTTTCGTGATCGAAATGGAGGATGTGTTGGAAGCCAGTATCACGCCTTCGCGCGCGTTGGCGTCCATGTCTTTGAATATCTTGAATTTCAATTCGGGGTTTTCGGTTGCGGCTTCGATGACGAGGTCCGCGTCTTTCATCGTGTCCATGTTCCCCATGAATTGGATCGCATCTGCCGAAGCCTTTTGTTCCTGGGTGAGCGTGCCCTTTTCCAAAAGTTTCGCCGTGGATTTGGCAATCGTCGCTTTGGCTTTTTCCAACGCGGCGGGCATCACATCCATGCAGGTGACTTGATAGCCCGATGTCGCCGCGACCTGCGCGATGCCGTTGCCCATTGTCCCTGCGCCGATGATGAAGATGTGTTTGATGGTCATTTTGTCTCCTTGGGTGATGTAAACAGGTAGACACGTACCCACGTATACAAGGAACTTGTTTACCTGTCTACTTGTGTACCTGTATACTTTTTTACGTTCTCTCTTATCTGCTCGATATGCCCGGGGATATGCCGCGAATAAATGTCGAGCCATTTATCAAAAGTATATTGCCCTTCCATTTCGGGGTGCTTGATCCAATGCGTGAACACTTCCTCTGGCTGGCGCTTCAATAACTCGTAGGTTGTTTTCCGCGCAATGCGCGTCGCCTCAAGTGCATCATCGAGGTCGTGCTCGTGATAATTCAACTCGCTTGCCCATTGATCCTGGTCATAGCCCATCAACATGCCGCCGGGTTCGACGATCAACTTTCGCGCGCGCAATGCCGCATTGGTTTCCGAGTCCGCGATGTGGATGATGATCTCGTGGGCGCTCCACTCCTTCGGCTCAGGCTTGAACTTCATCGCCTCCTGCGGGACCTCGGCCAATGCCGCTTTCAACAAGTCGAATCCACGCCCGTAGAGTTCGATCTTCGATTCGCGTTCAGTTTTATCCATCCTCAATCCTCCAATTCTCCAATTCTCAATCTCTAGTCACTAGTCTCTGCTCTCTTACTCCACTTCCACTGCCATCGCCACAGCTTCACCGCCGCCGAGACATAATGACGCAAGACCGCGTTTCAAGCCGCGATCTTTCAATGCGTAGATGAGTGTCGTCAACACACGCGCGCCGCTTGCGCCGAGTGGGTGACCGAGTGCAATCGCGCCGCCGTTGACGTTGACCTTGTCCCAATCCCAGCCTTGATCGGCGAGGGCGTGACCGTCCGCGAGGACTTGGGCAGCGAAGGCTTCGTTGAGTTCGATCAGGTCAACATCTTTCAACGTCCAGCCGATTTTCTTTAATAGCTTTGGCATGGCATAGGCAGGCGCAGCGAATAAATACTTCGGCTCCAAAGCCGCCTGCGCGTAGCCAATAATGTGAGCCATGGGCTTGAGATTATTTTTTTCTGCGTAAGCACGAGACGAAATCACAACTGCCGCCGCGCCATCGTTCATGGATGAGGCATTGCCCGGTGTCACTTTGCCGTCTGCTTTGAAGGCGGGTTTAAGTTTCGCGAGTGACTCCAGTGAGGTGTCTTTGCGCGGGCCCTCGTCTTTGTCAAAGAGGGTCACTTCACCTTTTCGTCCAGGGATTTGGACGGGAACAATTTCCAGCTTGAAGCGTCCCGCTTCTTGAGCCTCAACAGCTTTCAGATGCGAGCGAAGCGCGAATTCATCCATCGCCTCGCGTGTGACCTCATATTCGTCCGCGATGAATTCTGCGGCGTTGCCCATGCCCCAATTTTCAAAAGGATCCCACAAGCCATCGTTTAATAATGCGTCGGTGAGTGTTTGATTGCCGAATTTAAGTTCGCCCGAACGCCCGCTGACCAAATACGGCGCGCGGCTCATGGACTCCATTCCGCCTGCGACGAACAAATCGGCATCGCCAGCGCGGATGGCTTGCGCCGACATCATGGCCGCCTTCAGGCCTGATCCGCAAACTTTATTAACAGCCGTAGCGCCGACAGTTGCGGGTATACCCGCAAAGATCGCCGCCTGACGCGCGGGGGCCTGCCCATTGCCTGCTTGAACGACGTTGCCCATCAAAACTTCTTCGATATCTTTCGGGTCAATGCCCGCGCGCTCCACTGCGGCTTTGACGGCGACCGCGCCAAGTTTTACAGCGGAGACACTACTCAGCCCGCCCTGAAATTTTCCAACGGCTGTGCGCGCTGCACTTAAGATCACTGCCTCATTTTCTTTGTTCATGGGTTTCTCCTGTAGGTGGTGCGGCAATTATAAAGCCTGATATGTGAAGTGGGGTACAAACTTCAATCTGCAATTTTCACGCGGACTGATGCAAGTTTATAATTTAATCCAGCACCCGCTTTCGTATTTGTTTAGCGGAGCGCGGACTTCAGTCCGCATTCCTGATTTGGTAAGGTAAAATTTATTCATGAATGAACTGAACTCCCTCTATGACCTGATCGGCGGTGAAACAAAACTTCGCGCCCTTGTTGACCGTTTTTACGACATCATGGACACCTCGTCCGAAGCCAAAGATATCCGTGCTCTTCATGCAAAGAGTTTGAGTCAGCCACGTGAGAAACTTTTTATGTTCCTCTCCGGCTGGTCGGGCGGACCTGCATTGTATATCGAGAAATATGGTCATCCCCGTTTGCGCCAGAGGCACAACCCTTTTTCCATCGGCGAGATCGAGCGTGATCAGTCCCCAATATTCTTCAACGCCTCGCGCCGACTTAATGGATGTAGTTCCTTTGTGGCTTTCACAAATTTCTTCACAGGTTTGGGGTCTGTCCATGCGTATTGACGTAACGCCCAGCCAATCGCCTTGTTGATGAAGAATTCATCCGAGCCGAGATTTTCGTGGATGATCTCGCACAGCAGATCGAAGTCGGTGTCTTTTTTGTAGCCGAGTTGAAAAAGCAGCGCCGTGCGGCGCAGCCAGAAATTATCGGCCTTGCGCCATTTCTTGAGATATTTTTCGCGTACTTTGGGGAAACGTTTGAAATGAGTGCCCACTGCGTTACCCGCAATCGTATCCACCGTATCCCACCAGGATTTGGTAACGAGCAGATATTCAAGGGTGGTTATGAATTCGGGTTCGAGTTTGTTTTCGAGTCTCCCTATCAAACTTGTCGCTGTGTATTGAAATTCACGCTGGGGCAAACCCCACAAATCGCGTGAAATTGAATCGAGTTCATCAAGTGGGGGAAGTCCATTTTCCTTGATAAATTCATTTTGCAGCGCCACTCTTAGCGGCGTTTTTATTCCCAGATAATCGAACTGGTCACGCATGTATTTCTTCATTGGTCCCGCCTGCGCGGGGTTCGCGTTTTGTTTGAAGAGGGTTTTTAGTGAAAGGACGTAGGGTTGCATTGAATCTCCTTAAAAATGAGTAAAGTGGATGCAATGTTCATGGCTGGCATCATTTTCATATTTTGCACTTGGGTCATGAAATCTCCGACAAATAAGGATTTATACAAATGAAGAAATCCTTTATAAAAAAGTGAGCAGTTGAAAGCCAAAGTCTTCCATCCGCTCGCTTAGTAAACCTCCATAAAAACCGCTACTCAGTTGGAAAAGTGGAAAGGTCCATGTTGTTATCAAGATCTAAATTATTTTCAGCAACCCAACAAGGGGAGTAGAAATATGGGTTCAAGATTTTGTACCAGCCGGGTGTGGCTCCTATGGCAAGCAGTTCCACAACCTTTGTATCTGTGATGTTACTGGTGAGCGCGGATGAGGTGGAAGGTTTGACATAACAGGCTGCTGGTCCATTTTTAATTGTGGGAGGTCTGATTACTACAGAGGTGGGTTCGATGGTTGCAGTTGCAGTTGGCTCAGGCGTGAAAGTGGGCGGGGGTGTGGGGGAATAGGCGGCCGCGGTTTGGGTCATCATCATGGAAGCCAGATCCGCCGCGCGTGTGCCGACCAAATCCACGGGAATGGGGGTGGCTTTGGGCGCGCAGGCTGAGAGCAGTGAGAGGAGAACGAGTCCGCTGGATATTAGGTGAAATATTCGAATGTACATTTTGTCTCCAATTTGAGGTTTGAGTTTTGGATTTTAGAAGTATCCCAGAGGTCTTTTTATTTGCACAGACAAAATTTTTGAACCGCAAAGCCACGCAACGTCCCGAAGCTCTTTCGGGATGCAGATGTTGGGAGCATCGCGGTTTAATTTTGATATTGGTACGATAGAGAAATATTTATTCCATCTCTTTCAATTTGATCAGGATTGCTTCGAGCACGCCGCCGCCGACGGATAAGGCTTTATCTGAAACAAGGAAACAGATGCTGGAGTCGTCGCGCGGGTCAATATCGCCGATCTTCATACCTTCAGCCACTTCCACACGCGGATGAATGAGCCCTCGCAGGACGCCGGAGAATGGACTGACGATTTTCGACATCGTGTCCGAAGGGGATTTACGATTTTCGACATCGTGCCCGAAGGGTATTGATGATTGAATCTCCGCAATTTCCTCGCCCTCGACGCAGTGATCGCCAATTTGTTTGAGAGGTTTTACGCAGCCAGAGATTGGCGCGCGCAGCACACGCCGCGGGTCGCCTTCGGGTTGTCCGCTATCGGGTAGAGTCTCTCCGCTCCACAACACCCGGCCTAGGGTATGACTGCGGCAAGTCTCTATCACAGCGTGGCAATTATCTCCTGCGCGGAATCCAGGCCCCAGTCCGATGTGAAGCGCGACATCCGATAACAGTGGTTCAGGAGCAGACTTCAACAGCCGCGCATCCACTACAAAAGTGGATTTGGGACTGGTCAGAAATTGGTTGCGCAGAATATTTGCCTCGGGGTCAATCAACACGGGGATTTCACCCGCCTCCAACGCGACCTGAAACTGGTCGGCCGAAACGAGGCGTGCAGTGACATCCTCGACAGTGTGTACGCTTTCGTAAACGGCTTCTGAAAAAGAAACCTTGCGGCGGACAGCGAGAGGAGCAGGCAATTCAAGAATGGCAGCCTGAAAACCGACGCGATGCAGGCGCAGGGCTACACCGCTGGCAAGGTCGCCGCCGCCGCGAATGAGGATGAGGGGAAAGTTATTGAACGACATTGGAAGGTTGGGTGGAGGCAAGCTGTTCGGGAGTGTTCTGCGCCTTGACATGATGTTCCTGCAACATGTGGCTGAAAGAATATAAAAGCAGGAAGACGAACATGAAGAAGAATGTGTACAGGAGAGTGAAGGCCGCCAGGCGCCTGCTTGGGTCAACCGCGAGACCGAGGATTTCCATGGCTGTCTCTGCCGGGTCTTGCAGAATATCCCATGAATTCAGGCGCACAAAACGTCCGATATAAATACCGAAACTGCTCAACCCTGAGATCGCAAAAACGAAAACCCAGCCCGCTGCACGCCCAAAGGTGCGAAAAATAATATCCTGCATGAGATAGAGTGAGATAACACCGAGCAGCATGCCCGTCCAGGAGAACCAAACCACAATGAGTACGTCGTACCAAAGCGGCGCATCGCTTGTGCGGCGCGCCAGGTCCTGCAGGTCGGTCAACATGTAAGGCGCGTTGGGGAAAAAAATCAACCAGAGGAAGGCAATGACTGGAATGACGAGGTACAACCAGATACGCCTCCATGAGACAGCATGGGCGATGTACGCCAGAATGAAGGGAATCCAGGCGAGGAAGAGATTCCAGATCAAGCCCGTGTGACGGTTTGAATCGCTATATGCGATCCGTGCCACGACGAGCAGAATGCAAACCAAACAGGCCGTGTTCAGTAGTACAAAGACGGCTATGTTATACCTGTTGTCGTTGATGAAGTTCTTTAGTTTTTTAAACATCACGATCCTTCCCGCAGGAATAGCATTAAATCAATATCGCCGGGGGAGTGTCCCAACTCCGTGAGCATGGCGGCGGCTTCACTGCGGTGCTGCGTGCCGTGATTTACGACATGCGCCATAACATGCCAGAGAATATTTTCCCTTGCCTCTCCGCTTGTGGTTTTGTAATGAAAGACGGCGTTCAGTTTTTCATCGCTGAGGGATGCCACAAAATCACTCAACGTTTTTTCCTCCTCCTTCCAGCGCGTGCGGAGGGAATCGAAAGTGGGGAATTCTTCAGGCTTGATCCACACAGTAGGCGGATTGCCCTGCCAGCGTTTGCGCCAGAGCCATTCGGCGAACAGGGTGTGCGTGAGCGTGCTTCTCAATCCGCCATGCGGGTAGGAGGCCGGCGCAAGGAATTGTTCCTCGATCAAATTTTCAGCGGCATCCAAAATGCGGGAGCTCGCCCAGTTGTTGTATTTGTAAAGTAATTGAATATCTTGTTTGTTCATTTCGACAAAAACTCCAGCAGGATCGGGTTGACGATCTCAGTTTTCTCATAATGTGGAATGTGAGAGCAATTTTTTATGGGATGAAATTCTGCGTGCGGCAGTGCCTGAAGGAGCAGTTTGTGATCTTCAAAGGGGGTGGTTTTATCGTTCTCGCCCCAAAAGATCAGGGTTGGTTTTTTCAACAAGCCAATTTTTAGGTACGTATCGAGGAATGATTCCAGCATCCCGTTACGCAGTGTGGATAAAATGGCGCGTTTGAAACCTTTGTATTGCATTTGTATTTTATATTTTGTTTGAAAGATTTCCACGAGTTTTGGGTCGAAGAAATCATCCGCAATACCCTTGAGCAGGCTGTCGCTTCCAAATAGACCGATGAGCAGTTCGCCAACGATGGGCAGTTTCGCAATCTCAAGCAGACGGGATAGCTCAATGCGTTTTGCGCCACAGGGGTCGATCAGCATATGTTTGCGTACATAACGCGGATATGATTCGATGAAGGCGACGGTGACTGGTGCGCCCATGGAAAGCCCAACCAAATCCACTTCGGAAATTTTGAGAGCATCAAGCAGGTCTTTAAGTTGATTTACAAAAAGGTGAATATCGTATCGGGCAGGGGGTTTGTCTGAGTATCCGCGGCCGATTAAGTCATAGCGTAAAACGCGAAGGCCTGAATTCACTAAAAACTCAAAGGTGGGATCGTAGATGAAAGAAGGTACGGAGAAGCCATGCACAAGAACAATAGCCCGACCTTCTTTGGGTCCACTCAGCTCGTAATGTGTGACTCCATCCTTTAGTGCGATAAACGATCCGCCAATTTCCCGGCGGACGGTCTCATTTAATTCCTTGGTTTCATTCAGATAAGGGAAGGGCATAGTGATTGTTTTAGGACTTACGTAGAATCTGCCCTCATCCCCAGCCTTTCCCCAAAGGGGAAAGGAGTCCCCTCTTCCAAAGAGAGAGGGCAGGGTGAGGGGTTATTTACTTGATCTTTCCCAAGGCCCGCAAAACGCGCTCCGGCGTGAATGGGAGTTCGTTGATCCACACTCCGGTGGCATCGTGAATGGCAGCGGCAATGGCTGGCGCAACCGGCAGAAAGGGCAGTTCGCCCAATCCGCGCGCGCCCCAAGGCCCATTCGGGTCCGGCACTTCAACGATGACCGATTCGACCGAATCGGGAATATCCAAAATGGTGGGGATGAGATAGGTGCTGAGTTGGTCGGTCAATACTATGCCATCTTTTGTTTTGTAATCTTCGAGAATGGCATATCCCTGCGCCTGTACAACCGCGCCTTCAATCTGCCCAATGACAAGGTCCGGGTTGATGGCTTTACCGACGTCATCAGCGGAGACTAGGCGAATGACACGCAAATGACCGGTTTCGGTATCCACTTCCACTTCTGCAGCCTGGGCGACATAGGCATATTGGAAGTTGGGCATCGAGTATCCGGTTTCTTTATCAAATGGCGTGGTACGCGGCGCGAGATACTTGAACTCGGCAATCGCGGGGCGTTCCTCTGCCTTCCATTTTTCCAAAGCCGACTCCGCCGCTCCTTTGATGGAGTTGCCAGCCATAAAAGTCAGGCGGGATGCGGAAGCGGAGCCGGGGTTTTCCTGTGTGGCTGAGTCTGAAGTCCGCAATTCCACTTTGTCTGCAGAGATACCCAAAACATGCGCCGCCATCTGCACCATGACAGTGTGAGTGCCTTGTCCAACTTCTGCGCCGGCATGGTGAACGACGACGCGTTCCATTTTTCCATTGCCGTGAATTTCAACTTTCGCCCAGCAGTTCTCCTGATACCCAAATGAGAAGCCGACATTTTTGAAGCCGGCCGCGAATCCACGACCACGGACGATGGACGATTGACCATTTTTTTTACGGTCTACGGTCTTCTGTCCATGATCTCTCTTTTTCTTCCACTTGAATTTATCCCGCGCGGCTTCAATACATTGAATAATACTGACAGGGTTTGGCGCCGGAGTTCCTACGCCCATGGTGTCGCCGTCTTTCAGCGCATTCTTCAAACGGAACTCAACCGCGTCCATGCCGAGTTTTTCGGCCAGTTTGTTCATTTGTGATTCTGCCATGAACAAAGCTTGCGGTGCACCGAAACCGCGGAAAGCCGCGCCAGGAAGGTTGTTTGTGTAAACACCGTATACATCCGTTTTTACATTGGGGATGAAGTAAGGCCCGGTGGATGTAATGGCCGAGTTGCCAAGCACTTTGTTGGAGGTGTACATGTACGCGCCGCCGTCGCCAATCAATTCGATTTCAGCGGCCACGAGCTTGCCTTCTTTGGTAGCGCCCCATTTTGCCTTCAATGTAACCGCGTGGCGTTTACCGTGTCCGATGATCGACTCGCGGCGCGACCAGATGGTCTTGACCGGTCTCCGCAATTTCATGGCCGCCAATGCCAGCGTGATTTGCACCGACAGATCCTCGCGACCGCCGAATGCTCCGCCGATGGCTGGGTAGATCACGCGGATTTTTTCGTTGGGAAGGCCTAATGCGTGCGCGATGGTTTCACGGTCAGCGTGAGTCCACTGCCCGCCAGATTCGACTGTGATAAGACCTTCACTGTCTATATAAGCCAAGCCCGCTTCGGGCTGTAGGTAGGCATGTTCCTGTATCGGGGTGTGATATTCGCTTTCGACAATCACATCGGCTTTGGCGGGGGCTTCGTCCACATTTCCTTTGCGGATTTTGTAGTGGACACAAACGTTCGTGTCGCCTCGATCCGGGTGGAGTAGGGGTGCGTCGGGACGCATGGCTGTGACCGGGTCTGTGAGGAGCGGCAGGTCTTCGTACTCCACTTCGATCAACTTCAGAGCCGCGTCCGCCTCGGCCTCGGAATTGGCAATAACGACAGCAACCTGATCTCCGATAAAGCGGACGATGTCGGTATATGGTTTGCTTGAACCAGGTCCGCACAAGACGGGTTGATCGGGGATTTGCAAACCATATTCATTAACCGGCACGTCCCTGGCTGTGTAAACCGCCGCGACTCCTTTTGCAGCTTGCGCTTTTTCAATGTGAATGGCTTTCACGCGCGCATGAGGGCGTTCGGCAAAGAGGGTTTTCAAATGTAACATGCCAGTCATGGCAAGGTCACCGGAGTAAAGTGTTTCGCCTGTGACCTTGCCGCGGGCATCAATGCGGGTGTATGATTTTCCAACAGAATTCTCTGACATGGTTTCCTAGCGTGTGTATTTTTTGGTTTTTATCTTTGGAGGTGGCTCATCCATCGGCCCATAGGGAGAGGGTCCAACGATCCGATATGCAACCCCATACAATAAAGAAATAATTCCGCCGATTGCGATCATGTATAGAACACTGGCGGCTGAATATGCATACAGGTGATTGACGCGGGTAATGGGTTCGAAAATGATTCGCAACCCACTGGATTGGTAGAACAGATCAGGCAGGCTTGGATAGCCCAGTAATTGATAGGGGATAGCCCAACGGTTGGCCAGTCCGTACTTGATGGTCTCGATACCTGCGGCAATCGAAATGGCCGGGATGATGAGCATCATCAAACACCCTATGCCGCGCCAGACCACATGCGGACCGTCATTTTTCGGTTTGGATCGTTTTTTCACTGAACTTGCGTATTTACCCATACATGCCTCTTACACTTTTGTTTTACTTGCATCTTCGATCGCTTTTACAATCTTGTAATAACCGGTACAGCGACATAGGTTTCCAGTGATGGCTTGTTCGATCTCGTTGTGGGTTGGCTTTGATTTCTCTTCCAATAATTTTGCGCCAGACATGATGAAGCCCGGCGTGCAATATCCGCATTGAACTGCGCCATGTTGAATGAAGGCTTCCTGCATGGGGTGAAGTTTTTCCCTCACCCCTTGCCGCTCTCCCTCAGGAAGAGGGGTTGGGGTGAGGGCGGCGAGTCCTTCCACGGTGATAATCTGTGCACCATGCGCGCGCGGCGCAGGCACAAGGCAGGACATGACCGCATTGCCATCCAGGAAGACAGTGCAGGCGCCACATTCACCCTCGGCACAGCCTTCTTTGGTGCCTGTCAGCAGGCCTTCTTCACGGAGCAGGCGCAATAAGGTTTTGTTGTATCCGCTTTTGAAGGAAAACTTTTTTCCATTGATCGTTGTCTCAATAACATTGACGATGGACGATGGACGATGGACGGTTTGTCGTCCACGGTCTGCGGTCTTTTTGCCCTGAAGCAGGATCGGCTTCTTCGGCATACCCGCCTGTTCATTCTCGTCGCGGATCGCACGCAGCCCACGCGCGATGATAACCTTTACCATTTCGAGACGATATGCAGCAGAACCGCGTACATCGTCAATCGGATGTGCGGCCTGCATGGCGAGTTCTGCGGCTTGGGCGATATTCTTCTCGTTGAGTTTTTTCTTTGCGAGGAAATTTTCCGCCGCCTCTGCGTGGACGATGATGGGGGTTACCGCTCCGAGGGTGATCACTGCTGATTTGACGGTATCCGCTCTCAGACCGCGTGTTGACGGTTCGTCTCCCGCTCTTCGTGTCGAAACATCAAGGATGATCGCTGCATTTACCAAAGAGATGGCTTGGGTGCGGCGCAATGCCAGTTTGATGAATGTCCCGCGCTGGGTCTTTGTCAACGCGGGGAAGGAAATATCAACAAGCATTTCATCTGCCTGCATGACCGTTTTGCGAACACCAGTATAAAATTCATTTAATGGAATCGTTCGTTCGCCGCGCGTGGAAATTAAAGTCACACTTGCACCAAGCGCCATCAAGGGTGTGATGGTGTCGTTCGCAGGGGATGCGGTGATGAGGTTGCCTGCAATCGTGCCGCGGTTGCGGATCTGCGGTGCGCCCACTTCCCAAGCCGCGCGCGCCAGTGGATAAGCTCTCGCGCGGATGAGTTTGGATGCGGTGCAATCATTGTGCGTAACGAGCGGACCCAGGCGAATGACATCGTCTCCGTCAATTGTGATTTGATCGAGATTGGGGATGCGCGAAACATCAACAAGAATGTCGATCCCTTTACGGACGCCGCGCTCAAGTTCGAGGATGAGGTCGGTGCCGCCAGCTATGATGCGGGCGCGTTCCTTCTTTTCCCCTAAAATTTTTACCACCTCATCGGTGGATGTTGCGTTGATGTATTCGTGCCACATAGGATTGGATTATGTCGTTGCGAGGAGGGTGCTCTTCCCGACGCCTGTCCTGACGGTTCGACTTTCGCTCACCGTGTCGAAGGGAAGCAATCTCCTTGTTGTGTTGGAGATTGTATCGCCACGGCGCCACGGCGACGCTTCGGGCCGCAAAAACATGCGGAACAAGAGCGCCCTCGCAATGACGTATATAATTTACTGTCCGCTTCCCGTAACAACCTCAGAGCGGCGCTCAAAGGTCTCCACGGCAAGGCGGGCAAGGGATGTGAGATTGCGAATCGCGGCAGGCAGGGCGGCCTCATCGCCAAGGCTGGCTTCGACATTGTCAAGCGCGCTGCTCACTTGATCGCCGAGGGTGAAGAATGCGACATCGAATTGATAGATCGCTTCGAGTTCCTTCTCGTTGATCTTGACGGCATCAAACAGCCCGGAATATCCGCGCGCCGCTCTGCTGATCTTGTCAATCAAGGTGCGCAACGCGAGCGCGGCTTTTTCCATATCGTCCACATATTTGATCCTGTCGCTGCTGACCAATTCAACCTGCAAATTTGATGCACGCCCCCAAAGTTCTTCAAAACGGCGCGCTACTGTATCACGCAAAACCTTGTCTGCGTCGCGGCGGTTCTGCCTTTCAATATAGCCGCTGAAACCGGGGATGTAGGAAAGAAGTTTCTTGAACGGGTCAACCTGACTACTTACTTTTTCAAAGAAATCACTCATGTGAGCCTCCTGCGTGATATACGCATTTCGACGAATTTAGTCTTGCCAGACCATTATAGCCGTAGTTTCTGGTTATAATCAAGCGAAACAAATTTCCCGTTTCAACCTGTATCACAGAGGTGGCAGTCACTTACGAAGCGGCTCCCGCCTACACATTCATTTCAGGAGTAAAACAATGACGACCGATATACAATCCCTGCTGGGCGCCAAGGCGGAATCCCTGCTTGGTTTCAATTCTCCCAAAATCTCGAAGGAGCGTCTGCACCTGCCCGGTCCTGATTTTTTGGGCCGGATCTTTCTCCAATCCGACCGCAATCCCCGTGTTCTGAATAACCTGGCGTGGATGTACAGGAACGGACGTCTCGGCGGGACGGGATACCTGTCCATCCTGCCCGTTGACCAGGGCATCGAGCATTCGGGCGGCGCGAGTTTCGCCAAGAATCCCGATTACTTCGACCCGGAGAACATCATCAAACTTGCCATCGAGGGCGGATGCAATGCCGTCGCTTCGACCTTCGGTGTGCTGGGGTTGATGTCCCGCAAGTACGCGCACAAGATTCCCTTCATCGTGAAGATCAACCACAACGAACTGCTGACCTACCCGAACAGTTACGAGCAGATCCTGTTCGGCACGGTGGAACAGGCGTACGACATGGGCGCGGCGGCGGTCGGCGCGACGATCTATTTCGGCTCAGACGACTCGCATCGCGAACTGATCGAGATCGCGGAGGCGTTCGCGCTGGCGCATGAACTGGGCATGGCGACCATCCTGTGGTGTTACCTGCGCAATTCAGCCTTCAAGCAGGACAAGGATTATCACGTCTCGGCGGACCTGACCGGGCAAGCGAATCATCTCGGTGTCACGATTTCAGCGGATATCATCAAGCAGAAACTGGCGGAGAACAATGGCGGATTCATCGCCTTGAACGCAGAGAGCATCTCCTACGGCAAACTGGACAAGCGCATCTACAGTGACCTGACCAGCGACCATCCCATTGACCTGTGCCGCTACCAGGTGGCGAACTGTTACATGGGGCGCGTCGGGCTGATCAACAGCGGCGGTGCCTCGGGTGAAAATGACTTCGCTGAAGCCGCGGCGACTGCCGTCATCAACAAACGTGCGGGTGGACAGGGTCTGATCTCCGGGCGCAAAGCCTTCCAGCGCCCGATGGCGGAAGGCGTGAAATTGCTGAATACAATTCAGGATGTGTATTTGGATAAGAAGATAAGGGTGGCGTAAATGACACAAGACCTCCGAGACCCGGCAGATTTCGGATGTCTTTTTTGTTCTCCCTGAAGAATTTATCAGATGCCCGCCTTGTTGAGCGGAATCGCTCTTAAACCAATTTATCTGTGTAAGTCTGCGGTTGAAATGTCGCTTTTTCAGAGTAAGGCAACAATCATCCCTGACCCAACAGTTTGCGAAATACGAATTGTTGCGCTTGAGAAAAGGCGCAGACCTATCGACACTTTAGCCAGGAACGGATTGCCTATAAATACCTGACCTGGGCATGGCAAATGAAGGAAGAAGCGCGAGACGGACTGACCCGCAGCAATTTGCTCATTACTACTTGATGCGACTTGGAATTGGACATGATCTGACACGCGTGGCGCTCAATCCAAAGTATCCCCGCAGATTGGCAAGCGAAGTTGAGCTGCTGGCGCTGAGGCCTGAACTTCAGAAGATCGAATAATCAATACAGTATTTCCGTTGGACAGCAACAACCCCATCCTGAAAACAAAAAATAGGGCGGGGGCATGGAAAGCCGTCTCCAGCTTGAAAATCATGAAAGCAGGAAACAAAAACGGCTCCAAATGTTTTGCATTCGGGACCATTTTTTCATTTTGAGATCAATTTTCAAATTCGGAGTGCTTATCCCATGACACTGCTGTTAACCGGTGGGCGGTTTAATTTTTTGTTACGCCTTTTGTAGTTCGGCACACGATGGTGCGCGTTCTCGTCACGCGGGAACGCCTCGTCCCGACCGACGATCCGGCCTAGGACGGGGGCCAGTGGCGAGATCAGTCCTCAGCTCACCGCTTTCTTCACGAGCGCGGCGATCCTTGCCTCTTCAGAGGCAATCAATTCCTTCAGCGCGAAAGCCGTCGGCCACATGGCGCCTTCATCCAGGTTCGCCTTGTCGCTGAATCCGAAGGTCGCGTACCTCGATTTGAACTTCTGCGCGCTTTGGAAGAAGCAGATGACTTTGCCATCCCTGGCGTATGCGGGCATCCCGTACCAGGTTGTCGGCGAGAGGGCTGGCGCGCTGGCTTTGATGATCGCATGGAGCCGCCTGGCCATGGCGCGATCCGGTTCCTGCATCTCGGCGATCTTCGCGAGCACGGCGCTTTCCCCGTCCGCTTTGTCCTTGTCCGCGCGCGCGGCCGCCTTCAGCTCTTGGGCGCGCTCTTTCATCGCGGCTCGTTCCTCGTCCGTGAAGCCCTTGGACGTCTTGCCGATCGCGGTGGTGCTCTCCTTGGCAGACTTCTGCGCGGTCTTCTTGGTGGTGCTCTTACCTTGGTTCATGAGAATCTCCTTCCATTTGTTTGAATTAGTGTGCCGAAAGACACCCTAGCAGAAATTATAGCACGCATGTTTTAAAATTTCAGCAGCTTTGATAACAATTGCCACGCGCCATTGAGGCTGTGCAAACTGGAAAAGCTAAATATGCAAAGCGACCTGGAAACACTGCAATTTGCCGAAGGGCAGGAAGCGCGGATCGAGAAAGAGATGACAAGCATCGCGGCAGAAGACGAAGAGATCGGTCGCTTTCTGCACATCTCTGGTTTTGGAGTGATCACAGCCATGACCGTGTATGCGGCGATCGGCGACATTCGCCGTTTCCCGGAAGCGAAGAAGTTGGTGGGCCATGCGGGCTTGGGAGCGGGCGTGCATGACAGCGGGAAGGAACACATCGAGAAACGCATCACCAAGAGCGGGCGCAAAGAGTTGCGCTGGGCGCTGGTGGAAGCCGCCTGGCGTGCGGTGCGCAGCTCGTCGTACTGGAAAGAACAGTACGAGAAGTACCTGCGACGGATGCGCAAACCGAATCAGGCGATCGTGGTGATCGCGCGGAAGTTGCTGGTGGCGGTCTGGCACGTGTTGACGAAGGACGAGACCGACGAACATGCGAACGAAGAAGACCTGGCTTATAAAATGCTGGTGTTGTCCTGGGATATGGATGAAACTGCGCGCCTGGGTTTGACCTACAAGCAGTTCGCCAAGTACGCCCTGATGAAGTTGGGCGTCGAGACCGACATCACGCGCTTCGTGCGCAGGAATGTGCCGCGGCGGGTGGCTTCGAGAGAGGAAGTTCTGGCGCGGATGGAGGAATTGGGCATTCCCGCGTAGGACAGCCAAGGCGCACTCCCGCGTCGAACTTCGGGTAAAATAGGCTTACCCCCAAGTCCAAACGGGAACGGCGCTCCTTCAGCGGCTGTTCTCGTTTTCATGCAGCGGGGAATTCCCAAAGATCGAGTTGAATCAAAAACAGGACTTGAACCCCTTCTGAAAAAAGAGACGATCGGGGATGGCGAAGCGTTTCCCCAAAAAAGAACTCCCGGGGTGAAAAAGAAAAAAACGGCCGCCTTCACAGCCGTGGAAGATCACCCAGGAAATTGGACTCTCTCCCCCCTTGACACTGCTGTTAATCGGTGGCACGCTTGTAGCCTTAAGACTCGCCCGCCAAAATAAGAATGCGCTGCTTTACTTCGGCAGAAATCCACATGCCTGCCTCACTTAATTTTGATATGAAAGGTTCAATTTTTTCAATCAAACCTTGAGATTTTGCTTCCAGTAAAACTTTCAAAGTTCCCCAAACCTGCAAGCCTGCTACTTGAGCCGTTCGGCGTGCAAGCATATCGTCCAGTAAAACAATATGGTCTGGATTTTCCAACGCTAAAGCCATTGCGCCAAGTTCACCTGCGCCTAAATCTAATGCAAGCCATTCAGAAGGCATGGATTTTGGATTAACAATACTTAGCCAAGCGTAATCTGCTGGATTTGGAACATCATAGCCTTTACTACGTCCCGTCAATAATTCGTTCTTGACGGGTTCGGCTGTCCAAACTTCATCGAACATTTTTGGAAGCAAATTTATTGCGCCAATCTTGTAAAGATAAAGCAGCGGGGAAGTATTGCTGATTGCTTTAGGCATGTGCGTTTTCTAAGTCATCAAGTTCGGCGGCGAAAGGAAAAACCTTGTAGCGATTCAAGTTGAGCAAAAACTCAATTCTGGACATTCCTGCGAGTTCAGATGCACGCCCAGAAGAAAGCCTGCCAATTTCAAATAACTTGACTGCCGCTAAAACGAGAATTTCACGTCCAAAAGATTCAGCGTCCGTCTTTTCTGCGAGAAGTACCTTTTCTGGAATTTCGATAGTAATTTGTTGGAGAGTCATTTTTACTCCTTTTTCCACCGCTAATTTTACTCGTTTCAGCTTCGATTTTTATTGCAACTTTCGTTTTGCACGCTGCGTGCTAACGAGACTGTCGAAAAACCCAACTATGCCTTCGAGCGCCGGGCGCCAGCGCCCGACTTTACAGCCAGAGTACGGTTGGGACCGGTTGTTGGAGGGCTGAATGGGCTAGATCAGCCCCCCAAAGGAGTGGATCTTGCCGATATGGTGAACCAGAGCGAACCGCGTACGCGTCCATTGTACATCTACTTTACGTTTGGAGCGCAAGCTGAAGGGATGCATCCGCATTTGTACACAGAGGTTGGCAAAGACCGGCACCACGATCCAGCCGTCTGGCATAGATGCGCTTGCCGACTTCACTATCGATCTTCACCTTCATCTCATCGAACAGGTTGGGCTGCTGGCTATCGACTTGGATGGAAAGATACCTGCGCGAGGTGTGCGCCTTGCTCAAACAGCGCGAGCGTAAAGGACAGGCGGCACAATCTGCGACGCGGGCGTGGTAAATATCATAGGTGCGAAGGCGGTTGATC